>NZ_JAMYFE010000111.1 GCF_024129865.1 Stieleria tagensis | reverse complement strand
TCCCTCGCTCACGCTTCGGGTTACCCAAAACCAATGCCCCACGCAAAAGCGCAACTTCAAAACTGACGCATCGGGTTGCGGTTTAATCACGACGGCAAGATCGTTCAGCCGGTTTGCTGGATCCGCTCTTGGAAATCGGCTTCACTGATGACTTCGATTCCTAGCTCTTTGGCTTTGGTCAGTTTGCTACCGGCTTTTTCCCCGGCGACTAAGAAGTCAGTGTTCTTGCTGACACTGCCGGAGGCTCGCCCACCGAGTTGAGTGATCAGCTGCTTGATTTCATCGCGTTTGAAGTGGTGAAGGGTTCCAGTGACGACAATGGTTTTTCCTTCCAGCAACCGTCCGCCTTCGATCGGTTGCGGTTCTGGGTCTGAGAGTTGCACGTCAACGGCGGCGAATTGATCCATCGTTCGTTTACCATAATCACTGTGCAAAAACTCGTACAAGCTCTCCGCGATACGATCGCCGATCTCGTGAATGTCAGCCAAGTCTTCGACCGCAGCTCCGCGTAGGCTTTCGAGGGTATGGTGCTTGGCGGTGATCAGTGTGGCGACGCGAGGTCCGATGTGACGGATGGAGATCGAGGACAAGATTCGGGCCAGCCCTCGCGTTCCGCTATTTTCGATCCCTTGAACCAATTTTTTGGCGTTTCGTTCGCCAAATTTAACATCGATCAATTCGCCCTGTTTGCCTTTTCGTTGTTTCAGCCAGTCCAGCGACGCGAGTTGATCGACCGTCAGCCGATACAGGTCGGCGTAGCTGTGCACCAAATTGTGCCCAAGTAATAGGTCGACGACTTCCTCGCCCAGTCCGTCGATGTCCATTCCGGCCCGGCTGCCGAAGTAGACGAGTCGTTGTTTCAACTGAGCAGGGCACTGGGGGTTGGGGCAACGGATATAGACGCCGCCTTCGTCGCGCACCAGTTCGGTCTGACACTCGGGGCAGTGAGTCGGAAATTGATAGGGGGCGAGATTCTGTTTCCGCGCATGCTTTTCCACTCGCACGACCTTGGGAATGATCTTTCCCGCCTTTTCCACCACCACCACATCACCGACACGGACATCCAAGCGTTTGATTTCGTCGGCGTTGTGCAGCGAGGCTCGTGAGACCGTGGTGTCGGCAATGTTGACCGGTTCCAAATGAGCCACTGGCGTGACCGTGCCTGTCTTGCCGACTTGCACGCTAATGTCATTGAGCGTCGTGACGGCTTCGTAGCGTTCAAATTTGTAGGCGATCAACCAGCGCGGACTCTTGCTGCGCATACCCAGTTGCTCACGTTGGGCAAAGTCGTTGACTTTGAACACAATTCCATCAACTTCAAATGCCAGATCCGGCATGGCCAGTTCGAGGGCTGCGACCGCGTCGAGCGCTGATTTAGAATCTGGAAAGAGCTGCACGTCGGGAGTCATCGGGATCCCCAGCGCGGCGATTTCCTGCAGGAACTGCATATGGTTGTTGGCGCTGATCCCGTCGGCTTGGCCGACCCCGTGGCAGAAAAATCGCAAATTGCGATCCGCAGCGATGGCTGGATCCAACAATCGGATCGTGCCCGCGGTGACGTTGCGGGTATTTTTGTACGGTTCCGCTCCCGCCTGGACCTGGCGTTCGTTCAGGTCCGCCAGGTCAGCATTGGTCATGTAGACTTCACCACGCACCTCCAGGATCGCCGGCGGGCTGGGGCCGGTCGTCCGCAGCGGTAGGTCGCGGACCGTGCGGATGTTGTGCGTGATATCGTCGCCAACGGTCCCATTGCCACGCGTGAGAGCTTGCGTCATCACGCCGGATTCGTAGCGAACCGATGCCGCGACGCCATCGATTTTGTATTCCATCACCCACTGAATCTGCTGGCCTTCCAACAATTTTTCGGTGCGTTCGAAATACGCCTGCAATTCTTCGCGGCTATAGGTGTTGTCGATCGACAACATCGGTACCGAGTGCGATACCTGGGTCAGGTGATCGACCGGTTGGTCACCAATTCGCTGGGTGGGTGAATCAGCCGATAGCAGTTCCGGGTGTTGCGTTTCCAACGATCGCAGTTCTTCCAGCAGGCGATCGTACTGGAGATCACTGATGGTTGGTGTTGCGAGCACGTAGTAGGCGTGATCGTGATTGCGAATTTCATCGCGTAGATCAGCGACACGTTGTTGCGCAGTAGATTTCGATGGCATCGTGACGTTTACGTGGTGTATTCACTGTTGAATCGGACGTAATCGGTTGTCAAATCACTGGCCCAATGGATGGCGGTGCCTGGGCCACTGCCAACGACCAAGTCCAGTTCGACATCGTCGCTGGATTTCATGGTCTGGCTGAGCTCGCGAGCGTCGAATGAGAGTGGCATGCCGCTGCGATAGATTTCTGTGCCGGCTAGTTTCAGGGAGGTTTGTTTGGGATCAATTTTGGCATCCGCATAACCGGCTGCGGAGACGATTCGCCCCCAATTGGGATCACCGCCGGTGATCGCGGTTTTCACCAGCGGGCTGGCACCAATGGTGCGAGCGATCACGTCCGCGTCGCGGTCGTTTTCGGCTCCGGACACCTGGATCTTGATGACGTGAGTGGATCCTTCGCCATCGGCCACCAGTTGCCGCGCGAGTTTGACACACAGCTTGGTCAGCTCGGAGACGAACGCCGCTTCATTCTGTTCATCGATACAGACTTCGCTGGCACCGCTGGCGAGCAACAGCAGTGTGTCATTGGTGCTGGTGTGACCATCCACGCTGACCCGATTAAAACTTTCCTCAGCCGCAACGCGCAAGATCCGTTGAGCTTGTTCGGGACTCAAGACGGCGTCGGTCATCACAACGCCCAGCATCGTGGCCATGTTCGGTGCGATCATGCCGGCTCCTTTGGCCATTGCAGCGAGGTGCACCGGATTGCCGTTGATTTGGATCTGACGACAATCGGCTTTGCGAGCATGGTCCGTTGTCAGAATCGCATCGGCAGCGGCATGAAAGTCGTCGATTCCCGAGCCCAGTTTCCCTGCGGCATTGTCGATCCCCGCGTGCACCCGTTGCATCGGCATCGGTTGACCGATCACTCCGGTACTCATCACCAATACATTGTCGGCCTGTACGGAGAGATGGTCAGCGACGTGCCGACACATTTCCGCGGCGTCGCGTTCGCCCTGGTCGCCGGTGCATGCGTTGGCATTGCCGCTGTTGGTGACGACCGCCCGAATCGAGTCGCTGGGGGTGCGGGCACGACACCATTGGACGGGAGCCGCAACGATTTGGTTCTGGGTGTAAACGCCGGCGCTGACCAACGGACGGTCACCCACGATCAGTGAGAGGTCCGGTTTTCCACTGGGTTTGATTCCGCAGGCTACTCCGGCGAATTGGAATCCCGAAGGCAGAGGCGATGATGTCATGGCGTTTTGGCTGGACGAGTTACCCCGAAAGGCACTCGGGAGGAGGTTTTAAGCAGCAGGATTTTGGTGCAGATAGTTTTGACGGTTTGACCGCGGCACACAATACTCCGCACAGGGCGACTGGCACAACGCTAGCTGGGCAGCACGTCTTTGTGATCGGTTGCCACGGTCACCGGTCGATGCCCGCTCGCCTGAGCAGTCGGCTTGTCGTCTAATGCAGGTTCGGCTGCGAGATTGATTGAAACACGCTTGCTGACGCTTTACTTCATTCATTGACTCTTTCTTCCTGCTACTGCGTGACCATGACCGACACGGACGATCCGGACTGTCCACAACCCGAGGCGATTGTGCAGCTGCGATCGCTGGGAAAACGCTATGGCAGTTTCAATGCGTTGGCGGATTGCAGTTTAGACATTCAGCCGGGCGATGTGTTCGGCTTGCTGGGGCCAAATGGTGCGGGAAAGACGACATTGATTCGATTGGTGATGGGTTTTCTGCAGCGTACCAGCGGCAGCGTATCGGTGTGTGGTTATGACCCACAACGTGATTCGGTCGCGGTCCACCGCCAGGTCGCTTATCTGCCTGGTGATGCGCGTTTGCCTAGGCATTTGCGTGGCGACGGGGTATTGCGGTTTTTCGCTGACATTCATCCGTTAGGCGATCTGTCGCGCAGTCGCGAGATTGCCGAGGCGCTGGAGTTGGACACGCGGCGTTTTGTGGGATTGATGTCCACCGGGATGCGTCAAAAATTAGCGTTGGCCGTCGTCTTGGCTCCGGTCACTCCGCTGTTGATTCTCGATGAACCGACCGCAAACCTGGACCCATCCGTCCGTGCGACCGTGCTGGAATTAGTTCAGCAAGCCGCCCGCGCGGGAAGAACGATCATGCTGTCGTCGCATGTGATGAGTGAAATCGAAGAGACGTGCAACCGGGTCTGCTTTTTACGACGTGGCAAACTGGTGCGCGAGTTGGAAATGGCGGATCTTTTCCAACGGCATCGAATCTGGGCCGACTTGCCGTCGGATGAGCGGTGCGACGTGTCGACGATCACGGATCAAATTCCGGTGGAGTTGCGAGAGAACGTTGTGGTGACAGCGGTTGATGCTCGTCCGTCGACAAATGTCAGAGCCATTCGCATCGACACCGCCGGTGATCTGGCACCAATGCTGGAGTGGATCGGATCGCTGGGGCTGCAACGGATGCGGATCGAACCGTTGGGGCTGCGCGCGATCTATGATTCGGTGCATCGCGACACATTGCCGGATCCGCGCAGTCTGCCTATTGCGGATTCGCGCGCTGACGTGGCCCCCAACCCATCGGGAGTCACGGCGTGATGGACCGAGTGTTAATCAACAGCTATTTGAAACAAGCAACCTTTCTGTTTTGGCCGCTTGCCGCCGCGTTGTTCGCGTTTGCCTGGGTGCGCGTCTGGGTGGTCAGTTTGCTGGACATGGGGCAATTCCAAACGATTCTAGAGCAGTTTCGGGACTTCGAAAAATTTGCTCCGGTCAGTTTTGACACGCTGTTTACCTATCAGGGGCGCGTCGGAATGACCTACGACGAACCGATGGTGATTTTGTGCACGGTGATTTGGTGTTTGTCACGCGGCAGCGATGTGGTCAGCGGGGAACTCGGTCGCGGGACCATGGAAATGGTGCTGTCGCAGCCGATCAGCCGCGCCCAACTGTTGTGGTCCCATGCTGTGGTTGCGGTGGGAGGATTAGCTGCGCTGTGTTTGATGGTTTGGGCGGGCATTGGGGTCGGAATCACTACGACCACGATTGAAGAAACGATCCCCGCGCCCAGTGTTCAGATTCCCATTTTTGGCTGGCAGATGCCGCTGCCGATGGGCGAGCCTCAGACGGAGGCGTTTGCGTTGTCCGAGCGTGTCGATGCGTCGATGTTTGCCTCGGCAACGTTCAACCTGTTTGCGTTTGGTTTTTTCTTGCTGGGACTTTCCACGCTGCTAAGCAGTTTGGATCGATACCGATGGCGGACGATCGGATTAGTGATGGCGATCTATGTGCTGCAATTGGTGATGTTTGGATTGGGTAAGGCAGCGGAATCGTTGAGCTGGTTAAAATCGATGTCGTTCTTCAATTGCTACCGTCCTCAACAGCTGACCGAGTTGGCGATGAAGCCGGCGCAGCTTTCGCCATGGAGTTTGCGCGCGGCGATGCCGGATTCAATGTTTCCGCCATTGGTGTACCCGGGGCTGTTGATCGTGATGGGAATCGTTTGCTATTTGGCCGCCGTCTATCTGTTTCAACGTCGAGATTTGCCCGCGCCCCTTTAGGGCAAGCACCCGATTGGCCTGGGGGTTGCCGCCGGGACTGGCGGGTTGGGATATGATGTGGGCATGAATGACCAGACCAATCGTGCTGCACCCGGAGTCGGGTTTTCGATGCTTGCCGGGATCGCCGCGGTCTTGCTGACGGGACTCGTGTTTGGTGCCTCATTGTGGGTGTTGGCGGCGATCGTTGCCGCGACGGTGATTTTCTTGAATCGGTTTTTGGCCAATACCTGGGCGCAGTGCACTGTCGCGACCCGTGACGGCGGCGACCGGGAATTGAAGGTTGGTCAGTCGCTGGAATTCAAAGTCACTGTGACCAATGTCAGCCGGATCCCGGTGTTCTGGGTGTTGGTCGAGGACCTGGTGCCGCGTTGGGCCACGATTCACACGCCACCGACATTGGAGATCGAGGGGGATCGGGTTGCGGTGCTGTTGCTCTGGCCCGGCCAGAGCAGCGAATTGAACTACACGATCCGCTGTAACCGCCGGGGCTATTTTCAAATCGGTCCGACCGTGTTGGAGACTGGGGATTTGATGGGACTGTACCGGCGTTACCGAGTCGGGACGACACCACAGTATTTGACGGTGTTGCCAAAGATGTTGGAGATGTCTGACTATGAAATCGCATCTCGACGTCCGCTGGGTGAGATTCGAATGCGAGACAACGTGATGGAGGATCCCACGCGGTTGCGAGGGATTCGGCGTTGGGAACCCGGCGACCCGATGCGGCGTGTGCATTGGGCGGCGACCGCGCGGACCGGAGTACTCCATAGCAAAGTCTATGAGCCGACATCGATTGCCGGCGCGACGTTGGTACTGGATATGCATGTGGCGACCAACCCGTCACAACAAGAACCGATTCGAACCGATCTGGCAATCACGGCCGCAGCGTCGATCGCGAATTCATTGCACGATCAATCGCAACCGTTTGCGCTGATCAGCAACGGCCGCGACGCGGCGGATCGAATTCGCACCGACGGTTGGGTTGGGGACCACCGAATTCGTGATCAGGCCCGCCAGTCAGCGACCATGCTGGACAAGAACGATCGGTTGCGACCGGTTGTCTTGGATGTTGGTCGGGGGGCGGTGCATCTACAACAGTTGCGAACCACATTGGCGCGACTGGAACGCAGTGATGGGATGACAATGGGAGAGTTGTTGGCTGAAACGGAGTCGCGGATCAGCAACGAGACGACGTTGATTGCGATTTTCCAGAAAGCAAGCCCCGAAACGCTGGCGATGTTGATCGGATTTGCTCGGCGTGGCAAAGCGGTGGCTGCGATTATCAACGCCTATGACATCAATGATTACAGCGCCGCGGCTGGTCCACTCATAGGTGCCAATATTCCCACGTTCTATTTGCGTGACCAGGACTCGATCCGCGACGTTTGTCGCCAAGTGAATCTGCGAACGGCGTAAAAAACGCGAAAACCGATACAGTTGTTCCAACCGGATGCCGATGAAATTGGACAAGGGAGACCCTGGTTGGTGGTGTGCGGGGGGGATGCTGCGCGTCGTCTGGTCTCTCCATCAGCAAACATGCCGATTGGATCCAAACAGACGGAAGAGCGATGACGACTTCGCTGAAGCAAATTCTTACAGGCGTTTCACACTGGTACCGCTGCGGTGCAGCCGTTGCCGTATTCGTTGGCACAGCGACGATCGCGACCGATTCGTCGGCTCAGCGTCCCGTTGTCCCCGGGGTGGGAAGCGAGATCGTGGGCGTAGCCGACGATTTTGAGGACCCCGAATGGGGCTATGTGCCCAGGGACCCGAAAAGTACCGAAGACATTGACGAAAACCAACGCGGCCCGATGGGGCGAAGCACGAACGGTCGATGGTACGAAGGCATCAAACGTGGCCATCCAGACATCGTCAAACGGGTTGCCACGCCGGCCGGCGGTCTTCCCGGCAGCGAAGGGGCACTGTTGCTGCGAAGTAAATTCACCGGCATCCCGGGCAGACCCAGTGGAACGATGCATCAGGACGACTTCGTTGCCAACGTTCAATACCGACTGAAACGTCGGATCGACATTAGCGAAGTCCCCAGCGTGACGACGCGTGTGTTCTTGCCGCCGGTGGACAGTTGGGAGAACCGAAGTGGACCCCATTTTGGATTCCGATTGGCTTTGGAAACCACCGCTATGGTCGATAAAGAAATCGGCATCGGGATCTTCAAACACACCCGTCAGGAAATGGGCAACGAAGTCTACTGGCCTGGGTTGTTCGTGGAATTCGAAAGCAAATCACAGTCGGGAAAACCGAATGACTTTGCCTACCTGCGGGTGCGTGGCAATCAACGGGGTGGCGATTTTCGTGGCCCTCAAATCACGACCACGGGTTGGTGGACGATGGGTATGAGTGTGACTCCCGATGGGATGGTGCACTACTACGCATCGCCGGGCGTCGATGATTTGACCGAAGAGGACTATATCACCAGTCAGTACCCGTACAGCTATCGCGCTGAACGCTTTCGCACGTTCTTCTACAACGTGTGCAGTGCCGACGATGGCCAGCGCTGGAGCACGACCTTCATCGTCGATGATCCAAAAGTGTTCCTGCTGCGGCCCAAAGGCCAACGCATTGCAACGCGTCCGTAGGGGGGCGTCGATGACTGATTCGCGGGCGGCGGCCTAACAGCTTTCGTAACCCGACGCGTTCGGTTTGAAGCCGGCGCTTTCGCGAGGGGCATTGGTTTTTGGCAACCTGACGCGTCAGCGAGGGATCCCGTCAACCGGCTAAATCCCTCGCTCACGCTTCGGGTTGCGATGAAAAGCGTATCGGTAGCTTTCTCGCCTGGGGCAGCGAGGCAGGATTGCCTGCCTGTGGTCACAGATGGCTCTCGAGACAGCTTCGCCTAGACGGGCGCGCATGCGGTTCCGATTCGGTTTAGACTACGCGATTCCGTGTTTGTCTTTCCCCACCGAAATTTGGAGTCGATTGCGATATGGTTTTGCCACCGCGTCTGTTGTTTGTGAGCTTGTCCCTCACGCTCGTTTTGTCTCTGTTTACCGGGTCGTTTGCGTCTGCGGCAGATTTACCTGAGACTCCGAAGCGGGAGGGAGTGAAGCCACGCAATGTGGTGTTTGTGTTGACGGACGATCATCGCTATGACGCGATGGGGTTTGCCGGGCATCCGTTTCTGGAAACCCCGCACCTGGATTCGTTGGCTGCCAACGGCGCGCATCTGAAGAACGCGTTTGTCACCACCAGTCTTTGCTCGCCCAGTCGTGCTTCGATCTTGACCGGGTTGTACACGCACAAGCATCGCGTGATTGACAACAATCGAACGGTCCCCGAAGGCACCGTCTTCTTCCCTCAGTATCTGCAACGGGCCGGTTACGACACCGCGTTCATTGGCAAATGGCACATGGGTGGTCATCACGACGATCCGCGGCCCGGATTCGACCATTGGATCAGTTTCCGCGGACAAGGAAACTATTTGCCGCCTGGCCCGAATTACACACTGAACGTTAACGGCGAACGGGTCAAGCAAAAGGGTTACATCACAGACGAATTGACCGACTATGCGGTTGATTGGTTGAAGCAACGCAACGGCGACAAACCGTTTTTTCTGTATCTGTCACACAAAGCGGTGCACTCGAATTTCACTCCGGCAGAACGACACAAAGATCGCTATGCCGATGTTGATTTGAGTTTTCTGCCACGTGGCGAGAACATCAAAGCAGAAAATGATGCGCCACGTTGGGTGCGTGATCAACGCAACAGTTGGCATGGAATCGATTTTTCTTACCACGGCGACAAGGGTTTGGATTACCTGTACCGGCGCTACTGTGAATCGGTGCTCGCGGTCGACGACAGTGTGGGGCGAGTGCTCGATCAGTTGAAGGAGATGGGCGTTCACGACGACACGCTGGTGATCTACATGGGCGACAACGGATTCATGTGGGGCGAGCACGGATTGATCGACAAACGTGTTTCTTATGAGGCGTCGATTCGTGTCCCGATGATGATGCAGTGCCCAAATTTATTTTCGGGCGGTACGGTCATCGAAAACGTGATTGGGAACATCGATGTCGGTCCAACGATCATGCACGCCGCCGGAATCGAAACGCCGGACTACATGGACGGCCAGAGTTTCCTGGACATGCCCAACACGCCAGACATGCCGTGGCGAGATTATTTCTTGTACGTCTACTATTGGGAAAAGAACTTTCCACAATCCCCGACTCAGTTTGCGTTGCGTGGCGATCGGTTCAAGTACATCACCTACTACGGCTTGTGGGACGTTGATGAACTGTACGATTTGACGACTGATCCGGAGGAGGTCAAGAACTTGATCAATGATCCGGACTACAAATCGGTTGCCAAAGAAATGGAGGACAAGTTGTATGAAATGCTTGGCGATGCCGGTGGGATGGACATCCCGATGAATCAACCAGCTGGCAATTCACAAAACAAACGATGGGAAGAACGTGGCGGCAAGCAGGCTGCGGATTTCCCCAAATCGTTGGTGGTGGAAGAACCACTTAATCGCGAAGCGAAGTAGTCGCATCAGTGTTAGCCTGAATGATGCACTAGCCTTTTTTGAGTTCGAGCAGTTGCTTTCGTTCGGGCATGTTCTTGTAGAACGGGTCCAACGGATAGCAACCGCTGACGATGCCTTTGCGTGGGGCGGTCGTGCAGTCGCTAAAGGTACGGCAGACTTTCTTGCGGACCAAAACGGTGCCGGCTAGCACATCGGCTGGCAGGTCGGGATACGACAACACCATGCGTCCGAGTCCAATCGAATCAGCCATTTGAGTGCGGACGACCGCCTGAGCCACGTTGGGCAACCAGTCTTGCAGGTAAGTGTATCCAGATCCGACGATAAACATTTCGGGAAACCGTTTCTTGAGTTCCGCCGTTGCCGCAATTTGTCGGTCCACGCCGATCAACGGTTCCTCGGGTGGATTGTATCCGTCGCTGGGTGGGAAATAGGCAGGCCGCTGAATGTGAGGCGTGTAGTAGGGGCTGCCGGCGGTGGTGCAGACCAGATTTAAACCCAGCGATTTCATCAACTCCAAAAAGCGAATCGGTTCGGTCAAGTCAACACCGTCTCCGTTGGGTGTGCTGCCGAACACTAATCTCGGGTCACCGGCCGGATCGGGCTGGCCGACGCCGCTTTCGGATTTGCAATACGGCAAAAAGTCAAAGATGCTTAGCCGCACGCCCATCTCCAACCCTGGCGCCTCGGCGCGGATCCCGGCGACGATCTGGCGCAGAAAACGCGTTCGATTTTCAAAGCTGCCGCCGAATTCGCCCGGGCGATCAACACCGCTCAGGAGTTCGTGGCCCAAATAGCCATGGCAGTGTTTCACATCGACAAATTGGAAGCCTAGCTTGGACGCGTTGGCCGCAGATTTGACGAAGTCATCGATTAGCGATTTCAATTCATCGTCGCTGATCATTGCTGAATCGTCTGTGATCTGCATCCGAGGGTCCAGCGCCGGGTTGCGCTGTGCGGCTCGCGGTTCGGCTGTTGTTTTTTCGTTGGGACGGGCAAATCGACCTGAGTGAGTCAATTGCAGGCCGACCACCAAATCGTCCGTGTTGCCGAAACGTTCGGCGTGGGACTGAATCAACAATTCCCTCAATTCACCAATCTGGGAAAGGTTGGCGTCGGTCATGCACAATTGATTGGGGTTGGCACGCCCATCGTGGCGGACCGCCACCGCTTCGCCGCCCCACATCAATTTGGCGCCGCTGATGCCAAAGTTCTTCCATCGGCGTCGCGTCAGTTCCGTCGGTTTGCCGTCGGTTGTGCCATCCCAACCCTCCATCGGCAAAATGCAGAATCGATTGCCGATCGTCAAACTGCCAACGCGACTGGTTTGTGCGAGTGGAGAATCCGGCCCCGATTGAACCGATTCGTCAGCCGGCAATTCCAATCCCAGCGCATCGAGTCGCTGTTGGAAATCATCAAACGTTTTCAGACTGGCGATTCGAGGATAGGTGGCCATGATTGATTGATGCGAAGTGGGATGAAAAGGGAATCGCGTCGGCGGGGCGATCGGCGAAATGGAAACGTGATGGTCGTGGGAGTGAACTCAGGCGATCGATGCGGCCGATGGACTCGTTCTCATACAGGCCTGCAGATCGGCTGCGATTTTAGCAAGCACATCGCGGTCGCTGTCCGCACGGATCGGCGAACCCGGAAAGGTTCGGTCGGTTTCGATCTGACCCAGCAGTTTCAGGAACATTGCGGCGTTGTGCTTGTAGGCTGGAACGGGGGCACGGAATGCGAACGCGCCCAGATACTGAAGTAGGTCATTGAGTTCGTAGAACGCTGAGGATCCCTGTTCCCAATACGCGTCGCGCAACGCAAACGCGTCCGGCGCGAACGTGCTAAGTCCCAACAGG
Organism: Stieleria tagensis; assembly: GCF_024129865.1. GTDB lineage: Bacteria > Planctomycetota > Planctomycetia > Pirellulales > Pirellulaceae > Stieleria > Stieleria tagensis. The sequence continues at coordinate 49,582 of NZ_JAMYFE010000111.1, read as the reverse complement.
TAGTCACTGCCATACATCACCATGTCAATTGCCAAATCGTTTCCGGTGAAGACTTTGAAATCCGGCCGCACACGATCCCGCAAAATCAATCGCTGCCATTCCAGTTCACGGCTAAGCGAAGAGTGTTTTGCACCACGGCACTTTGGGATGCCCATCAATTGTTCGTAAACACTGAGTGAATAGATATTGCCAAAGGGCGCAAACACCGTGCCGAGTTCAAACGCGTAAAACGAATCGCAGTGATTGGCAAGTGTCTGGTAGTTGGCGACGATTTGGTCGTCACTGCCATGTGCCAGCCCATAGGACTGGAAAAAAATCGGCGTGCCAGCGTGGGATTGAATTTGATCAATCGCCTTGCAGTAGGCGGTGTCGTTGAAAGCGGCACCGGGCCCATCGCCGACAAAGGATCCGGCGACATAATCACGCCCGTCGGCGATTGATTGAGTCCGCTGCAGGGCTGTGAGTCGTGTCTGGTCGTCGATCAGGTTTCCATATCCGGTGTCCATGTTGATCGCCGGGGATAGTCCGGCGTCAAACGTACGAGCGACATGGGCATCAAAGCCTTTCCAGTCAACGCTATCATCCGCAAGCAATGGCAACAGAATGGCGGAGATGCCTGTGATCTTGCGGCGGGGTTTGAGCAACGAGATAGGATCGATCGGTTCAAATGCGGTCATCATTCGCCAATTGCGTTTTGGGCATCGTTTGTGCAGCGGCTTGAAATGCTAGCCGATTTGCGAGAGCATGTCTTGGGAAATCGGATCATCTGAAATTGGCATTTCGGGCAGAGGCGTATGACGAAACCAGCACTAACCGACCATGCATTGGACGAGAATCTGCCGTCGTGGGGAGTGTTGGTTTTGGAGAGCCATCATTCGCCGGAGTTCACGATGGAGTGGCGTGAGCACGAATTTGTCAAATTGGTTTACGTTTTACGCGGTCGCGGTGTGGTGGAATCCAAAGACCGTGTGGTTCATTTCGAAGAAGGCGATCTAATCGTTGTGCCGCCGCGGGTGGCAAATCGAATCGCAGATGCCCCAGATGCAGCGAGCAGTTTATACGTTTGCTGTATCAACCAGCATTTGTTTGATTTTGATCCATCGCTGGTCGGCTATCTGCGTTGGGGCTTGGTCCCTAGCAACTCGCATCTATCCAATCGCGTGGCGAGTCAACTGCGGCGGATGCGACATCATCAGGCGGCTGGGGGGCGGACGGTTGCAATTTCGCTGGTGGGCGCTGCGATGCGTTTGGTCGAATGGATCTTGCAGCAACGCGAATCGGCCCCGGGTGGGGATTCGTCCGACCAGCGTCACGTGTCGCGCGATGACCGCGAAGTGATGGCGGACTATGTGGCGCGGTTGGCAACCGATTTTTATGAAGCGACGACGATTGACGCAGCCGCCGAATCGATCGGCCTATCGCGCCGAGCGTTCACAAAATTGTTCCAGGAACAGACTGGTTCGACGTGGTTGGTGCACGTTCGAAAACTTGCCATCAACCATGCCAAACATCAATTGGCTCAAACAAACCTTTCGATTGCAGCGGTCGCGTTCGAATGTGGGTTCAACGACCTGTCCACGTTCTATCGACAATTCAAGTCACAGGTGGACGTTTCCCCGATGGCCTATCGGAAATCGATTTCGTCGGGATCGTAACGTTTGAGCGATTCTGCACGATAGCACGCGCACGGAGTCGATCTGAATCTTGGCGGGCTGGCGATTACCCACAAATGGCAACCCGACGCGTTCGCGAAGGATTTAGCGGGCGATCAAACAAAACGTGTGGGTAATCGCCAGCTTGGCGGCAGCTGCTACGGGAGGCGACGCCCATGAAGTTCCCAGAATTGCTTAGTGGTTTGTCAGTGCGTCCAAGAACGGCAAGATCCCTTTGTAGCGCAGCGTCGATTCGGGGCAGGTTGCCAGCACGCCGCGGAGCAAGTCTCGCTGCGGATCGGTCAGTTCAGACAATTTGCACTGCTGCGTCAGAATCGTAAAGACGATTGCAGAACCAGGGAGTCGTGTCAGCGTTTGAAATTCAGTGCGAAAATAGCAGCGCTGGCCAGCATTCTGCGGCGTGATTTGCTTGGCCAGGAGATCGAGCTGAGCTTGATGTCGAGGCGACTGGTCCAGTTGTGACCAAGGCCGGACACCCCAGTTGGTGCGCCAGACCGTTTTCCCTGGCTTCATCCGCTGCATCAGCTTTTCCGTTGCGGGATACAGGGCCGTCTGAAATTCGGGGACGTCGTGATGAATCGCCAGCACCGACTGGCCCAGTTTCTCGGCAATTGACCATCCACTTGGAAAGCAAACGCAACCACTCAACACCGGGAAACCGCGCTGAACATCATCCGACAGGACCACGACGTCCTCTTGAACGTTCCGGCCCAACCAGTGCAGGTCAGCATCGGCAATTGGGATCGATTCGCCAGTCAGCTGATTGACGAATTGGTCTTGGTGGCGCGAAAGGTGATCGCAATGATCCACTAGGAATCGAAGCGTTTGATTCGAATGAGATGCCTTGCCATCGGAATCAACCAAATAGGTATCGCGAAAGCGTGATTCGAGTTGTTGACGTCGGAGTTCAATTTCTTGCGTGTATTGATCAGTGGTTTGCAGAATCGGTTGCGCCGCTGGGAGTGCTGCGATACCAAACTGGTGCTCGAAAACGGGTTTGTCGAAAGGAAAGAAACGGATCATCGATGAATGGTCAGACTTGGGAGCCGGCCGACAGAAAGTGATTTCACTCGATTATTCTGCGCCGTGGGATAGGTTCGGTTATAACCAACGGGATGAATCGGCTTGAAGTCCGGGTTTTCAATTCCCTTGTTTTCATTGTGAGAATCGCTGATGTCTGGGTTTCGAAACCAAATGGCGGTGTTCATCCTGGTATTGTCTGCATTGAATCTGATCCCCGCGACAGTGGGACAGTGTGATGATCCTGTGTTTTCCGGTCCACAGGCCGGCGAACCGTTGCGTGGGTTTGAGTTGCAAGGTGTCTATGATGACCTCGCCGACAAGACCTTTGATCCGATTGCATTGGCAGGCGGCAAACCAACGCTGGTCGTATTCGTACATAAACTGACGCGGCCGGGAATGGCGCTCACGCGGGCACTCACCAGTTACGCCCACTCGTTGGTCGACCCCGCACCTGCGGCGGTTGTGGTTTGGTTGGATGACGACCAAGCCAAAGCCAAGGAGTATCTGAATCGGGCTCGCAAATCATTGCAGTTCCAAGTCCCCGTGGGAGTTTCCGTCGATGGCGGCGAAGGTCCCGGCGCGTATGGTCTGAATCGGAACGTGGAATTGACGATCCTGATCGCCGATGAAAACAAAGTGGTGGCCAATGCAGCTCTGGTACAGCCATCGTTGACCGATGGACCCAAGATTGCTGCTGAGTTGTCAAAACGATTGAAGCAAGAACCGCCGACGGTTGAGACGTTAGAAAAATTCGCGTATCCGGGCCGACAGGACAGTGCAATGAAGCGACGGGCGAGGTCCGCCGCACCTACAGCCCCCAAGCCTGAAGCCGAGCGTTGAAAATTCATATCACGACGGGTCTGTGTGGTTTGCTGCTCGCTTGGTCGGCTGTTGCAATGGCGATCGAGTCTGGCGGGCAAGGCAGTGCCATTCAAGCGAACGATAGTAGAGACATACCGGTTGAGATCGACTTTGATACACAAGTCGTGCCACTGTTGACACGTTATGGATGTAACGCGGGGGCGTGCCATGGTGCCGCGATCGGACGGGGCGGATTGAGTTTGTCATTGTTCGGATCCAATCCGAAAAAAGACCACTTCGCTCTGACGCGGGATTTGGAAGGGCGACGTGTGAATTTGTTTGACGCTTCGAAGAGTCTACTGCTGCGAAAAGCGACGGAGTCGATGGAGCATGGCGGTGGCGAACGATTTGATGCGGGTTCATTGGCCTATCAATGGCTCGAGCGATGGATCGATTCTGGAGCACGTCGCGAGGGTGGCCGGACTGTGACTGAGGTGGTGTTTCATCCGGAATCGGTGATGTTGGACCAGCCGGGAACTTCGGTTAATGTTTCAGCGAGAGCCACTTTTTCCGATGGGACCCGTCAGGATGTGACCCGCTGGACAGTCTGGGAATCAGATGACCCCGAATCCGTCTCCGTTGAGACTGACAACCAGCAGCTGCGAGTGCATCGTCGCGGGGAACACGTCGTCATTGCCCGCTACCTGGACCGAGTGAAGGCGATTCGATTGGCCGTTCCGATGCAGGATTTGGTCGCCAATGACACCTCAGTTGGTCCGCCGGATCTTGAACAATCCGGTTTGATTGATCGATACATCACACAGAAACTTAGGCGGTTTCGAATCCCCGCTTCTGGCGACGCGGATGAGTTCGCGTTCGCGCGGCGGGCGTGGCTGGATCTGGCGGGACGATTGCCACCGGTTGACCAACTTCAGCGTTTTGCGGTCGATCCGGATCCACGGAAACGTCAACTCCTGATCGATCGTTTGCTGGCCGCAGACGAATTTGCCGACTACTGGGCTTTGAAATGGGCCAATATTCTGGCCATCGATAGCAAGCAGTTGCAACCGGCGGGCGCGGAGGCGTTTCAGCGATGGTTGGTCCAGCAAATCCGTGAGGATGTGCCATGGAACCGCGTCGCAGAAGAAATGCTGACTGCCAATGGCGACGGATATGACATCGGGCCGGTGAATTTTTTGCGATCCGCCGGCGGGCCTCAGGGGCTGGCTGAATCGGCCACGCGAGTGATGATGGGAGTGCGACTGCGGTGTGCGAATTGCCACGACCATCCCTTTGATCATTGGCGGCAACAAGACTATCACGGGCTGGCAGCAATTTTTGCCAAACTGCAACAGGGCCGCGTGGTGCGTTCATTGCCAGGCAGCGAAGTCACCGATCCGGTCAGCGGCCGGCCGGCAACTCAACGAATTCCAGGAACCCGAGATCTAGCCGGCGACGCCGATGGTCGGCAACAATTCGCCGACTGGGTGACTGACCCAGAAAACGCCTACTTTGCACGCGCAACAGTGAACCGCGTCTGGGCTCAGTTGATGGGGCGCGGGTTGATCGATCCGGTCGATGATATTCGGGCCACGAATCCACCGAGTCATCCAGAGTTACTGGACGCGCTGACGAGGGAATTCATTGCGCACGATTTCCGAATGAAACCACTGGTGCGAATGATTTGTCTGTCCGACGCCTACGGTCGATCGTCTCGGCCATCGCCAGGAAATGAAAACGATCGCAACGACTATTCACATCGCATGGTTCGGCCATTGGAGGCCGAGGTGTTGGCCGGAACGATTGCCGACGCGACTGGCGTCGCGATGACCTTTGGTGACAGCGATGCAACCAATGCGTTGCGGATAACCGACAACCGTTTGGAATCCACGGCGCTGGATGTACTGGGGCGTTGTGACCGTGAAGCGGCCTGCGAGGCCCCTGCGCTGGATGCTGGGTCGATGGCTCAAGCCCTCCACTTTCTTAATGGCGACTTGATCAATCAACGCTTAGTGGATCCAACCGGGGCGCTTAGCAAGCTGTTGCGGGATGAACCCGACGATTTGCGTTTGGCAGACGCATTGTATTGGCGAACGCTGTCACGACCGATGCAAGATGCCGAGGCGTCGTTTTGGCAAGCAGAATGGAGCAAGATTCAAGACGAAACGGGGCGGTGGTCAAGTCTGGGCGATCGCCAGGAGTTTTTTGCTGACTTGTTTTGGGGATTGTTGACCAGCAAAACCTTTTTGACCAATCACTAGCTGAGTCAGTGAGATTGCGGTGGCTTCTTTGACGACCATCCCGAGAGTTTTTCAAATGATGTTTCCAAATCAAGTCTGCCAGCGGCGCCGTGATCTATTGCATGTCGGTGGATTGACGGCGTTGGGGTTGGGCATTGGTGACTGGTTTCACGCCCGGGCCGGGTTGGCATCGGAGACAGATTCGGCGGTCACGGCAAAGTCGTGCATCTTGTTGTGGTTGGATGGCGGTCCCAGTCATCTGGATTTGTTTGATTTGAAACCAGAGGCGCCGGCGGAGATTCGGGGTCCCTTTCAACCGATCTCGACGAACGTGCCTGGGATTGAGATCTGTGAACAACTTCCACGCACTGCGGCGATGATGGATCGGATTGCGCTGGTGCGTTCGATGACATCGACGCTGGGGGAGCACAATTTTGCCAGTCATTATTTGTTGACCGGCTACGAACCCAGTCGCGCATTGACCTATCCTGGGTTGCCGTCGGTGGTGAAATGGTTGGGCAGCCAGAATCCGCCGGGAACATTGCCTGCGCTGCCGACCAATATTGCGATCACCCGCCCCAATGCGATGCTGGGGTGCGGCTATCTTCCGGAATCGACGTCGCCGTTTGTGATCGACGGCGATCCTTCGAAGCCCGATTTTCGGGTTCAAGATCTGCAAACGCTGCCTGGGATCACGGCGGGACGACTGGACCGACGTCGCAAGTTCCGTGAAGTCGTGGAGGAGTTTTCTGGACATCAACACCAGCAACTCTCACAATCAACGCCAGGCGACAGTGCGTTTGATCAAGCGTTTCGATTGGTGCAATCGCCGCAGGCTCGCTCGGCTTTCGATTTGGAACGTGAACCTGATTCGACGCGTCTGCGATACGGTCGTCATACGCTTGGCCAAAGTTGTCTGATGGCGCGACGTTTGATCGAAGCGGGCACAAAGTTTGTGACGGTGACTGACCGCGGCTGGGACACGCATGAGAATCTGTTCAATCGATTGAAAGAAGGCTTCACCGGTGGAACGGCTGGCAAGATTCCAAAATTGGACCAAGCGTACGCCGCCTTGTTAGACGATTTGGCGGAGCGAGGGTTGCTCGATTCGACGTTGGTGATTGTGATGGGAGAATTTGGTCGGACTCCCAAACTGAATACCCGTGGTGGCCGCGATCACTGGCCGGGAGCGTTCAGTGTCGCGCTGGCCGGTGGTGGGGTGACCGGTGGCCAGGTGATCGGGCAAAGTGATTCGCACGGCCAGAGACCCGCGGATCGCCCGGTTAGCCCAGCCGATTTGGTGCGTACGATTTATCGCTTGATCGGAATCGACGGCGACAGGGAATTGCAAACCAGCGATGGCAGGCCGGTACAGATCAACCGCGACGGAACGGTGATTGAGGAATTGGTTTGAGATCGGATCGCAGCCGAGACGGATTGGCTCTGTTTTGCCTCTTGTCACACGGTGTGAGCGGCATTTTCAACGGCGAATTGAGAATGGAATTGGTCAACTCGCATGAAAACAGCTAGGATGGAGCGGAATGTGTGCGCTGTTGCCGCACCCGCCGAAGTCCTACCAATATCGCCAACGGTGCCTTGATTTTGCCCTCCATTCCGCTGATCTATCGAGTAAGTATTGCGCTTCCGGTCGGATTGCTATTGTTGCTTTGTCCGTCCGTACAGGCCGATCAAACGGTTCCCGACAGGGTCGATTTTAATCGTGACGTGCGACCGATCTTCAATGAGCACTGCGTGGCTTGTCACGGCGGTGTGAAACAGGCCGGTGGATTGAGTTTTGTGTACCCCGAAAGCGTCGAGGGGGTGATTGAGCCAGGCAGCGCAAGCGATTCGTACTTACTTGATCGAGTGCTGTTGCCGGTCGACGAAGAAGAGCACATGCCGCCGATCGAGCATGGTCGGGCGCTCAACGAAGCAGAGATCGCGACGTTGCGGGGGTGGATTGACCAGGGGGGCGAGTGGGGCAAGCACTGGGCGTATCAGCCGCCGGCGAAATCGAATCTGAATCAGGCCGAAGATGATCAATGGAGTCGCAGCCGCATTGACCGATTTATTCTGCGGAAATTGCGTGCGGCGGAATTGAGTCCACAGCCAGAAGCCACTGCGGCGCGTTGGTTGCGGCGTGTCACGCTGGAGTTGACTGGTTTACCACCAACGCCGGACGAAGTGGACGCGTTTGAACTGGCTGCTGAGCAGCTGGGAGATGTGGCCTATGAGCACGCGGTGGACCGATTGTTGATGTCATCCCGCTATGGGGAACGCTGGGCCAGCGTTTGGTTGGACACAATCCGCTACGCCGATTCCAAGGGACTGGGACTCGATGGACGTCGTACGATTTGGCAATTTCGCGATTGGGTGATTCGTGCGCTCGGCGCGGACATGCCCTACGACGAATTCACGATCAGTCAGCTGGCAGGGGATTTGTTGCCTGATCCAACGATGGCCGATTTGCTGGCCACGGCTTGTCATCGAACCACACAAACCAACGAGGAAGGCGGGACGGACGACGAAACGTTTCGTACCGAAGCGGTGATCGATCGTGTCTCGACGACATGGCAAGCCTGGATGGGTTTGTCGTTCGGCTGTGTGCAGTGTCATTCGCACCCCTATGATCCCATCGAACACGAAGAGTTCTATGAATTCTTGGCGTTCTTCAATAACACGACCGACAGTGACTTGGGAAACGAGTTGCCGACGTTGGCCGTTCCAGTCGACACCGATGACTACCCGTTGGCTCGAGAACTGGACCAGCAAATCGAACAGATTTGGAAAGGTGAATGGGATCGTGTGAATCAGTTGGTGGTCGATGGATCCCATTGGAAACCGGTTTCCGATCTGAAATTGCAGACCAACAACAACACGCAAGTCGTTGTCAGTCACGATGCGGGAATCGAGCAGTATCAAACCACGGGCACGGTGCAACGAAACACGACCGTCAAAATCGACTGCAAAGTGGATCCGTCGGTTTCAAAAATCACCGCGCTGCGTTTGATTGGATTTCCAAAAGATGCCGCGAAAGCGTTGGTGGATTCCGAATGGGGATTTTTAGTGTCTCACATCGATGCCAGCGTACTGGCTAGTGACGGTGAAACGACCAAGCTTGAATTTGCAGAGGTGATTTCCGACGAGCCTGACCCGCTGCTTGATCCCAACGATAGTTTGAATGCGAAATCAAGCCGCGGTGTCGGACCGTATTCACGGATTCACTATCCACGCACGGCGGCGTTTCTGTTGAAGACTCCCGTTGCATTGAACGACGGCGATCGCTTGCATGTCGACTTGGTTTTTAACGGGGTTGAACTGGGCGCGTTTCCGCTGATCGCTCATCGTGGCCAGATTGCTGTCAGTGATTCCAACGGATTTACGAATTGGTTGGACGATGAAGATCGTGTGGCAAATCGGCAAACGATCCAGGAACTGCGAAATAAACGTAAGGCAATTGCATCGATCCCAACGCCGATCATGTCACAGCGGTACGAACCATTCAGCCGGCCTTCGCGGGTGTTTGATCGTGGCAATCAAATGACCAAGACGGATCCCGTCGAACCAGGCACACCAGGTTTTTTGCCGGCGTTGTCGGATCAGCCGGTGTCACCACAAGATGCTCGGCTGGCAATGGCACGCTGGGTTGCAAGTCCGCGAAATCCGTTGACGGCGCGCGTCGCGGTCAATCGAATTTGGAGTCAACTGTTTGGCGTCGGGATTGTGGAAACCCAGGAGGATTTTGGGATCGCTGGCGCGGCACCGTCGCATCCGGAATTGCTGGACGATTTAGCTGCCCGTTTTCAGGACGAAATGGGATGGAGTATCAAGACGCTGCTGCGAGAAATCGTGCTTAGTTCAACCTACCGCCAATCGGCCCGCATCACGCCGGAGGCATTGCAAATCGATCCATTCAATCGGTTGCTCAGCCGTGGTCCACGCAATCGATTGCCAGCGGAAATGATCCGCGATCAAGCATTGTCGATTGGCGGTCTGTTGAGTGACAAACAATTCGGTCCGCCCGTCTTTCCGCCGTTGCCCGGTGGAGTTTGGAAACCGTTTCAGGGCAGTGACAAATGGTCGACGGTGGCACCGACTGACCCGAACCGCTACCGCCGGACGATCTATACCTACACCAAACGAACGATTCCTTACCCGGTGATGGCATCGTTTGATGCGCCCTCGCGAGAATTTTGCTCGATGCGGCGTTTACCATCCAATACGCCTCTGCAGGCGTTGATGACGCTGAACGATGCGACCTTTGTCGAAGCCGCCCAGGGGCTGGCCGGTCGAATGGCCGATCACGACGGCCCGATCGATCAACAATTGGATTATGGATTCCGGTTGGCAACCTGTCGGTCGCCTTCGGAAACCGAGAGGGCAGCGCTGCGAGAGTTATACAACGAAAGTGGCGACGATTCTCAGGCGGCAATGACCGCCGTGGCCAACGTACTAATGAATTTGGATGAGGTGTTAAGCCAGTGATTGGAAACCGAATGAGCCTCGTCGAACAGGCAATCCGCCAGAAATTAGAACTTGAAACACGGCGTCACTTTTTGCAGCAATGCGCAACCGGATTGGGAGCGACATGGCTGGCATCACAGAACGGATCTGCTATCGCTACGTCCGCTGACAACGCCATGCGATTGCCCGCGAAAGTCAAGCGTGTGATCTTTTTGCACATGATCGGCGCCCCCAGCCAACTGGAGTTGTTCGATTACAAACCGGCCTTGGAAAAGTTCGACGGGAAAGACTGTCCGAGCGAGTATCTGGAAGGCAGCCAGTTTGCGTTCATTCAAGGCACTCCGAAGATGCTGGGGCCACAATACAAGTTCGCTCAACATGGCGACTGTGGTGCCTGGGTTTCGGATCGTCTGCCCCATTTTTCCAAGGTCGTCGACAAGGTTTGTTTTATCAAGTCACTCGAAACGGATCAGTTTAACCATGGCCCTGCGCAGTTGATGGTTCATTCCGGCCAATCAAGGGTGGGTTACCCCTCGATGGGATCTTGGGTGACTTGGGGATTGGGTTCAGAGAATGAAAACCTGCCGGGATTCATTGTCTTGCTTTCCGGTGGGCGTCAGCCTCGGGTTGGCAAAGCGTTATGGAGCAGCGGTTTCTTGCCCTCGGTCTACCAAGGTGTGCAATGTCGATCAAAAGGCGATCCGGTCTTGAATGTTTCCAATCCGACAGGCGTTTCGAGGGACCAGCGTCGCGCGGTGCTGAACACCTTGGATCGATTGAACGAGTTGAATTATCAATCGTTCGGTGATCCGGAAACACTGACGCGGATGAATCAGTATGAGTTGGCATTTCGGATGCAAACGGCTGTCCCCGAAGCGATGGATATTTCCCAAGAATCAAAACAGATTCACGAGGAGTACGGGACCGAACCGGGGGCCGAATCATTCGCGAATAATTGTTTGTTGGCACGCCGATTGGCCGAGCGCGGGGTGCGATTCATTCAGTTGTTTGACTGGGGGTGGGACGCCCACGGAACAAACGAATCGGAGTCGCTCGGAAAGGGACTGACCAAGAAATGTGATTCCGTCGACCGTCCGATGACCGCGCTGTTGAACGATTTAGAACGACGTGGAATGTTGGATGAAACGCTGGTTGTGTGGAGTGGTGAGTTTGGTCGCACATCGATGGCTGAAAATCGGGGCGGACAGCAGACCAAATTCCGCGGTCGCGATCACAATCCGAATGCGTTCACGATCTGGATGGCCGGCGGCGGGGTTCAACCCGGAATGACCCACGGCGCCACGGATGAACTTGGGTATCGAATCGCAGAATCCCCAGTGCACCTGCGAGATTTTCATGCGACCGTTCAGCATTTACTGGGCATCGACCATGAAAAAATGGTGTATCGATTTCAAGGCCTGGATCAAAAATTGACCGGTGTCAAACCCGCCCGAGTCGTCAACGAAATTCTGGCGTGAGATTGAATCAGTTGTAGGGCGTTCTCGCGAGCCAGTGATTGATCCTGATCCGACGCGTCACGGGCTGTTGATTAGGGTGGGAATGGTAACCCGATGCGTCAGCGAGGGATCCCGCTAACACCCAAAATTTCTCGCTCACGCGTCGGGTTACCATAAACGCGCTGGCTTCAAAACTGGCGCGTCGGGTTGGGATAAGCAGCACATCTTCAACAGCTTGTCAGCACGTCGATGCGGTGTTTAGGCGGCTTCGCCTTCGCTGATTTCACCGTTGTCGCTGACGTCTTCGAAGCGAATTGAAACACGTTTGCTGACACCAGACTCTTGCATGGTGACGCCGTACAAGGTGGTTGCGGCGGTCATCGTTTTTTTGCTGTGGGTGACAACGACAAATTTGCTGTGGTCCAAGAACTCATTCAACACGGTCACAAAGCGACCGATGTTGGCTTCGTCAAACGGCGCGTCGACCTCGTCCAACACACAAAACGGGCTGGGTCGGTATTGGAAGATCGCCATCAAAAGTGCGACGGCGGTCAGGGCTTTTTCACCACCGGATAGCAATGAATTGCTGAAACTGGGTTTGCCTGGCGGGGTGGCCACGATCTCCACGCCGGCTTCCATCGGATCGTCGGAATCTTCGAGCACCAAATCAGCGTGCCCACCACCGAACGACTTGCGATACAGTTTCTGAAAGTTCAATCGGATTGCTTCCAGCGTATCCAGGAACAAGCGTCGGCTATCGGCATTGATGCGCCCGATGATTCGTTGCAAGGAATCCTTGGCCGCCGACAGGTCTTCGTATTGACCGTTCAGGTGGTCGTACCGTTCCTGCAATCCCTCGAGTTCCGCTAGCGCTTCCATGTTGACGTTGCTGGTTCGCATCAACTGATCGCGCAGACGGTTGATTTCTTCGTCCATCGCCTGGCGGTCTTCGATCTCGGCAAGTTCCTGCGGTGGATCGTCGTTTTCGAGATCAATCTGGTAGTCTTCTTGGATCCGTTCGGCCAACGTGCCCAGACGGTGTTTGGCCCCGTCACGGCGACTGGTGATGGCGTGCACCGCCTCGCTTGCTTTGGCAGCATTCTTGATCGCTGCTTCACTGGCAAGCATGGTTTCGCGGTTGGTCTGACGAACCCGTTCGGCGTTCACCGCTAGTTCTTTTAGTTCCTGCTCAGATCGTTCGCTGGCAGAATTCAATTCCAACAGTTCGAGTGTGGTTTGGTCAATTCGCTCGTTCAATTCGGCTAAGCGTGTGTAGCCACCGTCGGCGCCGGATTGGGCATCGGCGACGGATGCAACGCGTTCGGATTGATCACGACGCTGCTGGTCGATCATCGCGACCAGTGCTTCGTGTTTCTGTTCGGCCCGTGCGACTTCAACCGAGATTGACGTGACGGCGCTGCTGGCGGATTGCAGCGCTTGCTGAGTTTCCGAGAGTGTTTCTTCGATATCAGCCGACTCGCTCTCCAAGACCTCGATCTTTTGGCGACCATTCAGGATTTCTGCGGCCAGGGAGTCGGTTTCTGACTTAAGCTCGGATTGTCGTTGCCGCGTCGATTCCAATTCGGACTTGGTCTCGCGATCGGTTGTCTGGCAATTCGTCAGGCGCTCGCTGGCGTGCCGACGTTCGGCTTGGGCGGCAGCCAATTCGGTGACCAGATTTCGGTAGGCGATTTCTAAACGCCCGAGTTGACTGGAATGGGTATCGACCAGGCCCGCCAATTCGGCGATGGCATCGTCGTTTTCCGAAATTTGAAACGTGTAACGCTCGATTTCTTCGGCTGCGGCGTGCAATTCGCTGCGTCGGCTGACGAGTCCAGTCGCCGAAGCGGCGGGGCCTAGGATCATTGTCCCATCGCTTTCGATGACCTCGCCTTTGCGGGTCACGACTCGCTGCCCGGGACCGCCTAGACGAGTGACGATCTTGGCGGCCTGTAGGTCCTCGACCAACCAAGTCGACGAGAGCAGATGGCAGATCAATTTGGATTGCTTGGGGTCACACTGGATGACTCGATCCGCTCGACCGATTACACCTTGCAGCCCGTCGAGCTGAATTCGGTTTTCTTTGGGCGGCTCCGGTAGCAGGTCACTACGAATGATCCCTAAACGGCCGTCGACTTGAATCTCGCCACTGCTGATCGCGTCGGCCAGGTCACCCGATCGGGCAACCATGTATTGCGATCGTTCGGCCAGTGCGGCGTCGATCATCGGGGCGACGTCAATATCTGCCGTGACCAAGTCGGCCACCATGCCTTGGATCGAATTGGCCAGCGGATGACCGGGTTCAGACAATTGCTGGATCACGGTACGGACGCCACCGGAGACGCCTTCGTGCCGCAGTTGCAGATCTTCCAACACCAAATAGCGTTGGCGAACGCCTTCCAGTCGAGTGCGCAGTTCGGCGGTTTCACCACTGCGGCGGTCGAGTTTTCCGCGCTGCTCCTGAGTCGCGATCTCGGCCGCTCGAACCTCGGTTTTTGCAGTTTCAATCTCTTGTTGCAGTTGCTCGACATGCTCGGCACGCTGGGCATCGTCGGCAATCGCGGTCTGCAGAGCGGCGGACGCCTCCGCGGCGCGTTTGGTCAAACTGACCAAGGACCGTGCTGCTTCGGAGAGTTTTGATTCCAGGTGTTGGCGATTCGACTCCATTTCAGCGACGTTTCGCAGTGCTGCCAAGTGTTGGCGTTGGGTGCGATCGCGAAGCTGCAGGATTTCATCCGTCTCGGCCTGGATCTTGTCTCGATCCAATTCGATCTGAATGGCCCGCTCGGCCACTGCCGTGACTTCGTTGTGACTTGTTTCCAGACGCTGCGCGGCTACTTTCAGATCTGCGGCTGCCGCTTCGGCTTGAACCTTTAACGACCGCATCCGCCGCAGCGAGTTGGCGACCGCCAGTCGCAATTCTTGGACGGACGATTCGTCGGCATCTTTGCGTCCCGAGAGCGTCGCGACTTTGCCCAGCGTTTCACGGCGCTGCGATTCCAGCTCGTTTGCTTGGTCGGCGATCTGTTGCAGTTGCATGTCAGCGGCTTGCCGACGCGCTGTCATTTCCTCGCGCTCGGCTTGCAGCTTGTTTTGCAACTCGATCGCTTCGGCTAGTTCGGACTCGCACCCCTGGACTTCAGTGTTCAGGTTTTCCCAGTCCGTCCAAGCGGCGACGGTCCGAAGTTCTTTCAGACGCTCGCTGGCTTGGCGGTAGCGTTCCGCCTTGCTGGCTTGACTGCGGACGCTGCGCAATCGCGTTCCCACTTCTTCGACAATGTCGCTCAGCCGAGTCAGGTTGGACTGCACGCGGGCGAGACGTCGTTCAGCTTCGATTTTCTTGGCTTTGAAACGGCTGATGCCGGCCGCTTCCTCAAAAATGGCTCGCCGGTCCTTGGCGTTGGCTTGTAGCATCCGATCGACTTTGCCCTGTTCGATCAGACTGTACGCATCAATACCAATTCCGGTGCCGCGAATCAGGTCACGAACATCTTTCAAGCGGACGGCTTGTTGATTGATCAGGTATTCACTTTCACCACTGCGATAGACGCGGCGAGTCACATGGACTTCGGGGGCATCGACAGGCAAATTGCCGCTGGAATTATCGAAGATGATGGTGGCTTCGGCAGCAGACGCCGCCGGACGTGTCTGGGAGCCCTTGAAGATGACGTCCGACATCTCCTTACCACGCAGGCTCTTAGCGCTCTGCGATCCGAGCACCCATTTCATCGCATCGACGATATTTGATTTGCCACTACCGTTAGGGCCGACCACCACCGTGATCCCATCAGGAAAATCAAAGCGCGTGCGATCCGCAAAGCTTTTGAAGCCGGCGAGTTCGAGAGCTTTGAGCATACGAGGGGGGTGGTCCGGTGGATGAGGGCAAACTAGACGAAGAAAACCACGCTTTCCTCACTCTCAAGGTTAGATAAAAGCCTTCAGCGGGGATAGTTGGTTTGCCCGCAAATGAGTGGAAGCAGGCGGTCTGGGCGCTAAAACTCGACTTGCGACTTTGGCGATGGATCCGGTATTTCCAGTTATTCCGATTGTACCGGTCGAAAATGCGTCTGAAACTCTTGTCTATCGATCTATCGATTTCCCCTGGCAGGCCGCACCGTTGTAGCACGCCCGCTTGGGGGCCTATTGCGCTTTGGCTTTCACTCTCCCAGGGGAGAGCGAAGAATGCGGAAAGGCAATTTGCCGATTCATTTCCATTGAAATCGCCGGTTTGCGCAACTTTAAATGTTGCGCGTCGGCTGGTGGCAAGCCATCGCCGATCTCCGATCGTTTATGTCGTGCTTTTATCCGTTCTGATGATGGGGCCTGGGTGGTCGCAATCGAACGGCCATGCGGGTGGTTCCACGGACGACGTTCCGGCGGCAATCCGTCAAATTCATCTTGATCGCGACAGTGGTGACTTGGCCGGCGCCCGGAAACGATTGCTGGAACTGCAGCAGCAATCTGAAGTCGATCTATCGGTTGAATTTGTGTTGCTTGCTCGCAAGGCAGTCGGACACTTAGAAGCCACTCAAATCGATGCGCTGTACATCGCCGCAGCCGACTCGTTGACCCACACCGATTGCACGGCCGGCAATTGCGAGCAGCGGTTGTTGATCCGCACGGTGGTTGCCACGCACCTGGTGCAAGCTGGTCAGTCGCAGGTTGCGGTTCCAGTGCTGGTCGCGGCGATGGACGAATTGCAGCGCACGCAAGTTGCAGGCGGGGACAAACGCCAGCAATCGTTGGTCAATGTCGCGATGCAAACGGCTCGATTGGAGCTGAACGCCCCGCGGCCAGAGAGCGCGGAAACTCTATACCAATCAATTTTGCAGTTCGCGGAAACACATTCGGGGCGCCAGGCAGTCGCCGACAACCGTGCGATGGCCATGTTGGGGCTCGGCTGGGCTACCGCCATGCAGCCTGAACGGCAGCGCGACGCCGCCGAGCGACTGCAGCAGTTCGCAGACGCTTTCCCCACGCATCAAGACGCTCCGCAAACGCTGGCAATGCGAATCCATTGCTTGCGACAATTGGATCAGTGGGACGAATCGGATTCGGCCACCGACGATTTTTTGAGTCGCTGGCCCGCGCACGAACTCACAGAATCGCTGGTGCTTGAAACACTCGCTCGACGGCTTGATCCGGGGCCCTGGTCGCCGACACCAGCGGTGGCAGATTGGATCAGCGCACAGGGCGACACCCAGCGTTGGTCGATTGATTTGGTCGCCGCGGTGCTAAGTGTCGCCGGCGAGGCGTTGCCGGCAGACCGATTCGATGTGCTGGTCGAACGGCTGGCGACCGAGGATAGCAATGGGCAGCGGACCGCAGGCGTCTTGAGCGAACTGAGCCACAACGAGGGTGCAGCGGTTGCCGAACAAGTTGCGGCGCGGTTGATCGCGTGTGATTTGCCAGCTGCATCAGAAATGGCGTGCGAATCGGCCTGTCGGTGGGCGGGCCGGACGGGACGCTGGTCGATGCTGGCCCTGGCAGCCGGCACGATTGAACTGGATCAACCGATTGCCGCGCGGACCGTTCACGTCGACCGTTTGTTTGCAGAAGCGCTCACCCAAACCTCACAGGGGAAACAGGCGTTCACTTGGTGGGCTCATTTGGTCGACCAGCGAGGAGCCACGGATTTTGCCACGTTGCTGCGCTGTGCCGAAACCGCCGTGTCACACGCGGAAGTGACCGAAGCGGGGCGGCGACTCGATCGCGTGCGACGTTGTGTTGACGAATTGGCCACTGAAAAGATGGACATCAAAACCGCGTTGGTCGATTTGTTGGATGCCGACTTGGCGATTCGTCGTTTGGATTTTCCCCGGGCGCGATCCCTGTTTGAAAAAGTGGTGCAATCCCCGCAATCGACTGCGGGGCTGCGAGGAAGGGCGCAGTGGATGATCGGAGAAACGCACTTCATGCAGCATCATTTTGCTGAGGCGATCGATGCCTACCGCCAGGTGGAGGGGATGGATCCCGGCGGGCCCTATGCGGCGCCGTCGCTGGTCCAGGCTGGCAAGTCATTTGAACAATTGGGGCGGACACAGGAGGCCGGAGTTTGTTACGGAACATTGCTGAATCGGTTTGCCGATAGCGCTCATGCCGCCGAAGCACGCCGCAGAATGGCGTCACTGCCAGGCACCAGGCAGAAATCGCCGGGGCGAGCGGGCAAAAACGCCGATGCATTCGACTCTGATTCCTCACGCTTGCGACGCTGAATCACGCCATTCGATGAAAACACAATCCCCACCACACCGATCGTCCGTCCAATTGCGCACCCCGCAGCAGCGGCGAAGCTACGTCGGTCTGTTGTCACATCTGTTGCCGGTTGTCGTGCTGGCAGTGGGCCTGTCCTGGTGGATGTCGTCGACGAACCCGGCGGAAGCGCAAGGACAATATCGCAACGGCCAGTTCAGCGCCCCCTTTTCCGGTGGTCAATCTCTAAACAGCAACACCGGCAGCCCGCCAAGATTCTCGACATCACCCAATAGCCCGGAATATCGTGTCGCCAGCCAGTCTGGCGGCGGGATCCCTGCGGTGCCCAGCAACACCGGATCGGCGACTGACGCGATCGGCGGTGAAGTCGACGCAGCCGGTGAGGAAGGCGAATCGGCCAGTTGGTTGCAAACGCCGGCGATCGTACGCAAGGTGATGACCGGTGGTTGGTTGATGTTACCGTTGGCGGTCTGCTCGCTGCTGGTGTTCACGCTCTCGCTAGAACGACTGATTGCACTGCGTCGTGGTCGCGTGATCCCACGCCCTTTCGTCCGCCGGTTCACCGAATGTGTCGAAGACGGTGTGCTTAGCTATGACGAAGCCACAGAGTTGTGTAAAGAATTTGATTGCCCTGTCAGTGAAGTCTTTCGCGCGGCGCTGCGTCGTTGGGGCAGGCCGATGTTTGAAATCGAACAAGCCGTGATGGACGCTGGCGATCGAGTCTCCGATGGACTCAAGAAATACTTGCGAGTCTTCCATGCGATCAGCAACGTGGCTCCGTTGATGGGACTGCTGGGCACGGTGATCGGTATGATCCAGGCATTTGAAGTGATCAGTGATCAGCAATCTATCGGCCGACCTGAGATGTTAGCCAGCGGCATCAGCACCGCATTGATGACGACCGCCGGTGGATTGACCGTCGCCATTCCCGCCTACCTTGCATACATGTATTTCAGCAGCAAGTCGGATCGCTATTTGGGCGAGATCGAAAAACTATGTCAAAAAGTGATCGACTGTATTTCAGCAGAAGGATTGGAAAACGCGGGGACTGCACGAACCAAGAAACGAAAAGCTGCCTAAGGGTTTCACGACTCGACTGAAAACTATCCCATGGCCAAACGAAATCAATCTGCCGAAGACGTCACGATCAATCTGACGCCGATGATCGACGTTGTTTTTTTGCTGGTCATCTTTTTTATGGTCGGCACTAAATTCAGCGACTCAGAAAGCCGGATCGATGTGTCGGTACCCTCTGTCGGACCGATGAGTGCGATGTCACGAACACCCGATGAGCGGGTTGTCGAACTCACCGCCGACGGCAGGCTGCTGTTGGACGGTACTCCGTTGACGATCGATCAGTTGTCACAGACCTTGCAAACACAATCGGCCGCCTATCCAGGGCTGAAAGTCGTGGTGCGCGCCGATAGCGGTGGATCACTTCAACATTTTGCCGAAATCGCGCATGTCGTCCGTCAAACCGGTGTTGAAAAGATTGGCATCGCGGTGAAGGTCGACACAGCGGGCGGCGGAGGGCTACGGCGTTGACAACGATCGGTCAAACCACCGATTTATGGGCCGACCCCAAACTCGTCTACGCTGTCGCCATCATTGCAATTCTGATGTTGGCGGCCACCATTTGGTTGTTCCGCCGAGCCAAAAAAGAAGGGCGCGGAGCGGGAGCGATCTGTTTGTTCTTTGCCGTCGTGTTGCACGGATTGTTGATTTGGTTGGTGCCCTACCAATCGCAGCAAAACGGTGGCTCGGTGACGCAAGACCCATCGGCCACGTCGACTGGAGTTGAAGCGTTCGATTTTTCGACCTTCGATCCCAGCTTGGATGTCCAATCCGAATCGGGTGACAGCGTCACCGACGCGATCGCTCCGCTGCCGGTTGCCGAGTTAGACGATTTGTTGGCGGAGCAGACGGTGGACCTGCCCCCTACAGAAGATTCCCCGCAGGAGCCAATCGAGCAGACGCCGCCGGAACCCGCGTTGGAACCAACGGTCGCATCGCCAATGGCAACGCCGGTTTCCTTAAACACCCCGTCAACAGTCAACGCCGAATCCGAACTCACCGATCTCGCTGCTGATCTCCAGTCATCGTTGGATGAACTGTTGCAATCGCGACTGGAATCCGACGTCCCTACGGAGCCAGAGGCTGTCGTGGTTGATTCAGCATCTGACGTCCCGTCGACACAGGAGGCTTCGGCCACAGTTCCGCAACCGGCGGTACCGCCCGAACCGATCCCTGCCAAGGTGGTGAAGCACGTTCAGCCTGCGCCGGCGAGTCAAACCGCGCGAGCGACCGCTGCAGTGGTTGCCGGTGACGAGCAAGCCGACTTTGCCAATCGTGTGGGAGCGGCCAAACAGATTGCGTTGCAGCAAACCGGTGGAAGCGCTGAAACCGAAGCCGCGGTGCAAGCAGCATTGCGATTTCTATCGTCGTCCCAACATCCCAATGGCTCCTGGGACCCACGTGCCTCAGGTGCCGGCGTGGAGCGAGCTCCGCTGGGTGAACGACGCGTTGGTGCGGGGACTAAAAGCACGACCGGTCTGACCGGGTTGTCATTGTTGGCGATGATGGGCGCTGGCAACACGCATCTCCGTGGCGATTACGCGGACAACGTTTATCGTGGACTGGCCTATCTGATTCAACACCAGCATCCCGACGGTGCGCTCAGCGGGGATGCGACGATCTATGCCGCAAGCTACTGTCACTCGATGGCGGCGCTCTCGCTGTGCGAAGCCGCAGTGATGACGCAGGATCCTTCGGCAATCGAATCGGCGCGGCGGGCGATCGGGCACACCGTGCGGATGCAGCATCCGGTGACCGGAGGCTGGCGATACACACGCGGCGATCCTGGGGACCTAAGCCAGTTGGGATGGCAGGCAATGGTGCTGGACGGTGGAAAGCGTGCTGGGATTGAAATCCGACGCGAGAACGTCAGTGGAGTGGCTCGGTTCTTGCGAACGGTGCGCGCCGGTGGCGGTGGATTAGCATGCTACCGGCCCGGCGAAGCGACCAGTCGAACGATGACGGCCGAGGCGTTGGCGACGCGACTGTTGATCGGCGAAACCGTGCCTCGCGGCGAAGTCGATGAAGCGGAACGCTATCTGTTGCAGGCGCTGCCCGGAATGCGGCAGGACAACTATTACTATTGGTACTACGCGACGCTTGCGTTGCATCAGTTGCAAGACGACGCCTGGCACCGTTGGAACACCGCACTTAAACAGCGGCTGTTGGCCACCCAGCGGCCCGACGGCAGTTGGCCCGCCAGTACCGTTTGGGGCGGCTACGGCGGCACCGTCTACACCACCGCCATGGCCACGTTGTGTTTGGAGTCGTACTATCGGCACGCCGTTCGTTCGCAAACACAATGATGTTTGTTTGGTGTGGAGGATTGGAATCGGAGTTAGCACGACGATTCGGACAGCAGTTGCCAACATCGAAGTTGCATTCGAGGCATGTGGAACGGGCCTTTCCAAAGATTGCCTTTTAATTGGGAACTGATGCTGCCGTCACGATGCAGATAGCCAAACCATTCGCCATGGTCAGGGTCGGGGAAATGGTTATAAGTCCAGTCGTGAATCATCCGATGCCACTCAGCGTATTTTGAGTCGCCAGTCAGCTGAAACGCAAGCAGTGTGGCAATGATTGCTTCGTTCTGTGGCCACCAGAATTTCATGTCGTGCCAGTATTCCGAAACGGGCAATCCACGCACATCGACAAAGTACAGGATGCCGCCAAAGTCATTGTCCCAGCCGCGTTGCCACATCCAGTCGAGCATTTGACAACCCGTCTGAATCAGGCCCTCGTCGCCTCGCAGTTTGCCTTCCATCATGATGAACCAGGCGCCTTCGATCGCGTGGCCGGGATTCAGTGTACGCCCTTCAAAATGGTCGATGATGTCACCGGTCGCCGACACCGTCTCCATCACGCACTGAATGTCTTCCTTCAAATGATATTGGCGGATGTCAGCAATACTACGGTCGATCCACTCCTGGGCGATGGATAACCCCACAGACTCGCGCAGTTCCTGGGCGGTCGCGATGGTGATCATTGGAAAACCGATGCCTCTGGAAGGTCTCGTCGCAGTGAATTTCGCGGCGGCGGAGTGGGGATCGAGATTGTGATCGAGAAATCGCTGGAAGGTCTGCTTTGCCTGTTCGGCGTACCGTTGGTCGCCGGTTGCTTTGAACAGTTCTCCATACGCGATGGCAGCAAAACTTTCGGAAAAGGCGTAGCGGCGTTTGCGAATCGGTTTTCCGTCTCGCGTGACGTGAAACCACATGCGTCCGTCGGATGGATCGAAGCAATGGGCGTCCATGAATTGGGCACCCTGCTTGGCGAGTTCCAACCATTGCTCACATGGCTGAACATTGTTGTACAACTCGCCCAACAGCCAAGTGAATCGGCCTTGTTGCCAGACACCTTTGTCGGTGTCGATCACCGTTCCGTCGCGATCAAGGGACGTCATGAAGCCGCCCTGTTCATGGTCCACACAGTGGTCGATCCAAAACGGCAAGGTGTCGTTGAGCAGTCCATCGCGATAGGTCGCAATCAACTCTGTTCGGCGAATGTCGTCCACTGTTTTGACTGTTCCTATGCGATACTGCGGCGTACGGCGGATAAATTGAACACACGCTGGTGTGGGGAGAATTTATCCGACTCGGACGAGGGTTTTCTTTGAAGAATAAAGCCGGTCGGATAAATCCTCCACACCAACTTGCGACCGACCAACTAAACCAACAGGCCGTCTCGCGCCGGGTTACGGAACATCACCAATCACCGTCCTACCGATTGCAAGTGGGCTGCGAAGCCACCGGCGGCTGGTAGGTTGAATTCCAGTTGTGTGGATGACTGAACGGTTTGTTGTTTCTGGACGACCGTGGTGGGTGGCGATTCTGGATCATCGATCCACATCGTTAGCTCGAAATCACCGTCGCCCAAGAACGCCAACGGAAGTGTCAATGCGACGTCGTCGTCACCGCTCATGCCGCCGATCCACCAATCGTCACCATCACGACGCGCGATCACCAATGACTTTCGCATTTCAGCCTGCAGGACATGTGTTTCATCCCAGTTGGATGGGATTTGCACCAGGAAATCGAGTTCAGGTTGATCGCGATAGGCAGACGGATAGTCTGCCATCATTGGCAGGTGGTTTTGGTAGACTACGTACATGCCCAATTGGTGCCCTCGGGTTCCCTGTACCGGTGGGGCAATGTCGCGAAAATGATAGTTCACCGGTAACACGTTTCGCATTCCGCCTTGGTGATAGTCCAGTGGGCCGGCCAGCATTCGTATTAAAGCGATGTCCAAATTGTGAGTTGGCGGGGTACCTTTGGAATTGCCATTTCCCCATTTGTTGTACTCCTGGTTCAGTGCCGCTTCGTAGTTCAACACGTTGGGCCAGGTTCGTTCCATGCCTGTGGGCTTGTAAGCTCCATGTAGCGTCAACGTCAAATGATGCTTTGCCGCTTTTTCAGCCATCTCGTGGTAAAAGCGGACCATCTCTTGATCGTCTCGGTCCATGAAGTCGACCATCACTCCTTCGATACCCCATTTTTCGTACAGCGCAAACGCTTCGTCGATCTGTGGCTGCAATGCTCTCCAGTGCATCCATAGCCGCAGTCGAACGCCTTTCTGTTTGGCATAATCCAGCAACTGCGGCAGATCGATCGACGGTGCCGCAGTGGTGATGTCTGTCGGGCCATTGGGAGCAATCGGGCCGCCGTACCAGGCGATGTCCAGGCCGTCCAGCGAATGGTAGGGGATGTTGTGCTGGGCACAGAAATCGATGTAGTGCTTCATCGTGGCGGTGTTCACGCCCGGCTCAAAATCAACGCCTTCGAGCACATAGTGGTTCCACCATGGGAACGTCGTTTTTTCCGGTTTGATCCACGACGTGTCTTCGATCTTCGGCGGATCACTCAGGTTGAAAATCAAATTCGATTCCAACAGCCGGCCAGGATCGTCGCCGACCATCATCACTCGCCATGGGGACGCGTGCGGTGCGGTTCCCAGCACTTTTGCGCCTTCGCTGCGTCCGGGCAGCGGCGATAGCTTCGTCGTCAGAACGCCGGGTTCACCGGCGACCCCAGACAAGTAGGCTCCGGCGTAATCCGTGAGTGCCGCTTCGGTCAATCCGATCCAAACGGACTGGTCGGACGTGAGTTCACGTTGCAACAGTAGGGGCATTCCGAATAGACGATCCGAGTCAATTTCTGCGACCTGAAGTTTTTGGTAGTACGACTCGTAAGGTGTTGTGTAGTTTTTAAGCGGCAACACGTAAGCAGTGGGAGATCCTGGGAATTCGAATCGAGTGTGTTCGTCCGTCAACACAAACTCGTTCATCGCTGGTTGTTCAGGAATCTGGTAGCAAAATGCTGCTCCGTCATCGAACACACGAAAAACAAACTGCAAACGCCGATGCGCAGCGCTGGCTTCTTCGACCAGCACACTCAGTTCGTTGTGGCGGTCGCGAGCTGACTCGGTTTTGCCCACTGCGATCTGATAGGTCAGGTCTTGGCTATTCGTCGCGCTCTCTAAAATCTTCAATCGCTGGCCGAACAATCCCGAATCGCCGAATTGCAATCCCAGTGTGAAGTGGACAAGTACGACGTCATCGCGCGAGAGATTCACAGTGGCTTGCTGAGTGCCATCCAATTCGATTTTTAGAGTTAGGTGACCATTGGGTGAACGAACCTGCAGCGATTGGGCGCAGACGCTGTGCCCGGAAAACCAGGCAATCACCATCGCACAGGACCACAGCGCAAAACGAAGCGGAGAAGTCATCATCGATTCAAGGCCAATCAGGGTGGAAACATCGTCTCAAGGACAGTCTGAATGGTAACACACGGCGCAGCGGTTGAACGTGTATCTGGGTTGATGATGTTGCTGTAGCCATCGGATTGATGCCATTTCCAGCTCGACGCCAACGGCGCTCGCAAGACCTGACCCTAGGCTTAGTTATTTCACGCCGTTGGCGTTAAGAGACCCCAACTAGAGTCACGACCTCCTGTCGTCGCGTGGGTCGTTGGTACACTACCGCAGCCTCCATATCAAACCGCGATATGCACCCTGCCTAGCCAGAGACCAACTGAACTCTAGCGGGTAGGGCGACGACCGACGATTGCCCCACCGAACACGACTGAACCATGGCGATGATTCCATCCAACGTTCACCTACGCGAAAACGCATTGCAGGAAGTGGGACGCATTCTGCGCCGCGAGCGTTGTCGACGTCCTTTTTTTGTGGTGGACCAAGTCGCCTATTCGGCCAGTGGCGGCTGCGACGTGTTGGAGCCTCTGTTGCAAGATCTGTGTGTTAGCCGTTTTACCGATTTCGAATTGAATCCCAAATTGGCTGACGTACAGCGGGGGATTGCTCAATACAACGATCATGCTGCCGATTTTGTGATCGCACTGGGCGGTGGCACCGCGATGGACCTTGGCAAATTGATCGGAGCACTTGCAAGGCAACCGAATCCGGCACGCGAGATCGTCACCGGAAAAGCGCCGTTGTTGCCAACTGAAAACCGGTTACTCGCGATCCCTACCACGGCAGGTACCGGGAGTGAAGCCACACATTTTGCGGTGGTTTACGTTGACCACCAGAAGTTCTCGCTCGCTGATGAGTCACTGTTGCCAAACGAAGCAATCATTGATCCAACATTAACGCACAGTTTACCACCGCCAATCACTGCGGCCACTGGACTGGATGCATTCTGCCAAGCCATCGAATCCATTTGGGCAGCGGGGGCCAGCGAGGATTCTGTTCGCGATGCAACGGAATCACTTCGACACTCGCTAGCGCATCTGGTGAATGGCGTGCGTAGCCCGACACCGGAAAGCAGACTTGCGATGTGCCGAGCATCCTATTTGGCGGGGCGAGCGATCAACGTCAGCAAGACGACCGCGCCACATGCACTGTCGTATGCACTGACGTCTGACTACGGTATTCCCCATGGATTTGCGGTGGCAATGACACTGGGACCGATGTTGTTATTTAACTCACAGGTGTCGGAGTCTGATTGTGCGGACCCCCGCGGTGTGCAGCACGTGCGGAAACGTATCGATTTGATTGTTGAATTGCTCGGTGCACACGACGTCGAACACGCCCGTGAAATCATTGCCAGAATACTGGCGGAGATTGGTTGCCCTGCGAATCTGTCCGCCGCTGGGATCAATGACATCGCAAAAATTCAACGTCTGGTCGGAAGTGTGAACGCTCAGCGGATGTCGAACAATCCGCGAACCGCGTCGCCCGATTCACTCGTGGAACTGCTCTGTGGCAGCTAACTGACTGCACCAACTTTCTCAATTCACTCGTGCGTTTCCTTGCGGTTTCCTGCGTGGCAGTCTTTCTTCGGCCCGCTTAGATCCGTCCACTGTCAGCGCTTCATGATCCACTGGGGAGATCAAGCATCACTGCTGGACTCGAGTTGACAGCAACCGCCCGACTGTGTCACTTGCAATTTGCGCTGGCAGTCTTCGGCCAGCTCCGGCACGTCGCAGAAGCATTCTTGCAAGCACTCATACAACTTGCTTTGAAAAGACGACTGTACCGGTGCGAGAGAGTAGTAGGCCCACAGACCGGACTTGCGGACTTGGACCAAATTAGCTTTACGCAAGTATGCCAGATGCCGGGACACAGCGGGCTGCGGTAGTTGAAGGATTTCCACTAGGTCGCCCACGCATATTTCGCCACTGACCAGCAGGTGAAGGATGCGTAGCCGAGTCGGATCGGAAAACGCGCGAAACATCGTGTTGATATGAACGCCAATCTGCGCCTTGGGGATGGCTGTGCTGGCGTCCTCGATTGATGTACCGCAGGTTGCGTTCATGGCTTCGCTAGTCTTCGGCATCTGTATTTCAATTTTTCACATTTGTTTTCGGGCGGGTTCACCAAAACTGGGGGTGGGATTCCAGCTTGCCGGCGCAATCATACACGCAAGCTGGCAGCTCACACAACTAAAGAGGCAAGCTGCCAACTGACGCCACTTCAAGCCCCGCGCCACCGGGGCAACGCATCACGCTGCTGAAATGGATTGAATCGACGCACGGTCGTCCACCACTTTGCCATCGCGCAGTTTCAAAACTCGCTTGGCTCGCTCCGCGGCGTCCGGATTATGCGTGACCATCACGATGGTGCGTCCTTCTCGGTTGAAATCCTCAAAGAAACCAATGATCTGCTCGCTCGTTTCCGGATCTAAATTCCCCGTGGGCTCATCCGCCAAGATCACGGCTGGATCGTTAGCCAACATGCGGGCGAGAGCGACTCGCTGCTGCTGTCCAACGCTCAGCTCGCTTGGTTTATGATCCAAGCGGTCACCTAAACCGACCCGCTCGAGCAGTGCGGCGGCTTTGTCTTGCTGCTCGACTCCAGTGTGTCCTGATAGGTAAAGCGGGATCTGGACATTTTCTTGAGCGGACAAATAAGAAATCAAATTGAACGTCTGAAAGACGAATCCGATGTTCGCTTTCCGCAGGCGAGCGCGACCGTCGGGGTCCAAGCCATACATCGACTCACCCTTCAATAGCACCTTTCCGGATGTCGGCGAGAGCATACCGCCGAGCATCACCAGTAAGCTGCTCTTTCCGCTTCCGCTCGGACCAACCAAAGAAACGAAATCTCCCTCGGGGATATCCAATGTAGCATTGTCCAATGCTACGACGGTTTGGTGTCGCAACTGGTAAGTCTTGGTTACGTTTTCCATGCACAACATCAGTCAAACCTCCTGAAATGAAGTTACGGGATCGAGCCGAGCGGCACGACGGGCGGGAAAGAAACTGGCCAGCAAAGTGATGCCAACTGAAATTCCAATCGCCCACAAAGCCAGCAGGGGCATTGGCAAAACGGGAACCCCGGCAAGTCGCGGCCCCAAGGTCACAGCCAGGATTGTTCCCAACGCGAATCCGCCTACTCCGCCAGCCACACCCAGCAATAGTGCTTTGAGTAAGAAAATTTGCAGGATCAGCTTTGATTCTGCACCCAACGACATCAAAGTGCCAATCTCTCGGCGGCGTTCGTAGACATTGGCGAACATGTAGTTCGCGATACCGGCCCCGCCGACCACCACAATGATCGCAACGAAGATTAGCGAAAGCTTCTCCATCATGCCGTTCACCTTTGTCTGAGTTGCGACCACCTGAGTCACCGTGACAACTTTGGCATCCGGCAACAACTTGTTCACGTTGCCTACCAAGCCGGCAGAAATTTCCTTGCAGCACCCGACAATCTCGATGCAACTGACCACCGCATCCTTGTTTGACATATCCTGGACGGTGTGCAAGTGAGCGAAGATTCGTGAATCATCCACGGTGCCCGTTTCCGGTAGCACCGCGACGACGGAGAATTCGGTGTCCATCAAGTGCAGCGATTGGCCCTCTTGGACGCCAAGAATTGCGGCAGTATCCGCACCCACGAGAGCTTCGTGGGTTCCCAGGTCATCGATGACCCGTTTGCGAACCAGCGTCTTTTTGTCCTCCATTTCCGGCTCGACACCCATGTCGATCGCGCCACAGCCGATTGGGCGGGAAAAAATTCCGGCACCTCCCCAAGCTGCCTTTGCCTGGAATTCGCTTTTGGGCAAGATTCCAGTCAGCGTGAACTGGCGGCCTGCCAGTTGCACCGGCACACACAGTTTAGGCGATAGATTGTCGACACCTTCCAGGTTCGACATGGTCAATCGCAACGCGTATTCTTCCGGGATCGTCTCGCTGTGCATGTCTGCAGAATAGTAATCCTGAAGCGTGACGGACTTTGGTAGGACGAGCACATTGGCGCCCAAGCTGTCCATTTCCCTCGCAACCGCTTTCTCTGAAAAGCAGGTGATGTTCTTGATTGCAACCACCGTCGTGATCCCCAACAGGATACCGACAAAGATGGTAATCATCTGACTTTTACGCTCGAACAGCTCACGCCAGACCAGTGTTTTGAGGTTCATCAAACTGTCTCCTGTTTCAATTCCATTTGTGTCCAGATGTCCAACGCATTCACTCCTGAGGGGCACAGCCGTTGGGGCCGCACTTCTGGCCGGGCGCACACTGCTGTCCAGGCCCACACTGACCACCAGGACCACAATTTCCACCTGGGCAGCAAGCCGAACCTGCTGCTGTCAGACGCTCGACAATTTGAGCTTTGCTCGTGGCTTCAGCAAACGTTGCAACCGGCTGACCCGGAGGAGCCAAGACAACCGCCACTCGGGTGCTGCCGGCTGGGTCGACTTTCAACGACTGTAGAAAAACTTTCTCTGACGGGTCTGTCGGGTCGACGGACACGATTTGTGACGATGCAGCATAGCGCGAGTCACTAGCAAATTCGCGCACACCCTGAAAAGGATTGGCACCAGATTGAGTTGCCACACACAGCAATACCAGCTTGCGGTCCTGCAACGCTTTCAAACAGGTCGCGGTTCCGTGGCTGACCACCGCGTCCTGCAATTGCCGTTCGGTAAACTTCACCGGAAGGCCTTTCGTGATCGCGCCATTCGGGGCGATCGCCAGAACCAATGGCATTGGAGCTCGGCTGACATCAAATCGCTTGACGATGGGACTCTGCTTCGGATCGGTTATCTGCACCGCAATCGCGTTGGCAACGTTCGCCATTTCGCCCGTTGCATTCTGAAAAACCTGCCGCATCGCCTGCGTTTGCTGATCGTTCTGTTTCCAAAAATAGACAAACAGGTACTTTTCGTACTGCGCCGCCTGTTGCATCGCAGTGATACCTGGGCTCGCCGACTCGATCGCAGGCGTCGAGTTTTGCTGGGCCTGAATCGAAGCGGTTTGGGTGAGGGACAATGCTGCCATCGTGAATGCAACGGCAGCCCGAACTCGCCAGTTGTGACGTTTCATTTGAAATCCTGTACGCTTGGAAAAGCCGACTTGATCTCGGCTCAGTGGGGGCAAGGTGCGACGAGCTTGCTGGGTAGCAAGCTTATATTCGCGAAGGCGAATCTATACGCTATATTCGTCTGCGCAGATACACTGAGATGAGTCGATTTTGGAAAGAGGTTGCTTGCGGGCGAGGCAGGCTGAGGAACTGATCAACGCCCCCTGCGAGCAGAAAACCCGGCGAATCACGGCGATTTGATCTCGCGCCGAACTTCTTGTTGAGAAATCAAATTGCCAGAAGCGGCCGCTGGATGCGACAAAGCGTCTCGGTGTCGATGTCGAGAAAACGACTGGGGATTGCTGTCAATCCGAGCAGGATTTGGCAGGGAAGGGCTTCAGTCGGATCCAATGCGGGGCGGATCTTGATCGTCAAGATGCTTTGCGGGACGCTCGGCGAGGAACGTCTGCACCGCGCGGCCAAGGCTTGCGCCGACCGACCGGTAACCAGAGGTCGTGCTGTTTTTGTAGTTCCAGATCGTCTCCAAGCAAAGGCTGACGGTGTGTGGGTTTCCGTTCATGCTGACCCAGTTTGCACTGATCTGTCGCCACAGCGGGTGATAGTTGACACCAGTCACCTTGGGCTTGTTGCTCATTGGGATCAGTGGTTTGATTTGGCTGATTCTCGTATACGCCAATTCAATGAAGCGGTCGCGCAAACCGATCATGGGCTCGGACAACATTTCGCTCGGTAGGATGTAAAAGAAACTGGGGTCGCTGGGAGCGGGATTGTGCAAGTCGATGAAAACATCCATCCGCCCTTCAGCGATCAGCCCGCGCACGTGCCGCTGCGCGGCGATCACTTCGTTCCAGTGAGGCTCGGGAGACCAGTCGCGATTTTGATCATGTGGAATCGCATTCTTACCGCCGTTGCCGGTGGCGGTGTTGTCCACGTCCATGATGGGGATGATGAAGATTTCCGCATGCTGTCGCAGCCAAGTTGCTTCTTGGCTGTCACCGAGTACCCATTCGGTGAAACCGTGCGAGACCCAGCTAGACCCGCTTTCCCAGGCATGTTGCCGTGCCTGAATCCAGACCCCAAACCGTTGGGAATGCGGTCGTTCGCCTTGGAGTACCTTCAGCATGGGTACCGGACGATTTTCGCGCGACCGACACAACTCCATCGCGGTTGCATACGGTGAACTGTCTGCCATCCTATTCAGAAACTCGTCGGCGAAGCTCGGTGTGTACGGTGGCCCCCAGGCGACATAGATGGAAGCGGCGTTCGGTTTGACGGTGTAAATCATCCATTCGTCCTGACGACTGCCGTTATCGGTATGCAGCCAGGTTTCGCCGTCAATCGAAAAACTGGCTTGTGCAGGCATCGCCCACGAAGCCGACAGTGGCTTTTGGTTTTCCATCGCCGCCGTTGATCCTTGCAATCGCAATGTGATCGTCTCTCCGGGAGTGATCCCGTCGACTCGCAGGTACCACCAGCAGGGCCAGCCGCGGGCAGGATCACCGCCTGGCATGAAACTGACGCTGCGCTGCGTGTTATCGATCTGAAGAACGCGGACCGACGCTCCTTCAAAATCCGATGCAACCGTTAGTGGCTCCGCAGCAACACAGTGAATGGGTCGATGAACAATCCACGCGACGATCAACGACAGAACGCAGCCGATGAAACGTGTGTGGTTATAGATGTTGAATCCCTGAATTTGCCGGTGCTTCCCAGACAAGGCGTTGTTCGGAAGGTTTGTCATATCGAGTGATCGCATGATTTGAGATCGCATAAAATGAAGACTCGTCCAGGGGCACAGCCTGGTGCGCTTCAGGGACACTGACACGTCGTGTTAGCTGGAATGAATTCTCTTCCGCCGAGAGGTTGGTTTGAAACGATAGCCCAATGAGTGCACAGAAAAAAAATCGAGTGCCATTCATTCTTGTCGCCTGACGATTTCGTTGTGGCAAAATATCCAGAGCCATTATATTGATTAGACTACGGATTGCCCGTTTTCTCTCCACTGAAAAAAACTCGTATGTCGAACCGATCCGTGATTGTTTTGATCGCGCAGCTGATCGTTTTGTTGCTCGCGCCCAACGTTGTGTTCTCGCAAGCACCTTACCCGGCGAGTTCTACGATCGATCGCGTTGAGTTTGATTTTCAAACGCATCGCCGTTTAGCACCCGGCAGTGACAATTGGCCGGTGACTTGGTCGCGCGATGGCAATCTGTATTCAGCCTGGGGCGATGGTGGTGGATTCGGCGGCACGAATTCAGCTGGTCGAGTGAAGCTGGGTGTGGCGCGCATCAGTGGTGATGCAAACAACTATCAAGCAACAAACGTTTGGGGCGGTTTTCAAACCGAACATGCCGCGACGTTCGACGGCAAGAGTTATGGAATCCTAAGCGTTGACGGGGTGTTGTACATGTGGGTTGCCGCGCAACCGGCTAGACACATGGAATCGTGCCGCATCGCTTGGTCAACCGATGAAGGCGCCAGTTGGACACTCGCCGATTGGGGATTCCATTTTGACGATCGATTGAGCGTGCCGACGTTTTTGAACTTCGGTCAGGATTACCGCGGTGCACGCGATCACTTTGTCTACAGCTATTTCATTCACCCGCAGTGGGGACCCGACTCGCTGCCGCAGACCGAACACGGATTTGACGTGCACAAACCAGGCAAAATCTACTTGGCACGGGTGCCGAAAAGCCAGATTCGAAATCGATCGGGTTACGAGTTCTTTTCCGGTGTGCATGCCGGACAACCTTTGTGGACGTCTGATTTGAAGCAGCGCCAGGCTGTTTTCAAAGACCCCAACGGTGTCGGTTGGAATGTCAGCGTCGGTTACAATGCGGGATTGAAACGTTACCTGCTGTGTACCGAACACAGTGAAACGCACACCGGGCATTTCGGATTATTCGATGCGCCGGAACCTTGGGGGCCATGGACCACCGTCAGCTACGAACAGGATTGGGGGCGAGGACAGATCGAGGTTTCGACGTTCTTTTGGAATTTCACGCAGAAGTGGATCAGTGACGATGGGCGACGATTCACCATGATCTTCACCGGAAAAAATAGCAACGATTCGTGGAACACCGTCAACGGTGAATTTGTCATTGGCCAATAGAGCTGTCATCCGGCGCGCTGGCTCTTAAACCCCACGGGTCTGGTTGTGATAAAAACGCAACTTCAATACGCCCAGGGTGGGCGATTCAAACGAGGTGACCTGTCATGGTTTCTTCCTAGCCGACTGATCCGTTTCTCCCCAAAATCTTTATCGCGATGCAAAAACTCATTCGTCCCTGTTTAGCTGCTCGCCCAGACTGGTCGGTAGATCCACGATCCCTCGGTGCGTTTCGGGCGAGGAATTTAACATCTCTGGTAATCGCGGTCGTCGCATTCTGGACGGCGTTGGGGCTGGGGATAACGGAGATCCACGCGGAATCGATGGCATCACCGAATGTCATTGTGATCATGACGGATGATCAAGGTTATGGCGAGTTTTCCTGCCATGGCAATCCCGTGGTGGAAACACCACATATAGATCGATTGGCAGCAGGATCGGTTCGCTTGACAGACTTTCATGTTGCGCCGATGTGCACACCGACACGGGGGCAGTTGATGACGGGATTGGACGCGTTCCGCAACGGCGCGGTGAATGTGAGCAGCGGGCGGACGTTGATGCGCCCCGAACTGAAAACCATTGCCGATGTGTTTCGCTCGGCAGGCTATCGCACAGGCATTTTTGGCAAATGGCATTTGGGCGACAATTATCCGTTTCGTCCGGAAGATCGTGGGTTTGACGAAGCCGTTTGGTTTCGCTCGTCACATATCAACAGCACACCCGATCACTGGGACAACGACTACTTCGACGACACTTACATTCACAACGGCCAGCCGGAACGATACAGCGGTTACTGCACCGACGTGTTTTTCAACCAGGCGTCACAGTGGATCGGTAGCGAAGATTCTGACAAGCCGTTTTTTGCCTACATCGCTTTGAACGCGGCACATTGGCCCTGGTTCGTTCCAGACCACTACCGGCAGCCGATTCGTGATTCACTGGCCAATCATCCTGAGATCACCAAGAAGCTCAATGCGAACCAGATTGAATCATTGGTCAGTTTTTTGGCGATGGGAACGAGCATCGATGACAACGTTGGCAAACTAGACTCGTTCTTGACAGACCATGCGTTGTTGGACAACACCATCGTCGTGTTTCTGACGGACAACGGCAGCACAATGGGCAAGGACTATTTCAATGCCGGTATGCGTGGTAGCAAGACACAGCTTTGGGAAGGCGGGCATCGGGTTCCCTGTTTCGTGCGTTGGCCTGCGGGCAACTTGGCTATGGGGGAAATCGATGAGTTGAGCCAGGTCCAGGATTTGTTGCCAACCCTTGCCGAACTGGCGGGGATTACAAACGTTCCAGCCCACTTAGATGGTCAGAGTTTGGCGGCGATCATGCGCGGCCAGCCTTCCACCCTTGGCGATCGGAAATTGGTGATCAACTACAGCCGGATGCCGCAGTTCAAAGTCGAGTACACCGACCAAAACCCCTCGGTTCCACATCGTGACGGTGCTGGCGTGCTGTGGAAAAATTGGCGATTGTTGGAGAATCGCGAACTGTACGATGTCGCTGCGGACCCTCACCAAGATCACGATGTCGCGGCGGACAACCCCGATGTGGTCCGCGAGCTGAGCACGCATTTAGACGATTGGTGGAACGGTGTGAAACGGGACGCTCTGGCAGTCCAGCGTGTCGTTATTGGTAGCGACGCGGAGAATCCCGCGATGTTGACAGCTTGCGAATGGTTGGATGTCTTCGTCGACCAGCAAATCCAAATTCGACGCGGTGTTCAAAAAAATGGGGTCTGGCATCTGAGCGTGGCCCAGGCCGGTACCTACGATGTCGAACTGCGTCGTTGGCCACGAGAAAGCAAACTGCGATTGGATCAAGGTTGTCGCCGAACCGTAGTGACCGACGGCGTCTTCGTTCCCGGCAAGGTATTGCCGATCACCCAAGGCCGCATCCGTCTCGGAAAGCATACCTTTCCTATTCAACCGGCTGCCGAAGATGGTCTGTCGATCCAATTCACAGCAGATTTACTGGCGGGGGAAACAGAACTGGAAACGTGGATGTTAGATGACGCCGGCCAGGAAATCTGTGGCGCCTACTATGTCTATGTAAAACGCCGATAGGCAGTCAGCTAAAATCTGCACTGCCCATGGCGGCCTGTTTTTGTGGGGCCAGCAACCGATTGATTGACAGTCGATTGATCACGATTTAGGATGATCCCGATTGTTTGCCCACCTGCCGTGTATTCACACGAAGACTCCCGCCAGCCGATGCATCCGTTTTCGTACCGCAACGACTATCGTTCGCTCTTGCAGAAGCTGGTGTTCGTCTTGCTTTTGTGGCCGGTACCGATTCCCGTCGGTCATTGCCACGACGTGGCAGCTGAATCGGTCCTTCAGGTGGAGGAACTTTCACGGCATCTTGTTTGGCATCACGGCGGACCGGCCAATGCTGGGAACTGGCCCCAAGATTGGCATGTTCACTGGTTACTGCCGGCGCAAGCGTTCGCATCGATCGGCGGTGATCCATCGGATTGTGAGGTGGAGTGTTTGCCAGCGAGTCAATTCTCGGCAGCGAATGATTTAGACGTCGCAGTTTTGCCCACACTGGGCCTGTTTTCTGTTGCCTTGCATTCAGTGCATTACGGTGCCAGCGATCCGCGAACGCTGTCTTTCCAAACGGTGCGATTGCTGACCAGTCGCCTCTCTTTGCCCGAACTCTCGGGTGTCATTCGTTGTTAACGGATGCGTCATAGCCATTGCTGTTTGTGACCATCACTCGGGTAGCTGTCTGCGCGCTCGGTGGTTGATGGTTCTCTTTGTCTCTCGCTGCGCTAATGACATTCCTACCGAAACAATGAACCGAACCGAACCGGCGCCTTCCAATCGCGTGCGCACCCCGATCGTCCTTGGGAGCTGCTTCTTGCTAGCCCTGTCGATATCAATTTGTCTGATGGCCTTTCGCTGGCAAACGGCACACTCCGAAACGACTGTGCCCGTCGATCCGAACTCCGATGTAGCGATGCAAAAGACAACTTTGGAGGACGACCGACAAAAATCAAGTGTTTCGACCATTCACGCGTCAGATGCTGAATCGTCGGAGACACGGCTGACGCTTGCTCCCGAACAATGGCAAGCATCGGGGATTGAAATTGAAGCCGTGAAC
Organism: Stieleria tagensis; assembly: GCF_024129865.1. Taxonomy (GTDB): domain Bacteria; phylum Planctomycetota; class Planctomycetia; order Pirellulales; family Pirellulaceae; genus Stieleria; species Stieleria tagensis. Next base: position 13,626 of record NZ_JAMYFE010000111.1, on the reverse strand, counting down.
AGCGGTCCGTTCCAGAAACGATTTCAATTGACCGGCAAGATATCGTTGAATCAGGATCGTTTGGCCCACATTTATTCGATGGTCGAAGGGACCGTCGATAGCGTTTCGGTCAGTTTGGGACAGCGTGTCAAGACGGATGATTTGCTGGCTGTCGTGCATAGCCGAGAAGTCGGTGCGGCGAAGTTGGAACTTTACCAAGCTCGATTGCAGTTGGAACTGGCAAAAACCAAGGATCGTTTGCAATCCGAGATCGCCAAGAATGCCAACCAACTGATCGAATCGCTGCGACAGGGAGCAGATATCAAACAGATAGAGCGCGAGTTTCGAAATCGTCCCATGGGGGATTTTCGCGAGCGAGCCCTGGCGTCCTATTCGAATCTGTTGAAATCAGAAGCCGATGTGGACCGGCTAAGAAGCGTCGCAGAGTCGGGGGCTGTATCGGGCAAGCAGCTACTTGCGGCAACCGCCAACCGGAATGCAGATCAAGCCACCGTTCAGTCTCGAATAGAACAGATTCAGTACGAACTCAATACATCCACTCTGCTGACGTCCCAGGCGGTGAAGGTCGCTCAAGCAAAGACACTTGTGGCGGCGACCAGTTTAAAGATTCTGAACGTTGACCAAAACGACATCGACACGATTGATCCCGCCGGCCAGGGGGAATCCATTTCACACTATGCGATCCGCGCCCCGTTTGACGGCACGGTGTTGACAAAGGACGTCGTTCTACGCGAACAGGTGCGTCCGGATGTCATGCTGCTAAGTATTGCAGATCTTTCGACCGTCTGGGTCACGGCCAACATCTATGAAGAACACCTACCACTACTTGATTCGTTGAAAGAGCAAACCGTGCTGGTGCGAAATGCCGCGTTGCCGGATCGGGTATTCCAGGCGCGAGTGTTTTATACCGGCGAGATCATGGACGAAACGACTCGGACGATCTCCTTGCGAGCGATCGCGGACAACGCAGATCGTGCGTTGAAACCGGGCATGTTTGTGACCATCGAGTTCCCAAGTGCTCATCCGACTGACGTGGTTCAAGTGCCATTGTCGGCCGTGCACGAACACGACGGAAAACAATTCGTCTTTGTTCATGATCAGGATGGACAATTCACGCGCCGCGATGTGGTGTTGGGACCGGCCAACCAATCCAGCGTGGTCGTGATGCAAGGAGTTCAAGCCGGACAATCCGTGGTCGTGCACGGTGGGTTCATTTTGAAATCTCAGCTGCTCGCCGAACTGATGGGAGACGAATAAACATGGTCAACCATCTGATTGATTGGTCGCTGAACAATCGCTTCATCGTCATCCTGCTTTCGATTGCCATTCTGGGCATGGGCTGCTTTGCGGCAATCACGATCCCACTGGACGCAGTCCCCGATTTAACGAACGTCCAGGTTCAAGTGCTCACCAACTCGCCGGCGTTGGGCCCCGTTGAGGTCGAGCAATTCATCACGTTTCCGATCGAGAACGCGATGAGCGGGATTCCGGGGGTCGATGAAATCCGTTCGATCAGCCGATTTGGTCTGTCCGCAGTGACCGTGGCGTTCGAAGACGGGACGGATATCTATTGGGCGCGAAATCTGATCAACGAACGTTTGCAAAAGGCTCGTGAGGACATTCCGCCGGGAATGGGAACTCCCGAATTGGGACCGATCGCGACTGGAATGAGCGAGATCTATCAGTTCGAGGTTCGTGGCGACCCTGGTGCAGGACATTCACTAACCGAGTTGCGTACGATACTGGATTGGCAAATTGCGTTCCAGTTACGCAGCGTCCCGGGCGTGATCGAGGTCAATACGTTTGGTGGTGCATTGAAAACGTATGAAGTACAGATCGATCCGATTAAGTTGCAAAACTACGATATCTCGCTGACCGAGGTGATCGACGCGCTTGAGAAAAACAATGGGAACGCTGGTGGAGGCTACATCGCACATCATGCCGAACAGCGATTGATTCGCGGCGAAGGTTTGGTCACGTCGTTGGACGATATCCGTAGCATCATTTTGGAAAGTCGTGAGGGCACGCCGATCCGCATTGATGACATCGCCAACGTTGACTTTGCGCCCATGCTTCGGCAAGGCGCAGTGACTCGGGATGGAAATCGCGAGGCCGTTGTCGGAATGGTGATGATGTTGATGGGGGGAAACTCCCGCCAAGTCGTTGCAGATGTGAAGCAAAAGATCGCGGAGATTCAAAAGACATTGCCGGCCGGTGTTTCCATTGACACGTTCTATGACAGAACGGAATTGGTGAACAAAACGATTCACACTGTGGGTGAAAACATCGGGTTGGGTGTGATTTTGGTGATCTTGACGTTGTTTATTCTGCTCGGCGATGTTCGCGCAGGCTTGATCGTTGCGGCTGCGATTCCGCTATCGGCGATGAGCGCTCTGATTGCCATGCGGTATGCCGGCGTGTCGGCCAATTTGATGAGTCTTGGGGCCGTCGATTTTGGCGTGATTGTCGACGGAGCGGTTGTGATGGTTGAAAACTGTGTCCGCCGCGCCAACCGCTACCAGCGGGAACACGATGGTGCGCGGGTTCCCGACGCGGTTTTCCGTGAATCTGCGAAGGAGGTCGGGAAACCGATTTTGTTTGCCGGCATCATCGTGATCATTGTCTTTTTGCCAATCCTAAGTCTGCAGGGCATGGAGGGCAAAATGTTTCGTCCGATGGCGTTTACCTTCATGACGGCGCTCTCATCGGCGCTGATTCTTTCGGTCACCGTGATGCCTGTGATGGCGTCATTGTTTTTGGCGCGAAAGGTCAAGGCGCAAGAAACGTTCTTGGTGCGCTGGATCAAACAAGCCTATCGTCCGATGCTGGAGTTCTCGATGAAGAACCCGTTGGCAATGTTTTCCGGTGCGCTGGCTGCGTTTGCCATCAGTGTTGTTCTTGCGGCTGGATTCGGAGTCGAGTTTGTTCCCAAACTGGACGAGGGGGATTTGGCCATTCAGGCCACTCGATTGCCCAGCGTTTCGTTGGAAACATCGATTGAAATGACTCAAGCCATGGAGCGAACGCTGCTGAAATTTCCGCAGGTCGAAACGGTGGTGTCAAAAACAGGCCGTCCCGAAATCGCCAACGACCCGATGGGCGTCTATCAAACCGACATGTTGATTCGGTTAAAGCCGACGACAGAATGGCCGCAGGGAGTGTCAAAGCCGCAACTGGTTCAAGAGATGCAAACGGCCCTAACGCGGGATGTCCCCGGAAATTCGTATAGCTTCACACAGCCGATTGAACTACGTGTTCAAGAACTCGTGGCCGGAGTGCGCTCGGATATCGGGCTTAGCTTGTATGGTGACGATTTGGATTTGTTGAAGGCGAAAGGCGATGAATTGGTACGGGCACTCGATCAAGTGCCTGGCGCGGCCGATGTCCAGGCACAGCAGATCGCCGGGCTATCGTACTTGCGTGTGAAAGTGCGCCGCGAAGATCTCGCACGCTATGGAATCAACACCCGCGATGTTTTGGACGCCATCAGTACGGTAGGCGGGATGCCGGTCGGTCAAGTGTTTGAAGGCCAACGTCGATTTCCGTTGCAAATTCGATTGCAGCCACAGTCACGCGAAACGACCGATCAGTTGATCAACTTGAAGATCGATGATTCTCAGGGGAGACCCATTCCGATCTCCCAGTTGGCCGACATTATCACCGAAGACGGCCCGGTCGAGATCAGTCGCGATGCCGTGCGGCGGCGATTGCTAGTCCAGTGCAACGTACGCGGCCGAGATTTGGCAGGGTTTGTTGCTGAAGCCCAGCGAGTTGTGGAACGAGACGTTCAATTGCCAGCGGGTTACATGTTACGGTGGGGAGGACAATTTGAGAATTTGCAACAGGCAACACGCCGACTTTCGATCGCGGTTCCGGTTGCCTTGTTCCTGATTTTTGCGTTGCTCTATATGACGTTCAATTCCGTCAAGCTGGCTATGCTAATCTATTTGAACGTACCTATCGCAGCGACAGGCGGTGTGTTGGCATTGTGGTTTCGCGACATGCCTTTTTCAATTTCAGCCGGCGTCGGCTTCATCGCATTGTTTGGGATCGCGGTGATGAACGGCGTCGTGTTGATCGAGCACGTAAGGCACCTGCGACATTCGGGCGAATCACAGCGAAAGGCGGTTGTCGGCGGGGCGATGGACCGATTGCGACCGGTATTGATGACCGCGTCCTGTGGCGCGCTGGGGTTCATCCCGATGGCACTCTCAGGTAGCTCTGGCGCCGAAGTCCAGCGGCCACTGGCGACCGTTGTGATCGGCGGGCTGATCACGTCAACGGTGCTGACACTGCTGGTGCTGCCGACGATCTATCGTTGGTTCGAACCGCCAGAGGAATCGATTCCAGAGGTCTAAGTCCAAGCGCATTCAAACCCGGATTTCAAAGTGGCGACGATCATTGTTGGCTGAACGTGAGTCCGCGCAGACTGTCGTCGCCGCTTTCATCGATCACGGGATTGAGTGCACCGGTCAAGACAAAGCCGTCGACGCGGGCACGTGCCTGGGCCAACTGGGATTGGGATTGAATGTATTTCAAGTTGGTATCGAAATAGGTGCGCCGCGCGACCAGGACTTGGACAAAACTGGTTTCACCGGCTTTGTAGGCAATTTCTGCAAGCTTCAGTCCCTGGTCTGCATTGGGCAGAATATTGTTGGCATATTGATTGACGGCAGCCAGTGAAGCATCGTATTGACGTGACACGACGGCCAAACGCGATTTGATCGAATTTTCAATTCGCTGGACCTCTTTGCAGGCACGCATTTGTTCGCCACGTGCCGCCGCAATGTTGCCTTGGTTTTTGTTGAACACCGGGATCGGCGCGCCCACTTGGACGTTCATGAATCCAGAATTGGTTCCATTGTCATTGCCGGCAGACAACTGCAGTTCCAAGTTTGGAACCGCTTGTACGTTATGGCGGGCAAGAATTGCATTCGCCTGGCTGACTCGCGTTTGTGCGGCTTGATATTCAGGGCTGGATACGATCATCGTGGACGCCAGCGCTGACCAGTCTTGCGATTCTGCAGAATCGGGTAACTGGCCGACTAGCGCGACCGGGATCATCTCGGGACTGCCCGCGAGTGCGGCCAGTTCACGCCAAGCCGCGTGGTAGTTGACTTCGGCTTGCTGTAGCGCAAGGTCGATTTCGTTCTTTTGCACCTTGGCTTGCACGACTTCTAATTGTGATCCTTCACTGGCGTCCTTGCGCAATTGAGCGATCTCCAGGCCCTGATCCGCGACAGACTGAAAATCATGGATCACCTGCATGCGCCGCTGTGCTGCCAAGGCATCATAGAATTTGACGCGAATGTCGGTTGAAACACGGTATTTTTGGGCATCTAGTTCCAATAGTTGCGCACGGAGTGCTTCGTTAAGCACCCGTCGATTGAGCTCACGTTTGTCGGCCGTGATGATTGTCTGTGAGATGAACAGTGAATGTTGATCCGTGCCCTCGTCCGCCAGTTGTTGGCCTTGATAGCCGATCGTCGGATTCGCCCTCAGTCCGACCTGCGTGCGAAATCCGGCTGCCTTTTGAGTCGTTGCAACCAATTGTTGGATGGTTGGATTATTGGCCAATGCGATTGACTCGATCCCTTCCAATGTCAAACCGTCAGTGACATCGGGCTGATCGGTGACCGTGTTGTTAGGCCGAGAGGCCAAGCGAACGGGTTCCAGCGAAAACGGTTGGCGGACGGCGGTCCCGCTCAAATCACTGGGCGAAATCTGTTCTAGTTCATCGGTGAAACCCGCCGGTAACACTGCGGGATCGGTTCCGTCGTCGGCTGGCGCAGGCGATACCGGAGCGACCTCTTGGACGGTGTCATAGCGTTCCAGGTCCTGGCTGCCCGCGGTTTTGCTGCCAAGTGACTGGCAACCGCTCAATCCCACGGTTGCAGTCAATCCGAGTGCCGTTATCAGCCACAAGCGTTTCGCCAGACGATTGGAAGTTTCCGTTTGTCCGCTTTCGGTCATCATCGATGCTTCCCTGTAATTTGAGACCAACCCGCTTTATCCTTCGGTTCATCACCGAGTGGAATTCATGCAGGATCGGTACAATCCAACGCCAGATGCGAGGACCAGGGAGCAAACGTATCGATTGTGACGGTTGATCGGGGGGCGACCACTATTCTGGGCGTTGAACTTTCACCATCCAACCCGTACGCCCATTGAATGGAGAAAACCCCCAACGCTGATAAAACGGCTCAAGATTTGGTTCACAAGCGAGGTAAATCGCAGCAACCCTTCTGAGTTTGGGGTGATCGGTGAGTGCGTCGATCAATCGTTTTCCAAGGCCACGGCCTTGGTGTTGATCGTCGACCATCACATCAAAAATAGTGGCACGAAACACAAAATCCGTCAGCACACGACAAAACCCAGCGAGGTCGCCGGTCTGTTCATCAATCACAGCGAGGATCAAACTGGTGTGCTCGAGCATGATTCGAATGTCATCAAGTGATCGCTGTTTGCCCCACCATTGTTGCGTAGTCAGTTGATGTAATTGTTGGATCTGCGATGAACTTAAAGATTCGACAATGACAAAGGGTTTGGATTCGTTCACCAAGACGTCCCATCAGAATCAAGGAATTTGTGCGGTGACCGGGATTTCACCACGAATGAGTTTTCCACCCTGTCCGGTCAATTTCAGGTAGTGATCACTCGGGAGCCCTTCGAGGGTCAGGAAGTTCGCGCCATCACCGACGGGCGGATCGTCGCTGCATTTGAAAATCGCAGTCGCTTCGTCGACCTCGTCGAACATCGCCACATAGATCATCTTGCAACCGGCTTGTTTGGCTCCGACCATTTGAGACCACAGAAATTTGCCACCCAGCCGTGGGATGGCATTCAGTTTGTCGCCATGCAAATTGTGCCAACTAAAACCGGGAAAGACGACCGGCAAAAAATCCAACCCCGCGTCGGCGCACCACTTGGCATCCCGTTGCCAAACCGTTTCGGCATGGCGCTGTGCTTGGGTGGGAGTTTGGTAGCGGCCGACAGACCAGGGGCTGATGACATCGGCCTGTTTGATGATCGCATGTAGTTTGGGGTCGTCGACAGCGTCGCGAGTTCCGTCGCGCCAATACGAGGGAACACCCAACATCACGCTACAGCCATTGGATTTCAGCCAGTTGACTAGCTGCAAACATTCGTCAATTGAATAATCACGCTTGTCACTGAATCCCACGCCCCAGACGGCGACGAGCGGTTTCCCATTGTGGTGCAAATAGGTCGAATCGCTGGTCACTTTTTGTTCCTCACGCAAGCGACTCCAGTCATCGCGCACACGAGACACTTCACCTGCCCGAAGCCCTGACAAATCGTACATCACCGCATAAGTCCGACCTGCCAGTTCCGCGGCTTCGCGCACATGCGATAGAACCGTGTCTTTGTGTTGCAATGTACGGCCTGGGAGAACTCCGTTTGCAAATCGCTGCAAAAATGCACCGTCAATTCCATAGTCCTGCATCCAGCGGAAGTGGCGCAGCACCGTTTTTCGATTGCCACTACTGAACACCTCTGCCGCCTGACCGTTGGCCAATTTAAATTCGGTCGGATAACGTTCATCAGATTCTAATTCCGACATATCGGGCCATAAGTCGACCGTGACGTTTCCGGGACCAAACGGTTTTCTGGAGTTTCGTGCCCAGTGTGTCCAACCGAGTTCCGCGCCATCGCTGGGACAATTGAACCAGCCCTGGTAGCCGACCATGACTTTTCCATTCATCGTGCTGGAATCAACGGTGCTGGAATCGCCCCTTGAATCACCGTCGTCTGCTTGCGCGGTGCCGATCAAGGTGACAATGCCGACGATCTGCATGGCAATGGTGAAAAACCGTCGTGTCGAATGAATCATCATCTGCTTCAACTCTAGTGGACGGCTTTCGATCGCCGCTGGTTGTTAGGTGTCTGCCGGTTATTATTGGGGACTTCTATGAACCGGCAACGTCTACTTTCAAATTGCTGAAACGAGCGTGTGTATTGACCACGCGCAGTCCGATGGTCCCGCTGGTGTAAGTTGAATCCGTCGTCGAAACTCGTTCAAGTTGATTGTGCGTGACGACTATTCTGTTTCCCTTGACCAGCACGTCCAACCGCTGTGGTTTTGTCACATCAATTTCGGTCGGTGCGCGGGCGATTTCCGACCAGTTGCTGCCGTCTGTTTTCCCCACGATGACCAACCCGGTCCGTGGAATCAGTCCCGCAAAATAGCCTCGCTGGGCGTCGAAGCCGACTGCAGCGGCACTGCAGCGCAGCAGCAACCCGGCGTCACGCGCCGAGGAGTCGCCGAAAAAATCAATGGTTACACCGACTCGGAAATCTTTCGGGCAATCCGCATCGAGCACCACTTTTTCGCCGCTGAGGTAATCGTTGATCGGGGCATCGGGAACGACTCCGATTTCCAATCCCGATTCGTCGTGGTGGAATCGTTGATGGTGACCATAGTAAGACCACTGTGGCGAAGGGGGCGAATCGCTTTGCAGCAGTGACAGGGGCATTTTGGCGGGTTCAATCTGTTCGCCTGAGGGGCGGTCTAGGATTTCACCCGCATCGGTGGGTTTCCCCAAAAGCGGAAACCCTCGTTTGCCAACGTTCATCGGTTGGACATGGATAGACCGTCGCCAACCTGGGTTGCGATCACGCTTGGCATGAAAAACGTGCCACCACTGTTTGCGATCCGGTGAGCGAACAAAGCATGAATGCCCGACGCCATAGACCGATGCTGTACCAGCGAAAACCGGTTTGTCACGTTTCTTCCATGCATTTGGGTCCAGCGGATCGTCACCAACCAGTTCTAACAAACCCAATTTGTAGGTGGGCAACCAGGAAGCGCCGCAGGAATAGACGAGCCTGGTTTTGCCTTTGGCCTGAAACACTTCCGGAGCTTCATTTAGGCCCCGCTGCGATGAATCGGGTTCGACGCGTTCCCATAGATAGTCATCATTATCGCACAGTCGCACACGCGGGCCAGCCAATTCAGTCGGCGACTTCATCGGCGCGATGTACAAGTACTGTTGGTCCGTCCCGGGTGCGTCCCAGCCAGACCAAATCGCATAGCGTTGGCCATTGTGATCGAGCACCGTCATGTCGATGGCCCATAAATTCGGTGACCTTCCATCCTGTCCTTCACCCGTTGCCAGTGGACCGGACAATTCATATTCGCCTAGCGGGTCACGCGTTTTGGACGTCAGCACATAGGTCAAGTGGTTTTCGTTCTTGCCGTCGGACGCGGCAAAATAGATGTGCCAACGATCGTCCAAAAAATGCAATTCAGGGGCCCAGATTTCTTTTGAATAAGGGCCCGTCTCCGGAGCCGACCAAACCACGTGTGGCTGCCCGAGCGAAGTCAGATCGTCGCTGGAATTGATCGAGATGGCACGATTGCCGACTGACATACACCACAAATAACGTGGTTGATTCGGATCTCGGATCACCCAGGGATCAGCGCCCTCGCCGATCGGGTTGGTGAATTGGTCGGGGGCAATGGAACCGACTGTCTGCTCGTCGATCCAAGCGGGATCGCCCGCATCGACTGGCATGTTAGCGTTCCAATCTGAAACGGCTTGTTGCAATTGCCCAACGATCGCAGGCTGTTGTTCGACCAGATTATTTGATTCCGACTGATCCTGGTCCAAATCATACAGTTGAGCATCTGAACCGTCGTAGTTGACCAGATACTTCCATTTGCCGGATCGGACAGCCAAGTCCGGATTGTCTTGTTGTGCGGTGCCGGGGCGATCCGGTGGTCGTCGCCAAAAAATGGGTTCGCTACGACTCAGTTTGTCCTGACCCAACAGGGTCGACGCCAGGTCCTCGCCGTCAAGTTTTGTGTTTTCGGGCAAGTCGGTATTCGTGATTGAATACAGCGAACGGTTGACATCCAGCGCGCACAGGATGGAATCATTGTTGGTGGTGCCCGCGGTGGATTCCGGCAGTAAACCAGGACCCCAGACGATCAAGGGCGAGCGAATTCCGCCTTCGTACATCCAGGTTTTTGCACCGCGCAGTGGGGCCGACGCTCCCGCGCCCTCTTCGTGCCCATTGTCTGACATCACCAGGATCAGAGTGTTGCGTTTGAGTTGGGGGTCGTTGGCGATACGGTCAAACAACTTGCCCAGTTGCTGGTCCATGGCATCCAACACCGCATAATAGAGTTCTCGTTTACTTTGATCGGTTTCCTCGCGAAGAACCTGGGGAGGAAAAAAGGGTGAGTGCACATCGTCCGGCCAGAGATTGACGAAAAAGGGTTTCCCGTCACTTTCGGCCTTGTCGATGAACGCCACCGCTTGGTCGACAAAAGCGGCCGTCACCACAGAACGATCGGCCCATGTGATCGGCCCGCGACCAAGGTCCGCGGAACCGAGATCGTGCGGTTGCGGCGGCTTGCCGTCGTAGGCATCTTTTAGCGGTAATACCCGGGGCCCCAGGCCTTCAAAGTTCGTCAAACTTTCGTCGAATCCGTATTCGTTGATCAACGGAGCCTCGCCGACATCACGTTGCCCACCCATGTGCCATTTGCCAAAGTGCCCGGTCGCGTAACCGGATTTCTGAAGTTGGCGGGCCAACATCGGGGCGGACGGATCCAGCCACTGGGCCATGCCACGCGAACGATTCAGTTTACGCGCGGCCAGGTAGGAACTGATGCGCCAGCGATGTGGGTACTGGCCCGTTGACAATGCCACGCGAGAGGGTGAACAGATCGGCGAGTTCACGTAGAAGTTGGTGAACCGAATGCCTTGGGCAGCCAGTCGATCAATGTTTTCCGTTTCGACTCGTTCGCCGTTGAAACAGGACAGGTCGGACCACCCCATGTCGTCGATGAAGACGGTGACGATGTTCGGTGGAGCCGCCGGCAACGTCAACATCGGAAGATAGGTCAACGCTGCAAACAAAATCAGTCGAATCGGAGAGATCATTGGGGGACACACAATCCGTGAGAACATGAAACTGCCAATCGGGTCGAGTGGTGCGTTCAAATCTGAATTTCGGGTCGACAATTCGTGGCGCACGCTGCCAGCTTGCGATTCACCCGGAGTGGTGATGGCAAGCCGGACGTTTACCCCACTTTTAAATATTGACGCACCACGAGGTGGCAACCTGCGTATCTTAACAGGTTTGCTGGCAACACAACCGCAGCCTTGGCCAGCAGAAGTGGCAGCTTTTCACTCGGCGGTCACGCAGCCTGGAAATTGAGCTAAACCTTGCCGGGGGAAGTTGCTACTCTCGGCGCGGTTTTGCAGCTACCTCACCTACCGGGCCCAATCTGAAAGTGGACTCAGGTCAATCATTAGATGGAGATTCCAGGGATGGGACACCCTTTTTCAACTGACGCGCAACTCAATTCGATCAAGAAAGTGCTTCATGCAGTTGCCCAGCCTCTCGACATGAATGTATCGGTGCGTTTGTGGAACGGTGAACAGGTGCCGCTTGGGACGCAAGTCGACGGACGCTACACGATCGGTGTTTCGGGTCCCGGTGTCATTGGATCGCTGCTGCGGCGCCCAAGTCTGGAAACTTTGGTGCGGTTGTACGCGACCGGTCATGTCACGCTTGAAGGCGGTGATTTGATGGAATTCACCGAGGCGTTGCGGACCGATAAATCAAATCGTCGTCGCATGAAAGAGATCAGCAAAACGATGCTGGTCAAACAAACGTTGCCGTTCCTGTTTGCCAAAACACAAGTCGCTGATTTGGGGCATGCGTTTGAAAACCACTTGGCCGCAAAGCCGGGCGGTGGCCGCGATATGATCGGTCGAAAAGAGGGCAAGCGAGACAACACCGATTACATTCGATTCCACTACGATGTTGGCAATGATTTTTACAAGCTGTTTCTCGGCAGCGAGATGCAGTACACCTGCGCCTACTTCACCGATTGGAACAACTCGCTGGACCAAGCCCAACGCGACAAGATGGAAATGATTTGTCGCAAATTAAGGCTGCAGCCGGGTGACCGGATGTTGGACATCGGTTGCGGTTGGGGTGGATTGATCTGTTATGCCGCACAAAATTTTGGCGTCAAATCACACGGAATCACGTTGTCCCAAGAGCAACACGATTTCGCCAAGGCCCGGATTGCAGAACTCGGTTTGACCGACCAGGTGAGTGTGGAGATCTGTGACTATGCGGATCACCAAGGATCCTATGACAAGATTTCCAGCATCGGGATGTCCGAACACATTGGTATCGCAAACTACCCCCGCTATTTTGGGAAAATCAATTCAATGTTGCGGGATCGTGGCATTGTTTTGAATCACGCCATCGCACGTCGTGCAAAAAACTCAAAACGCTCGGCCACACGGATCCGTCCCGAACGCAAATTCATCTTGAAGTACATTTTTCCCGGATCGGAATTGACCCCGGTTGGGATGACCACTGACTTCCTGGAAAAATCAGGATTCGAAGTTCACGATGTGGAATCATGGCGTGAACACTATGCACTGACGTTGAAGTATTGGTGCAAGAATCTTGCCGCCAACAAAGACGAAGCGATCCGACTGGTTGGTTTGGAACGCTATCGATTGTGGGCAGCATACATGGCCGGTGGTTCGGCAGGTTTTTCAGCCGGATCGATCAAGATTTTCCAAGTCGTCGCGACGAAGCGTGCCGGCAAGGGGTTGTCGGGCATGCCGCCAACCCGTGAAGACCTGTATCGTGCCGCTTGAGATTGCTTAACGGCACTGGTGTTTTCTCACGCTGCCAATCACGTGATCTGGCGGATGACACGTGCTGGATTACCGACCGCCAGTACGCCTGGCGGAATGTTTTTCGTGACCACACTGCCCGCACCGATGACAGTGCGGGGGCCAATGGTCACACCGGGGCATATGATGGCTCGTCCGCCAATCCAGCAATCATTGCCGATGTGAACCTCACGTCCAAATTCTTGGTCGCGACGTAATTCGGATTCCAGCGGGTGCGTCGCGGTGTAGATATGGACGCCGGGGCCGAAAAAGACAAAGTCACCGACATGAACAGCACAGACGTCTAAGATCACACAGTCAAAATTGAAGTAGACGTTTTCACCCAGATAGATGTTGCTGCCGTAGTCGCAGCGGAAGGGTGTTTCCAAGGTCAGGTTTGCGCCAACCGATCCCAGTAACGTGCTCAAGATTTGCTGTTGTGTTGCAGCGTCGTCGGGTGCAGTCTGATTCAAACGAAACAGTTTCTTTCGCGCTTGCAGACGAGCTTCGACAAGTGGGGGATCGAATGCATCATAGGGCTCGCCGGCGAGCATCTTGTTCAGTTCTGATTTCATCGGGATCTCGCTCGGTTAGTGGCGGTGCAGCTTAGCAATTCGCCATCGCATGGGGCAATGTTTTTTTGTAGCCCGACGCGTGAGCGAGGGATCCCGTCGACCGGCTAAATCCCTCGCTCACGCGCTTTGAAGTTGCGCTTATGCAATTCACTCTCCCGCTTGGAGGTCGTGCAGCTTCGCTCACGGCTCAACAAGGCGGGGGTTTTCAGGGTGAGGTTGAACAATCGCCTCACGTCTTGAGCTAGCACGAGCAGGCCTGTCTCCGCAGCGGCACGCCAGCGGCCGCAACCGTGGAAAACCATGTGGCGAAGTTTTTGACTCTGGTTGCGGTCTCATTACGCCAACGGCGTTCGACAGCCTAGCCTAGGGTCAGG
>NZ_JAMYFE010000110.1 GCF_024129865.1 Stieleria tagensis | reverse complement strand
AGCGAGGGATCCCGCTAACACACTAAATCCCTCGCTGACGCGTCGGGTTACCGTAAAAGCGCAACTTCAAAACTCACGCGTCGGGTTGCCATAACAGCGCAACTTCAAAACTCACCGGTCGGGTTGGGATGAAACGCGCCACTCCCAAACGTGTGCAGCGGAGTCGTGCGTCTCAAGGGCCGACGAGTACTTGCCGCAAAAGAAAATCATTGCTTCGGCCAATGCGTTGCAGTTTTGCGTCCTATGTTTTCGCAGGGTTCACCTCCGAACCGGCCTGGGGACCCGAGGACATCGCGGACGAAACGTCCGAATAATCCTCGCAATCAGAACAGCATGACTCGCAGATGACAAGAAAGGGGCACACAGATGTTCCCCAGTCGGTGAGACAGCTGCTGGAAAACGAACAACGCAGCTCGCATCAAGCGATTAAAGGGACGAGAACAACTATGGCAACGCGCACCATGCCGGGAAAATCGGACAACCGCCAAGACCAGTTCGATGAAATCAAGACTCGGATTCACGGCAAACTAGTCGACAAACTGGACCTGTCGCGTGTCGGTGATATGAAAGGCGACGCGCTTCGCCGCGAGATTCGAATCGTTATCGAACACCTTTGCGATGCCGATGAATCACTGCTTAACCGTCAAGAACGTGAGCGAATCGTCGAGGAGGTTTTGGATGAAACCTTCGGCCTGGGTCCATTGGAATTGATCCTCAAAGACCCCTTGGTCAGCGATATTTTGATCAACGGCCCGAAGAACATTTATGTCGAAAAGGGCGGCCAAATGCAGAAGACCGACGTGGAATTCCGCGACGGAAAACACCTGCTGCAAATCGTCGACCGTATCGTCAGTAAAGTCGGACGCCGTGTCGACGAAACCTGTCCGATGGTGGACGCTCGGTTGGAAGACGGTTCACGGGTCAATGCGATCATTCCTCCGTTGGCCCTGGACGGTGCGGCGGTCAGTATTCGTCGTTTCGGTAGCAACCCGCTGAAGCTGGAAGACCTGCTGAACTACAAAGCGTTCACACCCGAAATGGTGATGTTGCTGGAAGGCTGTATCAAAGCCCGTCTGAACTGCATCATCGCCGGTGGTACCGGTTCTGGTAAAACGACTCTGCTCAACACGCTGTCCTCATTCATCGGGCATTCCGATCGAATCGTAACGATCGAGGATGCCGCGGAATTGCAACTGCAACAGGACCACGTCGTTCGTTTGGAAACACGGCCACCCAACATCGAAGGCAACGGTGCGGTGTCCGCCACCGACCTGGTGAAAAACGCCCTGCGGATGCGTCCCGAACGAATCATCATCGGGGAATGTCGTGGCGGTGAAACGTTGGACATGTTGCAAGCGATGAACACCGGTCACGACGGATCGTTGACCACGATTCACGCCAACACCCCTCGTGATGCGATCGCTCGTTTGGAAACCATGGTGATGATGGCCGGCTATGAATTGCCGGTCAAAGCCATCCGTCAACAGATCGCCGGTGCGGTTGATGTGTTGATCCAAGCCAACCGACTGCAAGGCGGTCCGCGACGTGTCACGGCGATCACGGAAGTGGTCGGCATGGAACAAGACACAATCGTTCTGCAAGACATCTATCGGTTCCAACAAAAGGGCATCGGGGAAGACGGAAAAGCCTATGGCTCGTTCGAATGCACCGGTGTTCGCCCTTCGTTCATGGACAAATTGGAATCCGCCGGTGTGCGTTTGCCTTCGAGTGCGTTCCGCGAACGAAGCATGATGCAAGCCTAAGTCTCCACCGGGCTTGCCCGGCGGAAACGCGATTCAATTCCCACTTCCAATTCGCTTTCTACAACGACCTGATCTGTTATGTCTGGTATCGTGATTTTGACCATCGCCGCCGTCGGCATTTTTGTTGCTTCGCTGGTGGCGCTTGCCGCCAACATCCTGGTGCCCGACAGCGACAACACTGTTACCGAAGATCGCTTGGCCGAACTGGCCACCCGGCGACGCGGCGGCGGCAGTCAATTGGAAAGCAATGGCAGATCGCTGTTGATGGACGGCGGCTTCAAAGACGCCAGCGGCCTGCTGGGAAGTTTGATCAAGAGTCTGCCCGGTGTGGGCGACTATCTCGATCAAGCCGACGTCCGGATGCCACCGGCACAATTCATGATGATTTGCTTGGGGGCATTTGCAGTCGGTGTCGCGATCTGCTTGCTCAGCCCCTTTAAACTGCTCGCCATCTTTGTCGGACCAATGTTTGCCGCCCTCCCGATCGGTTGGTTGGCTGTCAAACGAAAACGACGGCTAGCGAAATTCGGCAACCAGATGCCCGAGGCACTGGAGTTGCTTGGTCGTTCGCTTCGCGCCGGTCACTCGCTCAATGCAGGCTTCGGATTGGTTTCCAAAGAAATGGAAGACCCGTTGGCACGCGAATTCGGCCGCGCGTTCGAAGAACAGAACTTAGGAATTCCGCTCGACGAAGCCATCGAAGACATGGCCACCCGAGTTCCCAACATGGACCTTCGGTTCTTTGCCACCGCAGTCGTCTTGCAACGTCAAACCGGGGGTGACTTGGCTGAAATCTTGGACAAGATCGGACACCTGATCCGCGAACGTCTGCAGATTTTGGGCCAGATCCAAGCTCTGACCGGTGAAGGCCGAATGAGTGGTGCCGTGTTGTTGGCTCTGCCGCCGGTGCTGTTCTTGGTGATGCTGAAATTGAACTACGAATACGTGATGATGCTGTTCACCGATGAAATCGGCCGTTACATGCTCGGGTTCGGCTTGTTCACCCAGATCATTGGTGCATTGGTGATCAAGAAAATCATCACCATCAAAGTCTAAATCACACCACCCGTCGCCTGAACAAAACCCGCTCGTCCTCCGCAAGCCCAGCCATTTGCCGGCACCACCGGAACCAAACGATGACTCTTCTGCTAGCTCTGACCATCAACCCGATCATTATCACCTCCAGCGCGATCTTTTTGTTCGTGACCGCGGGGACGTGGTTCGTACTCACACGCGTTTCCGGTGACGACAAACCACGTGCCGAAGCCCGTTTGGACATGATGCGGAAACGCCGTGCCAGCCGCGCCGGTGCGGTCGGTGATCTGTCGCATTCGAAAAATGATGCCCTGACCGCTTACCTGGAAAAAGCGTCAACGCCCCTGGCCAGCAAGGTCAGTGGCAACGAAAAAGAAATGGGGCAGCTGCGCGAAAAATTGATGAACGCCGGATTCCGCCGCGAATCCGCGCCGGTCGTCTTCAAAACCATCCAGCTCGGCACCGCCGCGTTCGGGCTGTTTATCGGCAGCGTGTATGGGATGTTTGCCAACGGTTTCGGCCAAGACATGATCATCAAAGTGGGTGGTGGTTTGATCGTCGGCTTTATGATTCCCAAATTTGCCTTGGACTGGATGGCAAAGAAGCGAATGGAAAAAATCTTCTTGGGACTGCCCGACGCACTCGACCTGATGGTCGTCTGTGTCGAAGCCGGTTTGGGGATGGACCAGGCCCTTCGCAAAGTGGCCGAGGAAATGAACAAGAGTCACAAGGAGATTGGCGAAGAGTTTGGAATCGCCAACAAGCAATTGCAACTCGGCCGAACTCGCAACGAGGTGCTGCAAGCATTGGGGTTCCGCAGCGGCGTCGATGACTTGAAACAACTCGCATCGATTTTGATCCAAGCCGACAAATTCGGCTCGTCGATCGCTGCCGCCCTGCGTGTCCAAAGTGACGCCATGCGAACACGTCGTCGTCAAATTGCCGAAGAGAAAGCGGCCAAGACAGCGGTCAAGATGATCTTCCCGTTGGTCCTGTTCATCTTCCCCGGTATCTTCGTCGTCCTGGTCGGCCCGGCCGCGATCAGCATGTATCGCAACATGCTCAGCCAATAGGCCTCCGAGAATCGTTAGGGGTTGGGCCGATTGTGCCTGGCCACGGTGATCACGGCATCGGCGACCAAACGATCGGCATACTGTGTCAACGTGAAGTGGCCGCCGCGAAACCAGATCAATAGCGGCGACGTGTAATCGGCCGGTGGTTCGGCCGGCGGAACGCTGCCGTTCCACGCGGTACTCTGCCAGCGCTTTGATTGCGCGTTGTATTGATACTGGCCACCCAAACTGCACTGCAGCGGCGCGTTCAAAACCGTCCGGGCCGTTTCAAACGATTGTTGTGGCGGGACATGCAGTTGCTGTGTCAGCAAATTCAAAAATTCCGCGCCAGCTAAACTGCTGCGCGCCGCGCGTTGATACAGTTGATTGTTCACCCAGCCCTCGAGCTGGCTGCCCAACAGACTGCCGATACGGCCTCTAGCAGTCGCTTCCTGTTCGACCTCCACCGCTTCTAAAAACGCCAACGAGGACTCCAGGATTTCTTTCTGAAAGGACAACACGCTGAATCCGCCTCCCGAATAGCGATACAGCCCGCCGAGTAGCTTGTACATCCCCGGCCCCACCGGGCGCCCACGCCCGATGCCCAGCGGCAACCGATCCAACGCTCCGGGTTGTGGCCAGGCACCTAAATAGGACGGCAATTGCCGCAGTGATCGATAGGCCTTGAACAGTCCATCAAAGTCTTTGGGTTCCGGGGGGAACGTGTCTTTGATGGCCGCAAATAAATGGGTCGGCGGCCCCAGTTGGTCGCTTGCCACGTGGGCCTGTAAGGAAACAATGTCATCGGGCGCAAATCGCATCACGACACCGGTGGGCGGCCCCAGTTGTTCCGCCCACTTGCCATACTTTTCAGGCGTCAGCGGCGCGATTTCAGCGTGAATGGAAACCCGCTCCAATGTGGCATCGATCGCCGAATCGTCACGCCGCAGGGCGACGATGATCGGATCAATCTGCGGGAACCGATTGCTGTACTCGCTTGCGATCCGCGAGTACCACTCGGCCTCGTGGGGTGTGACTTGTTGAATATCGATGTCGGCGATCGGTAGGAAGGTTCCCCGCGCGCCACGCAGCGTATCGATCACCTGTTCGCCCACCCAGACCACGCCGCTGCCGTCGCTGCGGTTGCCAAACGAGACCGGCAGGAACCCTTTTTCGATCAGTTCATCGATTCCGATCGGACGGTCGCCCTCGCCACGAATCCCCTCGCTGGCCGCCGCCAGTCGCGCCAAGTGGACCAGCGAAATGTCGCTATCGGAACTCAGTCGACGTCGCAGTTCGATCAAGTATTTTGGCGACACCAACCCCTGCAGCATCTGCGGTGAAAAATAGACAAAAATCGTGTCTCCACGCGACGTCGGAACCAACATTCGTGACAAACGAAAGGAATCGGTCGCCGCCAGAGATTTGCCACTCTTGCCGACTTCAAAAAAACGTTTGACCAACGTCTCGCTGTTGGTGATCAAAAAGAATCCGTTGTCCTCGGCGAAATACGAACGCACCGAATTGTCCGGACGCGACAGGAACGAAACTTGGTGTCCGTCGATGTCAACGTTTTGGATCGTCAGCGACGGGTCGCTTTGGGCTCGCTTGTTGCGATCACTGCCCATCGACGAACGCAACAAAAATGCGTTGTTCGATTCGATCACCACGCCCATCGACGCGCCATCGGCGGTGAACAGGTCTTCGCCGATCACCGCTTGATCCTTCACCACACTCTCGCCAAACATCCGCGACAAGTCACTGATCTTGACTGCGATCTGTGATTGAAACCGCTCCGTCGCGCCGTCCGCGGTTCCCCGCAGGTTGATCATTCGGCTGATGTCGCCGTCATACTCGTTGGTCAAATCCAAAAACCACAAGTAGTTCTGGAACGATCCAAAACGAAAGTAGAAACATTCCGGCGGCACCCGCGCCGCGATCGATTCGGTCTCAACCGCCGGGTCGATCGTCGGTAGCTTGGGCTGTTTCCAAACCGGACCGGCCGGCAAGGGTCGCAGCGCAGCGACATCGGGTTGCACGCTGCGAGGTTGGTTCTGGTCGGTCAATCCCGCGGCGGTATGACGAAAGATTTCACGGGTCACCTGTTCCGCGCCGGCTAAATACTGCAGGGTTTCCCACAGCAAATCTTGAGGTTCTTTGGTTTGGGTGAACCACTGTGGCAATCCGTTCCCCGTCCGCCCGCTCAACATGGCGATCAGATAGGTTTGTACCCACGGGGGATAGTCACCACCGTCGATCTGTTGCTTCGCCGTTTTGGTGTAGGCCGTCCACCAGTCCGTCATTCGCTGCGAAAACGCTTGTGGGTCGGCAACCGGTGTTAACTCGTAAACGCCCAATTCACCGACTTCATCCGCCACTCGAACCTTTAGAGGCTGACTGCCGGTGAACAGAAACGACACGCGGCGGGCAACGACTTGCTCGGTCGGCGCATCCTTGTCCGTGATTTCGCGCAGCAACTGTCCCAGTCGCCCCAACAGTCGTCCGCTACCGGGTTCTGGGACGGGTTGTTCCGATGGCCGCGTGATGCGCGCCGAAACGTCTTCGCCGACTGGAAACAACACCCGCCCGGCGTCGCTGCTGACCGTCACCGGCGGCGCTGCCTGGCCGAGAATTGGGACATCCAAGGGAATCTCCAGCGTCGCCACCCCATAGGTGTGCTCGGTCGGCCCGAGAATCGCGAGAGCTGACACCTCGGCCGCCGTGACCGCCGGCGCTAGCCAACCCGTGGCCACCCAGATCACCAGTCCCGTGATCCAATCCCATCGGCGGAGGCTCAGATCGTATTTCTCACCTTGTTTTTTAACGGTCCAGAAACCGGTTCGGCTAATCTTGCAGCGACGCATCACGGAATCCTGATCGAGTCCCGACCGGGGCTCTCCAGAGCCCGGCCCTAG
The DNA here is from genome assembly GCF_024129865.1 of Stieleria tagensis. Taxonomy (GTDB): domain Bacteria; phylum Planctomycetota; class Planctomycetia; order Pirellulales; family Pirellulaceae; genus Stieleria; species Stieleria tagensis. Next base: position 34,987 of record NZ_JAMYFE010000110.1, on the reverse strand, counting down.
CACAATTAAGAGAACGCCAGACTCTGGAGGGCCCGGCGGTGAAAGGTGACGGGTCGTCATCGGCCACCTTTGCGACGATACTGGTTGCACCGATAGTATCTCCCCCCGACCACTTTTTGGATAGTCAGACCGTGGAAAGCCCCTCCCGTAGCGGTGTGTTCGAGGCCAGCACCGACGCCCGACTCGAATCCTTTGCCGAATCCATCAGCTTCGATCGCCGCCTGTACCGGCAGGACGTGCGTGGTTCGATCGCCCACGCGGAAATGCTGCAATCGGTGGGGCTGATCTCGCAAGATGATTGCCAACAGATCCACGACGCGCTGAAACAAATCGAATCCGAAATCCAGTCCGGTGACTTCCCCATCCGCTTGGAGCTGGAAGACATCCACATGCACATCGAATCGGTCTTGATCGACCGAATCGGTGACGTCGGGCGTAAACTGCACACCGCCCGCAGTCGCAACGACCAGGTCAGCACCGACACCCGGTTGTGGGTCCGCGAGGCACTCGATCAGGTTGATGCGCTGTTGATGGAATTGCAGAAATCGTTTCTCGGTCGCTGTGATGCCGACATGGATGTGATCCTGCCGGCCTACACGCACCTGCAGCGAGCTCAACCGGTACTGGCACCACACTACTGGTTGGCCTACATCGAAAAATTTGACCGCGATCGCCAGCGGATCGCCGATTGCCGCCGCCGCGTCAATCAATCGCCTCTCGGTGTCGCCGCCGTCGCCGGAACCACTCTGCCAATCGATCGTCAACAGACCGCCAACGCGCTGGAATTCGATTCCGTCACCGGCAACAGCTTGGACACTAGCAGCGACCGCGATTTCATTCTCGAATCGGCGTTCGTGCTCTCGGTCATCGCCTCGCACCTGAGCGGTTGGGCCGAAGAATGGATCTTGTGGAGCACGGTCGAGTTTAACTTCCTAAAAATGCCACAGCAGTTCTGCACCGGCAGCAGCATCATGCCGCAAAAGGTCAATCCGGACACCCTGGAATTGACCCGGGGCAAGTCGGCGCGAGTGATGGGGAATCTGCAAACACTGATGTTGTTGGTCAAGAATTTGCCATTGGCCTATAACCGCGACTTGCAAGAAGATAAGCCGCCGCTGTTCGACTCCTTTGACACCATCACCGCGATGCTGGAACTGGCGATCCCGATCGTGGCCGGCAGCCAGTTGCAGCGGGACCGAATCGCGGCGCGAATCGAAGAAGGCTACTTGGACGCCACGACGCTGATGGAATGGCTGATCAAAAAAGGCATCCCCCAGCGGACCGCGCATCATGCCGTTGGGGCAATTGTCGGGCTGGCGATGCAGCGTAGCGTGCCACTCACGGAATTATCGATCGCCGACATGCAAGCCCATGCGCCGCAGGTCGACGAATCGATTCGCGACGTCCTGGGGACAAAAAACGCCGTCAACGCCTTCACCAGCTACGGTTCGACCGCCCCGGCCGAAATCCAACGCCAGATCAACCTCTGGAATTCGCGATTAAACTGATCCAACAGCCGACTCGGCGTCACGAACCGCCAATTTTCCCAGGTAACACGAACCTGGCCAAAAGTTCGCGGGTCCTCCATTGGACAAAGCCGCCGAGGACGCTAAACTGCACTCAACGCACCCGTGGCACAATTGGATAGCGCATCGGTCTTCGGAACCGAGGGTTGCAGGTTCGAATCCTGCCGGGTGTACTGAGCTAAATACTGTTTAGCAAACGCTTTAGCTTCGATAACTCCGCAGTGGATAGCTGGGGAGTTTTTTCATGTCCCCCCATTAATCCCCCCACTAATGCATCCGAAGTTGCATCGGGGGTGAGTTTCTGACGGACTTCATTTGCGGCAGCTTGCGCTGACCGCATCGCGCCGTAGTACTTCTCTGTCGTTGCGAAATCTGCGTGACGCATAACGACCTTCAACGTCTCCGCAGAGACGCCGGCATTGATCAGACGCTGCGCGCAGCCTCGCCTGATGTCGTGAGCACTCGCGAACTTGGTTCTGGTGCCCGTTCGCTCATCCTCCTGACGAACCACGATCCCGGCTTCTTCTCCGATCGCCGCGATGATTCTACCGACACGTTCTTTGGTCAATCGCTCCGTGTCTGGAACCCTCACCGCACCCGTTTGGCGCTTCGATCGGTTCTGAACGGCAATCACGACTGACTCCGGGATCGTTCCCGTGTCGACCTTGAACTCTCGGCTACGCCGATGACCTTGCTTCTTCAGCCATTTCCGTACTGTCGTTTCGGACACGCCGCAAACCTCGGCAATCGACAGATTGCTGTACTGATTTGCCAGGGAGACCAAATCATCGGGTGCGGGTTGGAACCACTTGCAGCCAGGCTTCACAGTCGACGTGATCGCCAAAGGGTTGACGATCCAGCCGGCGCGTTTGGCCTTCGGCACTTCCAACAAGAAGGCTTCCAATTCCGGCAGCATCGGGATCTCCTGAAGCTTGCCGTTTTTCTGGGAGGAGGGGACAGTGATCGTTGGGTGAACGCCGCTACGGCTCGACCACACGGGCCGAATGTGACGTTCGTCTTCCCAATGAAAATCCATCAAATCACCCACCCGAAACCCGCTGTACCACAGCACGCGCAAGGCAAACTGCCAGGACGGGGCTTCGTTCTTGCCGACCACACGCGGTATTGCTTCGATCATGCGATCCAATTCTTCGCCCGTGATCGGACGACCCTTCATCACATCATCGACGCTCAGCGAATCCAGATCAGGCACTTTAACGATCCAATCACGCTTGGCGCAAAACCGCACAAACGCCATCACGGCACCCATCGAACTGTTGACGGTATTCGGTGACCGATGGTCATACCGAGACTCGTCACCTTCGAGCAAACGCTCTTGAAGGTACTCCAGCATGTCGAGTGTCATGACGTCTTGGACCATCACTTCGCCTTCGATCCCGTGATCAGCCATGTATCCCAGAAAAATCCGTTCGGCGACACCGAGCCGCGAGGCCGAGTGCTCGAACGATTTTTTTCGTACACGCAGTGACTTGTACGAGCGGTACTTCTGATAGCACTCCTCCCAAGTCGGACCGCGATCGGATTCGGTTCGAATGGACTGGGGAAAAGAGGCTTGCGTTGGAGCCGGCTTCGTGTCGACTTCGTGTTCGGCGGTGATAGCACCGCCCGATGCGACATAGCTCCCATCGAGTAACCGCTGTTGGCATTCCCGCAAGATCCGCCGTGCTTCGCGTCGATCACGAGTGCCGCAATTCTTGCGGACGCGTGTCCCACGGATCGGGCAATAGAACTTGAGGACAAAGCCGTTGCGGTCGGTCTTTTTGAGCGGCCGGTCCGGATAGAGTTGAATGTTGCCAATTTCGGGCCTTCTCGGCATGGCAATCTCCTTTGAGGTTTCAGTTTTGGTGTTGGTTGCATTCGCGTTTCCTCTCTGCGTTCCGGACGAGGTGTTCGATCAGGGCACGCCCCGTCACCCACCGTGAGTGACCGATGTTCGTGTAGGGCAGCCCTTCATCGAGCAATTTATCCCAGAACTTCTGCGAGATTCCAAGTCTTTGCAGCACCATTTGCTTGCTGTACGCCTCATCCTGCCGGATCAATCCCGTATCAATCTGCGGCATCGTTCGCCTCACGCCATGAAAAAAGAGAAATCGGACCACCGCCCGAGCCGATGACGATCTCGAATTCGGCCCAAGCACACCGAATTGATTTCAAGCAAAAAAGAGAGAGGCAATCGCCGCTAAAGAGCCGTCAAAGTGAAGTAAAAAGAGGACGTTTGAAGCAGCAATATCCGTTGCTTTGCCAGTTTCTCCCGAAGAGCCCTGAGTTACTGGGCGATCTCCTACTAACAACACGGCCAGAAAAGACATCTCCAACCTGGACCGGTCTTGGGTTTCAGTGATCCAAGTCAATCGAACCCGCATAATGTGGGAAAAACTCAAAGGCAATAAAGCATGGCGTAAACACAGTGCGATAAACTGTTCGCGCGAATCACTCGAAGAAACTGTTTCAGACGCGCAAGTTCATTAGTTCGACGACGAGAATCTCATCTAAGCGGTGTGGAAAAGTAGTTTTGCGATAAATGCTACTCCTTGGCCCAAATCTCGACAGAAAAGAAGTTGAAGAACCCACCGCATGGACACTTGGTTTGTTGTCTCGCTCCACACATCAAGACGCGCGCCGGCGTAGGGCACTGGTGTGTCATGATGCATCGAGACAGCCGATGGAAAATCGCATCGGTGGTGCTGACCGAGGTGGATTTGGTTGCCGGCGAGGTGTGGTCGATTTGTCCAACCTCCGCGCCGAAGTGAACCACGGAGCACGCTTCGGTGTCCACGTATCCGTTCACCACGTCGTGAGTCGATTGCACTACACTTGAGCGTGTTTTCCTCAACTCGAGGGACGAATAGTCGCGATTGGGCTTATTCGGTCGTTTGTGGCGCAGCAACTGTGATTTCAATGAGCCTGCAAGAGCAGGATACTATGAATTTCAACCGTCAAAGCCGCTCGTTATCGTCGATAGCCAGATCGTGCAAGACTCATCCAGATGATATGGATGAGCCGTGTTGATGACAATGCAAGGTAAAAAGAGTTCGGCGAACACAGGAAAGGGCAACCTGATAATGATGCAGAAAATTGAAGCTCGGTACGGCGACGCGTTCCAGTACGGGCTAGTGGGCCCGCTGGATTGCCGAGCACGAATCATGTGGCCAAGCAAACCGCCTTATGACAGTCCAGCCATTATCTACATTGGACCGGATGGACGCTCTTGGCTTGAAGCCAGACCTCCCAGTAGCCTGGACTTACCCGCTGATTTTCAGTCAGGCCCGATCGCTGCAGAGGTAACGCTCGCCGGGGCCGCGCCATTGCAATTACAACTGACACCGACAATTTTCGACGCGAATATTAGCGTTGACGACCCGTCTGAAACAAAAATCGGTTTTCGCATTTCTCAGACTCCGATTGTCTTTTGGCCAACGTCCTCTGAGGATTCCGAAGGGAAACAGGTAAGAGTCGAACTGTCGCTTCTTAATTGCCTGCACGAGGCTTTCGTTGGTTCGATCAAATTCACTGGGTTCGGATATCAATGGGAGCTGAGTGATCTTTTCAACGGCCGATCTGAATCGGCGAATAGCATCCGCAATGGTTTGATCGACTCGTTAGCAACCACTCTCCTGACTACGACATGCGGTGCGGACGAAGTGCAGAAAGTAGTGGATGATGCATGGAAAATATCACGATTGTTGTCTTTCGCACTTGGGACGTCAGTATCTGGGTGCGTGGTTAAATTTAGCCAGGGCGAGCGCTCGCAATTGCATTCCTATTACGAATGGCCAAAATTCGGAACAGCCACAAACGCGCGCGAGTTTTCTTTTTTTGACACTGAACGCACCCCAGGAGGGCTTGCTGACTTTCTCAGTGTAGCTTGTGCAAATTTTAATCGGATCGAGTCGTCGCATCTTCCAAGCATCGTGATAGGTTACCTGGAGCAAGCTCGATCAAATAACGTGAGCGATATTCGTGTCGCACTTTGCGTTTTTGCAGCGGAGTGTTTTAGCTATCAAATTGAGCGGGCAAACGGCGTAACTGAACAACAGCTATCGAGTCGAAGCATTGAGCAAAAACTGAATCGCTGTAAAAATCACTACGGCATGGCCTTCATTGATCGGCAATTCACAGGAGAAACGCGGGCGAACGTCAGAAACCCGCTGATGCATACTGGGCAGATACCATCAATGAATGTCGAAGACAAGTACAAGTGGTCGCAAGAGATGTATATGCTTGTCTCACGAATGGTTTTTCATCAATTTGGATTCACCGGCGAATTCATCGACATCCAGAACAATTGGACCGTGACCAGGAACTAGCTCGCGAATCGGGGATTGTGGCTCATACCGATGCCTGGGTTAGCCGCACGTAGCTCCCATCGATTTCAGCTGGTTCGAGCAGCATTGAGAATGCCGCGGATGAACCGAAGTTGACAAAGTTTTGTGATACGCATCGGACATCGCGGAATTTGGTCGTTGACGGTTGCTGTTCCGCCTCGACGCAAGGAACGTTGTAGATGGCTCCACACGGCTCGTGGAATCCGAACAGGATCACGCCATGATTCGCAACAGGAATTGGCCGTTTTCAGTGTAGTACCAGTTGAATTCCCAGCCGAGAGTACGCGTCAGGTGCTGTAAAGATCTCTTCAAAGTCGTTCCTGCCTTCATCCCATCTTCGACTTGTTCGATCAAAGTAACACGTTGTGGAACGAGGTGGACGATGTCGTCGGCGAATGACTTCTTTGAAACATTATTTGCATCGTCGAACATGTCGTACCCCTTCGCACCGACGATCGAGATGGTTACCCACCACGGGAGTTTGATCCCAAGATTGGTCAAAAACCGTGCGGAAGAAACAACTCCGGTAACGATGTTTCGATGCACCGGCTGAGCGAAGAGGTGATTGCCGAAAAGTGGGTCGCCAGCCTGCTCCAGAGATGCCCGACGAACTCTGAGCGATCGAGAATCCTTCGTGCAGACCCGATGAAAAAACCCGCTCAGGCTGAATTCGCATACGCAGCCATCGTCTTCCCAGACATAAGCATCGGGATGGACATCAGGGTTTGCGCGGAACTGGTCGCGGACAGCTTTGCCTACTTTTTCGTAGTCAATGTGCGGATGAGCCTGAAAAAAGACAGATGTCACAATCGCGGGTATGGTACTCACATCATGGAACTCCCCGTTCAGCACGCGCGTCGTGATCTCGGTTCGCTGGGCTTGGACTTCTCGGTCATTATCATCTATCTCGCCGCTCCGCTTTGGAATCACGACCTCTTGAATCGCGTATCGAATGATCCCTTCGAGATCTTTGCTCAACTTCTCGGTGACTATCTTGATCTCCCTGTTAGATATCCCCTCGGCGGCCGTGTAGCCGAGCGCCTTACGTCGCTTGATGTCGAATACTTGGGATTCCAGTTCACCCCAGGCTTCGTTCACGACTCCGATCAACGCTTTGAAGGTGAGCGTCTTAGCCGCATAACCCAACTCAAAAATAACGTTAGCGTTCGGCAGCGGCTTTCCAGCATCCGACTGTCCGATGAGCGTCAGGTCGGCCAGAAAGATGTCGCACTTCCGAATTTTGTCCAGGATCTCGTTTGGGATATCACACATCCCTGGGACGTCTTTCGTGTCGTGGTCAAGCGTGGCGGTCCAATTGTTATCGGCGTCAGCGGTGATGCGGTCGCAGGCATCTCTGGCCGCGTCACGAATCAGGTAGTGATTAAGTTTTCCTGGTCGATCTGACTGCCAAGCGTAAAAAACGGTGACATTCATGTCCCACCACCTTCAGAAATATCAAAGAGTAAAGAGGAGAAGTTTATGGAGTTTTGAGTTTGGTACCTAGTATATGAATCCGTGCCGTCCTGAATTCCGGTCTGGCAAGTGTGTCCGAATTGCGGCGAATCGGTTAACTAACGCTCCTTACAATGCTTCATATCCGATGTTTGGCGCGAGCCCGTCAAGCACACCGATGCAGAATCTAGCATTCTCAGACTGGCGCCGGTTGCATCGGCCGATGCGGATTGGCACGGGCCATAACTCGCATTCTTGAGCCGAGCTGGCCACACCGAAGTGAATTCCTGGAGATGGCAGCTGAAAAGGGCGCCACCGGGGCGTCCAGGAATCGCCCACCCCAACCCCTGGTTCTCTTCTTCGAAGATTATCCAACGTCGGAACCATTGGCGTCGATGTCCGGTGAGCAATTGAACCTTCAGCGAGACGAGCGGCTATGCCCAGTCTCCAAGAATTTAGCTTGGCATCGCAGCAAGTGCTTTGTCGGTTAGGGCATTCAACCAAACGCAGCCGGTCTCCGTCCTGCATTCTTTTGGTGCGCCACAAAAACCGATACGATGTTCACTGGGGGATCCGAAATAAGCGTTCATGCAGCGTCGCTGCAATGCTTTGCATGCCTGAAAAGCAAAACTGGCGTATCAATCCAATGACGACACAGATGACATCCAAAGCATCGACCGACTTTGAGGCGGTGCCATTCCGCATGCATCCGCGAGTATTTGAGGCGTTAGGCGCTGATCTCGTAACGAACGACGTTGTTGCCGTGATTGAGTTGGTAAAGAACTCTTATGATGCATTCGCCGAAAACGTATGGATTCGGTTCCGCCAAGAAGATTCGGGAGAGCAGTATCTGGAAATCCAAGACGATGGAATCGGAATGATGCGTACCGATATTCAAGATGTTTGGTGCATGGTTGCGACTCCGAACAAGGAGATCAATCCAACAGCGAAGAGAAGCGGGAAAACCCGGAGAGTTGTTGGCGAGAAAGGACTGGGGCGTCTTTCTGTTGCACGGCTCGGGGCGAGTTTGAATTTGTTCACGCGAAAGAGGTCGAATCCGTGCTGGCAGCTTTCTGTCGACTGGACGGAGCTATCCAATCAGACTGAACTTGCGAATTGCTTCGCGCAGTGTCGAGAACTCGACAAAGAAGAGGTGCCGTTCGAGGGGACAGGGACACTTCTTCGAGTTGGCAACTTGCAAGGAACCTGGGAAGATTCGCAGATCGACGACTTGGAAGAAAACTTGGCACGGCTGATATCGCCGTTCAGCGAACTTGGCGAGTTCAATATTTTTCTTTCGCGTGAAGGCGAACTCGATGTTTCCGAAGTTCACATCGAACCCCCGAAGTTTCTGTCTCGTCCGAAGTATCTGATTGAAGGTAAGGTTTCGGAGAATGGCGGATTTCAAGCGAAGTATCAGTTCAATCCGATTGGACCTGGGAAGCGGCGTCAACACTCATCAAAAGTGTCGTGGGAGCAAATCTACGATGACATCCAAAACCGTGAGCGTTTTCCTTTCGACAGCGGAACGGCACACTGCGGTTCCTTTGCGTTCGAGATCAGGGCCTGGGATATCGGATCGGGCGACACGCAGGAAATTTCAGATAAGTTCGACTTCCAGAAGTCGCAGGTCAGGAAAGCCATTCGGGCACACAAAGGAATCTCGGTGTACCGCGACGGCGTGTTGGTACTGCCAAAATCTGATAACGCTCGCGACTGGCTCGGTCTTGACCTGCGTCGAGTGAGTAAGGTTGGTAACCGAATGAGCACGAGTCAGCTCGTGGGCTATGTTTCGATCACTGGAGAACAAAATCCAGCGATTGTCGACACAAGCGATCGTGAAAGACTGGTTTCCAATATCGAGGTTGCCGAATTTGAAGAGATCTTGAAGTCAATCGTTGGGGTTCTGGAGAATGAGCGAGAGCATGATCGTAAAGTCAAAAAGGAGATGACTCCCGCGAAGAATTTGTTTGGTGAACTTACTGCAGACCATTTAATCACCGAAGTGGAAGCTCTGATCGAGGAGGGCGCAGAGGCGTCAGAAACCTTGCCATTGCTTGCTGCGTTCAATAAGTCTCTGGACAACACTCGCAAGACAATCGAAGAGCGGTTCGTTTACTACAGTCGCTTGGCAACGATCGGAACACTTTCGCAGATGCTGGTGCATGAAATACGGAATCGCACAACCGCGTTCGGTGCCTTCCTTGACTTTGTGCAAGATCGTTTTGCTCCGTTCGAGGATCTTCGCTTTGATAAACAGTTCGGCTACGCAAAAAATTCGATAATCGCCCTGGAGAGGCTGGCTGACACTTTTTCACCACTTGCAAATCGCAATTTCACACGACGGAAACGAAATTCGATTCTCGAAGAACGCCTTTCAAATTGCCTCGAGGTGTTGAAGGCGGACATTGATCGGAAAGGCATCCGCTGTTCGATACCTAAGACACAAACGGGTGTCGCCGTTGATCCAGGTGAACTTGAGTCGATATTGCTCAATCTACTCACAAACTCAATCTATTGGCTGGGGCAAGTTGATAAAGCCAATCGTGAAATTCAGATTCGACTAAACTCGATCTCTGACGGAGAACGGGTACGGGTTTGGGTCCACGATTCTGGGCCGGGTGTTGGCGAAGAGGACCTGGAACTCGTGTTTAATCCTGGCGTCACCCGCAAGCCGAATGGAATCGGGATGGGACTAACCGTTGCCTCAGAAATCGTGAATGACTACAGCGGTCAAATGATTACGAAGTCACCTGGTACGCTTGGTGGCGCATCCTTTGGGTTCGACTTGCCCGTCAAGTGCTAAACGAGAACTGAGAAATATGTTGAAACTGCTGTTTGTCGATGATGAGCCGGATGTATTGGAGCCGGTCATCGAAGCGTTGTCTGAACAATGTCGCTGTGAAGTTCGCGGATTTGACGATGCTGAAGATGCTCTGTTCGATATATCGCCTGACATTGTCGTTCTAGACTTGCTTGACGGCGGGGCGACATCAGAGGCGGAAAACCTGGGCAGCACAACCTATCGAAGAATCTGGGAAACGCGTTTTTGCCCCATCATTGTGTATTCCGCTCAGCCTGAATTGCTTTCAGACAAAGAGGCGGAGCATCCTTTTGTGCGGTACGTGAAAAAGGGGGCGACGAGCGTCGGAGAATTGCGGGAAGGAGTCAAAGCTTTTGAGCCTCACGCTGATGCAGTTCGGCACACGGAACAACGAATTCGATCGGAGATTTCATCGGCCCTTCGCGATGTGTCGAGAGAAATCTTTGAGCATTATCAAAGCGACGAAGATCGAAGCAATGCGATCGTGCGTTCTGCCCAGCGGCGTTTGGCTGCATTGATGGACGATCTTTCAAGGCATGGAGAGAAGCTGCAAGGTTGGGAGCAATTCGTCAGCCCACCAATCGGTAGCGATCTCTGTCTCGGCGATATCATTCGGAAGGCAGAGGGTTCACCTGAGGATCCTCGCGACTTTTTCGTTGTTTTGACTCCTTCTTGTGATCTGGTTTGTTCCAACGGTCGGCAGCCACGAGTCTCGGATGTGTTGGTTGCTGGGTGCGAAAGTCTCCCGGATGCGATCGGGAGATCCGCATTGAAGGGAATGAGCCAAAGCAAATTGAAGGGTCGAATAATCGGAACAATGCTTTCTCCAGGATTTTTTGGCGAGTTTTTGCCGATACCAACGTTAACTGGAAGGATTCCGTCGATGGCTGCCAACTTCAAGCGGCTCCACCTCCTTCCAGTTTCACACGTCGTTTCGGAAACTCCCGAGTATGAACGCATCGCGTCAATCGACAGCCCGTTCCGCGAGCTCGTCTCCTGGGGCTACCTGCAGACTAGTTGCCGCCCTGGACTGCCGGATCGCGATTTCGAGCTTTGGCGTGACGAGATTTTAGAAGTTTTGAAGGCCAAGGAAGGCGACTGACCATGTTGAAGGCGATTGATTTTTTTTGCGGTGCCGGTGGGCTCACACGCGGTCTCTTAAACGCAGGAATATCCGTGGTCTCAGGTTTCGACATTGATGAAGCATCGAAGGAAACCTACGAAAAAAACAACAAACCATCTAAGTTTCACGCGGTAGATGTCTGTGCGCTTGATCTAGGGCAACTGCGCAAGCTGACGCGATTGCGCAGCTTCTCCGATGTGGTATTCGTTGGTTGCGCGCCGTGCCAGCCGTTTAGCCAACAGCGCAAAAGCGGTCCAGCAAAGCACAGCGCCACGTTACTATTGGGGTTTGGTCGCCTTGTCCAAGCGGCGCGGCCGAGAGCTGTGTTGATCGAGAATGTTCCGGGCATGGCAAGAGTGAGAGGATATAGCACTTTTCGTCGCTTCACTCGCCTTCTTGAGACGTTGGGCTACAAAATTTCGTTTGATATTCTCGACGCAAAGCATTTTGGTGTGCCGCAAACTCGTCGGCGACTCGTTCTTGTGGCTCTTAAAGACTTGCAGCCAACGCTTCCAAGCCAAGTATTCGGGACAGAACGACGACCGTTTCGCACCGTCCGTGATGCGATTGAGCATTTTCCCGAAATGGAAGCCGGCGAAATTCACGAGAATGTTTTCAACCATGTCACAGCGAGCATAACCGAAGTCAATTTAGAAAGGCTTCGTCACACACCACACGATGGCGGTGATCGAAGAGCATGGCCCAAGCGATTGTTTCTTGATTGTCACAAGGGAGACTACAAAGGCCATACGGATGTTTATGGCCGCATGGCATGGGATCAACCTGCACCTACGTTGACCGGGCGATGTCATAGCATCTCGAATGGACGCTACGGCCACCCAGAGCAAGATCGTGCCATTTCCCTTCGCGAAGCAGCGGCTTTGCAGTCATTTCCGGATCGGTACGAGTTTGTGGGAACAAACAAGCACGTTGCACTTCAGATCGGCAACGCGGTCCCGGTCCGATTCGCAGAGTACCTTGGCCGACATTTAGTGAAATTGCTCTCGGAGTCGAGGAAGAATACGAAACGCAGTAAAGCAGCGTAGTCGTTCCTCCTAAACGACACACCTCGTTTGCTCCAGTCGTTTGCATCTAACAATTCTGCATTAAGAATACTTGGTATGTGAGACGCAACCAGAGCAATCCGAAGGCTCGAGCATCCGTTGCCAATGAAATGCCTAATCCGTGAGAGAGGCTTTGCCAGGGGCAGGCCGGGTCAGGCGTTGTGTTCGGTGTTCAGTCGGCCAAATCGATTGGGGCGCGGCTGACAAGCCGACTTCACTGCTCCGATGCCGACGCCGGATTTCATTCAGCCCCACTGATTCGCCTAAACAGGGGAGGTGAGGTACCGGTACGGTTATTCCAGGTCGGTCTCGATTCGTTCAAGCTCTCGCTTCAGTTCCTCTTTGCTGGGTAGATACAATTGGTACTTGGACGCGAAAATATTCGCCTCCCTTGGCAACGTGAGTTCAACCAAAGCGTCGTTCTTTCTCGCACAAAGGACGATACCCACAGTCGGCAGCTCGTCATCCAATTTGACCTTTCGATCGAAGTAGTTGACGTACATCTGCATCTGTCCCAAATCACCGTGCGTGATCTCACCGATTTTCAGATCGAGCAACACGTAGCAGCGAAGCAGGCGATTGTAGAGAACCAGATCGACGCGGAAGTGTTTGTCGTCGAATGTGAAACGCTTTTGCCGACTCTCGAACAAGAAGCCTTTCCCGAGTTCCAGCATGAAAGCCTGTAGCTTGTCGATGATGGCAGATTCCAATTCGCTTTCACTGTAACTGGCTTTCTCATCCAGATCCAAGAACTCCAACACGAGCGGGTTCTTGATCAAGTCGGCAGCTTTCGCGATGACCTGACCTTGCCGCGCTAGTTGGCGAATCTCTTCCTTGTCGCGACTGAGCGCCAAACGTTGATAAAGGGCGCTGTCGATTTGCCGGTCCAGTTCCCGAACGCTCCATTGATTGTGCCCGGCTTCGATTTCGTAAAATCGACGCTCATCAATGTTGTCGATCGTCAGCAATGTGACGTAGTGCGACCAAGAGAGCGAAAAGCGGTCTGCCAAAGCGTCGATCATGGTCGTCAATTGTGGCTTTTCCGACGAACTTGATGCTGCCCCCCCCTCTGTTGCTAATTCGGTAGACAGTGTCTCGTAAATTCCGGGCAAAATACGAGACGGTGTCTCGGAAATCTCCAAAACACCAAAAAACCCCGTGTAAAAACGTCTCATTAACTGCAGGTTGTCCACGGAAAACCCACGCCCGATACGCAATTTCAGCTCCGAAGACAGCCGTTCGAGCGTCTCCTTGCCGTACTTGGCCCGATCCGTGCCGTTTTGTTCGAATTCAACGATGTACCAGCCGAAAAGCCAATTTCGGATTACCAAATTCTGATTGACGGCACGCGCCGCGCGCCTCTGAAACTCCACGTGTGTGCTATCGAACAACTGGAGCAGCCGATCAAAGTTAAGTGCACTGGTGCTGCTGCATCTTGATGAATCGATATCTGTCATATTGCGCACCCACTTTCCAGTTGTTCTTGCCAATCTCCTTGGGTACCGCCATGGAGCCAGATTTGCAAGTGAAATCGTCGGGCGTCCGAGTTCTGGACACTGGCGGATAGTAACCGCTCAGCAGTTTAGCGACCAGCTTCCATATGCGGCATCGCCGGCACCAAGATTGGCTCTGCGAGCAAATCGCACCTCAAGCCGTGGCGAAATTGGGCAGCGACCTCGTAACCAAGTTATGGCCAAATCGCGTTGGTACCCTTTTCAAAATAAGCCGCCCAGAACGCCAGGTTCGGATACCAGGCCAACCTTGCCTTTGAAGCAGACCTGAATTACGCGAAAATTCGAACGCGGCGACCTTCCCAAAAGCGCATAGCAACGCAATTGGTGGAAAACAATGCGACGAAAAAGCGACCAACCGCAATTGCCGAATGTTCGGCAATTGCTAAGAAATGCATGAAAAAGCGGCGAAATGAAACGGAGAAAGCGACGAAATGCGACCAAGTACATTGTCGACTAGAATGTCCCCGCCCGTGGCAGTGCTGATGTTCGAGTTTTTTGCCCCAACGTTCGAACGGAGCTGCCACGGGCTTTTTGCTTGCGGTTGGACCATCAACTTGACACTTGCTTTATCCGTATTCTCGGATGCTGACGCAACCTTCTCTTGCAACCACGACGTGGTCTAGAACGGTAATCCCGACCATGGTGCCGACTTTCGTCAGGTGCTCGGTCACGGTTTGGTCTTCTCGGCTCGGAGTTGGATCGCCTGATGGGTGATTGTGCACGAGCAAAATGGCACTGGATGAATCCCTGATCGCGGGGCGGAAGACTTCCCGAGCATGAACAAGGGAAGCGTCCAGGGTGCCAACCGTAATCAGATGCGAGTCAATCATCCGGTGCTTCGTGTTAAGCGTGACCACATGGAACTCCTCTTGAAGTCCCTCAGCGATTAGCCTCGCGAAGTGCACCTGGCAAAACTCCGCCGCAAGTTGCGGCGACGTGATCTTGGTGTTGTAGTTGGCCTTCGGTTCGGCCACGCGTTTACCGAGTTCGATGCCGGCCATCAGCCGAGCGTAGGCGATGTCGGTCAATCCCAACTCTGCCTTTCCCGCTTGAACAATCTCGTGAACGCTCTTGTCCGCGACACGGGAAAACTGTGTCCGCAGTACCATCGACAGCAATTCTTGATCGCTTTTCTCTCTCACTTTATAAGAATGCCACAGCATTCGCATTCTGATCAAGTCACAAATGCGGCGCGGGGCAAGCGGTCGTGGTCACGTACGGTGAATGAATGTTTCGATAGCACCGTGCTGATTTAGATCCGGGGCTCGCATTCCGCTTCGTGTTGATCCAGAACCAATCGGCAGGCCGCCCGGCTGATCTCGCGAGCCAACTGGTCGCTGACGACGAACACCTTCATGCCATCGGTCGAGACATGCAGCACCGGAGGAAAGCCGTCTTTGTCAAGCCACTCTGCCAGCTCCGTGGCATGTTCGCTCGCTTCGTCGTACATGCCAAGCGAGTAAGCATCCATCATCTCGTTGAAACAAGTGGTCGGGTCCATGGAGCGAGAAAAGCACCGACATGTACACGCTGTCAACACTTTTGTCCCTTTCGTTGATTGAAACCTGCCGTGGTTGGGCAAACAGGTTCAATCAACGAAAGGAACAATCATGACAGATTCAAACAAACCCGCCGACACCATCCGCCTCCCTGGAGGACTGAAGGCCACGATTTGGTTCAACACGAGCGAGAAAGGTAAGACCTTTGCCAGCACCGAAATCTCACGAACGTACAAGACCAAAGACGGCTACGGTGACTCACATATCTACAGCCAAGACGATCTGCTGAAAGTTGCTCGACTGGCCGGCATGGCGTTCGACCGCATCAGCGAACTCCGAGCCGCAGATCAAGCCGAGGAGTCCGGCGAATGATCCAGGCAGCTGACTTGCAACAATTCACGGGTTCCGAGAGTTTCTTTCGGCACCCGCTGAATCGAAAAGTGATCTACACCGAAGGCGTCCAATACCTCGCCAAAAACGCAGGAGCTTACTGGCTGATCGATGCCATCGCCTCTCATCTCGGAAGCGAAGCCCATCGAAACGCCGCTGCAAGTGATCCCCGGATCGATTACCTGCATTTCTGGACGCTGTGCCGGGACGACAACGGCGGAGCAACTTTGGTCGCCAAAGCCGACTCACCGGAAGCCCCGTTCATCCGGCAGGACATCGAGTTCACCGATTTCCCGCTCGACAAGATCGACATCTGGGTCGGCTTCGACGGACAGCACTGGACGCTGTACCTGCCAAGTGAGCACTAAACCAAACAAGAAAGGAAACACCATGGGACTTGATATGTACGCATGCATCACACACCAGCATCCAAACCAACCAGTTGACTTTACGGTCACCGACTACACCGAGATTCACTATTGGCGAAAGCACCCTGACCTTCACGGATGGATGGCCGATCTCTATTTCGCCAAAGGGGGCAACAATCCCGATTTCAACTGTGCAACGGTCACGCTGACTATCCACGAACTGAACCAGCTGGAGACGGCTGTCAAAACCGGATCGCTGCCGAAAACCTCTGGCTTCTTCTTTGGTGAGTCATTCGGCGACGAACTTGACGGCGACCTTGAATTCATCGTGAAGGCCAAACAGGCCATCGATGAAGGATACACCGTCTTTTACGACTCTTGGTGGTGACCGCAGATCTGCGTCGACGGTGTTCCTCGTCTGCGCAGAACTCCACGGCCCACATCGCAATTGGAGAACATGGTCCCCGTGTCGAGACGCAAAACAATCCATAAATGCTTCTCCTTCATTTTGTCTTCTTCTTGGGTGAGAAAACAAAATGAAGGAGAAGCCAATGAAAATCATCGCATCAGGTCCGTCCGACGCGCCGTCGTTTCCGACTTCGTCAACACTATTTGAAGTCTGCGAGCAAATCGAAGATTTGCAACAAACGCATGCCGATTACCAAGCATTTGAACAATTCGACGTGTTAAACGAGTACGCGATCATCCTGCGAACACTGGGAAATATTCTCGCATCCGAAAGTGCGGCGATCTATATTTCCGAGCGACTTCACGAGGCTCAGAGCCTGCTTGATCAGGTTCGTGAACTCGGCAAATAACGGCAACGGGGAAGCGTCGGCAGGATTTTTCGTTGACGCTTCGCATCGATCCGTGCCAGAAGTGGCACGCTATGACAACTGCAAATGAAAGGGCAATACGATGACACGTACCAATGGAGCTGCCCGCCCGAAAGCGTAGGGCGGCATGGCAAAAGAACAATTTTTTCTCGCGGCCAGCAAAGGCATTCTCGATCTGATCGACGCGGCTGGTGATAAAGCAGGCCTTAGTCGCGGACAAGCGTTCGACGACTTTCTGACACTCGTCCGCTGCTGTCTCGCCGGCCAAACCATGGAAGAGGAATATCTGGCCACCGTTCACAAGGGCTACGACAAAGGACCAAAAGGCAAACGCGGGATCGATTTCATCGTCCAAGCGTTCGCCGAATTGGTCAACGCTATGGAAGAAAGCGGCCAAGACATCTTGGGCGATATCTTCACAGGCGGCATCACCTACGGCGAGCGAGGGCAATTCTTTACCCCCGACGGCGTCGCTCAGCTGATGGCCGATCTGACCGTCTTCGATACCGACGACAAAGAACGCCGAACGGTAAACGATCCCGCGTGCGGTTCTGGCCGCTTCCTACTGGCGGTCGCAAAGAAGCACCGAAACTGCGAATTCATTGGCCAGGACGTCGATCATCGCTGCACCCAAATGACCGCGATCAATCTCGGATTGAATGGGCTCTACGGCTGGGCGGTTTGGCAAAACACGCTGACGATGGAAGTCTTCCGTGTCTACAAGATCGGCCTCAATCTGACCGGTGGCGTGATCCGCGAAGTGAAGCCGGAGAACTCGCCTTTCAACTACGCGACAGCCAATTCCCAAAAGGCCGAACTTGCGAATAAGCAGGAATCAGTATCGTCAGAAACGAATGTTGAACCAAGCCGTGATCCTGCGAAGGAAAAAGGGAAACAAGCTGTTTCCCAATCCGATCCCAATGATGCCGCCCTGGGACCATCACAGCTCGATCTCTTTTAGCATTGAGGGCTTTCTTGATCTCTTTCCCACTCTCGGGGCAAAGAAAGAGCATCAAGAAAGGACATCGGTATGCAACCATCAAACGAACCTGTGACAATACGCGACGAAGGGTATCGAATTGTAAGGACTGACTACGGTTACGCGACGGCCGGATACCGGATTCAGCACCTCGCTGATGGCAGCTTCCTCGTCTCGATCCGTGCTGAATACAACGTCGGTAGTCAACTTGGATTCGGATCGCCACGTATCGCGATGGAAACCCGTGAAGACTGCGTAACGTTCTTTCTGCAACAAGCCAGATGCCACTTTTCGAAGCCGCTCAGCGGGTCGGTTGTAACCGAGAGTCAAAGGATCGCCCAAAAGCAGATGCTTTCGCTTCTCGAAGACGGGCTATTCGGATTTCTGGAACCGGAGCCAGAAGCATGAAATTGACTTTTGAAAAGAACGCTCTAGCTGATTTGGTTACTCCGCAACTTCAACGTCGAAAGGATTGCCATGGCAAGAAACGCACATGAATTCCATCCAGTCACCGTTCTCTACGACGGAAAGCTGTCCGCCAGCATCTATCGCCGGATCGATCAGCACGGCCCGCTCTACTCCGTCGAGTTCAACCGCTCCGGCTACTGCCAGGGCATTTTCGTCACGTCGAAGTTTTTCCGCGAAGAACACTTGCTTTCACTCAAAGAACTCGCCCAAAGAGCGTACGCATGCGTCGCCGACTTTAAAAACCGAGACGCCGAATACTGGGTCACAAATCCGACACGAAACTAAACCGAGTTCTGTCCATTTTGGGGTGGGGCGATATCCATGGCGGCAAAGCCGCAGGATTCCGGCCTCCAAAATCGCTTGCTTTACGTCCGATTTGGGGTGTAGCCCAAGCCGTACATCAAACTGATGCTGTTTTATTCGGGATATGAAGTCGGGGTGCTGACAGGAGGTGAACAAATCCGCAAGATAGTTGTCCCTACCAATGGGCAAGAAACGTGACGTCGGAAGACCATGTCTGAAACGCGGCCTTTAAGGTACATCCGAGCAACGGCTTAGAAACACCCGCAAAAACGCCAATGCGGAGAAACTTACATGATCACAGAATTCAATCGTATGACCGTCGTTGCAGCCGCGGAAGTGGTCTCCGACTTTAAATCTCATAGTGACATAGCGGTCTTGGAAGTTGAGTGGGGAATTACCGGGAGATGTGATGATTCAAGCAAGTCTGCACGAGTCGCAAGCCTATCGGACATTGCTCTCACCGAAAATTTGACAGTGATCAGCGAACATGGAAACGTCAGTCTTTGCCGCGCGTTGGTCGAGACCGCTCTGACCGCGCCAGAACGAACTCACGAGAGTGCGGCTTGGAGAAAGCTTGTTGCTGGGCTCCGCTTCGACGGGTTCGAGATCGATGAATCCATAACCGAGATCGAGTCGAATTGGGGAGGTCGAGTTAAGCAAAGTACGTTCTCGCTCGTTCGAATGCTTCCCGTCGACATTCCAGGTCTCGACTTTCGCGAAACTAACAGCGAGATAGAGGTGTTGCTGGATAGCTGTGGGTTCACCGTGGCAAGGGGACACTTGAACCAAGCTCTGGCGGCATTCCAAAGGGGCGAGTGGTCTTCAGCCAATGGAGAGTTGAGAAATTTCTACGAGTGTTATCTAAATGAGATCGCTGACGGTCTCGGCTATTCAGGTCCTAACAACAGTAAATCCCGACGAGACTATCTTGGCAATGGTGTTCAACCGCCCTTCCTATTGGCCGAGTACAACGAGTGGAATGCCAACAACCAAAAACCGCAGTTCGTTCAAGGCCTAATGAGCCGAATGCACCCGCATGGCGGACACCCTGGCCTGTCGGAAGAAGAAGACGCTACGTTTAGGCTTCAAACTTCGCTTGTAACCGCTCGCCTCTTCCTTCGCCGCTACGAACAGCGAATAGGAAGGTGATTGCCCAGTCGGATAGACCGATAGAGATATTGAAATGAAGCCTGCGGGTATTGCTTGAACGTAAGGTGCGTTTGCTGCTACGATCAGCATGACGATGCCTCAAAGCCAAATACCTCATAGAACATTGCGCTTCGCGTGCTACGTCCGCGTTTCATCGGCCAGCCAACACGGCGATGGGCAGCGAAGCGAGATCAAGCGGTGGCTCGAGGGTAACGGAATGGAACCAAACGCGGTCCGATGGTTTGAAGAACAAGAGTCCGGAAGCAATCTCGAACGCCCTGCTTTCGCTGCTCTCCAGAAAGCCATCTTCATGGGCGAAATCAAGACAGTCGTCGTCTGGCGACTGGACCGTCTTTCTCGCAATCAGAAAGACGGCATCAATACGCTTGCCGAATGGTGCGAAAGAGGCGTCCGCGTTGTCAGCGTCACTCAGCAACTCGATCTCAGCGGTGCTACCGGGCGGTTGATTGCGGGCGTTCTCTTTGCCGTCGCCGAGATGGAACTCGAAGCAATCAAAGAACGCCAAGCAATCGGGATCGCAGCCGCTAAAGAACGCGGTGTTTACAAGAACAATGGACTTCGTCGAAAAGGCTACCGGAAAGCCGACGCAAAAAGGGTGGTTGCACTTCGGAAAGACGGCGTGCCGGCAGCAACGATTTCACGCGATCTGGGGATCGCTCGCTCAACCGTTTACGCCTATCTCAAAGACGCCGATTACAACACGGCCAGTTAGTGACGTTCGCCAACAATCGCGAATCGTGTTACGCTCGTCATCGAGTAACATCTTCTTTTCCCTCTTGCCCAGCCCGCCGCAGGCGCGCGATCTGGAAAGTGTCCACGTTGTTGGACGCAAGCATTTTGTGTTCGCTTTGGCAGTCCGGTCAATGCTCGGTGGAACCGATCGGAAAGCGTCGGCGAAGCCGTCCTTGGGGCAGTGCTATTGGAGTCGCATTTCTTGTTGACTCAGGGTCAGGTGATGTGGCTAATTCGGTAGTGATGACTAGCCAGATATGTTTTTGTGACACTGAAACTCATGAACGCTGCGCGTCATAGAGTGTCACAAAAACAATCTGGGTCATGGGTCACTGCGTAGCCCCCCGACACCCCCTCGCTAAACGTGGCGCCGTTTAATCACGCAACCGCCACAAGCGAATTGTGGCTTGTCGATCCGATGGACAAGAGGAGAGAACAATGCGCGAGTTGCCTGAATTCGAAGAACCCAGTCACCAGCCGAGGCCGCAACTTTACGGTCGCCCTCGGATCGATCCCGCACAACGTCGGACCCGAGCTTTGCGCGTGTTCTTAACTGGACCAAGAAGGAATGGTTCAAAGCGTTGAAGGGGCCTTGAAAGCGATCGGCGCCGAAGATCGGCAAGCCATGATCATCGCGCACAACGATACCGCAGATCGCAATCCCCATTGCCACGTGATCATCAATCTGATCGGTGACGATGGGAGATTGCTGAAGAGCTACAACGACCACAAGAAGCTCTCCCGGTTCGCTTTGGAAGAGGAAATCCGAATTCACGGCGAACCCGTCGTTCAGGAACGACGAAAGCGATGGCACGACCGCGAAGCCGGGGAAACACCGGCACCGATGAAGAAGACGCCTCGGCACCAGTACGAACTTGAGAAACAGGCCAAAGCCGAGAACGACCACAGTCCAGAAATCGAGCAACTCCGGGAACGGCAGCGCATTCTCGAACAGCGCAAAGCAGAGCAGCAAAACCGGCAAGAACGCAATCGGGAGCGATTGCGTGAAATCTTGCAAGAACGGCAGCGAAGGTTGAAAACCCAGCAAGAGACGATTGTTCGACGCAGTAAAACCAACGCACGTAAGATCTACGACAAACCCTGGAAAGAACTCCATGCCACGCAGCAAACCGAGCGGGAACAGTTTGAAGCAAATGAAAAAAGCGTCAAAGGGTCGATCGAGAATGGCTTGAAGTTGTTCGATTGGTCAAAGCTATTTCACAGAGCGGCCAACGCTGAAGGGAAGCGTCTAAAAGACCTGTTTCAGACGCTGACGAGCGAGGCCAAACGCCGCCAGATTGTGCTTGATCGTCAGGAATCAGAGCGGCAAGCGATGCGCAAAGAGCAGCGTGCTGCGGAAATGGAGGCCGAGAAGATTGCCAAACAGCATTACAGCGAAAGGCAAGAGAAAGCCCGCGAAGACTATGTCCGAAAAGCGGCGCGAATGAAGGAACGTCAAAAACACAACGCTCAGCAATTGAAAGACGCTCAAAGGGAAATCAATCAACAACGCAATGACCTGCTCCGCGAACAACGAGAGTTTGAACTGGAGCAGAAACGCAAGCTTGTCCTGCAGCAAAAACTACGGCGCGAATTCGACGAGGCCGCAAGGAGCGACGAAGATCAAAAGGAGTCCGGTGAAGCCGAGAAAACCGAACAAGGCACCGCAACCATCGATCCCAAGCCCACAAGGAAGCGGCGAGAACGCAAACCCCGCGATCAAGAAACATCACGCCGCAAGCGAGACATCGAAAAGCGAGAACAGGAAACGACGAAACAAAATGACCAAGACAAAGCGGAACCAGAGTCCCCCACCGAAGACGACTTCGAGAAACGGATGCTCGACTACATGAACCGCCAACGCGAAGATCGCGACCGCGATCTCGATTTCGACCGCTGAGTCGACGGGCAATTTGCATTTCGCGATCAATCGCGTTAGTGTTCAGTTCACGAAACCACTCGAGCCCCACAAGCGCAAAACCTTCATCATGTCAAAGCTGATGGCGAAGTTCCGTATGGCCGGACAGCCCAAACCTACCGGAGGCAGCAAAAAGAAACGCAAGCCAAAGCCTAAGCCATACCCAAAACCGAAATGGGCCGGGGGCGGTAAACGTCGCTAACACTGCAACTTCTGCCTGAACTTGCCTTTGAGCTTTGCAACGGGTCGCGGGAAGATAGCCGCTGAGCCGAGCAGCACGGTGGATAAGAAATGGAAACCAAACCGAAACTCAACGCAATGCGTCTAGGCAATTGATCAATAGATAAAGGAGCAGATTCAAATGGTTGTCGATTAAATTTGAACAAAGAATGGAGATCTGGCAAAGTTGCCACTCAACAGTGGAGTAGAGCCAGAATGAAAAAGCAAGCACATGCTCAATCGAAAATCGATCAACTCAGTTGCCTCAAGGAAAAATGGCTAGCGGCGCAGGTATCCGATGATCAGATGTTAAGTGCCCTTGCAGGCTGCGATTACAAAGAGATGATTGATTCAGGCTTATCGGCTCAGTTCGATGCTGTCAGCGAGATCGGCTGTGCGATTGAGCTGGTTCAAGAACACTGGAAAGGCGAAGATGCTCCTGCCGAGATTCGCAAATTCGCTTGGCGAATTTGGAAATCCCATATTTCAACTAATATGGGTGAAGGTCCAGGTCTTCATTCGTAGGGAAAAACTGCGATTTCATCCAGCAGGCTGTTGAGAGACTCGGTATGGAAGACTCCTTCTTTCAACTTCTGAAAATCCATTTTGCGATTGACGTAGAAGGTCTTGTTTTTCTGGAATGGACCGAAAATCATACTCAACCCTCTGAGAAGCAACGTCGCACGTGTTTCCGTCCAAATCCCGACCCGGTCAATACTAAAAGAGCCGACTTCAATTTCTCGGTAAACCTCAAGACATTCACGTCGGGACTCAACCAACAGTCTGCGAAATCGTATTTGACGTTCTAGGGCAGAA
Organism: Stieleria tagensis; assembly: GCF_024129865.1. GTDB lineage: Bacteria > Planctomycetota > Planctomycetia > Pirellulales > Pirellulaceae > Stieleria > Stieleria tagensis. The sequence goes on along the minus strand of NZ_JAMYFE010000110.1, from coordinate 11,440 downwards.
GGAATCCTTTTTTCGAAAACGAGAAAAACCAAGTCGGTTATTGCAATGCTTTGAGAAAGTTCGTTCAACACACGCCCAACGAGTGGATCTCCTGCGACGAATGCGAGATCGCACGAAAGAACAGCATCCGAAAAGTCACCACTTGTGCATTGTTGCAATGCGTTTTCAGCATATTCCACGCGTTCGGAAAGCAGGGCAATCGTCTCGGAAAGCTCTCTTCTGGGTGATACTTGAATTGGAGCATCATGTAAATTCGCGGCGTGAATGTGGTCAAGCACGCGATCCATCATGTTGATCATATGAAAGTGAGTTTGAGCAGGCGGTGTGCAAGGAACTCGCTTGCCATCAATAGGTACTACCCAACCTTGGCCAGAGAGATCCAACCACAATCCATCTGCCTCATCTTTGGACAGATTCATGTAGGCAGATTGTTGGTCAGTCCCCAGCTCTGTCTCGATCCTTTCGCGGCAATCCAAGTTTTGTGTTGGATTTTCAAACAGCAGACGCAGGACCTCCAATCTCGCAGAGTTCAAGCGCTCGTGCGATTTGGTACCGTCCAAACTGATCACAGCAATTTGATCAATGGGAACATCCAAGGCTCCTGCTAGTTTCAAGAGATTTTGCGTCGTCATCTCACCGCATTCACGCTCGGCATTCGAGATCCGGCTTTGCGGAACTCCTGACTCCCTTTGGAGATCAAGCTGGGACAAGCCTTTTGAGATTCTAACACGTCGTAGTTCGCGTCCTCTTGGTTGGTGGGATCTGTTCATTCTGCTTGCATGTTCGTTAGACATCAGGTTCTCCCCATAGGTTCTTCTGTGAACGCCACTGAACTGTAAGTGTTGTCAAAGCATTCGACAACTGTGAGCGCAGTTCTGCTATCCGCGGCGCGGATATATCTAAATACGACTGTCGCAACGGGAAAAAGACTCCGGATTTCCGCCGCTATCCGCGACGCGGATTGGAGTTTCTGGTCAACCAAGGTCCTATCCCTAGAATCCGATCGGCTGGTGAATGCAATCGTTGCTCCGTTCGACTACGCATCAGATTGAAGAAGCCTGTCCGTAGAACGTTGGACTTGATTGCTTCGTTTCCTTGAGAGTCGAAATCGGAAGCCGAGTTGATTAGTACATCTTCAGCTGATCTCCAAACAAACCTACTCGCTATTTGCGAACGAAAACGATGAAGTATTGCAGGATCTTTTCTGTCGCACTGTTAGTCGCGGGAATCTGTGGTTGCCACAAACCTTCCTACGATGCTGGATACAAAGCAGGGAAAACCGACGGTTACAAGGTTGGTTATCACGCCGGGCGCGACGCAGGTATCAAAGTAGGCTATCGAAAAGGCAGCACCGCCTTCGTCGGAAGCTCGCTCATTCCTACATTCGGTCTGGTTGTCGTTGTTGCGTTTGGTGCTTCTGCCGTCTCCGCGTTAACTGTGTTTGTGATTATCCCTAAGCACCGTGAACGAAAAGCAAGATATGAGGCGCTCAACACTCTGGAGAAGAGGCGTCAGTCATTGCGGCAGCACACGCAGCTGGCTGTTGCTGCAAGGGTCCGACAACTCAAGCGATCCGTTCTTCGATCGGAGCACGATGAACGAGCACGAGTGACTCTGGAGAAGGCTTTTCTTGAGTGCCAGACCATCTTGTGTGACCATTCTTTCTCGATGATCGATCGAATGATCGACGTTCAGAAACACGTTATTCGTGACATTGCCAAATCCTCTTCTTTGTCCCCTGAGCAGCGTGCGGTTCTGTTCTCCGATGCTGCGAAGGAAATTCCTCCAGGAAAGTGAGCTTCAAGATGCGAAATTCTCAATCTCAGATTAACGCAACGCACGATGCGATTAATCCACAACGTGTTCTAAAACTGCTTGAAACCGATGGCGGTAACAGAGGACTGATCGGATTCCTCAAAGCCAAGTTGCTTGGAGACAACGATTCACGTGCTGCGGGCGAAATTGGCGAAGCCAAAGTGGCCGCGGCTCGTCTACTGAAAGATGCTGCCATAGAAGCTGCGCGACAACGTGTCCGCGTCATGGTGGCAGAGTTCCGTCTGGAAGCAGAGAGCGAACTTCTGGAGGCAAGGAACGACACTCTTGAAAAAGTAATCATCAACGCGGAGGTGCGTCTGGATCGGATCCAGCAATCTCCGATTTCGAGCTCTCGAAAGGAAGAGTTAATCGCGAATATTGAGCTTAATGTCAAAACCACCGTCGAACGAATCCAATCGCGTTCCGGCCTCAACTTTTAGGAATCAGAAAATGTTTAATGACCTTCTAACTGCCGCCTACGAGCTCTCAGCATCGGTCGGATTTTCTTGCTTCGTGATCTATGCGTTTCTTCAGGAAGGAAAGACCTCCCCGAACGCATTTACACGAGTCATCGAACAAATCGAGAATTCCGGCACCGTCTCAAGCGTCGAGGATCTCCTTTCGGTTGTGGCCTGTTTGCTCGTCGTTTTTGGTGCTGTTGGGAAGGGGGTTGAACACCTTCGACCCGAGCCGCAGCAGCAATCCGATGCGAAGTAGCTGATGAAAAGCGAGTCCGATTGGAATCGGATTCGTCATGCAGCAATTTCCAAGTTACCCAACAGATTTGTACAGAGGATCTTCAATGGAAAGCCCGATCAACAAACTGGTAAGCAGCTTTGTTTGGGTGGCGGTTCTGGGACTGCTGCTCATGGTCTCAATCGCGATCGATAGCGCCTGGACAATTCTCACTACTTTGGCACTAGCTCTTGGTATTGCCATCGCAGTCATCAACGCGGTCGTTCAAACAGTCTTCTTCGTCATGGCAATGCTGACTAAGGGTGTCGTGTCGCTGCCGAAAGCCGCAGTAAAAACTTTAGCGTTTACTGGGCAAGCAACAGGCATCACACACGATAATGGTTCGCTCATTTGGCGACACTATCTCTTCAAGACGATATTTGCCAAGGCAGTTGCCGTCGGAATCGTCGCTGTAGGGGCTGTCGTTGCTGGTATCGTTCAATCTCCGGTCTTGCTGCTATTTTCCGTCGGTATCGCCATTGCGTTCACGAAGCTCCCCGACTTGGCTGAGCTTCTCCGAGACAACCGCTTTTTTGAGCGCATTCTCATCACCGGGAACGTCCCCCGGGAAACATATCCAAGCAATCGAAAGATGCTTGCTTACGCGGATGATTTTGAATTGCAAAGGCATCCAACCGGTGGATGCCTGTCGAAAAAGTCGTTCCTTGGAGAAACACTTGTAGAGAATACGGTCGTTCCCAGACTGGTTTTTCTCGATAACCCGGCGTGTTCACTAACCATCGCTTCAGTCGGAACCGCAAAGCTAGTCGCCGGAATCGGTCCCAACATGATCTTGAGCGAAGCCTCGATCGTTGGCATTTCTCCCAAACCGGAGCTCGCTGACCTTTTTTGTCATCGTCGTTGCGTAACCGTACACCAGAACCGTTGTAGGCGCGGGGTTTAACGTAGCGGGTTTTGTTTCGTTTCACCCAACGGAGAAAACCCATGCCACGATCCGAAACCGCCAAACTTTGGCAGGAACGGTTGCGTCGATTTGCGTCCTCGCGAATGAGCGTCGCCCAATTTTGTCTCAGCGAAGGTGTCTCGCAGCCATCCTATTACAAATGGAGGAAAAAGCTGCGTGAACTGCCTAGCGACGCCAAGATCAAGCCGTCCGCCACGAGCGTTCAATTCATGCCGCTTCGTCTGGCCACCGAGGCCGCCGATCAAGTTGCCTCGGAGTCGAATCAGCAGGCGGGCTCATTGCTTGCCAGCACTACCATCGAACTTCCCGGCGGTGTTCGCATCCGCGTGGAAGTCCCCACGGATCGGCAGCCAAGTCAGCGTCCGGAGGCCCTAGCATGATCGGATTGCCTGCCGGTGTGCCGATCTACCTTTGCACCGAGCCGGTCGATTTTCGAAAAGGCTTTGATGGTCTGACAGGAATCGTGACCACCGCGATGAATCACCGTGTGACCGATGGTTCACTATTCTTGTTCGTCAATCGAAGACGCGATCGCATCAAGGCGCTGTGGTGGGAAACCGGCGGACTAACGCTCTGGTATCGCAGGCTCGAACAGGGAACTGTCGAATTGCCAAAAACCGATGGCGATGTTTCCCACATCGTGATCGACAACGTTGAACTGGCCATGTGGATTGCTGGAGTGTCACTGAAGTCGGCTAAGATCAGACGTAAGCGAATGGCAGCTTAAGCCTCCAGTCGCCCCACTTGAAAAGTCATTCAATGGCTCCGCGAAACTCTCATCGCGGAGCCATTTTTTTTGTGCTGTCTTGCGCGATTTGCGTTGAGGTTTATAATGTCGCCATCATGAACTCTAAGCCTCTTCCAAACGACATCGACGCTTGCCACCAACTGATTGCGAAGCTGCAGTCACAAGTCGGCAAGCATCAACAGGTCATTGACGACCAATCGACCGAACTGTCGCTCAAAGACAAGCTGATCGAGGAGCAAGCCCACAGCGTCCTGGAACTCAAAGCCGAGTCGGACAAGCTCGAAGAAGAGAATATCGAGCTGAATCTCAAGATCGAAAAACTACTCAAGCAACTATACGGGCGTAAGAGCGAACGACGGGTCGATGGCGCAGGCCAGTTGTTCTTAGATCTTGGCGAAGAACCCACGCCGGAAGTGGTCAGCGCGTTGGAAGAGGCCGTCCGCGAGGCCCACAAAATCGTCGACGATGCCGAAGAAGCGAAAAAACAACGTAGGAAGAGGTGTCCCGACCAAAGCGATCGCAAGTTCCCTGAACACTTGCCGCGATACGAAAAGATCGTCGACCTTCCCGAAGACCAACGCGAAGGTCTAACTCTCATCGGCTACGACGAAGTCGAGAGGCTCGAGTGCATCGCGTCGGAACTGAAGGTCCGAGTCACGAAGTATGCCAAGTACGCTCATCCGACCGAGAAATCCAAGGGGATCGTCACTCCCGAGCGTCCCACCGGACTGGTCGAAGGGGATCGCTTTGACGTTTCGATCGGTGTCGAAGTTGTGGCCTGGAAATACTTTTATCACTTGCCGTTTTATCGTCAACAAGATCTATTCGCCGGCAGTGGCTGGACGCCCAGTCGCAGCACGCTGGTAAACCTCGAAGCGGCGGTTGAGTTCGCTCTGCGTCCGCTTGCTGACCACTTGCGACAGTTCTTGAAACAGGATCAAACGATTGGCTGTGATGACACCGGCGTGTTGTTGATCACGCCCAAAGCGATGCCGGACTTGTCGCAACATGCTCGTGGCCAGCGAATCGGCGAAGTGCTTGAAGAGGCGATTCTCACTGGCAAGCCAAGTATCAAAGCCAACATGTGGGGCTATTACGCGTCACGCCTTCCTGTGGTGGCATTCGACTTCACGGTCAGTCGCCACCGCGACGGACCGGATGATGTACTCGGTGATTTCGAAGGCAATTTAATCGGAGACTGCTGGTCAGGTTTTCAAAAGATCGATGTGCGAAGCGACTCGCGAATCACGTTCGCGGCGTGCTGGGCGCATGCGCGGCGCAAGATTGACGAGTGCCGCAAAGCGTTTCCAACACAGGTCGCCAAGCTGGAGTCATTGATCCGGGTGCTCTATGACGTGGAGGATCAGATCAAGGATTTTGCGGAAGCGGATCGACTTGCTCGCCGACAAAGTTTATCGCGTCATGTTCTGGCCCAGATCGCCGAGTATCTCGACAGCGAAGCGATGCAATTCCCAACCGTCCTTCCGAAAAGCAAATTTGGCCAGGCGGCGGCATACGTGCGTCGTCACTGGGAAGCACTGAATCGGTTCACTGCAGATGCGACCATTCCGATCGACAACAACGACTGCGAACAGTTGATGAAGCGAGTCGCCACTGGCAGGAAGAATTGGATGTTCAAAGGTTCGGTGGCAGCGGGCGAGCGAGCGGCCAACCTCATGACCATCATCGGCAGCGCGATCCGCAATGACTTGGACGTGCGTTCCTATCTGGACGACGTGCTACGCCGAGTGCTGGCAGGCGCAACGGACTGGCCAGCACTCACACCTCACGCTTGGCGATCGAAGCATCCTGAATCAATCCGGCAGTATCGCCAAGACGAGCGCCGCCAGGCAGCCGACCGCAAACGCACCCGCCGAGCACGCCGCCGCGTGCTCAACAAGTCAACTCGGCGTCGCTAACTGGTTCTGGTGTACGGTTACCCTTGGGGCGAAAGAATTGGATGTTCGCCGGTAGTCTTTCCGGCGGCGAACGCAACGCGGGATTCCTGACATTGACGAGCAGCGCTCACCGTAACGACTTGGACGTGACCGCGTACGTGAATGATGTGCTGCAGCGTTTACTTGCGGGGGAGACGAACTACGAACCGTTGCTGCCATGGAACTGGGGCGAGTCTCACCCTGAGTCGATCCGGGTTTACCGTCAACAGGAGCGTGAGCAAAAGGCAACTCCCAAACGGGCCGGCCGTCAACGCCGCCGACAGCTCCTCCGCGACAAACTTATACCCCGCCTCCGCTAGCCGCCCCAGCCCTGAACATCAACACCGCAACCGCAACCGTGGTCAGAGACGCTTACGAACATCAACCTCCGATCGCGAGTTGATCTGAGAAACTGAGATAACCTGGTCGGAGGATAGAGCTCTGGTGGCCGATATCTGGGTAACTGTCGACGTCTAAGACGCGCTATTCTTGAGCAACAAAGTAAAACCTGAACAAACGCTCTAAAGAAATCTATGGAAATTTCTTGACCTATAGCATGCCAGAAGGTATCAACGGGGAGCATAAGAGGCGGACTCTTGTCGCTGTGTTGTGATCGAATGTTCGGAAATATCAATTCGATATGACACTTTTCTTGCAGTCGAATCTCTTCTCATGGAGCAATACAATGCACGTTTTTTTACGCTCGGTAATTCGCGCGGCAGTTTGTATTGTAGTTGCACTAGCAAGCGATGAAGCAACCGGAATGGAGCAAAAAACCGTCACCCTCAAAACCGATCTTGAGGTTGAGCAACTATCGGTTTTCGGAAAAATTCAGGTGTACGGCGGAAGCACCAATCACGACATCAATCTTAAAACGGATTTCATTGGTAATATTTATCAGGGAAGAGTGTTGATTGAAAACAATGGAAAGCAGACTGTATTACTGGACAAGTTGACAAGCTCATGTGGCTGTACTCTTGCGCAGCCGTCGAGCCCAGAGATATTGCCAGGGGAAACGCAAAACCTACTAATACAGGTAGCGAAGAAATCGATAGGGGTTTTCAAAGAAAAAATTGATATCCAGCTTGCAGGCAGAGTTCATCAATTGCGCATAAGTGGAGAGCTGCTCCCTCAGATTTCGTCTAGTGATGAGGTTGTGTTCGCAAAGAACGGTAGCTCTGAGATCGATTTGCAGCTGCATGACGACCGAATTAAGCCAGAGCAGCTCAGTTTCGCAATCGCCGGCGAGATTGCTTCAGTCGAATCATCCCGCTACTTGGGGCACGGTGATCCATGTATACGCTTGACACTCAAGCGAGTCGACGTTGCTAGGTTTACTGACCGAATCGTTGTAGTTCCTCAGTTAAAAACCGAAAGCGGCGCTTTTGATCTTGTGCCAATTACGCTTAATACTCGTTTCGTTGGAATGGTTAGAGTTGTGCCGAGCACTGTGTTTGTCAGGCCGGGAATTCCGGTGAGAATTTTTCTATTTGGGGATGTAGAAGCAATTGTCAGCGAGTCAAAAACGCATGAAGGATTCGCTAGATTGAGTGCTGTTAGGTTGGAAAAAGATTCCGCAGTTGATGAAGGTAAGGATGCCCGAGTTTTAGTTGATCCAATCAAAAATGGTGTCGCTCTTACAGTTGATGGCGACCCAAATAAGTTGTTTGATTCCGATGGCATCATTTCAGCTACGTGCGCTGGTGTTGATCTGCGATTTCGTGTTCGGATCCTAAGAAAAGAGGAAGAAGAATGAAGACTTTTATTTTGTTGCTGCTTGCGTTTGGACTTTCCGGGAAATGTTATGCCCAAGGCGGAGGATGTGTGAGATACGTCGTACCACACAACCTAGTACGCGTCTGCGAGACAGCATATCCGATTACTTGCAAAACCGGGCAGACGTACCAATGCGGAAATCCCGAGACTCATGCGACGTGTTTGGCCAAAAGTTGGATGTATCGTGGTCCAGACTACTCCCAAGAAGAGAAAGAGCAGCGGGATGCCAATTTTGGAGAAGAAGGCAGGGTGCCTGATGATGCGAATTTCACCACCTACGTCTGTTTCCAAGAGGGCGACTGCCATTGCCGATGGGCAGATACGTTTTGGGCATGCGGTGGCGACAAGGTTGATGATTTATTGGCGGAGACAACAGTAGACTGGGTTGACCTTTCTGCAACTCCGTGTTTCGGATCATAGCGATTTGAAGATCTAGAGTCTGATGGCTGAACCGGGTGGAAAATCCAACGCCCGGTTGAATGGTATTGTTCGCAAATTAGGTTATTAAGATGTGGATTCGTTTTCTTAGTATTCTTGTTGTTTTCCTGTGTTGTTCACTATCGATGTGGGCTGATGAGAAAGAAGAGCGAGATACAGAAGATCTTGTTTATCAGGGCATCGCCGACCTAACCGTTCTGCGTGATTCGGTGCTCAGACGATACGTGTTGATGGCAAAAGGTGAAGTACAAAGAATCCATTTAACAAAGAGTGGTGGCCCACCTTTGCGAATTCAACCAGCTTACAAACTGCAAGCAGTCGATAAATCAAAGCATTTCAGTTATCTTGCTAATGGAAGGGTCCTTGACAGCTCCGCGACAACAAGAGGGTATGACCTGCAATATTGGCAGGAGTTCTTTCGCTGTGGAAATATGATTAAAGGCAGGACCGGGCCAGCGTCCGCTTTGGGGTACACCACTAAAAAGAAGGACCAGACAGTTAAACAGTTCATCGAATCGGAGTCGCTAAAGCACACTTCGTTTCAGCCTTTTGACAATCTAATAACTCACGCACTTTTTTTGGCCAGCCCAAGGGATCAACAAGGTTGGATTGAGCAGGTGTTTCTTAAGGAAGGTAAGTTTCTTGAAGCAACCAAGGCAACACAAGGCCAGATTGTGAGTAGGTGGCGATGGAAACATCATTCTCTCGATTTCGAAATTGAAATGACACAGTCGAAAGTGTTTGATTATTTGCCAGTGAAGCTAAAGTATACGAGCAGGGACAAGAAAATGCCGGGTCTGTTCAGCGAATCAGAAATCGAATGGATCGAGCACAAGTCGACGAAACAGTTCTTGCCCCACGTGTTGAAGAGTGCAACGGGTGCCCCTTTTGGGCCTACGGAAGAGCACTTTCACTGGGTATTTGACTGGCGAATTGGAAACGAAATAGACGACAAGTTTTTTGACTGTGAATCAGAAGACTTTCGGCAGCAGTTTTCACCTATATTCGATTTTTATTTCGATACATATGGACAGCCCGGCGGGATACTCACTGGCACACCTTGGAAAACACCTGAAGAATTAATTGACGAAGAGTGAAATTCTGATTATTCCATTTTTTGAGAGCCAGCCTTGGCTCTGGTACTGATTTGGTTGCTATGCCAAACGATTCCAGGAAATAATAATTGACCGCGACGAGTGTACCAGAACAATTAGCCGGCGAATCGAGCCGCGGAATGTGTAAACGACTTTGAGACAGCTTTGTGACTCAACTTAAAGTCGCAGTTCAGTGTGGTCAGGGGCCACCCCCTGAAACCCCGGGATTTTTTAGGCATAAGTCGGGTGTTCAATGATGATTCTTGCGGTATCGTCGTCGTGTCCGGTGAAACGGAAGATGGCTCTGCGGGGACGCAACCGTCCAAGGGATAGCCGGATCGAGGGTGCGTCAATGACGTTTCTTCAGGAGCCTCCGCGCAATGAACTGCGGGGGCTTCATTTTTCTTTTCCGCCTGGCAGCTTGGCGCGTTGATCCAAACCGCCCCTGGAAATGGTTCGGGTTTTGGAACTCCTTTGACGAATCGTTCCGGATTTCGTTGCCATGCTAGCTCAAGTGTTTGCTCTCGCGCCGATCGAATTTCATCCGCTTGTCCGTAGTGCAACGATGCAGGCGTCAGCATTCCGATTCCGCTGTGGTAGTGATCGTAGTTGTACCAGTGGAAGAACCGCCGACAGAATCCCAGGGCATCTTCATAGCTGCCGAAGCGTTGCGGGAATTCTGGACGATACTTCATTGTTTTGAATTGGCTTTCCGAAAACGGATTGTCATTCGATACATGAGGACTACTGTGGCTCTTGGTGACTCCCAGTGAACCAAGCAGGTGAACGACATTGTGCGATGTCATCGACGGCCCGCGATCGCTGTGAATAATCAGTTGGTCTGCTGGCACGTTTTGTTTCTCGATCGTGGTTTCGATCAATCGTTTCGCCAAGTCCGAGCTTTCTCGATGCGCCAACATCCAGCCAACAACTGTGCGACTGTAGATGTCCAGAATCACGTAGAGGTAGTAGTACGTCCATTTCTCCGGACCTTTCAGCTTGGTGATGTCCCAGGACCAGACTTCATTGGGTCCGGTAGCCAGCAATTCTGGCTTCTTGTATTTTGGATGGGTCAGTTGGTTTCGCCGTTCTCGGCTGCTTTGGTTCTCTTCGAGAATGCGGTATATCGTCCTCACACTACAGAGATAACTGCCCTCATCGAGTAACTTCGAATAGACCTGCCGCGGCGACTGATCGGCAAACCGTTCACTATTGAGTTGATCAAGCACCGCTTTACGTTCGTCGGCCGAAAGCGCCCGAGCCGGTGTCGGTCGTGCCTTGGCATCTGATTTCACTTCGCGACGACGATAAAACGGCGCCCGCGACACATTCAAAGCCTTGCACGCTGCGACGATTCCGATTTCTTCGCCGAGCTTCTTGGCGGCCTTCAGTCGTCCTTCTCTTGTGATCTTGTCTGCATCATCTCCGAGACTTCTTTTGGACGTCGATGATCAGCTCGGCTTGGCGGAGCTTGTCCTTCAGACGTTCATTCTCGCGCTTCAGGCGAGTGACTTCTTGGGCTGGGGTGAGTTTGCGTTTCTTGTTTGACTTTTTCGATGATGACAAAGATTCATTCCGAAGTTGGCGACGCCATCGTGCGACGACGGACGAGTACAGTCCTCCGCGTCGCAGCAGAGCTCCGATTTCACCGGGCTGCTCACACTGCTCAGCTTCGAGGGCAATTCGACGTTTGTACTCCGAGGTAAAGCGGCGACGGGCCGCTTTCTCGACAACCTCAGGATCTTTTTCTAAATCTTTTCCAGCCTTCTCGGTCATGGAAACTCTCCGTGCCCTCAACTCTCAAATCAAAATGAAAGTTGTCTCACGTATGTTGGCACAGAGGGGCCGGGCTACCTTTTGTCTTTCGATGACGAAAGCGTATCGTCGCGAATGTTGACTCAATCGGATTGGTAGTCCGCAGATTGCTCCAGTGCTCAGCGGGGAAGTCGTATAGGGCAATCGCACGTCGATT
>NZ_JAMYFE010000011.1 GCF_024129865.1 Stieleria tagensis | reverse complement strand
CACACCAACGAAGCATTCGAACCGTGGGTTGGTCTTCGATCCAGACCGGCGGTCCGTCATGGATTGCTTTACTTAAATCCACATTGATTCTCCGTGCCTTGGTGCCTCCGTGAGATCGATTGGTCCGGGGGCTCTCACAGAGGCACGAAGGCACGGAGACGAGATAGCAATCGGTCCACGGTGCGGTAGTGCAATAGCCTGCACGTTGCGTTGCCGAGAAACTCTGGCATCAGAGGACCAGTTGGCGGGATTTTTTTCAGCGTTGAGATCAGCGATGTCCGTCGTGGTATGCGGAGTTTCGGTTGCAGGCGTTTCGACAGCATTGGGACGAGGCAATGGGTGGGGGATAGACCGATTGGTACCTGGAAACGCAGGTAGAAGGTGCAAAGGATTCATCGCCCGCCACACTCTCTTCCCCGCTGCAGTTGTCTCTTGCGGGAATGACATCACAGCGATCCTTTGCGATAGAATCATTCTGACGCGGAGCGTTCCCCCGCTAACCCGAACCACGTGATTGTCGACAACGTTCAACGCCCGTTGGATCCGGGTACCTCCGGTACCCGGATAGGTCGCATTTCGTTCGCCGACTGAATTGCATCGTAGACGCAAATGGAAACCTTTGACCAAATCTGGGAGTCCTCGCGGACCAACTCATTTTCATGGATGTATCCTGCTGCGGTTTGGTGCGGTGCCGGTATTCTTGTCGCCCTTAGCGTCATCAAGAACCTCTGGTTGCGTCGAATTGGCAAACTCGCTGCAATCTTTGGCTTTGCGATACTGGCAACCGAGTTTTCAGCCCAAGAAATTCAAGAAAAATGGCGGCTACGGCGTGCATGGGCGGATCTTCATCCTGCGCAAATGACAGATGACGGCTCCAGCGCTCTGACTGTTGACGGAGCGAACTTGACCCTCGGGCCATTGGTCTATGGATTTCAGGCGTTTCTGATATTCGTGGGCATCGCAGTCGTCCTGTCAGTTCTTCGCGCCTTGCTCAGGATTCGGCGTGAAGGCACGATGATTGACACAAGTGATGAATGCAAACATACCGAGATCGAAACTGAATCATCTGCCAATCCGTATCATCCACCGAACGTCGCAACCTGATACAGGTGCGGCGGGTCATGCGATGCAACGGAGCCGGGCTTGCAAGGTTTCACGAATGGAAAGTCAACTCTCCCGGTCCGCTGATCGCGGTCGTTATCGCAATCAATCGCTCCCGCGATGCAAGAAACTCGACGTCATGGGCGACGCCATGAAAGTAATCCGAACGCTGAATCAACTTAAGGCATTGCTGCCCGGCGATACGCCGCGAAGGGCTGATGGAGAATATGGCTTCAAATCAGTAGATGAATTAATCGCCCACAATGAACCGGAGTTGGCGCTCGGTGCCCTTGTCTATATTGCCGAAGCACATGTCGACAACGGAACGATGCTCGAACCGCGGTTTTGGATGACAGCAAAGCAATTTGCTGACCAGTTGTTGGCCTCGAGTCGTACGACGACCTTTGCTGACAGTCTCGCTGATACAATACAGACAATTGACGCGCATTGTGCTCCCGAAAAACGGTGGCATCTGCGAAACCAATAAGAATTTGACATCGCGTGAAAGCAGTGACCAAAGCTTGGTCGGATAAATCCTCCACA
>NZ_JAMYFE010000109.1 GCF_024129865.1 Stieleria tagensis | reverse complement strand
CCCCGGGCTAAGCTATTGAACGCCGTTGGCGTAGAGATGGGATTGAGCGCAGGCGACTCTCCCAATGATTGGCACGCGAAGCTGCACGACCGCTCTCGCGTCGCGCTTACCAAAAAACCAATGCCCCACGCAAAAACCACGACTTCCAGAGGCAAGTGCTAGGTCAATGGCACTGGGCTGGCTGCGAGTGCGCGCCAGGCGGTGATGGCTTCGTCGGTGTCGATCGGCCGCCCCTCGCGATCGATGATCACCCAGGGTCGCGCCCGGCGAATCACGCCTTTTTCCATGAACTCACCAAACAACCGCAATCGCAGCGCGTCGTCTCCGCCGCTGATCTCACTGGTAAACGGTGCATCAGGCGGCCCCAGCAACACCGCTGTTTGATTGGGGGCTGATTCGGTGCTGTGGATGGCGCCAGCGATCCCATCCACTGAATCAACCCGGCACCCGCTACCGACCTCAGACACCAAATCGATGGTCGGGTGGGCATCTAGCAAGGTGGTCTGTACGGATATCAGCAGTTCAAAAACGGCCAATTGCTCATCGGTCGTGATCGAATCCAGCTCGATCGGGCGAATCACCACCCGAAATCCGAACTGACAGCCCTGGTCCTGTTGGGGATACGACAGGTGCAATTCTTGACCACGAACAAACTGTTCCTGCAAGGTTGGCAACGGTTGATCGTTGGACGACAACAAAGCCAAATCCTGATCAGCAAACAGCAGCCGAATTCCGTCTCGGCCACCGTGTGCTTTGATTCTCCAGACGCAATCGCCAGATTGCCACGCGGCAATTCCGATTCGGTTCGGTGCAGTCAACCACATCGTGAAGGAGTCTCTCGCGAATCAGAACGGAGCAGGGCGGATGCCCGGATTATTCATCAGCCGCAGAGCGCTGGCTCACGGTTCCCTGTTACCAACATTGCAATGTTCCAGGAACCGGATGCGAGCGCGTGCCGGCTGACTTTCGACGATGAATCTGCGTCTAGCCGGCGTACTCGGCACCAAAGAATTCTTTGCTGTCGTCGACGTTCGGTTTGATGGTCCGTGAACCCTCTTGCCAGTTTGCCGGGCAAACTTCGCCGTTTTCTTCAAAGAATTGCAATGCTTTGACCATTCGCAGTGCCTCGTCGACGCTACGGCCCAGTGGCAAATCGTTGACGACTTGGTGACGCACAACACCTTCTTTGTCGATCAAGAACAATCCACGCAGGGCGACACCACCGTCGAGCAGCACGTCGTAATCACGCGAGATTTGCTTGTTCATGTCGGCAACCAACGGGTATTGGGTCTTGCCGATTCCGCCTTGCTCACGCGGTGTGTTGGTCCACGCCAAGTGCGAGAAATGGCTGTCGACCGAAACACCCAGAATTTGCACGCCCAGTTTGGCGAATTCTTCGGTGCGATCGGAGAACGCGATGATCTCGGTGGGACAGACGAAGGTAAAATCGAGCGGCCAGAAAAACAGCAAGACGTACTTGCCTTTGTAGTCGCTCAGTGACACTTCTTGGAACTGACCGTCGGGCATGACGGCTTGGGCTGTGAATTCGGGAGCCTGCTGGGTAACCAATACACTCATGGGATCGGTTGAAACTCGCTTGTCGAGGGAAGTGTAATAAAAGTCGTGGGAACCGCTAACACTATCGAAAGATTGACGCGATTCGACAAGCGGGCGACAAAATTTCGCCGCTCAGCCGGGCGATCATTCCGCCGGCGGACGACGAGGTTTTTCGCCCCCTGGCGTCTCGTCCGATCGGTCCGCCCCCCGCCGATCCCCCTTGGGCTGCGACCCCGCGGATCGAGATGACATGGCGGCCTGGATTTCTTGACGCGACAATTGACCGTCGGCGTCGCGATCGGCCCGCTGCAGTAACCGGGCTAGCGCCGGCGGTAATTCGTCGGCTGACAAGAATCCATCGCCATTTTTGTCCTGCCGCATCAACCGATCCATACGAGACGCGGCATCGCCAGAATCATCTCCCCCCGGACGGCGATTCATTTGCATCCGACCGTCTTGATCGCGATCCGGAAATCGGGGCATCATCTCCCGCAGATCCAGCCGCCCGTCGCCGTTTCGATCCAGTTTCCGCAGTGCCGTGGCAGCCTGGTCGATTTCTGCGGTCGACAATTCACCGTCGCCGTCACTATCGAGTGCCGCAATCACCGGCATCCGCCGCAACATCTCGGCCCCAGCGCCAGGCGGACGATTGCCCTGATCCGTCGGACGGCCGAAGCGCCGATTGCCGGTTTGCCCGTCGCGTCGGGGGGACCGCTGTTCCGCAGGCCTGACATCTCCCGACTGGACGTTGTCAATTTGGGCCCGACCATTCGAATCGGGGGAATCGGTGTCCTGAGCGTCTGCGGTCAGGGCACCAATGATTAGAGTGATCCCCAACAGTCCCGATCCTAAGAACCCTGTCAGTCGCGTTGTTTGCCGTTGCATTTTGATCGTCCGATCGAGAAGGAAAAGTGATTCGCAGCCCCGCTTCGCCAAGCAATCCTCACAGGCGGACTTGCGCCCCTGTGGGACCGAAGTGGTAGAATGTCGTGTCGTGTGATTCGAGATAGCTTTTGATGTAACGTTCCGCCCGCCCCACAGTTTCGCACGAAGACGTGTCGAAGTTTACCGTTTTCGTTGCCAAGCTTTTCAAAGACCCAGGCGAAAAAGATGGATGAACCCACCGATGATCCCGTGCCCGCTTCGCTGGACAACGAAGGCAGCTACGTTTGTGACAACTGCGGTGAAGAAATTGTGATCCCGTTGGATCCTGCCGAAGGCCATTCACAAAACTATGTGGAAGACTGTCCGGTGTGTTGCAGCCCGAACGTGATTCACGTCGACTGGGATGACAACGAAGCGCGGGTTTGGGCCGAGCCCGAACAAGACCGATTTTAACCTTTGATTTAGAGAACCAAGATGCGACTTCCTCCCTGGGCCATTGAAGCGATCCGTAACGGGGTTGCCGACGTTGCTCGAAAAGCGAGTGATGCCGAGACGATCAGCAAAGTCAAGGAACAGGCTGCGGAATTGCTGCGTGATCTTCCTGAAAATGCCTCGCGTGGATTGGACAGCATCGTCAAAACCGCCACCGACACCGCCCGCGGTGCCGTCGACCAAGGTCGCCAAACGGTGTTGCGCTGGACCGAACGACAAACCGATTTAACCGTGCCCTGTCAAAACGCGTCTGGCGAATTGCTAAGCAAACAGGGTTCGGGCGTCCCGATTTCCGATCATGTACTGCAGGTCGGCTGTGACATTTTGCGTGGCGACTGTGTCGATCTCGAGCTGCGCGACCGATTGAACCAGTCGTTGGCCCGGATGGCGGATTTAGAAGGGCACCAGGTCGCTGTCGCCCACAATTTCGATGCTGCGATCGCCGCCCTGGGAATCCTAGCTAACAATCGTAGCATGGTGATGCACCGCAGCCAGGCGATTCGATTGCCGTCAGGGATGCCATTGCCCGACGCCTTGCCAGGTGTTTCGCTGAAACAATGCGGCGGTGTGCAAGCGATTGAAACCGACGACTTCGACGGCATTGATAATGCCTGTGTGTTGCTGGCCGATAACGGGGTGCAACCGATTTCACCAATCGATTTCGGCCGCGCCGATGTGATGACGGTGGCCATCACTCCGGTCGCGACCATCAAAGATTCCATCGCGGGCGTCCCCAGCGCCCAGTCGCTGTTGCAGTCCGGTGTGGATTTAGTCGTGCTGGCCGGCGGTCCGATCACCGGTGGCGTGGCTGCCGGAATCCTCGTGGGCGACAAAACACTGGTCGACTCGATCCGCCGCGATCAGCGCTGGAAGGCACTTGTCGCTTCCCCTGCCACCGCAGCGATGACGCTGGCTGCGATGACCGATCCGGAACCCAGTCCGGTTTCAGCGCTGGTTCAAACCGCCGAAGAAAATCTACGCAGTCGAGCCGAGCGGATGGCGATGCGTTTGACAGCGGATGAATCCGTCGCTGCCTGCCAGATCACCGATCAACCGGCATGCCTGGTGACCGGCGGGCGATGGAATTTTCCCTCGCGACAACTCCGATTACGCCACAAGACGCTGTCGCCGGAAGCCTGGGCCGCCCGTCTGATCAAACAGAACCCGGCGATGATCACGTCCGTGATCGGTGACCAACTGGTGATCGATCTCCGTTGGATCGCAGCCAGTCGCGATGGCGAAGTCGCCGACACCATCGAGACCTGTCAGTAGCACCGGGTAGCTGGGCCAGCCACAGCCCAGACGGCCTAAACCCGGGCGAGCCCAGCTACGGGAATCAGCGCCGACTGAACCCTGGCGGGATCAGCTACGGGAAGACGGGAAGAATCGTGTCGGTTGATGGTTGGACGTGTTAGCTGCGTTGTTGTAGCGCCGCATGGGATGGTGACGTGGCTTGTTTTACGCTTTCGACCAGATGCTTTAAGCGCGCCGGTGTGTTGCATTGCAGCGCGATTCCGATCACGGCGATGACGATCGGGATCAAGTGCGCCAGGTTGTTTCCGATCATCAGGAACACCGCGTTGATCACCGCCGGGCCTTCCATCAACGCTTGGCCGACCAGGCTGTAGGTGGCAACCGAACCGAGAAAGGTCTGGGCCGACGGCGGTAGCGGCGAATCGATTTCCAACGGAACCGGCAATGGTTCATCGGCGGATTGGAATTGACGGATCGCTTGCGATTTCATGATGCCTCGCACAGCCACCGCGGCGATCGCCGAGCCGAGAAATACCAGATAGCCGATCCCCAGAAAGAGCATGGCGTCGGCATCAAAGCGAAAGAGACTTTGCTGCTGGTCGCGGTCGGATAATGCCATGAACGTCATCACCGCAGTGATCATTACCAATCCACCGATCAATCCGAACGTGATGATCGACTGCACCATGCCAGAGGCTTTCAGCGTGGTGGGGGTCGAGCCTGAAAACGCGGATCCCCCTGGTGTATTCGTTGATGCCGCGTAAGGATTCTGAGCCGGATCAGTCATGAGATTCGCGTCCCCGATGCTTCGTGTTCTTCTAAAACTGTCGCCGTGAGACTTTACTATACCGATCATTTCGAGTTGCCATTGCCGCCGTCGCATCGATTTCCGATGGACAAGTATCGGCGGTTGCGCCGACATGTCGCCAGTAGTGACCAGCATCGCAACGATGTGTTATTGGTGCCACCGGCCGCCGATGACCGACAATTGACGCTGTGTCATGACGCCGGCTATTTGAATCGAGTCAAAACGGGGACGCTCTCTGCAGCGGAGATCCGGCGGATCGGATTCCCCTGGTCGCCGCAAATGGTTCAGCGGTCACGCCGTAGCACAGGAGCAACCATCGCGGCCTCACGTGGCGCGCTGATTGATGGCGTCGCAGCAAACTTGGCCGGTGGCACGCATCATGCGCAATCCGATGCGGGCGAAGGCTATTGTATTTTCAACGATGCGGCGGTCGCGATTCGAACGCTGCAACAAGAATCGTTGATCCGTCGGGCCTGTGTGATCGATTTGGATGTGCACCAAGGCAACGGGACCGCTGCAATCCTTAGTGGCGACGCCACCGCGTTCACGCTGTCGATGCATGGAGCCAAAAATTTCCCGCTGCGAAAGTTTCCCAGCGATCTGGACGTGCCGTTGGACGACGGCACCGCTGACGTGACCTACCTGGCGAAACTGACGTCCGCGTTGGAAACACTCGGCCAACACCACACCGCCTGCGGCGGGTTTGATCTGGCAATCTATTTAGCCGGCGCCGATCCGTATGCCGGAGATCGCTTGGGTCGAATGAGTCTTTCAAAATCGGGACTTCAGCAGCGCGACCGCCAAGTGCTGCGGTGGTGCGCCGATCGATCCATCCCAGTCGCCATCGCGATGAGCGGCGGATATGCCCCCGACGTGAACGACATCGTGGAAATCCATGCCGCGACCCTGGCGATCGCCAGCCAGATGATGCCACTGTGGGGCTGATGCGGCAACGCTCAGCTGTTGTTGGTGTGGAGGATTATCCGACCATTTTCAGACCGGTCGGATAAATCCTCCACACCAGCGAAGAAATGTTTTTTCGTGTTTCCTGAAACACTTTCCCAATCCGCCCGCTTGGTTGTTCAGTCAAGGACAACGAACGCGGCGAGCGACTCGGCAAACTCCCGCATTCAACTTTTAAACACACTTATTGCCGATCCGTTTCAGGGACCAAACCATGTTCAAACGAATCCTTTTTGCTGTTGCCCCCGTCGTGATGATCTTCGGCACCGTGACCGCTGACGACGACTTGCTGACTCAACTGGCAACCATGGACAGCGATTCGATCGTCGCTGTTGATCCAACCGATGTTGCCTTGGAGGATGAAGACGATTTCGGCCAGTCCGACGTGGACGCTTTGCTGGGCGACGACGACCAGGACCAGGACGCGGTGGCAGCCTGCTTCCGACGCATCGGATACGGCTATGGGCGTGGTTATAGCAGCTACGGATACCGATCCAGCTACAGCTACGGTTACGGCTACAACTGCTATCGCCCGTCCTACAGCTACTGCTATCGACCGGTCAGTTACACGTACTACCAACCGGTGACCTACCACGTGCCGGTCTACAGCAGCTACTGGGCATGCTATTAGGACTGACGCAATCCAACGAATGATCCTGGCCTGGTGAGTCTATCCAAGACAACTCACCAGGCTCTTTTTGTATCACAACACATTTTGTCCGGAGCACCCAAGTCATGAAACGATCTCACCATTTGCACCATCTAACACTCACGATCATCGTCGCAGCGCTGGCGTTGATCACGACACCGCGTTCGCATGCCGACGATATCGAACTGCAACGTTTACTTCACGGCGGCACGCGCTGTGACCATGTGATCGGATTGCTGATGCGGTACGGCGTCAACAACGATTCCGACGCGGTCGCAGCCAGGTATCTGCCAGGCCCGATCCAGATCCCGACGGAGGAACTGGGCGATTTGCAACTGGTCTCGATCCAACGGCACCCGTCGGCCGCCGCCGGGTGCGGACCGGCCTTGGACGTGGTGATCCAAAACTGCAGCACGCGTGATGTTTGCGGATCACGACTGACGGTTGTGGCTCTGCTGGGCCGCATCTGTCCGACTAGCCCGAATGTGACATCCACAATCGATTCGCTGCCGGCCGGCGAGGCCGTGCAAGTCACGGTGACGTTGCCGCCAGAAGCACTGGCAATGGGCAATTTAAACGGTCAAGCCATCGCCTTCGATCGGATCCTAGTCGCTGTCGACAGCTACGACCAATTCATGGAATCTAACGAAGCAAACAATTTGCGAGTCTTAGATGCCACTGAAGTACCCGAGATCGCTGTCACAGCAGCGTCACTTCCGGCGGAAGCGGTTCCGGCGGAAGCGGTTCCGGCGGAAGCGGTTCCGGCGGAGGCTGTTCCAACGAACACTGCCCCCGCCAACCCTGCACCGGCCGCAAGCGATCCCGGAGCGATGCCAAACCAGCCTACTCCAGACCAGTCGCAATCCGATTTGCAATCTGCGATCAACCAGTTCAGTGAAGTCGCAGCGAAACCGACAGACGAATCCTAAGTTTCTGCGTCAAGATGACGACGACTGATAGATCTCGGGATTCAACGACGGGTCGTTGTACATTTTCATTTGCCGATACGTCTTGTGCTGTTTCTTGCCGCTGAAGATATCAATTAGCAAGGCTTGCAACGAATGCGAGAGATCGGCGTGTTGTTGTTGGCACAATTCGATTCGTTCGGCCACTTTGGCGCGATGCTCCGCATCGGCGTCCTCGCGTTCCAGCTGTTCGCGATAGTGATACAACCGCAGCGACATGATCGACAATCGATCGATCGCGCTACCGGAGGTCTCGGTGTTGATCGGCGCGTCGCGTACGGGTGACACCTGGAGCTTGGCTAGCATTTCCGTGATCGCATCATCGAGTTGCTCGATCATGTCGTTGCGCTGCTGATTCAGTTTGTCGATCGCGCGTTTGACCGTGGCGATTTGGGCATCGTCAGCGGTGGGGCTGCGGGCGATGTCCTCCTGGTGCCACAGGCGATAGTTGTATTCGTGCTGGCGACACACCAATTGCTTGAAATCATCGAACGTGTTTTCGATCGGACCTTGGTGCCATGCCGCGACCGTATCGATCTGAAGCTGGGTGATTTCGGCAACCGAGGGCAGGTGTGTCGAGGTGACGGTGGGTGCGGACATGGCGCTGGATCTCGCAGAGTCGAGCCTTGGGGACAGGGTACAGTCGCCCCATTGTGCGCCGTTTGACTGCGCCGAGGCGATAGCAATCCGTGGGATTCTGAAACCCGCGTGTGACGTAATCCACCAATGCGAAACGACCTCCCCGTCAGAGGAGGTCGCTTGGTGAATCGCAGCGTTTGCCAGATCGGCCAGGCTTGACCTAGGAGACTTCTTTTTCGTCGATCCAGGTCATCATTTTTCGCAGCCCACGGCCGATTTGCTCGACACCGTGCTCGCGTTCGCGGCGACGCGTGGCTTTGAAGAACGCCGCACCGCCTCGGTTTTCCAGGATCCAGTTGCGAGCGAACTTGCCGTTTTGGATCTCTTCCAGAACGCGTTTCATCTCGGCCTTGGTTTCATCGGTGATGATCCGTGGTCCGGTCACATAGTCGCCGTATTCGGCGGTGTTGCTAATGCTGTAACGCATGTAGCTAAGCCCGCCTTCGTACAACAGGTCGACGATCAATTTCAGTTCGTGCATGCACTCGAAGTATGCCATTTCAGGCTGATACCCGGCTTCCACCAAGGTTTCGAAACCGGCTTTCACCAGTTCGCTGACGCCACCGCACAACACGACTTGTTCGCCGAACAAATCGGTTTCGGTTTCTTCGGCAAAACTGGTTTCGATCACACCACCACGGGTGCCGCCGATCGCTTTGGCATAGGCCAAACCGATTTGTTTGGTTTCTTCCGAAGCACC
Source organism: Stieleria tagensis (assembly GCF_024129865.1). Classification (GTDB taxonomy): domain Bacteria; phylum Planctomycetota; class Planctomycetia; order Pirellulales; family Pirellulaceae; genus Stieleria; species Stieleria tagensis. The sequence continues at coordinate 1,747 of NZ_JAMYFE010000109.1, read as the reverse complement.
TTCACCGAGAGCGATCAGAGCCGGCACGCCGCCACCCTTTTCGTACTCGCTGCGGACCAAGTGTCCGGGGCCTTTGGGGGCGACCAACAGTGCGTCGATTCCCTTGGGCGGATCAATTTGGCCGAAGTGGATGTTGAATCCGTGCGAGCACATCAGGATGTTGCCCTTGGACAGATTCGGCAGAATCGACTCGCGATAGATGTCAGCTTGGACTTCGTCGGGCAGCAACAGGTTGATCACGTCGGCTTCTTTAGTCGCGTCGGCGATCGATTTCGGCTCAAACCCGTGGGAGACTGCCAAGTCGTAGTTGGCTGAACCGGGGCGTTGACCGATGATGACGTTGACACCGCTGTCACGCAGGTTTTGAGCTTGCGCGTGGCCTTGGGATCCGTAACCCAAGATGGCAACGGTTTTGCCTTTCAGGTGCGAAAGGTCGGCATCGTTTTCGTAATAGATGGTGGCTGGCATAACTGGATCGTCTTAGTAGATAGGTAGGTAGTTTGTTGTGAATGTCTGTTGTTGTGGGCAGGCTAAGCAGCGGCCCATTTAGGCGGCCCGCTCAGGCGGACGCCTTGCTGGTACCGTCGGCCACATCGATGTCGGCTTCGCTACGCACCATCGCAACGCGACCGGTGCGAACCAGTTCGGTGATTCCGTAGGGGCGAACACGCTCGATGAATGCTTGGACTTTGTTTTCACGCCCGCTGATTTCGATCATCAATTCGTCGGGCCCGACGTCCACGATGCGTCCGCGGAAGATATCGACCAACTCACGAATCTCTGCCCGTTTGGGACCGGCCGGTGCTTGCACTTTGACCAACAGCAAATCACGCTCGACATAGTCACGGCTGCTGACGTCCATGACACGGACGACGGTGACAATTTTTTCTAGTTGCTTGCGGACTTGTTCCAGGACGCGGTCGTCGCCGACGACGACAAAGGTCATCCGAGAAAGTGTTTTGTTTTCCGTTTCACCGACTGCCAGTGAGTCGATATTGAAGCCACGCGAGGCAAGCATCCCAGAAATATGGGCGAGTACCCCGGGAACGTTCTGGACCAGAGCGGAGAGAACGTGTCGCTGAGTGGGGCTGGGCATCAGTCCAAATTTGACCGTAAAAAGGAGGAAACGTCCTGAAATTCGAGCCCGGTAGGATAATTTTGGCTCGCCCAACCAACAAGGGCAGGGGTTTCCAAGTCAATTGCCCGCCAAAAGCGGGGCCGATCAACCCCGTAAATCGCTGCTGACGGGAACACAACTCACCAACGGGCCCGTTCGCGAACCTTTTGGGCAGTCAGCCCTCCAGCCACAAGTGGGTGTGCAGGATTCATCCAACCCGATTTGAAATCGCGCGAGGCTATAAAATTTCCAGCACGTCCGACCGTTGAGCCTTCTTCTGTAGCTGGGCTCTGGTGGTGCTCCGCGATTGAGAGCCGATGGGGAACATGCGTGATTGAGTCGCGGAGCGACGGGAGTGGTTAGCCTGGTGGCGTCTTCCCCAGGCGTTGATCGTCAAAGAATATCAACGAGCCCCGGAGGGGCGGTAGAGAATGTCGTCGCTCCGCGACTGCGCGGTTTGTTGTCGACCAATCCAGGGGTTTCACCCCTGGCTAACAAATGACATCGCTCCGCGATTGAGAGCGCCCGATCGTCTCCGCGATTGAGAGCCGGTGGGGAACATGCGTGAATGAGTCGCGGAGCGACGGGAGTGGTTAGCCTGGTGGCGTCAGCCCAATACCGCTAAATCGA
>NZ_JAMYFE010000108.1 GCF_024129865.1 Stieleria tagensis | reverse complement strand
GGTGGCGGGTGCGGGGGGAGAGTCTGAACCGTGGCCGGTCCAGCTACGGTGGGTCGGTTGGAATCGTAGCTGATCCCGCCAGGGTTCAGTCGGTGGCGGGTGCGGGGGAGAGTCTGAACCGTGGCCGGTCCAGCTACGGCGGGTTGGTTGGATTCGTAGCTGATCCCGCCAGGGTTCAGGCGGTGGAGGGTGCTGGGGGCAGATCTGAACCGTGGCCGGTCCAGCTACGGTGGGTCGGTTGGCAACGTAGCTGATCCCGCCAGGGTTCAGTTGGTGGCGGGTGCGGGGAGAGTCTGAACCGTGGCCGGTCCAGCTACGGTTGGTCGGTTGGTTGGCAACGTAGCTGACCCCGCCAAGGGTTCAGACGGTGGCGGGTGCGGGGGGCAGATCTGAACCGTGGCCGGTCCAGCTACGGTCGATTGGTTGGCAACGTAGCTGATCCCGCCAGGGTTCAGTCGGTGGCGGGTGCGGGGGGGAGAGATCTGAACCGTGGCCGGTCCAGCTACGGTCGGTTGGTTGGAAACGTAGCTGATCCCGCCAGGGTTCAGACGGGGGCGGGTGCCGGGGAGATCTGAACCGTGGCCGGTCCAGCTACGGCGGGATGGTTGGAAACGTAGCTGATCCCGCCAGGGTTCAGTCGGTGGCGGGTACCAGGGAGATCTGAACCGTGGCCGGTCCAGCTACGGTCCGCTTAGCGGACGCGGGGCAGGACCACTTCGAGTGTCTTTCGCAGTGCCGCGCCGCTGGCACGCAACCCTTGGACCTCTTTGGGCCACAGGTCGATTTCCATTCGATCCAGCACTCCGCTGCGACCGACGACCGTCGGCACCGACAATGCCACGTCGCGGACGCCATAGCAACCGTTCTGCACACTGCTGACCGGCAACACACAACGACGGTCCAAGATCACCGCGTCGATCACGTCGCGAATCGCAATGCCGACCGCAAACCCTGCACCGCCTTTGCGTTTGATCACTTCGGCACCGCTGCCACGCGTCCGCGAGAACAACTGGGTGGCCAACATTGGCGACCAACCGGGGTATTTGTCTAGCGGCAATCCCGCGATCGTCGCGCTGCTCCAAATCGGCACCATCGACTCGCCATGTTCACCCAAGATCAACGCTCGGGTTTGAGTCGGCGGCGCGTTGAGTTGCTGAGCGATCAAGGAACAAAAGCGGATCGTATCGAGTTGCGTTCCGAGTCCGATGACCTGATCCACCGGCAAGCCCAAGGTTTGCGCGGCCACGTAAGTCAGAATGTCGACCGGGTTGCTGACGACCAACACGATGGCCGTTGGTTTGGGGCCGGCCGCTTTGACATCACGCAAGATCTGGACGAATAAGTCGGTGTTGCGATTGATCAGATCCAGACGTGACTCGTCGGGTTTGCGGCGCAGACCGGCCGTGATGCAAATCACATCGCTGGTCGGGATGTGTTCGTAGCCGCCACCAACGATGGTTTGGTCGGCAACACTGGGGCTGCCGTGTTGCAGGTCCAACGCCTGGCCGACCGCCAATTCTTGGTTGACATCCAGCAACGCGATCTCGCGAGCCAGTCCGCCGCACTGCAGCGCGTAGGCCGCGCAGGATCCGACCAGTCCGCCGGCGCCGATGATTGATACTTTCATGATGAATTAAAATCTGAGAGAAGCTTGTGGGGCAAAGTCGATGATCAAGTCGCGGAAAAAACGCTACGACTTCATCTGACGAATCACTTCGTCGGTGATCAGCTTGACCAATTGTTCTTGATCGACACCGGCCGGCAGCCCGCCGCCGGTTCCATTGCTGCTGGCCGATGGGGCCGGACGCATCGAAGGCGGGGCTTCAAACGCACGTCGCTCGACACCGGACGACTTCCACGAATCGCGGAAGATGTCGTTCGCACAGATATCACAGTCCTCAAACTCTTTGGTGTTCCGTGGATCCTTGTAACCCCATTGGTCTTTCAGCTCCAACAGCTCACGTGATTTCTGTTGATCCAAGTAAGCGACATTGCCCAGTTGTTTGGCCAGAATCAACATGCGGCAATACGAATCCAGAATCTCGGTCCACCAGTAGGCCTGTTCGACGTTTTCGCCGTAGCTGACCGTGCCGTGGTTGGCCAGGATCATCACATTGGTCTTGTTCACAAACGGGATGATCGTGTCAGCGAACGCTTGTCCGCCGGGGGTTTCATACTTGGTGATCGGCACGTCGCCCAGGAACACTTCGACCTCTGGCAGAATGCACTGCGGGATCGGCTCGCGAGCGATCGCAAACGCCGTCGCGTGTGGCGGGTGGCAGTGCACGACGCTACGGATGTCTTCGCGTTGTTTGTAGATTTCCAAGTGCAAAAGTGCTTCGCTGGAACGTTTCTTGCGTCCGGCGATTTGCTTGCCGGTCATGTCGATCGTGGAAATGTCATCGGGCGTCAGGAAACCTTTGCAATGCAACGTCGGCGTGCACAGCACTTCGTTGTCGCTGATCCGAACCGTGATGTTGCCATCGTTAGCCGCGGCAAACTGGCGGTTGTAAATCCGGCGACCAATGTCGCACATGTCCTGTTTGATTTTGTGAGCGTTTTGCATGTTCAAGGTTTCGGTTGCGAGAAAGAAGGTTGACTGTTTTTAAATAGCGAGATGCAACTTCGCATCTGCGGTGTGTAGTTGTGATGCGTTCTTGGACGCGGTCATCCCAGATCGACTTGATCCAGTAGGGCGACAATCGCGGCATCGATCGGAACGACTTGGGGGCGAAACGGTTCCGCCGCCTCGGGGCCTTCGGCCAGGGCGACCAAATCACCGATTCCGCTGCCGCACAAATCCCAGGCCACATGGGTCTCGCCGCCGAGGGGTTGTTTGTCGAGCGCATCAATCGACTCCACCACTTCGACACAGCGCAGTTTGGATTGATGCATTCCCGGATGCGCTTTGGCGAGTGTTACGGTGCCGATGGTTCGTGCGAATTTCACGTCGCGTCTCCGGGGGAATGGTTGGCGAGCCGAGCGATTCGGGCGGCCGCGTTGACGGCGGCCACCAAATTCAATTTCTGTTGATCCAAAATCCAAACGTCGGGCGACAGTTCGGTGGCAAAGCGATCTACGTCGCCGATCGCCGAGATCAACACCGCACGCCGTCCAATACTACAACGCGCATAAACTTCGGCGGCCGGTTGATCCGTCCAAATGATTTCTGTCGCCGCTGGAATCGAAACGCCACGTCGGGCCAATTGTTCGGTCAGGATCGATTGCGGCGAAGCAATCGCCGCGCTACTGGCGCTAGCGGTGATCGCAGGCACGCCAGGTGACGTTGAAAACGTGATGCGGCGACGCGCCGCTTCCTCACGTGCCGCCGGTGTCACCACGCCGCCCGGGGCCAGAGTGACTTGCCGGTCGTCGGCATAGCCGCTGAGTGTCGCGAGGGTGATCAGTTTTTCGCCGCTAGGGTTCTCGCCGCTGGATTCGCAGGCGGTGGCTTGGCTTTCTCGCAGCCGCCGGATCACTTCGCGCGCAACCTGGGCTACAAAAGCCGATAGGTCGTTGCGATGCGAGTGGAGAGTGGTCACGAGAAAGATTTGATTTGGTTGAGGGGTTAGGCTGAGTGTTCGTCGATGATGCCGATCACGGTCCAGCGGGCCGGGGTGTGGTCGTGATTGCAAGCTTCGCGGGCGTACGATCCGTCGCTGGTCAACATCACGTGGTCGCCCCGGCGTGACCCCAGTCCGTCCAGTGCGATCAACGGCGGACCGTCGGCGCTGTCGTCCAGCCCGGTCGGCTGGACCACCACCAATCGCTGTCCGATCAAGCTTTCATGCTTGACGGTGGCGCGTGTCGATCCGAGTACAATCGCCGGTTGCATTAAACCACTCGCAGCTCATCGATCATGCTGCATCGCCGCTCGCGGGTGAAGGTCGTCGGCGTCGTCACACCCTCGCCGGTCGGTCCGGCGATCGAGAACGACAGATAGCCTTCGCCGCCCAGACCCAACGACGCCATGCAAGGTCCGTTTTTGACATACAACGTGGTGTCCAATTCGCGTCCCATCTTGGTCATGTTGCGAACATTGCGGGAGTGAATGATCGCGGTGTGACGGAATCCATGCTCGTACTGCTTTGCCATCGCGATCGCATGGTCGACGTCGCGGGCGCGGACGAACGGCAAGAACGGCATCATTTGTTCGACGCTGACGAACGGGTGATGTTCATCGGTCTCGCCGAATACCAGTTCAGTACCTTCGGGGACGCTGACGCCAGCGGCCGCGGCCAACACCGACGCGTCGCGGCCGATAAAGTCTTTACAGGCTGCATCGTGCTGGTCGTCACCGACTTGCACGATGGCTTTGGAAGTCAGTTGGTCGATCTGCGAGGCATTCAGCTCGACAGCCCCGGCACGTCGCATCGCGTCCATCATCGCGTCAAACACGGAATCGACGACGAACACTTCTTTTTCCGCAATGCACAGCAGGTTGTTGTCGTAGGCGGCACCCGCGATGATCGATCGTGCGGCCAAATCCAAATCCGCGGTTTCGTCGACGACGACCGGCGGATTGCCCGGGCCGGCGACGATCGCTCGTTTCCCACTGTTGAGTGCGGCGCGGCCGACGGCCGGGCCACCGGTCACACAGATCAACGCCACGCTTCGGTGTTTGAACAATGCTTCGGCCGATTCCAGTGTCGGTTCGGCGATCACACAGATCAGGTTGTCGATCCCGATTTCTGCCGCGATGGCTTGGTTGAATCGACGCACGCCTTCGGTCGCAACGCCTTTTCCCGAGGGGTGTGGATTGACGACAACCGTATTGCCGCCGGCGATCATGCTGACCGCATTGCCGGTGATCGTTGGCAAGCTGTGGGTGACCGGGGTGATCGCGCCGATGACGCCGAACGGGGCTCGTTCGATGATCGCCAATCCATGGTCACCGCTGTAGGCTTTGGTTTCCAGAAATTCGACACCCGGCGTTTGCTCGCCGAGCGTTCTTAATTTCTCGATCTTGTGTTCCGGGCGGCCGATTTTTGTTTCGTCCATCTCCATCAATCCCAGTTCTTCGCACTGGTCGATCGAGATTCGTCGGATGATGTCGATGATGCGTTTGCGATCGGCCAGCGAACGTTCCCGCAATTGCTCGAATGCCACACGGGCCGCGGCCACCGCGGAATCGGCGTCGTAGAACACACCGTGTTGTCCGCCACCGGCCTGACCATTGGATCGTTGGGCATTGGATGGTTGGCCACTGGGCATCGGACCGACTTCGGCCAAGACCTGAGCGACCACATTTCGAATTAGGTTTTCGTCGTATTGCATAGTGATGATTCGGTGGAATGAATGGGTGGCTAGTCGCGGTCGTAAACGCTGATCTTGTCGACGTGCACTTGGTCGACGATGCCGATGATCACCGCGTCGATGGGCAACGGTTTGGTTTCGGGTGTCAAACGAGCGCTGCTGCCTTGCGTGATCAGCACAAAATCGTCCTCACCGGCTCCCAGCGTGTCGACGGCGATGAACGTCCGCCCGGTGGTCACCAGCGACTGGCGTTTTTTGTCGTCCAGTCGGTACGGTTCGACGACCAGCAGTTTTTGGCCGACCATCGATTGCACCTTTTGCGTGCTGACGACCGATCCGGTGACGCGGGCGATAAACATTCGTTTCTGCTTGCGGGGAAAGGGAAAGGGGAAATACGGAAACGGACGCGTTACGAATGCTTCAGTGCGTGAATGGTTTGCCGCGCGACGATGACTTCTTCGTTGGTCGGGATCACCCACAATTGCGTTTTCGAATCCGCTGTGTGGAACGATCCTTCGCCCAGTTCGTTGCTGTGCTCGCGCAGATTGGCGTTGGCTTGCTGGTCCAGATCGATGCCCAGGTCCTGCAAACCACTGCAGACCCGTTGTCGAATCAGCACGTCGTTTTCACCGATACCGCCGGTGAACACGATCGCATCAGCGCCGCCAAGTGCGACCAGCATGCCGCCCAGGTGACGCCGAATTTCTTCGACGTAGACATCCAGTGCCAATTGTGATTTTTCATCACCCCGCTCGGCGGCCTGTTCCAAATCGCGGATGTCGCCGCTGTTTTCACTCAGCCCCAACAGGCCACCGGAACTGGCGAGTTGCCGGAGTGCTTCGTCGAGCGTTAACCCGGTGCGTTGCAAGATCAACGGCAACGCAAACGGATCAAAATCACCGACTCGATTGTTTTGTGGCAGTCCGGTTTGCGGAGTCATCCCCATCGTGGTCTGCACGCTTTGACGCGACTGGATCGCTGTGATCGAGCTGCTGCCGCCCAGGTGACACGAGATCACGCGGGCATCGTTGCGGCCGAGAATTTCGGCGCTGCGGAACGCGATGAATCGATGGCTGGCGCCATGGAATCCCCATTTGCGAATGTGAAATTCGTTGGCCCACTGGCGTGGGATCGCATACTCTTTTCGTGCCGCCGGAATCGTTTGATGAAAATCGGTTTCGAACGCGGCCACCAATGGCAACTGGGGGAATCGCGAGCGCAACGATTTCATCGCAGCGATATAAGGCGGGTTGTGTGCCGGTGCGGCGGCGTTCATTTCGCCCATCGCATCGAGCACTTCGTCGTCGACCACAAACACGCCCGACAGGCGGCCACCATGCACGGCTTTGAAACCGATCGCGGCGACTTCCGAAGCGTCTTTGATTGCCCCGTGTTGGGGATCGGTCAACTGATCTAAACAGGCTTGGACGGCGACACCATGGTCGGGCACCGGCAATGTCTGTTGGTCCGACCACTGGCCAATCGTGACCGTGCAGTTGCTTTGCGCATCACCGATCCGTTCGACCGCGCCTTGGGCCAGGCAGCGAGCGTTTTGGATGTCATCGATCGCTCCATCATCGGTCATTTCAAATAACCGATACTTGAAACTGGTCGATCCGAGGTTTGCAACAAGTACGAGCACGGGCGGGATCCTCCGCATTGGGTTGGGGTCAGTCCTGTCTGTCTGCTGCCGAGTGGGCAGCGAGGCCAACGGTTCTGGGAGTCGGTCTAGGCGAAAAAAGCTTTCGAGACACCTTCGGCCGGACGTGGGATCACGTGGCTTGATACCAGTTCACCGGCTTGGGATGCCGCGTTGGCACCGGCTTCGACTGCGGCGCGAACGCTGCCGACGTCGCCGCTGACCACGGTCGTGACCAAGCCGCCGCCGATGTCGATTCGTTTGACGATTTCAACGTTGGCCGCTTTGGCCATCGCGTCGGTCGCTTCGACCAGGGCCAACAAACCATTTGTTTCAATCAATCCGATAGCGTCATTCATGATGTTTCTATTGTTCAGTGTGTTTTCTGAGTGGGGGAAGGAGAGTCGTCGCAGCAGGTGCGAGGACTATTTTTTGGCCGACGGGGCGACGGTCTTCAGGACCTTGTCCAAATCTTCGTGTGGTCGTGGGATGACCTGTACGCTGACGACTTGACCGATCCGACCGGCTGCTGCTGCGCCGGCGTCGGTGGCTGCTTTGACCGCCGCGACGTCACCGCTGACAAACACGCTGACCAGTCCGCTGCCGACTTTATCCCAGCCGAGGAATTGGACGTTGGCCGCTTTCATCATCGCGTCGGCGGCTTCGACCAAGCAAACAAACCCTTTGGTCTCGATCATGCCGAGCGCTTCGTTAATCTTCGCCATTCGAATATCTTCCTTTTAGCAGGAGGAAAGGGGGGCGGCCCGCCGCGAAATTCGCCGGGCCGTTGGGGTTAAATGGATTGTTGCAGCGGCTATTTTTGGCAGCCGCAATTGCCTTTGGTCAGTTCGACTTTGGACGCGCCGTCCAAGAAACACGCGTTGCCTTCGTCGGTGTCGATGTGGACTTCCAACTTGGCCGCCGCATCGGCTCGCACCAACACGTCGTCAAACACGGTACTGCAGTCGTGACTGGTCACTTTTAATTTCATCATGTCGCCGTTGGACACGCCGAAGTGCTCGGCATCGGCAAAGTTCATGTGCACGTGACGGGCGGCGCGAATCACGCCTTGTTCCAGTTGCACGCTGCCGACCGGCCCGACCAACACACATCCGGGCGTGCCGTCGATCTTGCCGCTGTGGCGAACCGGGGCGTCGATGCCCAGCGAGATGGAATCGGTGAACGCCAATTCGACTTGGCTGGCACCACGCGTCGGGCCGAGCACGCGTACGCTAGGCAGCATTCGTCGTCGTGGTCCCACCACCATCACCGTTTGCTTGGCCGCGTAGAAGCCGTCTTGGTATAGGTCTTTTTCCGGTTCCAGTACCGCACCGGCACCGAACAAGATTTCCACGTGCTGGTCCGTCAGATGCACGTGACGCGCGGAGATGCTGACACGCAGGTTGGGTTTGCCATCGACCCAACCGGCGGGGCTGCCGGCGGCGCGGATTGGCGTCGCAGCGGGCGCGGCGCTGTGCCCATTGGCACTTTGCGCGATCGCGCTGCGGACCAGCGATTCAATTCGAGAACGGTCGATTTGGGTTGCGTTCATGCGGGTTGGTTTCAGGTTATTCCGGTGTGGAAACGGTTTGCCGGTCTTATGATTGACCGGCGTCGGATGGTTTGGATTGGCTGTCGTTTGGTTTGCGCTCTGCTAACACTAGTTCCACGCCAGCGTCTTCGATTTGCTTTTTCCAACATGAATCCAGACCGCTGTCGGTGACGACGCCTTGAACGTCTTGCAATCGACACAGATGGGACAAACTGACTTTGCCGAACTTGGTGTGATCGCTGACGACATAGGCCTGGTCGGCGGCGGCTAGCATCGCCTTCTCACTCTCGACCAACATCATGTTGTTGTTGAAATAGCCGCGCTGGTTGATTCCGGCGACCGACAGAAACGCCAGTCGGACGTTGATTTGGCGTAGCATCGATTCGGCCATCGGCCCGATCGCGACGGCCGTGCGGCCGCGGACACAGCCGCCGATCGTGACCAGATCGATCGAGTCACTGCTGGACAGCAAATGGGCCACCGGCAAACTATTGGTCACCACCTGTAACTTGCGGCCGACCAGGCAGCGTGCCAGTTCGTAGGTTGTGCTGCCGCCATCAAGCAAAATGGTGTCGTGTTCCTCGATCAACTCCGCCGCCGCCGCACCGATCGCGGCTTTGACCGACCACGTGGTGTCTTTGCGACCTTCAAACGCTCGGATCGTGGCACTCTCGCCGGTCCAAAACACGCCGCCGTGAGTCCGCCGAACGTCGCCGGTTTGCTCCAAATGCTCTAAATCACGACGCACCGTCGATTCGCTAACCGTCAGCGTTTCGGCCAATTCACCCAAAGATGCGAACCCGGTCTGGCGAATCATCCCGCGCAGCCGCTCACGCCGCCCGTGACTGGACGATCGGATTTCCGAGGGAATGCGAGCAGAACCGTTGACGGGATCAGCCACGAAAATTTGCCTAGATTGCGTATTTGCCTTGTGTGTGAGAGTTTTCTCCCATGAATGATAGAATTCAAGCACTAAATGACAGAAATTAACCATATCTGAAAGAAAACCTGCGAATTGAGCCCCGTCGTCAATCCGCTACGGCATCTTTCCAGCCGGCGGCTGCGCTGGTTTTAAACGGGCTGATTCCGCGATACCCTGATTCGATCAAAATGGAGCGGATCGCGTTCTGCTCTTTCGTACCAACACACTCTCCCCCCACTATTTCTCTGCTGACACCCAACATGAAAGAATTAACCGGCAAACGAGCGATCGTCAGCGGCGCGTCGCAAGGCATTGGGCGTGGGATCGCCGTCGAACTCGCTCGCGCCGGCGCGACCGTGGCGGTGAACTATCGGTCAAAGCCGCAGGAGGCGGAGGAAGTCGTTGCCGAGTGCAAGGCTGCCGGCGGCGATGCGTTCATGGTCCAGGCCGATGTCTCGGACAGGCAGCAAACCGAAGCGATGTTGCAGACCGCGATCGACACCATGGGCGGGTTGGACATCGTGGTCAGCAACGCTGCCTATAGCGACCGCCACTTGATGCTGGAATCGGACTTGGACGAGTTCCGCAAGACGATCGATGTCAGCATGTGGGGGGCGTTTTACATGGTGCGTTCGGGCGCCGCGGCGATGGTCGATGCCGGCCAAGGCGGAAACATCGTCGTCATCAGCAGTCCCCATGCGCACTTAGCGATGCCTGGGGCGATGGCCTACAACATGGCCAAGGCGGCCAATGACCAGATGGCGCGGACGGCAGCCTGTGAACTCGCCCAGCATCGGATTCGCTGCAACATCATCCACCCCGGCTGGATCGATACCCCGGGGGAGCGCAAGTTCTTTACCGAAGAAACCCTGCAAGCCGAAGCGGCCAAGTTGCCGTGGAAGCGACTGGGGCAACCCGCCGAAATCGGGCGTGGGGTGGTTTTTCTGTGTCGCGAAGAGAGTGAATACATCACCGGCAGCACGCTGACGATCGATGGCGGCATCCAGTTGCCCTGGCGCGACATGTTTCGTATCGAAGAAGCCAACAAAGCCTAGGCCTGGTCGTCGGATTCGACTTCCAGTCCAATTTTTTTGGCCCGGGTTTTCCAGCGCTGGCGGGCATACTTTTGCATGTCGACTTGGGTGTCGTGTTCGTCAACGATTTCCAGTCCCAGCAGCGTTTCGATCACGTCTTCCAGAGTCACGATGCCGACGGCGCTGCCGTACTGATCGGTCACCAGCGCGATGTGCTGGCGATTTTTCAGTAGCGCGTCGAGCGCCGCTTTGGCGGACATCGAGTCATGCACGGTGGTCAGTTCACGCTTGAGCTCGGCCAGTAGTTTGTCACCCTCTCCCCGGCTTTTCGCTAACAGCAGGTCCGACCGCATCACGAATCCGCTGGCGTGGTCCAAGCTGCTCTTGTAGATCGGCACGCGAGTGACTTGCAGATTCGGGTGCAGTTCCAGGGCCCGGCTAACGGTCAATGATTCGTCCAGCGCGATCACAACCACCCGCGGTGTCATGATGTCGGTGACCCGGATTTGGGGAAACCGCATCAGGGAATGAAACAGCCGCGATTCGTCTTCGCCCAACACGCCTTGCTGGGCACCGATCTCAGCCATCGCACCCAATTCTTCGCGGGTCAGCGTGTGATGGCTTTTGCCGCCCGACAGGACTTTGGTCAATTGTTCGCTCAACCAAACCAACGGGTACAGCACCCAGATCAGCACGCCCACGGTGCGGGCGACAAAGGGACCTAGCGAGCGCCAGTACAGGGCCCCGATGGTTTTGGGGATGATCTCGCTGAAGATCAGAATCAGCAGAGTCATCAAGGCGCTGACGACCGCGAGTGATTGGCTGCCCCACAGCGCGGCGGCTTGAGCACCGACGCCGGCGGCGCCGATGGTGTGAGCGATCGTGTTCAGGCTGAGGATGGCGGCCAGTGGGCGGTCGATATTTTCCTTCAGCCGCGCCAGACGCAGGGCGTCGGCCGGTTTGGAATCACGCAGCGTGGCGATGAACGACGGCGTGATCGATAGCAGCACCGCTTCGGCGACACTGCAGTAAAACGAAAACCCGATCGCAGCACACAGGTAAATGATCAGCAGCGTCATCGTGGCGACAGCAACTCCGGCGAGAGGCAGGATGGAACAGGCCTGATAAGCTACCGCGAATCACGCCCGTCCGCTACCAACGCAGCGCGTCGAGGTTGCGCGCGGTCGGAATCGCGTGGGTTGAAATCGTAGCTGATCCCGCCAAGGGTTCAGACGGTGGCGGGTGCCGGGGGGAGATCTGAACCGTGGCCGGCCCAGCTACGGCGGGTCGGTTGGTTGGCAACGTAGCTGATCCCGCCAGGGTTCAGACGGTGGCGGGTGCTGAGGGAATCTGAACCGTGGCCGGCCCAGCTACGGCGTGTTGGTTGGAATCGTAGCTGATCCCGCCAAGGGTTCAGACGGTGGCGGGTGCTGAGGGAATCTGAACCGTGGCCGGCCCAGCTACGGCGGGTTGGTTGGAATCGTAGCTGATCCCGCCAGGGTTCAGTCGGCCTGTCTCGCGGCAGGGCCGGCGCTGCGAAGCGATCTAGCGACGTCGTCGACGCAAGAGAAACCCAGAGCCGATCATCGACAAGCAGAACAACGACGAAGGTTCTGGAATGGCGGTGGGGGCGTTGAGCGTGAATGAGCGGCCAAAAAATCCACCACCAGAGGCGACCGATAAGCTCTCGAGACCTCCCGCTGAATCAAACGTTGTAAAGTCTCCATCTGCTCCGCTGGCATCGGAAATGGTGAAAACAGTGCTACCCGCCATCGGGCCGCTAAGATCCAATACGCCAAGCACAATCTCACGCACTCCTGCTCCTGCATCTGTCGATGTGCGTCCCGGTTGTGACAGGATCGGCCCTAACGCAAAATAGTTCAACGTATCGCTGTCGTTTTGCGGGCCAGCTACACCACCAGTCACGTCGGTGACCAAGTTGTCAAAGCTTCCATCTGAACCACTGGCACTGACAGTGGCGTTGAAGGCATTTAAATTGCTTGCCGCGAGTAGCGATGAGTCTCCGCCGGAAACGGTTTCGCGAAGAATCACCTGGGCACCGGTGATAGAGGTGTTGGCGGCAACATCAAACGTCGAATCAAGTCCATCACCAAGCGACGTACGGAGGAACAGGTCGTAGACCAACGCAGCACGCCCTTCGTTGGGCGTGAGTACGGCCAGCAGTATTATTGAAAAAACAGCGGATCTCATTCGGATCTCTCCGGTTGAATGATGAATAGTTCGACGAGTGGAACTGGAAACAGAGGGCTCACCTCCGATTAGTCAAAAATCCCCGTGCGAATTTTTATAGTCGGCCTGATCCGAACAGGGTTGGGATCAAGGCGTTCAGGTCAATTCCGTTGCTCGCCCCGTCTCCGTTTGTGTCTAAGTCTGCTCGGTAATTAATGGTGCTGAAAAGCGTTGGAATGATTTGGTTGAGGTCAATTCCGTTTCGGAACCCGTCGCCGTTTGCATCTCCCAATAGGCGGAAGAAGTCATCATTCAGAACATCTGCAGCAACATTGCCTCCAAAAAACCGGTCTGGATCATTTGCGTCCATCGGGACACTACCGATCAGGACTTTCGAAGTGTCAATTGTTAGTAGGTAGTTTCCGTCGGCGAGTGAATTGCCTAGTGGACCTGTACCTAGCCGTGAAACCGTCGACGTTCCGTCAAATGTCAGTGTTACGATAGTCACTCCGGATGTACTGTCTACATCGGCGTTGATAATCCCAACATCGACATTATCGTCGATTTGGCTGATGCTAAATGCACTCGCAACTTCAGTCTCGTTCACGATCGAATCGAAGGTGACGGTAATGGAAGTGATTTGAGAGCGGCTGGCGGATCCGTCGTTGATCTGTATCGATGATACCGTTGGTGCCGCCGCTGCGGTGATCAACGTCGTCGCGGATGCCGTGTTATTACCCGGGGTGTTGTCGTCGCTGCCCGCTGCCGTCGCGTCGACCACCGTTTCAGTTGGTCCGGCCGCAATCGTCGCATCGACGTGGTAAATCACTCGTCCGCCGGCATCGATGTCGACCGTTTGGTTGATCGCGCCACTGCCCGCGGTGAAGGTTGATCCGCGACCAAAAACGACATAGCTCTCACCGGCAATCGCCGCGGCAAAGGGGGCGCCAACAATCACGTCAGCCAGTCCGTCGCCGTTGATGTCACCGGCTGAACCAACGGCATCACCGGCATTCCCCAACACGTCCTCGCCCTCGAAGCGGAACCCGTTGTTGCCGTCCAGGTCTGCCAGGGTGATCGCTGCGGCAAACCCGCTGTCGGTGCCATAGACCGCAAAGGCACCGCCGGGGATCGTGCTGCTACCGACCTGCGCCGCGGCGGCACCGACCAATAGATCGTCCAGTCCGTCGCCATTGATGTCCCCCGCCTCGCTGACTCGCAGCGGGCTCGGGCTGGCGCTATTGGACTGCACGAACGTGAATCCGTTGGACCCGACCAGTGACGTCAGATCAAACGATCCGGTCGTGTTGTTGTGTCCCAAGACCACGTAGCCTTGCGCGCCACCCAGGGCCTGGGCTGCATCGGCTGCTTCGGCGATCACGAGATCATCGAACCCATCGCCGTTGATGTCGCCGAGACCCGATGCTGAACTACCCAAAGCTTGTCCGCTTCGGATGCCGGCAATTTTGAATCCATTGCTGCTGGAAAGTCCGGCCAGGGCTAGGTTAGCGCCAAATCCGGTGTCCTGGCCATACAAGACATAGGCGGCGCCTAGCGTCGTGCTGGTTGGGTTGCCCGGCGCGGTGATCAATAAATCGTCAATGGTGTCTCCGTTGACGTCGCCGGCGTTGTCCACGACGGCACCCAGCAAGTCGCCTGCGGCTTCGGCTTGCACAACAAAACCGTTTCCGCCGTTCAGTGTGGTCAGGTCAAAGGCGGCTGGGAAGAGAGTCGTCGCTGCGGTGTCTTTGCCAAAAATCACATAGGCTTCGCCGGTGTTTTCAATCGCCGGGGCTGAGGATTGTTTTGCGTTGGAGGCGCCCACTACGATGTCAGCGATGCCGTCGCCGTTGATGTCACCGGCGCCACTGACGCTCGACCCCAGGCCATCGCCCGAATTGATCCCGCTGATCGAAAACCCGGTCGTGCCGTTCAAGGCAGATGCATCGACCGCGGATGCGAATGTTGATTGACCGAAAATGACAAACGCTTGGCCTGAATCAAGTTCGAAACTGTCACCGATGATCAAATCATCGATGCCATCGCCGTTGACGTCCCCGGCTCCATCGGCAACCAACGCATTTCCACTCGTTCCTGTGACTCGAAATCCGTTGCTGCCGTCCAGAGATGTGACGTCGAAATTGGCACCAAATCCGGCGCTCGAACCAAACACGACCACCAGGTCGCCAACGGCTGCACCAATCGCGATGTCGTCGATGCCGTCATCGTTCACGTCACCAATTCCCGACACAGACGTTCCGCTGAGTGAAGATCCGGAGTCACCGGGGATACTGAACCCGTTGTCTCCATCCAATCCGGTTGCGGTCACCAAGGCCGGTGAGGGCTGGAACACTTCGCGTTGCCAAGTGATTCCTGTCAGGCCGGCATCAAACGCGACCTGCAGATCACTGGCATCCGCAGGCTGTGGGCCTGCATTTTCGAACGTGATCGTTGACGTCAGTGGGCTGCCGGGAGCCAGCGGGCCAGGCGGTTGCACGATGCTGACCGATAGATCGACATCACCGGGTGCTTCTTCGGGGTCGCCCGCCGGCAATTCTCCTTCCGCCAAACTGGTCGCTTTAAACGCCAGGCACGCCGCGCGTCCATCTTCTGTTAACACCGCGTTTCCATACTCCGCCTCTTCGGCGGTGGGCAGGGAGTCGGCAAACGTCATGTCACCGGCCAGCAGTTGCCGCGTTTCCAATCGCTCTAACAGGACGCGGCGTCGACGTCGCAAAGTGCCGGACAATTGAACTGGCAGACCACGCTTCTTGGAATGGCGGAGCGGCATGAAGAGCGTCTCAAGAAGAGATTGAAGAGCGGAACAGAGTGATGGCAGACTAGATAATGTCGGTAAAACGCATTACAGAAGACGTGACGATAGCCCCTGCAATAGGCGTTGTCAAATATTCAGTCTGCCCCCCGTTCTGGTGCCTCTCGGGGGCCTCTGGCACCGCTAGCAGGTTGCTGCGGGAAATCACCAGCCTCACAGCGGGCCAGTCAGCGGTCATCGTGGATCGTTCCGTCGATCCAGCGTCTGCGGTAGCGCGCGAGCCGCGCCTTGATAGAGGGGTGGGAAAACAGGCCGGCCACGCTGAAGCGTGAACTCCAACGATGGGATGAGGGCAGCCGGCCGGTCGCTAGATTTCTTCGCTGGCGGTTCGAGGCGAATCCAGCTCTAGACTCGGCAGCGGGCTCGGCAAGTCTTCGACTTCCGGTAGTTCCAGTTCCGGTTGTTGATCCATTGGAACGTCCTGATCGGCTCGCTCGTCTGGCAGCAGTCGGTTCGACTCGTTCAAGAGTTGGTCGACGCGCTGGCTGGGAGTTTGATAGCTGGGGACTTCATAGCTGGGAGTTTGATCGATGCCAGAGTCGGTGTGGCGGCGGACCAGTTGTTCCATCAGCACTCGGGTTTCGGCAAATCCGGCTGCCGTCACGATCGATGTCAAATCGGGATTGTTGGTGATGCCGTTGTAGTGAGACAGCAAATCGCTCAGCCCGTTCCAATCTTGCCGTTCGACCAACCCAGGGACATCGCCGGGTGCCAAGAACTGTAGCCAGGCGTCGCCGTCGGCGCGGTCGGCCAAACTGCGTGCCAGTCGGTCACTGGCTAATTGCAAACGTGCGGTCCGATCGTCCGACGCTGAATTCACATAGTCTTCCGAAACCGAACTCCCGTACGACAAAGGCGCGGGCACGGAATAACTGGGGCGATGCAGCGGTGGCAGCGACGATGGCACCACGTCAGGTGCTGGAACCGTCGAGCGCAAAACCAGGGGGCTGCGGTAACGTCCCGGATAGCGACTGTCGTATCGAGTTCGTTCGCGGAAATACGGATCATTCAGCAAATCCGGGGCATCGAAACGTCCCAGACGATAAGGGTCGTGCGTGTAGCTATCGAATCGGTAGGGATTAAACGAACCCGGCGGCGGATAGCCATAATACGGGTAGCTGCCGATTCCGATACTCAATCCCATCGACGGCGCAGGGACTTGAGACCGGTAGCGGCTGGGCGTGCGATCGGCGGTTGGTGGTCGGGAAATTGCAGGCGCGCCGATCAGATTGTCGCGTAACCGGCTGAGTCGCTTTCCGCTGAACAATTGAGCGTCGGCGGTGCTGCAGTCCAGTGCACAGTGGGCACCCAACGCAGCGGCAAGCAAAATGGTGAACGAACGGATCATGTGAAATTCCCCCGAATACAATCCGAATAGACAAATGTCAGAGCATTCCTGAACGCTAGGTTGTGGCGTAGCGGGGGAAGCAAAATTGTTCGATTCAGGGTTCACGATTCACCAGGCCGGCTAGGACAACCGGCAGAAACCGTCTCAGCGGCTGGCGGCGGTCATTCACGACGTTTTCGCCAGACCTCGGTTGACAAGCCACGCCGAAATGCCAATGCTGATGATAACGATTCTCATTTGCAGTGACTGGCGACGCAGCTAGCCATGCGACGTCCGGCGACCGTTCCCAACCCGTCTCGCCGGCGTCCTAGCCCGCCACGCCCAGGTTGCGCCGCTGATGTTTGCACGTCCAGCGGTCCCTCTGTCTTTGATGCCGGTTGCACAAGCCGGCTTCACCTACCCTCCAACGAGCGTGGCTTGCAATGATCGATTTTGATGCCTCAACCATCACACAAGCTCTGAGCAATAATCTGGATTTCGCGATCCGCGAATACGAAAGTCAGCGGTTTTACTACGCCGCCAAATTTGCACAGTACGCATTGGCACAAGACCCTGATGAGGGTCGGGCTTGGCAAATTCTTGGCCGAGCGCTGCTGCGCCGTGGCCAGTTGCAGGATGGGATCGAAGCGCTCGAGCATGCCAGCTTGCTGATCCCGCTGGACTGGGAAACGCGGATTGATTTGGCGACGGCGTATGGCGGCATCGGCCGCAAATCGTTGTCGCGCGACCTGCTCATGACGGCTGCGACCTCGGGCGGGCTTGATGAAGCCCAACTGTTGAGAATCGCGGCGTCATTGGAAGCGGTTGACGAGCCTGTGTTGGCGATGGAAGCCTGTCGCCAAGCGGGATTGGTTGCACCCGACGCCGCCCAAGTGCACTATCAAATGGGTTACTACGCCTCGCTGTGTGGCTATCCGACATCCGTCACCGAAGCCTTGATTCGCCGCGCCGTGGATTTGGAACCTGAAAGCGTCCATTATCGAATCGGGTTGACTTCGCTACTCGTGCGTTTGGATCGCCCCACCGAAGCATTGGCGGTCGTCAGCAGCGTGATCCCATCGCAGTTGGACCAAATCACCTGCCAATGTTGCCTGAAACGAATCGCGACGCTGTTCTTTGATTGCGATCAACCGGATCTAGCACGGCAATGCGCGCAGCGACTGCAGGACGTCCGTCAATCCACGTCCTCCGCGGCCGACTCAGCGGTTCACCACTAATGGTCCTCTGACGGATCATTGATTTCTAGGGGGTGGGATCAATCCAGTTGAAAACCGAGCGTTCGAATCGACGCGATGGCATTCTTGGCTTTGGCGTTGTAGTAGTCTGCGGCGCCTAGTGCGCCGTATTGGATCGGTTTCGTTTTATGGTTTTCTGTCGTGTTGAAAATCCAGGATCCGATCAGGATTGGTTTGAACTCAGACCACGGCAATTTTTTCCTGGGGTCGTACAGCATGCGTACGATGATTTGATAAACGACTTGGCTGCGCGCCGCCTCGGCGGTGGCCAGGTTGATCATCGCCATCTCTTCATTGCGCGGGTCTTCGGCAGCCAGTGCGGCAGCTATTTTTCCGCCGCCCACCGCGTAGCTGTCGTCGATTCCCATCTGTGAATAATTGTGGCGATCAAAGTGCGTCCATGTCGTCGCTCCACGCTTTTGCGTGTGCGTTAACTCATAAAACTTCGATAGCGTTTCAAATTGATTTCGATCATGGATCCGCGACGTGATGTGATGAGAGAGTTTTGTTTCTTCCAATGGCGGCGATGTCGCTATTGAATCGATCAAACTGCCGAATCAATGCCGTTGGTTTTAACTTGCTTGATCTGGGTATCCGGATGCGGTTTCTTATGGCAGTGTCCGCGGAGGGGAATCCGTCGGCTGTTCAGCTAGGAAAGAGCATGATGTATCACCAAGATGACTTTCGAATCGAACAACTCGGCGCTTGCACGATCCAATCGCCGCTCACACCGCTGCTTGATTATCGCCAATACTCGATCAACTATGTGGAGGAATCGGATCGAATCTTGGTCGACAACACGGCGTCGGCGCTGTCGGCGAATTGGAATCCCGATGAACCGCTGGGCGGATTGGAACCGGCCGGCGCTCGCCGCAAAATCTTTTTTGAGCCGTCCAAAACGCGCGCCGCCATTGTCACTTGTGGCGGCCTGTGCCCGGGGTTGAACAATGTGATTCGCTCGGTCGTCAATGAACTGACACGCCGCTACGGGATCCAAATGGTGTACGGGTTTTGCAACGGATACCAAGGGTTGGTGGAGCGGCACGAGCGACCGGTTCACGAAATGACGCCTGAATTCGTCGAGAACATTCATGAACACGGCGGGACGGTGCTCGGATCGTCACGGGGGCAACAGGATCCGGCAGAAGTCGTTGATCGGTTGGTCGCGATGGAGATTGGGATTTTGATGGTCATCGGCGGCGACGGGACCATCCGCGGCGCGCTGTCGATCGCTGATGAAATCAAGCGGCGGGGATTGGACATTGCGGTCATTGGCATCCCCAAGACCATCGACAACGACATCATGTTTACCGACCAAAGCTTTGGTTTTCAAACGGCGCTCAGTGAAGGCACGTCCGTGGTCCGTGCCGCACACGTTGAAGCCTGTGGAGCACCGCAGGGTGTCGGTCTGGTCAAATTAATGGGACGCCACAGCGGTTTCATCGCTTGTTACGCTTCCCTGGCGTCGAACGATGCCAATTTTGTGTTGATCCCCGAGGTCCCGTTTCGGCTCGACGGTGACCATGGATTGTTGGCATCATTGAAACGTCGGTTGGACCAATGTGGCAACGCTGTGATTGTGGTCGCCGAAGGCGCCGGGCAAAATTTGATGGATCAGCAACAGCAGACCGATGCCTCGGGCAATCAGCGTCTGAGTGACGTTGGGATTTGGTTGAAGCAGCAGATCGAAAATCACTTTGCCCAACAGCAATGGGAGTTGAATCTAAAGTACATCGACCCCAGCTATGTGATTCGCAGCGTCCCGGCCAATCCCTACGACAGCGTTTTTTGCACCCGTCTGGCACACAACGCGGTGCATGCGGCGATGAGTGGTCGGACACGGATGGTCGTCAGTCGCTGGCACACACGATTTGTGCATGTCCCAATGAGTCTGGCGATTCGCGATCGAAACTGCGTGGATCCCAACGGTGACTTGTGGATGACTGTCTTGGAATCCACCGGCCAACCACCAAGGATGTGTTGAATTCATTCGGTACCCATCAATTCCAAGAGTGCCGTCACCGTCGATTCCACGCCCCGTTTGACTGACGGATCGGGATCGATTTTAAACAGCGGCGAATGGTGGCTCGGCACCGGGTCACCGCCGTCCGCTTCGGTGTCGATCGCCGATTGTGGTGTGCCACCGACCGACCAATACACCGACGGGATCTTGGGGTTGGAAGTGAAATACGGGAAATCCTCGGCCCCCATGCCTTGCGACGGTTTGTCGATCACTTGGTCTTCGCCCAATTTCTGTTGCCAGACTTTGCGCAAGCGTCGCGCCAGTTCGGGGTCATTGTTGGTCGGCGGGACGCTTTCCTTGGACACCGTTACTTCCGGCAACTTGTCGTCGGGCAAACCGGCGACACGGCCCATGTTGGTGGCGATGCGTTTGATGCCATCCAACAACGTCTGGCGGGTTTCCGGACTGGTGCTGCGGACGGTCAACTGCAATCGAGCGCTGTCGGGAATGATGTTGTGCTTGGTGCCGGCATGAAAGGAGCCGACGGTGACGACGCCCGGTTCACGTGGCGGTAACTCGCGGGCAACCAGTGTTTGCAGCGCCAACACGATCTGGCTGCCCAAGACGATCGGGTCTTTACCGCGATGGGGACTGGCGCCGTGCGCGCCCACACCGTGGATCAGAATGTCGACGGTGTCCGATCCGGCGTAGGGACTGCCCTCGGAAACGTTGACCAGTCCGGTTCGGTCGCGAGAGGTGACATGAAAGGCGAGTGCAAAATCGGGCGTTCCGAATCGCTGCCACAATCGATCATTCTTCATCGCCCGCGCGCCCATGATTCGTTCTTCGGCCGGTTGCACGATCAACATCAATGTTCCCTGCCATTGATCGCGGTGGGTCGACATGTACCGCGCCGTGCCGACCAGGCTTGTGACATGCACGTCATGCCCACAGGCGTGCATCACCGGGACAACCTCACCGGTGATCGGACTGGTTTGGGTCGCGGTCGAGGCATTGGCCAGTCCGGATTTTTCTTGCACCGGTAATCCATCCATGTCGGCACGCATCATCACCAGCGGCCCCTCGCCATTTTTCATGAGTGCGACCACACCGGTGCCGCCGACGCCTTCGGTCACATCAAATCCGACCGCACGCAATTCGCGAGCCATCCGCGCGGCGGTCTTGTATTCGGCCAACGACAATTCTGGGTTGCGGTGAAAATGGTCAAACAGATCTGCCAAATGGGATTGATAGTCCGCCTCGACGACGGCGCGCAATGTCTGGGCTCTGGCCGACGTCGCCGCAAACGCCATCAACAACGCAGACAACAAAACCTGACGCACCGGTGCGGCGCCCAAACCCTTGACCATCGAATTCACCTGTTTTTAACCGAAAGAAATTCCAAACATTGCAACGACCGCCCACCTATGCATTGGGCCTGGCCGTTCACACAGCCAGGCCCAATGTTGACCAACTCATTGTTAACCCAATTCGTTTATCCTCGGCGAACGCAACGAATGGGTTTTAACCGATCAGGAACCGGGTTGCTTCAGTTTCTCCATGACTTCGTCCAAATTGAAACTTGCCGCTTTTTGACGGGGCGGAAACTCCTTGAACGTCTGCAAGAAGGTTCCCACGTAGTCCTGGGCGGGCACCAACAAGAAGGCGCGATCGAGCAACCAGTCGTAGTAGGTGTTGGAGGTGACGTCGGCGCGCTCGTAGGGATCGGTCCGCAGATTGAAGATTTTTGGCAAGCGGAGACTGACAAACGGCTCGGCCCAAATCTGCAACGTGCCTCGCACGCGCTGCTCCAGGAACACCAGTTTCCAGTTGTCGTAACGCAATGCCGTCAGTTGCTGGTCGTCGTTCGCATAGAAGAACGATTCTCGGGGAGATTTCTCCTCCTCTCCCGTCAGATAGGGAAGCAGGTTGAAACCATCCAAGTGCACTTTGTAGTCACGTCCGATCGCGCGATGCCCTTTGAGCAATTTTTCTTTGACATCGGGTTCGCCGGCCATCGCCAGAATGGTAGGCAACCAATCGAGGTGAGACACGATTCCGTTGGACACCACACCGGGTTTGATTTTACCGGGATAGCGGACCATCGCGGGAACGCGATAGGCGCCTTCCCAGTTGCTGTTTTTTTCGTTGCGAAACGGCGTCATCGCTGCATCGGGCCAGGTATTCATGTGCGGCCCGTTGTCGGTGCTGTACATCACAAACGTGTTGTCGTTCAGCCCTAATTCGTCGATCTTGTCCAGCACGGTACCGACGTTTTTGTCGTGATCGATCATCGCGTCGGAGTATTCGCTCATCCAGCGACCAGACTGGCCTTTGCTTTCCTCTTTCAGGTGAGTGCGAAAGTGCATGTGGGTGAAGTTGACCCAGACAAAAAACGGTTTGTCGGCTTTGGATTGACGTTCCATGAAGTCGGCCGCACGGCTGGCGACGTCATCGTCAATGGTTTCCATCCGCTTTCTTGTCAGCGGGCCGGTGTCTTCAATGCGACCATCAGCGTAAGAGTGCAGTACACCGCGGGGGCCATACTTCTTGCGAAATTCGGGATCCTTTGGGTAATCCCGATGCTCGGGTTCTTCCTCGGCATTCAAGTGGTACAGGTTGCCATAGAACTCGTCGAAACCATGGTTGGTCGGCAGCATCTCATCACGGTCGCCCAGATGATTTTTTCCGAATTGTCCGGTCGCATAGCCGTGATTCTTCAACAGGCCCGCAATCGTCGGATCTTCGACCTGCATGCCAACCGCAGCGCCGGGCAGGCCGACTTTCGTCAGTCCCGTACGCATCCCGTGCTGTCCCATGATGAATGAGGCACGTCCCGCCGTGCAGCTCTGTTCCGCATAATAATCCGTGAACATCATGCCCTCATTGGCCACGCGATCAATGTTCGGGGTCTGATATCCCATTACTCCCCGGGTGTAGGCGCTGATGTTGGACCTGCCAATATCGTCACCCCAAATGATCACAATGTTCGGTTTGTCAGCCGCCGTGGCGACCGAAAGGCCGGTCCAGCAGACCGCCATAAGCACGAGCGAAATTCGCTCAAAAGCCCGGTGCATCTTCATATTACTACTCGCGTTGTGACACCAAAAACCACGCTCCAAGACGTCAACGGCGTGGATTGGAGTAGTCTAGCACAGCCGGCAGCAATCGCTATCGTCGTTCCAGTTGTCGCAACTGTCGATTGACCAGAACGGCCATGGCATCCCGCAGCACCAAAACGTCGCGGCGAAGCAACTGGACCTCGCGTCGCAGCCGTGTGATTTCGGCCGTCGTCGCTGCTCCCGGCACCGCGGGAGTGACGTCCGCCGCAGGAGCGACGAATTTAATTTCTCGCTCGTACCGTTTGTTGTTACGGATGTACACCAGCCGCATCAACTCACCCGGCGGATGATTTCCGATCGCATCCTGAATGTCCCTTGGCGTCTCGATGTCCGCTTCGTCAATCTGGACGATTTTGTCTCCGCGGATCAGCCCCGCACGGTCGCCCGCCAGTCCCTCTTGCACCGACGTGACCTCGCAGCCCAACGGCGAATCGGTCAGTGTCACACCGAGTGTGAGCTGCCCGTCGACCGTGATCGAGTTGACCGGATCCAGGATTCTTTCCGTGCCGATGCCGTCGATGGCAACGATCACATCGTCTAGTGTTCGCATCACCGTCACACCGCCAGTCGGTGAACGTTCAATGGCGGGACGCGACGGGACATCCGGACGCTGCGCCTGGGCAGCCATTGGCAGACAAACCGCCAGGCAGAACGCTAATCCAACCGGCGGGCTCAAAACCCTGCGCGATGTGGGGCTCGGTAGAGATCGTAAAGCAGGAGGTTGATGAAACATCGTCGCATTCTCGCTCGTGGTGGGGTCGATTCACATGCATGAGTTGAATTGACCGCTGACGCAAATGACATGCCGATCTTGATTGCCAGATCTTCTAAACGTCGGCTCCCGGGCAGGGTTGGTCTAGTCTTTACCCGCATAGGTGAGCATCGATTTCAGACTCTCCGCCGTCGTCTCGGATCGCAGCAGCAACCGCACCGACCCGTCGACAAACAGCACCCGCACGCGATCGCGGTCACCAAAGACATCCGCGATCGGGTCCTCGGTCGAGATTTGCCATGGTGTCGGGTCGGCCCAGTGAATCGCCGCGGTCGGCGGAGCATCAATCAACAGAATCGTGTCGCCTGTTCCGTCGGTGATCTGTTGCAACGTTTTAGGTGGGCCATCACCCTGCCACACCGACCCGGGAAAGACCGGCGCACGAATGGTGGTGAATGTTGGCGGCAGACGCGAATCACCCAGGCCTTTGAGAGTGATTGTTTTCAACAGTGAATTGGCGGGATCATCCCAGGCACGGTCCAGTCGAATCGTGCGATAGAGTGCCAGTTGTTCAAAGTCCGGCATCAGCGCCACGATCCAACTGTGGAGTGGTTTGCCGTCGGGATCCACAAAACAACG
Organism: Stieleria tagensis; assembly: GCF_024129865.1. GTDB lineage: Bacteria > Planctomycetota > Planctomycetia > Pirellulales > Pirellulaceae > Stieleria > Stieleria tagensis. Next base: position 6,688 of record NZ_JAMYFE010000108.1, on the reverse strand, counting down.
CGGTGGCAAGTGTTGTTCTCGGCCCACGTACAGATGAGTCGCCAGCCCAAGTTGACGTAGCGTATCGACCAGGGTCCTCTGTCGTTCCGCATCACGTGCCTTGGTGGCGATCGTTTGCAGCAGTTCGACAAGGTGGTCGTCGGCTTGCAATCGAATCTGACGTTGTGAATGCTCAATCGTCACTTGCTCCCAGACCTGGGCGTCGTTCTGTTTGATGTCGTTGATCGCCGATCGGACACGGTCGGCTGACGGTGGGTCCGCTGTGTCAATGGAGACGTTGACCAACAATTTCGGTGGCGTGCGAACGGAGAACACGACACGGGAGATGTCCGTCACCATTTGCTGTGGTGAAACCGATTCGGGCAGTCCGACAGGCGGTTGGTCCGGCCACAGTTTGCCCAACATCGCTCGCATTGCATCTGGGATTGCCAGCACAAGGGTGTGGTCGAGCCGCTTGGCATCTTGCAGCGGCGAAAACAATTCATTGCGACTGGACGGAACAAACGTTTGGCATCGCTCCAGTTGTTTCGGATCGCCGATCAAGATTGCGTTGCCAGCGCGGGCCACCGCCACAGCATCGTTCAACATCGGTTTCAATGAATCCGCTAACGGTTGCGGTTTGGCAGTCGGAATGACCAACAGGGGAACACCCTCGTTTAGGAACTCTGGTCCGGCGATGGCATAGATCTTGCCGGCTTGGCCGTGTCGTAGTTTCTCGAAAAAGGCTTCGATCGGTGGAATTGATTCCGGGCGGTCACCGGTCAATTTTTGGATCAGTCCGAACAGGGCGTTCAAATCCAGCTTGGTCCAATCAACCTCGGCAATGGCGAGGGTCGATTCATTGACGTAGGCCGACGCGGGATGACTGGCGGCCAGATCGTTGATCAACACCGGTTTTGGACTGGCCACTTCTAATTGCGTTTCCTGGGCCGCAGCGATCGATCCGACCGCGGAGATCATCCAAGCCGAGATCAACAGGAGAAGGTTGTGGGGGCGAGGCGGAAAATTCATTGTGCTACCTGTAAATGGATTTCAACGACCAGATCGTCTTGGTTTCGCAGGCCCCGGGCGCGGCTTAATGTCGCGTGCGTGGCGGACTTGCGGACATATTCAAACGGGGTTTCTGACAACGAATCATCCCAAGCGGGAACCGGAGATAGATTCTGAATGCTTTCAGGCAACTCGCCGGTTTGACCGGCATGCAACCGCAAGGCTTCCAGACTGATCAAACGATGGTGCCGCTGCCGAGCCTCCGTCGCCGCTGCAAAGGCCTGGTCGACTGCCGGCAACAGTTGTCGAGCAAACTGTGCTCCGATCGTGTTCGAATCGGAAACGGTGGTCATCTGTGTGTCGCGAATGTCCCGGATTTGGTTTCTTTGTCGCTGTGGTAACGACGACCAAGCCAGCCAGCGGTCTCGGATCCGTGCCAATTCAAAATCGCTCGCCCGCAGCACCGCTTCGGCATCGGAAAGATCCGCGACGCGATCTTTCCAATCGGGGCTGTGCGATAACAACTCGCGTGACATCGGCACCATCATTGCGACGTACAACCCGGTCGACAGTTGCCGCAGCACCACGTTTTGGCTGGTCGGACTGGTCGATTGAAAATCAGTCGCATAGGCATCCAGGATCTCTTTCAGACGAACCACCGCAGCATCCTGGCCGATCATCTGGTTGGTCAGTGCTGGCAATCCGGCGATGTTCCCTAATTGAGACGCCAGCGTGGATTCGTATTCCAATGCTTGCCGCATCTCGGTCATCCGCTCGATCGGCACACCGGCCAGCGCCCAATACAGACTTGGGCAGTCCGGCTGGCTGATGATCACTTCGATTGTTTCCATCATCACATTGGCAATCGCGATTCCGATCACCCGACCCAGCAGCGTGTCGGTGGCGTGACTGGCAATTTCAGACAAGCGGAATCCCAACCGCAAATCCGCGATCGCATCTTCCCAGCGTTGCTCTGCCGCTGCGACTTTTACCCGCAAACTCAGTAAGCGCGCCAGATCACGCATCTCTTGGTATTCCGGCAAGAGTGTGGCGGCCTTTTCTCGAGTGGACATCTCTTCGATGCCCAGATCATAGGCCAAGTCCATCCAATTCTCGCCGCTGCGAAGCACGCTGATCGCGGTGGCAAACGGCTGGCAAATTGCCTTGGCTTGCTCCAGCGGGATTTCATCGATCGCCGACGCGGACCACTGGTCATACTGCTGCAGAAATTGCCGCTTTTCACGCGGCGATACCTGTGAAACCAGCAACAAGGCGCGATTGACCGCGACCATCGCCGGTCGTGGCCGACGATATTCCGGCGCCGGCCACAATCGATAACGCAGTAGCGGATCGGGCTGCTGTTGCGCCGCGAGTTGGATTGTCCGCGGCGCAACGTTTGCCGCCTCCGCTGGCTGATACTGTTGGAATGTCGGCGACAGCATGACCTGGCTGTGACCGATTGAATTCGATGCCAGGCAAATCGCTAGGCAGACCAACGTCGTGTGACTGCGCAAGGAGTTTCTCATCATTTTTCCACCCGGAAGGGAATTGGATTCAGTGTCAGATCGTTGCTCCAGCGGTCAAGGTCGCCCGCTGATAACGTCGTGGTCCGCGCGATGGCAGGTTCACCCGCGGTCTCCTCGGCACCAGCGGCCCATTCGGACCTCGGAAACGATTCCAAGGTCGTCCCATGGAACGCCGTCAGTTGTTGTGCATGAGAATTCAACGGTTCCCAGTCGGGTCGCAGAATCCGTGCCAGGTTCAATCTGGATCGGGGCGCGGCGGCTGGCCAAGCTGGCTCGGCAACGCTGGCGGTTGCTTGATCGGCTGTCGCGACGTGTGTGGTTCCAGACGGTTTCTCTGGCGTTGGTTCGCGCTGTGCGATGACTTGGATCGGATCGGGTGATTGAAGTTGGCCGACTTGATAGGCGACCGGAAGCGTCAGCATGGCGGTCAGCAAACTTGCCGCGACCATCGGTGTCCAGCCGCGAACAAACCTTGGCGATGCAGGGTTGGAAACGTGTTCGGCACCGGCTTGGTATCCCGCCTGATACAACATGGTTTCGACACTCATCCGATCGCTCGGCGCTGCCGCAGGAGTCAACTGGGCCAACCGACTTGCAAATGCGTCATCGCTGGGGTCGTGTGGTCGCTCATTCATGGGTGCGAACTGCCAAGCTGGAAGTGGGATCGGGATTGAATCGTTGCCGCATGTCGCGGATTCCTGATTGAAAGGTTCGATGGGCGGAGGAACGAGAACTGCCCATTAGCGTTGCGATGGCATCAAAACTCATTTCTCCCCACAGGTGCATGACGATCACTTGCCGTTGGTCGGGCGAAAGATCTCGCAGTGCATCGGTCACGTGCTGGGCATCCAGAGTGGCGTCCAATTTGGCGGCCTCGCCGTCAAACCAAACACTCGGCTGTTCGGCCTGTTCACGCCGGCGCCGTCGCTGGCCGCTGCGATGCCACTGCAACAATTGGTTGCGGGTGACGGTGACCAACCAAGCCAAAGGGTCGTTTGGGGCGGCCGCTTGTCTGGACAATTGCAGGAACGCTTCCTGCACCGCATCTTCCGCCGGCTCGCCGATCGATCTTGCGATCAACAGCAAACGCGATGAGTAGCGTCTCCAGATATTGGCCAGCTCTTCTGGGGGCATCACAATTGGCATCCAGGTTGAATCCCCACGCCCGTGCAGCGTGTTGGGTCTATAACATGGATGCTACCAGCCGGTGCCCGTCCCAGGGTTTGCTAAAAAAACACGGCCAACCAGACGGTCGGCTCGTCCGCGGTGGTCCAATCCACGCGGTGTTTCTGGTGGGCGGGGATCAACAGATAATCGCCGATAGTCATCTCACGCGTGCTGCCGTCGGCAAATTCCAGCCGCGCCGCACCGGATAAAACGACCACCCATTCGTCCTGCTGTTGGTCGTACCAGTGACCGGGCGGCGAACATTGGCCAGTCGAAACGATGCGTTCGATGCGGACGTGCTCGGATTTCCCCAGCACTTCGCTGAGTTCATCTGGCAGCGAATCAGGCAGATCGTGAAAGAGATTGTCCATGATTCACCGCCGCATTCCGCGGCTGAATTTAGTCTTCGAAAGTTAATCAGCGTGAGAATGGTAACCGCGATGCGTCAGGGAGGGATCCCGTTCACACCCAAAATCCCTCGCTCACGCTTTGGGTTGTGATGAAAATCGCAACTTCAAAACTCACGCGTCGGGTTGATAAATCAACAACCCGCATTCCGCGCGGGGGGCAACGTTTTTAGGCATTAGCGTCGTCGGCGGCGGAAGCCCATGCCACCACACATCATCAGCAACGAAAACGAAACCATCGTCGTGGGTTCCGGAACGTTCGCGGCCGGAACGGCTAAAATGGCGAATGAGTGAGCGGCGGTGAAATCTGCCAGCATGCCGTTTTCAGCAATCTCAAAACTCGAAAGCGGACCGTTCGGTGTAGGGGTTTCGATATTGAAGAGCGAGGATTCGAAATAGCCCGAACTTGTCTCTAGAAAGGGTAACAACAAGCCATCGTAAAAGAGGGCTTCACCAAGGAACAGACCTGTTGGTGAGGTCGACGTGCCCTGTAAGACACCGAAGCCCAGCGAACCGGAAAGCAAGAGCGTGTTCCCGCCGAAAACGGAGAACGTTCCGCCCATCGTTCCCTGAATAATTCCATTGCCCAAACCGCCTGTTGGCTGTGCTGCACCAAAAGCGTTTACACCTTGCAAGACAAACTTGAAATCGTTGCTCACACTTGCCAAGGCTGAGGCGAAACCCGGGGCAAGTTCCGCGGCCGGGTCAAACTGGGCATCGAAAATCGGCTGCGGCACCGGGGCTCCAATGGTTCCCAGGAAATTGCTGCCCAGAACCAAGCTGGGTGGATCCGAATTCGGTTGTCCATTGGCACTGACAATCACTCCCGCATCGATAGGAGCAGCGACGATGGCAATAACAGCTAATGAGCAAAGTGAAGCGATGAAGCGAGGCATGTGGTGTTCACAAAACGAATATGGAAATCGGTTCTGCAGCGAACCAAAGGGCAGGCAAATAGGGCTTCAACAATCAAAAAAATTCTGATCAACGAAGCTAAAAAAAACCTACTACGCGCAGCGACCTTGTGCCATAAAGTTTGTGACAGTTTGCAGAAGTCTTAGAACCAGCATGAGCCTACCGGTAATCTCTGCCGGGGAAACGTTGGCAGATCATGCGATACGTTTCGAAAGGTCAGCGGCCGTGGCGTTTTGGCAACGCCCAAATGGCTGATCGGGATGCACTCTGTTGATCAGCTGTTGGCGTCACGAAAGTCCTGAACCCACTGCGGCGTTTGTTCTCGATAGGCCACAATGTATTTGCGCCGGGTGAAGTAATAGAACGCGTTGCCGCCCTGGAAGATCACCGTCAGCGCGATCACGGTGGCGTAAAACCCGATCACGAACGTTCGGTAGAGTGCCAGTCCGTCGCGCCCCAGCAATTGCGCCAGTTCAGGGTGGGCTTGAATGTCGGTTGCGCCCCCGAACAGCATCCACAAACAATAAACGACGATCAACGTCAGCAAGCCGATTTGATTCCAGCCCAGCAATGATGCGGCGCTCGGATCAAACTTCAACAACCGGTTGCGACCTCGAAACTCCACGATGGCAACAATGGTCAAGCCGATTGCAACCAACAGAGCGACCCAGCCGGAGATCGCAAAGGGGACCGAGAGGGCTGCGATGATCGCCATGGTCCAACCATTGAACGTCGCCACGCGAGCCGCGCGACGGATCGGTTTGGCACGCTCGGTCGCAAGAGCCAAATCATCGTAATGATGTTGTGAGAGAGGGCCGTCCTGCGCGGGAATGTTCGGTTCAGGTTCCAAAATGCATCGCTTCCAAATACGCGGCTTCCAGCGTTCAGCATCCAGCGGTTGCCGGCGGTCCGCCGCACTCGAACCTAAGGGGGGCGACCACGCAGCACAAGAGCGTGGATTCTGCTTTGCTAATTCCAATGCCAAATTCCCCCCCCTCTACCGCTAATCCTTTGCGATTCAAACTTTCAAAGGACGCGATTCAACACCTGGCAAGCAGTCGTCGGTTTTCACTATGCTTGGTTGCCCCCGCCGATTGGCCTGGTTTCCAAGGATTTTCATGAATTCGCTGCATGCACGCTCGACCGACGATTCGATTCTCTATTTTGCATACGGATCCAACATGCTGACCGAACGGCTGCGGCAGCGCACGCCAAGCTGTCGGCCGCTAGGGACGGCTCAGTTGCCTGGGTACCGTTTGAAATTTCACAAACGGTCAACCGATGGCTCGGGGAAATGCGACGCATTTCATACCGGCGACCCATCGCATGTCGTGATCGGAGTGCTCTTTCACATTTGCAGTGCGGAAACACAGGCGTTGGACATTGCCGAATCGTTGGGATCCGGCTACGAGCGGCGGCGTGTGATTGTCAATGCGCAGGGTAGCCAGGAAAGGGTCGAGGCCGAATTGTACATTGCGATGAAAACGGCCATCGACGCGTCACTGAAACCCTACCGCTGGTACAAGTCTCTGGTCACAGCCGGTGCGCGAGAACACGGTCTCTCAGCCGCCTACCGGGCCCATCTCGAAAACCATCCAGAGATCGACGACCCAGACACTCAACGGCATCAGGATCACATGCAACTAATGGCTCCCGCACCGTAAAAGCACTGTCATGGTCGAA
>NZ_JAMYFE010000107.1 GCF_024129865.1 Stieleria tagensis | reverse complement strand
CATAAGCGCAACTTCAAAACGCGTCAGCGAGGGATCCCATCAACCGGGTAAATCCCTCGCTCACGCGTCGGGTTGCGATAGGTGCGCAACTTCAAAACGCGTTAGCGAGGGATCCCGGTAACAAGCTAAATCCCTCGCTGACGCGTCGGGTTGGGATCGAAACGGCTTACGCAGCGCGTCGAATGCTTGCCGCGCCCCGGCCTGACGCCGGCCGGTTCACTCGCTGAGTAACATTCGTGATTGGTCCCGTTGATCCAATAGTTGTTTGATCTGCAGCACGTCGATTCCGTTGGGCTGCGTGATCAATAATTCAGGCCGATCGATGCTGGTTGCTGCGGGAGTTTTCAACCACGATTGCAGCAACTTCAGCCCGCTTCGCTGCCGTTGATCCGAGGTACTGGACGTCACCACATCCAGCTCGAAATCGCTGGCCCCTGGCAAGGACTTGATCGTGCGGCGGGCGATCAAGCGGACCGCGTCATAGTCGTCGTCCAACAGCGCCGACAAAAATGGAAGTTGCCAATCATCACCCGAAGCCTGCTGAGCGTCTTCCCAGCCCATGCTCCAGGCCGTCAGCGCCCGTTCGGCCGCGTTCCCACGCAGTAGCCATAACAAGGATCCGGCGATCTGCTGTTGCTGGGCGTCCAATTCCGGCGGCTCGATGCCATACCACTGTTGCAAATGATTTGCCGACCATTGCAGTGTTTGATCCAGGTGACACAGGTTGCAAGCGTTGGGCCGCTGGACACGTTCGTCTTTCCCCACGTCTGGGCTGCTAATCTGGTGATTGCGAATCGCTTTGAGCAATCCGTAAGCGGTGTGCGGCATGTGGCAGTTGTAACACTGGGCACCGCTGGAACCGATCGCGTGGTGTGTGTGCGCTGGGCCATATTCCGGTCCCGCGTGGCAATCGACACAGGCTTGGTCGCCAATCGCCTGCGGTTTCAATTGATCGTTGGCCCATTCGGTCAGCGATCGTGTATCACTGGCCGATTGATGCAACTGGTGACAGCTCATGCATGACATTTCACCGTTGATATAGCAACTTGATTCGATCAACCCGTTGTACTCACGGCCCGAAACACGAATCATTCCGTCTGGGTAATAGGTCTCGTTTAGCAGAGTATCCAGATCGGGATAGTCCAGCGTTTTCATGGTGTTGACATATTCGGGGGTGTCGCGGTTCCAGACACCGTGGGTATCCCGTAGATCCATGCCCGGGCGATAGCGATGCCCATTTTCCTGGTAGTGCAAATCCATGTGCAACGGGTCCAACACGGCGTGGCACTGCCCACAAACCTGTGACGACAGGACTTTTGACAACTTTGCGGGATTGACGATCGGGTCACTGGCCGACGCGACCGTCTGGTTGGGCTGTGATCCATCTAACCCACGCTGATAGTCCAGATGGCCTTGGCCGGGCCCATGACACGCTTCGCAAGAAATCCCGAATTCACCGACATGAGTGTCCCACTGACCCGATGCTAAACGGCGCCCCTTGCGTTGCGTGGTATGGCATGCACTACAGGTTTCGTTCCAACGCCCCGTTTCGGTCGACGGTGGTTGATGGGGCGGCACTAAAAATGCCGATTCTCGCGGGACCCATTCTTGCGAGTCCTTCAGGTAGACCAGTGGCAACATTCCCAGCAATCGCTTTTCGCCGGTGGTGAACCAATACACCTGCATATGATGCGATCCGGTCGTCATCACAATCGGCACCGTATGACGCGTCGTCGGATCAGCTTCGTCGGGAAAGTCTGCCGTACAGATCCCATTCTCCATCGACAACTTGTACAAACGGCCGTCGTGATTGATTTCGACGTCGCGAAAGTCACCCAAGACGATTTCTGGATCGGCGACCTGGGTCATTGTGTGGTGATAGGATGCTGCCCAAGTGGCGTGGTTTTCTGCGTGGCATTCCTGGCACGCATCTGAACCCACGTAGCCATTCGTTGGCAACTCCTGGGGACGGAACGGTTCCAGTCTGGTCAGCGTCAGATCACTTCGTTTACTCTTGAGTGAACCACCGATCGCAGCTGTTTTGTCTGCCGCTAGGTCTGGTGTTTTGCTCTGCTGTTCCGATTCCATGGCGATGGGTTCCGGATTGCCAGAATCAAACATTGCAATCGACGCTAACAACATGACCGCGGCGATCACCGCCACGAAACCACTGCGAACTCTCCAGGCCCAAACAACGGCGATCGCTGATCCAATGATCAACAGTACGAATAAAAACCAGTTCATGACTTAACGCTGCCACACGTCCGACTGACCTTCGACGAGCAAGACACGCCGATCAACCGCAAGATTAGCAAACGATTGTGTTTGCCCGCTGGGCCACTGGACCGTGACCTGATCAATCGCGGTGAGGTCACCGAGTCCGAAAAACAAAACCGACTCGTTCTTGCACAAGTAACCATCGCCGGTTTGAACGACCGCGACGCGCCGCCGCCCGCCGGCATCGACGATGACTGTCGTCCCAATTGCATCACGTTCACTGTGCGTCCCAACGGTTTCCAATTGCAAAAAGTGCCCACTGCTAGCGGTGCGATTTTCCAGCAGCACAAAGTCATCGTTTAGTTCCGTCACCGCCACGTCCACCCGGCCATCTCGATTCCAATCCAGAATCGCAACACCACGGGCCAGATGCGTCTGGTTCCAGTACGATTCATCGCCCTGAACATCCATGCTAACAAATCCGCTCTGCTGCCGCGCCAGAATTTGGGTGGGCATTCGGAACGGCTTGCCCTTGAATTGAAAGTCTTCGATGTGCCCGTTGCCGATCACCAGATCGATGCTGGAGTTGTTGTCGTAGTCAAATGCCTGCGTTCCGAACGCGACCATCGGCACGGTCGCAGTGTCCAATCGCATCGCAATCGCTTGATCGACGAAGCCCCCGGAATCGTTCTGGAGGTACAGATTGGAACATTCATCCGAGAAATTGGTGACGTGTAAGTCGATTTTCCCATTGCCGTCATAGTCGGCCGCGGCAATCCCCATACAGGCAAATGGCTTGCCGCCGGTACCGTAGGCACAACCGCGAGCGAGCGCCACGTCGGTCCAGTGCAGCGAATCGCTGTCAGCATTTCGCTTCCACAATTGATTTGCATTTTGATCGTTGGCAACAAAGATCTCGTTTTGGCGGTCACCATCGATATCAGTGATCAACACGCCCAGCCCGGTGCTGGCCGCAGACTGAGACTCGCCGAGCGATTCTAATACAGCTGATCCATTCCCCTGGGATCGGTAAAGTCGATCGATCGCAGCTTGAAAATGCTTCGGCCCCGGCAACACGATCGGCTTGCCATTGGAGTCGTAGCGGATCGGATCAAATACTTTGATGTCGTCGACGTAATTGGTTTCAAAAATATCCGGTAGCGCATCACCACTGACATCGGCCATTGCGACGGAGAAGGTCAACATCGCACGGCCCCAGGAAGCGGGCAATTCGCCGCTATCGATCGTTGCGTTGCGGAAGGTTCCGTCGCCCTGATTGATCATCAATCGATTGATGCCGACATTTCCGATCAACAGATCGGGAAACCCGTCTTGATTCCAATCCCCCGAAGTGACGCCATGTGTGTATCCAAAGTCTTGGCTGTGCGACAGTGTCGAAACATCGTCGAAACGCTCTCCTTGGCCGCGCATCAATCGATTAGAAACTTGGCTCAACTGATCAGGCGGTTGACCACCGGCTTGGCCCAAATAGAGGTCAACGCGGCCGTCGCAATCAAAATCGAAACAGACCACACCACTGCCAAGCGGTTCGAACAAACGGAACTCCTTTTCGATCGGCTCGGTGGCGTTGACATGGCGAAACTCGATTCCAACGGATTTGGCAACGTCGCTGAACACTGGCGCTGACGCCGGGCTCACTGGTTGCGACTTCATCGCAGGCGGCAATGATGGCCCTGCGTCTCCCGGTTGCAGTTTTGCATCCAACCAAGCAAGCGCATCCGGAACCGATGGCAGCGATTGAGCGTCCATCCCACAAACGATGACCGACTCGTTGCGACCGCTGGGAAACTTCGACAGCAGTTGCTGCTTGGCCTTGCGCAGCACCGTCAATTGCGGCGCTCCAGGGGCCACCCTGGCGAACAAAGATTCCTGCCAAGCGAGTGATTCGATTGGGCGCCCCAGTGAGTTCATCACCCGTCCCATCTCACTGCCCATCGCAGGGCTGGGATGATCGGTCGAACCAATCTGGTAGGCCAGCGATTGGGCTTCGGAAATCAGTTGTTGACGCTCTAGCAAGACAGCTGACTGCTGAGCATTGTCCTGGGCAGCGATCGCTTGGGCCAAACCGTCGGCGGCTTCCATACAGTTGGGTTCACGACGAAGCGCTTCGACGAAACAGGTTGCCGCCACAGGGTTTTGGTGATGCAAAAAAAGATTCCCCAATCCCAACCAATACGCGGGGTAACGCTTGCTGGAGTCGACCGCGTTCAGCGCCCAATCCTGGAGCGCGGCGAAGTCTTGATTACTACTGAGCAACCAGCCGCGCATCGCGACCGCTGCCGGATGCCGATCACGTAGCAAGTCGCTGCCGTCGAGCAATTTCAATGCGTCGCGAACGTCTCCTTTGGAACGCAACGCCGCCACCGCGTTGAGCGTCCCGGCACGCTCGATCAACGCTTGGTCATTGATGTCCGGTTTGGCGGCAAAATCTACCCAGGTGTACATCGGATTGACCAACCCGATCAGCTCGCGCGGTGTCAATGTGATCCGGCCGGCTAGGTAGCGCAAGTGCTCGTTTCCGTCAAAGCGAAAGCCACGCGAGTTTAACATTTCTGCCAACACACGCCGGATTTCATGCTGATCAGGTTTAGCGGTGACCACCGACTGCAAAAGTTCGATGGCGCGATCGACTTGCCCTGATTGAGACAATAATTCCGCGGCCTGGGCTTTTAACAACGGGGCTTTCTGCGGATGAGCCTGGGCGAGCTGCAACAGCAACTCGACGGCGTCCTGCTGTTTGGAACGTCGCATCGCGATGCCGACTTGCAATAGCCCGGCATCCAGATTGCCGGGGTCGCCCACGAGAACTTGCCGAGACAATTGTTCGGCGGTTTCCAGTTTGCCAGCTGCGAGCGCGGTGGTGGCTTGTTGGATCAGTGACTGCGGTGTGACTGCCGCGGTCTTGCCAGGCGCCGGGGTCTGCGCCGGAGGGCTCGGTTCTGTTCCCGCTGGTGATGAAAAGTCGCAGCCGGCCAGTGCAATCAGCAATGCCAACGCAAGCAGACCGTGGTTTCGCTTATTGTTCTTCATTCTTGACCTGCCCGTCCAACATCCACTGGTGGTGCGTCCCGTAGCTGATCCCGCCAGGGTTCAGACCGACTGAACCCTGGCGGGATCAGCTACGACCCTTTGCCACTGTAGCCGGAACCGGAACCAACTCGTAGGCCAAGTGGATTCGCCAGGTTGCACCAGGCCGACTGGGCGGTTGCTGCGAACCAACAAAAAAATCCTGTCCGCCCGATAAAAGGCGAACAGGATTGGATGCAATCCTCCAACCAACCGAACCGCTACTGGTTCAATTGCTCTTGAATGACTTCATTGTTAGCGCGTGTGCCCAAGGCACCCCATAGCCCGTAGGGGCTTTTCGACCCTGGAACCGATTGGGGATTAGCATTGGTCGGATTGACTTTCACCACTGGGTGGCGCGAGTCGCCCGCTTCGACGGAATCCGTCATGAAGATCACCGCACCGTCGCCCATCAGGACGTGGGCACCGCCTTGGTGACGACTGCTAGGTGGCAAGACACCGGTGTCCGCATCACCACCACCACCGATGCAAACTTCACGGTTGGGAGGCAACATGGTTGTGATACTGGTGTAGACCGGAGCCATATCAGCCCAGCGGAAACCACGTTTGTAGTTGGTGTTCACGAGGCCCGGATTGGCTGTGTCGGCCACCGTGGGAGCCCAGAACCGTGGGCGTTCGGGATCCATCAGCCCCGCGTCTTGACAGGAGCTTGGGTTTCCGTGAACCGCAGCCCAACCGATACCAAAGTAAGCGTCGGTGCGGATGTCGCGATCGCCCAGTCCCGTTGCAATTTCGCCACTCGCAATGGTGTTGGACAGCCCGTCCAAAATGTCACGGAATTTCATCGCACGACGGTTGTAAAAGAAACCACGGTTGCTGGCGTTTGCCGATGCAATGTGACCTTGGTTCCAGTTATTGTTCTCCCAACGCCAGAAACCCCAGTTCACCCAGTCGGTTGAATCACCGATGTTGGCAGCGTAGTTGGTGCGTGCCATTCCCGGAGGCGAAACGCCCGGGTCGCTGGGGCAACGCAACGCTGGAATTTGCGTGCTCCATGGCTCGTAGTTGCCATTCCATGGCTCTGGGCCCATCGATTGAAAATCGAGCGTTCCGTCCTTGTCAAAGTCGTTCGGGTTGCTGATCAAATCCCACAGACCCTGTTGTTCCATGAACGGGGTGATGGGGATCAACCAACTTCGACGGAAACGGTTGTGTTTCTGCGGATTCGCAGCAGGCGTTGCGTTGCTAAACAGGCTGTACGTTCCGCCGCCCTGTCGAGGCAATGATTTGTAAGCCGAGTGGTAATTGTGGAGCGCCAATCCAATTTGTTTGAAATTGTTGCTACAGCTCATCCGGCGCGCCGCTTCACGCGCCGCTTGGACGGCAGGCAAAAGAAGGCCTACCAAGATTCCGATAATTGCGATCACAACCAACAGTTCCACGAGGGTGAAGCCGGTCGGCTGACGGAAACGTTTTTTCATTCAAGGACTCAAGACGGGTAAGAAAATTTGAAATTGCATCGCAGCGACTGATGAAGAACTCAGTATGTAGCCGCGCGGTAGAATAATTAACCCGCATGTATCGCCAGGGTGCCGCGAAATCCAGATGGTTTTTTTTGGACCCTCATTAGACGTAGCTGAAGGCCCGTCTCCCCTCACCTGCGACCGGCGGACGATGCCCTGTTCCTGCTTCACTAGTTCGCCGGCAGCCGGCTCCTGTGAGGCTGGTAAGCGAGGCCCCCGGAATCCGTTTTTCTCAAGATCGGATGCGATGGCTCACCAGTGGGCATTAACCGCGACTGGAGTTGGATAAGCCGCCGCAAGTTGGTGTGGAGGATTTATCCGACCGGCGTTGCTCTTTGCAGAAAACCCGTACCCGAGTCGGATTAATCCTCCACACCAGCGCCGTTGAAGCCAGCGTTTTCCAACAGGCCGTGCAACGTCAAAAGGCTGGCTTGAAGACGGAGAATCTGAACCCTCGAAACTGGGCGACAGATCAGCGCGAATACCTATGAAAAAACCCTGCTCGCTTAAAAAAAGCGAACAGGGTTTGCTGAAAATCAATTGAGAGCTGAACGCTACTGGTTCAGCGACTCCTCGATCGTTTCCCCGCTGGCTCGGGTGCCAAGTGCACCCCACAAGCCGTAGGGGCTCTTCGAACCCGGCACAGCGCCGGGGGCATTGTTGGTTGGGTTGACCTTCACAACTGGGTGACGCGAATCACCGGCTTCCACCGAATCAGTCATGAAAATCACCGCTCCGTCACCCATCAGCACGTGAGCTCCACCTTGGTGACGGCTACTCGGGGGCAGCACGCCGGTGTCAAAGTCACCGCCGCCACCGATGCAGACTTCGCGGTTAGGTGGCAGCATGGTAGTGATGCTGGTGTAAACCGGTACCGAGTCAGCCCAACGGAAACCGCGTTTCCAGTTGTTGTTACGCAAGCCTGGGTTGGCATTGCCGACCGAAGGATCCCAGAAAGTGGGTCGTTCCGGATCTTTCAGGTTCGCATCTTCGCAAGCGCTGGGGCTGCCGTGGATCGCACCCCAACCGATTCCATAATAAGGATCGGTACGGATGTCACGGTCGCCCAGTCCGGTTGCAATTTCACCCGAGGCGATCGTGTTGGACAGGCCGTCCAGAACGTCGCGGAAACGCATGGTCCGGCGATTGTAGAAGAAGCCACGGTTGGACGCATTGGCGGAGTTGATGTGGCCTTGGTTCCAGGTGTTGTTTTGCCAACGCCAAAAACCCCAGTTCACCCAGTCGGTTGAATCACCGATGTTAGCGGCGTAATTGGTGCGAGCCATTCCCGGAGGCGAAACGCCGGGGTCGCTGGGGCAACGCAACGCTGGGATTTGCGTGCTCCAGGGCTCGTAGTTGCCATTCCACGGCTCTGGACCCATTGCTTGGAAATCCAAGGTGCCGTCTTTGTCAAAGTCGTTGGGATTGCTGATCAAGTTCCAAAGACCTTGCTGCTCCATGAATGGAGTGATTCCGATCAGCCAGCTTTGGCGGAAACGGTTGTGTTTCTGCTGGTTGGCAGCCGGGGTAGCGTTGGACCCCAAGAAGTATGTCCCTGTCGATTGGGTCGGCAGGTTCTTGTAAGCCGAATGATAGTTGTGAATTGCCAAACCAATTTGCTTGAAATTGTTGCTGCAACTCATTCGACGCGCCGCTTCACGCGCTGCCTGCACTGCAGGCAATAGAAGACCCACAAGGATCCCGATGATAGCGATTACAACCAGCAATTCCACGAGCGTGAAACCTTTCGGTTGCGACAAACGTTTCGTCATAAGAAGACTCCCAGAGTAAAGATGAGAACTATTGCGGCGAGGAAATGACCGCTACTACATATTACCGGTTATCAGCGTTACTTAACCTGGGAATCCAAAACCAGTTCGTCATTTTTTCGTTTTTATTAAGAACTAACCCCCTATAAACGGGGTTTTAGCGTGTTCGTTTGACCACAATCTCAGAGCGCTCAAACGGGACAAACGTTTGTCCTGAACCCGCCATTTTCTTGGTTTTCGTTTTTGCTTGTTCGCATGCGGCGCGAAACATCGCCTTGGCGACTGCCAAACCAACTGTCCGCGCTGCAAACCGCCATTGAATTCGGGGGCGTGCGTTTTGATTGCAACGGTAACAAGCGCATAAAAAAAGCCCGGTGAATAACCACCGGGCTCGATAGGCAACCGTGCCCCTATCTTTACTAATCGGCAGACCCATCGCGGGGCGACCGTCAATGCCAACTAGTTTTGGCTTTGGTCGTCAGCGGCGCTCGAGGTTTGCTCGTCGTAGCTTTGCTCTTCGGCCGGCGTCATTGGTTCCGATTCAATCACGGTCGTTTCCGTTCCGCCGCCACATCCGATCATCGCACAGGGAACCAGGGCAACTGCAAGAACGAAAACCAACTTCAACTTAGTCATCAATCACTCCGAAATGTTTGGAAAGGTAATTTGCCCGGCCACTCAAAGGTCGGTGCTGACCGCTGTGCTGAAGCACTGTGCTGGTGCGCCGCGAATGTCCTAGCAAGCAATCAACAGAGCAGATTTCGGGAGGATGTGCAATCAGTCCTTTGCCGGCCCACGATCAGGCAATCGGCCCGTGGCATCGACGGAAAATATTACCGTCGCAATTGAAATTCGTTCCCATGCCTCCACTCGTCGACCGGGGCGGCGTCAACGACGGCAGAAAGATTCTGGTGCGGTAAATCGCGAGGCCAACGCAGAATGTTCGACTCTGCCGGGCGGCGATTGGCGCGACGACTGCATCTCGACTGCAATCGATCGCATGCCGAGTTTTGGAATGGACCAGCTCTCGGCGCTCTCACCTGCAACGAGGCACTAGGAAATGAAACGCTTCAGTCTCCAATCGTTAGAAAGTCGACAACTGATGGCCGCCGATATCGGCGTCATCGACACAACCCTTCACATTGCCGGCACCGAAGGAAATGACGTCGCTGAGGTTTACACCGTCGAAGACTCGCTGGTCGTGAAATTGCAAACACGCGACGATGCCGGCAACGTCACCGATTCGATCGAACAAACGTTCGACGCCGAATTGGTCGACGGCATCATCTTCGAAGCCTTTGCCGGTGACGATCTGTTGGTCAACGAAACGTCGCTCGATTCAATCATGCGTGCCGGAGGCGGTAATGATGTCGTGATGGGCGGTGCGGGACATGACATCCTGGTCGCCGGCCCTGGATCCGATGTGGTTCTCGGAGGCGGTGGCAATGATCTGATTCTCGGTGGTCCCGGCGATAACGTGATCATCGAATCTGATCTAGACCCCGTGGATGATGATGTCGACGACTCGGCAGATCCCGGCAGTGATGAAACGCTGGATCAATCCGAAGACGAGGTTGTCCCAGGCGATGTTGTTCCCGACCAAGATGATTCCGATCAACCCGACCCACACCAGTGCGATGGCACGCCGGCCGACGAAGTCAATGATGGCGTTGACGAAGTGACTGATGCAACGGACGAAGTGACCGATGCAACGGACGAAGTGACCGATGCAACGGACGAAGTGACTGGTGCAACGGACGAAGTGGCTGGTGCAACGGACGAAGTGACTGGTGCAACGGACGAAGTGACTGGTGCAACGGACGAAGTGACCGATGCAACGGACGAAGTGACCGATGCAACGGACGAAGTGACCGATGCAACGGACGAAGTGACCGGTGCAACGGACGAAGTGACTGATGCAACGGACGAAGTGACC
>NZ_JAMYFE010000106.1 GCF_024129865.1 Stieleria tagensis | reverse complement strand
AGCGAGGGATCCCGTCAACACTCTAAATCCTTCGCTCACGCGTCGGGTTGCGATAAAAGCGCTGGCTTCAAAACGCGTCAGCGAGGGACCCCGTTAACGCGTTGAATCTCTCGCCAACCGGGCGGTTGATTTGACAAGGGTCGCCTACCGCCGCAACACGGATTCAATCAACACGCTGTCCAGCGCGGGTGTTATTCGCCGTTCCAATCGGGGTCGGCGATCTTGCGATGCATTTCGCCTAGTCTTGCTTGCACGCCTAGCAAGCGCTGCCAGGCACTCAATTTCAGCGTCACACTTTGACTGGCTTCATCGATCTTGGCCGTCTCGACGAGTTTGCAAAGTCGGTGCTGCAGAAAATCCAAGATCTCACACAGCTGCGCTTTTTGGCCAGGGCTGAGGTTGTCGGGGATCGACGGGATCTCGCGGACCGAAGCGATGTCCATTTGGAACGGTGATTTTTCTTGGCTCAGTTCCAGCGCGACCGAGCTTTCCGAGGACGACATCTCGCGAGACATCGTCGGGTTTTCACTTCCCAGGGCCGCCAGTCGGGCCGCGATTTCTTCTTCCGATCCGACCAGCATCAAACTGCGGCCGACCGAGATCAGGTCGCCGCTGCGCAAAATTTTCAGGGGATATTCGACGCCGTTGACTTTGGTACCGTTGGTGCTGTCTAGATCTGTCAGCACCAACCGATCGTTGTCTCGTTGGATTTTGAAATGGCATCGGCTGACGCGCTCGTCGTTCAACTGGATGTCGTTCACCTCTTCACGTCCAACAGTGAACGGTGGCGACAATTCGGCGAAGACTTTTCCGCGGTCAGCGCCGTGGAGAACTTTCAACGTCACACCCGACATGGGCAGACTCCGGTATGAAAAGGAGCGAGTAAGGTCTGGTGCCTTGCAGCAATACTATATCTGGTCAAACGCGAGACGTCTGCCAGATTTTTAAACGACTTGGGCAATCACGCATTTCAAATAATCACTTTCCGGACAACCGACTGCCAGCGGGTGATCCGGTGCCGGGCCGCGATTTTCCAAGACGATGATGTCACGCCGCCGCCGTCGTCCGGCATCGACTAGCATGTTCAAAAACTCGCTCCGTGAAACCCGTCCACTGCAACTGCAGGTGACTAAGATACCGCCCGGCGGCAGCAAGTCGATTGCTGTACTGTTGAGCCGTAGATAGGCTCGCAACGCTTGATCAACTTGATGGCGCGAGCCTGCGAACCTCGGGGGGTCCAGGACTACCGCATCAAATTTTTCGGCATCATCGGCCAGCCGCTTGAGCGCGTCGAAACAGTCGTCTTGGATGAACGACATCCGCTCGGCCACCCCGTTCCGCTGGGCCGATGCCTGTGCCGCGGCGATCGCCGCGGCGCTGGAATCGACTCCGGTCACACTTTCGGCGCCGTGCTTGGCAGCGACCAGTCCAAATCCCCCGGTGTAACAACAGACATCCAACACCCGCCGTCCGGCCATGTAGCCCGCCGCGGTGGCGTGGTTGAGGCGTTGATCCAGATAGCCGCCGGTTTTTTGACCACCAACCAAATCGACCGACAGATCCAGCCCGTTTTGGCGATATTCGACCGGCGCTGTCAGCGGCGCCCCCTCGATCGCCAGGGTCCCCGCTTCCGGTTCCAGCCCTTCGTATTTGGCGGTTTTCTCGTCCACACGGACCACGATCTGACGGCTGCCGCAGACCTTGGCCAGGTGTTCCAGAATCGGCTGCCGCCACTTCATCAGCGCCCCGGCGGTGAATTGCACGCCCAGGCAATCGGCGTAGCGATCGACGATCAACCCACTCAATAAATCGGCTTCACTGAAAATCAGCCGTTCGGCTTGGTCGGCGTCGGCTTTGCCAGCCAATGCGCGCCGCGCGATCGCCGCGTCGATGCGGTCGGTCCACAATTGCTCGTTGATCTGAATGTTGCTGTCATAGGCATACAGTCGCACCCGCAAACGGCTGTGGGGGTTCACCAGGCCGCGGCCGAGAAAATTCCCATCCATGTCGACCAAATCGACCACATCACCGCTGCGGAGTTCGCTGCCATCGCTAAATGGCCCGGGGGTGTGTTGCTGCTTGCGGTCGCTGGATTTACCGGAATCTTTGCCGGAATCGCTGAGCAACGCATGGGCGTGAACCCATGGGTGACGCGACAGAAACGGAAATTGGCGGCCCGGTTTGACGCGAAGCTGGCCGATGGTGGGTTGGGACACGTGCGGTGTGAATTGGAGGTTTTAAAATGCAGGGAGCACTAGCAGAATGACCGATGTTCGCCAGGCTGGCCAGTCAGGACAGCGTAAATCCGTCGGCAGACCGGCCTCGCAGCAGGCCAGCTCCACCGAGATTGACTGTGGCTGGGCTCTGTGAAGCCCGGTCGTCCGCGGGGCCATCGGACCGGCCTCGCAGCAGGCCAGCTCCACCCGGGGGCAGGCCTCTGCCCAGAAATTGCGGGCCTGTGATGGTCCTTGGGGTGCAGTCAATCACTTGATCGGCCGATATATTGTGCGGAGAGCTAATTGCTGAGAGGTTCCCGTTACAGAAAGGTTTTTGAACATGGCTCACATCGTCGCCGAACCCTGCTCGGGTTGCAAATACACTGATTGCGTTGTCGTCTGCCCCGTAGAATGCTTCTACGAAGGCGATCAGATGGTTTACATTCATCCCGAGGAATGTATCGATTGCGAGGCCTGTGTGCCCGAATGTCCGGTCGAGGCAATCTTCCACGAAGACAATTTGCCGGAAGAGTGGAAAAGCTATATCGAGCTCAATGCGACGCAGTCGGAAGAGTGCGAAGTGATCACGGAAAAGAAAGAGCCGCTGGCGGATGATTGATTCACAGTGGTGAACCCGCAGCATCGCAAACACAAAGCCTCGTCGGTCCATTAACCGACGAGGCTTTGCTTTTTTGATTCTGAAACCGAACGGCCAATTTCACCCGGCCGCTGGCAGAAACGTTTTCCAGCAGTGGTAGCGGGGATCCTGAACCGAGTGCGTGACCAGCGGGTTGAACCGCGGTTTGGCCGGATGGGTCCGCAATTTCATGCCGGCCTGCTTGGGCGTGCGACCACCCTTGCGACTATTGCATCGCAGGCAACAGGCCACAATGTTCTCCCAGGTCGTCGGTCCACCCTGACTGCGTGGGACGACGTGATCCAGGCTGAGTTTGTTGGTCGGATAGTCTTTGCCGCAATACTGGCAGGTGTGCTCGTCGCGGGCGAACAAATTTTTGCGATTGAAACGCACCGTTTGCATCGGCATCCGGTCAAAACGCGTCAGCCGAGCGATTCGTGGCACCTGCATTTCGAATCCGACGGCCTGAATGAAATCGTCATCCGGTTGTTTCTCCAGCGAATTCAATTGGCTCATTTCACACCAGCTTTCAAAGTCATAGCTGATGAACTGGCCCGCTTCGTGACTGATCACTTCGGCGCATTGCCGATACAGCAGCGTCAACGTACGCCGCACGTCGACCACACGAATGGCCATGTAAAAACGGTTCAAAATTAGGACGTGGCTATCAAGCAAACTCTGACTCATCGCAGCGAAATCCTTGCACTGGTTGACTAGCCGTCTGGCTAGCAGGGTGACACGATCGGGATGAAACAATTGCGTGGTGAGCGGCATGGCGTCACGATGGCTCGTTTTGACGCCCACATTCTAGGCGACGCCGACGCAGCAATGGGGCACCGATCGCCGCATCACGCCGTCGGAACGTTCGACTTTCGCGGAACCTTCATCACATCTTTCCGCTCGATTCACCGCCCGTTGGCCGGGCTCGCCCCAGTGGGACACTTGGGCACCGCCGCCGGGTTCGCAGTCGGTCGGCGACTCTCACTGGGCTCTGTGAAGCTCGGTCGGGAACCCCCGTCGGCAGCATGATTTGGCCGTTGACCTCACCGTCACGCTTTTCGTACGGTCGCCGGCGCACCGTCACCCCTGGATTCGATCGGCCTTTGCAATTGCTAGCGATTGCGAGTTCCAGCGGGACCTTCGAGAAACCACTTCATTCCCCCACTCCGCGCACCTCCCTGCACCAATGCCTCAGATCCGCCGCAACGCAGATCGCCGGCGCCGTGTGTTGTACCAATCACACACCGCCCCTCCGACACCGTCGACGCCGGCCACCCGTCGCGCGGCCGAGGAGTTGCGGGAAGCGCGTCAGCCGGCCAAGGAATATGGTTCGCGCGTGCATCGCCGCTTACGCGGGCGCTGGTTTTCCCTGGTCCCCGTCTCGCGTTTGGCGATGACGATTGTGGCCACGCTGTTATTGATCGCGCCGGCCGGTATGGCCGTGCTGCATCACCTGGCCGTGACCTGGCCCCGTCTGGCATACAACGAATCGCTGGCGCGACCGCTGCGAATTGATCGACCCGACAGTTTTGCGGCTTGGTGGTTGTCGATGGTGTTGGTGTTGGCATCCGGTGCGATGCTGCTGATCTATCAATTGCGCCGCCATCGCCGCGACGACTATGTCGGCCACTACCGACTGTGGCGATTGTCGCTGATCGTGATGTTGATCGCCAGCGTTCACTGGACCGTTGATCTGGTCAGTTGGCTGGGCGCGTGGATGGATCTGGCGTTGGGTGATCGCGCCGCGCTGTCTGGCGCCAATTGGTTGCGATTGGTGTTGGACGTCGGCGGCATCATCTTGTCGATGCGGTTGGTGGCGGAGGTCTATCGATGTCGTGGGGCATTGTTGGCGATGGTTTCCGCAGTCGCCTGTTTAGGGTTTTCCGAAGCGGCGCATTGGCGTCTGTTGTCGATCGACAGCATGTTCGAATCGACACTTGTGATCGCAGCACCAATGATGGGATTTTCGCTGGTATTGGTCGCCGCCACGATCTATTTGCGACTGCTGTACCGTCAAGTTAGAAACATCAGTGATGGGCCGACGATGCGCGAACGCGTTGCCCAGTGGGCGGCAGACCGCGGCCGAGACGAATTTGATTCACAGTCCTTGGATTCGCAAACCGAGGATCAATCCGCGACCGAGTCTGCGCCAGCGCGGCGCCCCGAACCTCCCGCACCGCGCCCCCAACCCGCGGCCAAACGCGCTGCCCCGCAGGACGACGAAGACGAAGAGATCGACGATGCGGTGGCCGACGACGAACCGAAACTCAAAAAGCCGGGATTGTTTTCACGGCTCCTGCCACGCCGCAGCAAACCACTGCCAGCGGATGATGACGAGTCGTCTGAATCCACCCAGTCAAGTTCCGTTTCGAGTCGACCGCCGGCTACCGATCCGGAACCCGATCAAGACGACGCGCCTGAAAAACCTTCCCGCCGCTGGTTCGGTCTGCGGGCTGCCAAGCCACCGACCGACGTGGATGCCAGCGATGCAGAAGACGAATCGTCCACCGACCCGCCGGCAGCAGAGTCGGCAGCGGAGCCGGTGGCGAAAAAGAAACGGCGTTTCTCGCTGCGGCTAAAACCACAGCCGACGGAAACCGCCCCCCAGGAATCCGACGATCAGGCGGACGAAACGTCGGTCAATGACGATTCATCGGACGACGAATCAGGGAGCAAAAAGAAAGGCTGGTTCGGCGGATTGTTCTCGCGGAAAAAATCCGTCGACGATTCGCAGGAGGATGACGATGCGGCGGAGGATTCGGCCGACAAATCGTCGTCTGCTGCGGTGCGCCAAAACGGCGGGACGCGGAGCGGCGGACCGTTAAGTGCCGCGTCACGATCGCAGCGACCAGCGACTCCGCAGTCACAATCGAACGGGGATTCAGCGGACGATCCCGACCAGATTGACCCTGACGATATCGATTGGGAATCGATGAACAAATCGGAACGCCGACGGATGCGAAAGCAACTCAAACGCAGTGGCCAAGCGGCCTAGCCCCGGTTTTCCACGACATTTAACCTGCCAGAAAACATTCTGTGCGAATCAGCCGGCACGCACGTTGGCGTCCGCTTCCTCGGGCTATGCACTGTCTATAACGAGGAACCGTGAGCTCGCGACCAACGCGTCGTACCCTACGTATCGAACGTTGACGCACCACCGGCCGTTGCCGCCCTTCGTCATCCAGCGTGGCGCTGATATTGTGTCGCGGTTGATTCCCCCTCGAACCGCTCCGATTTCGCTGCCATGATCCGTACCCGTTTCGCCCCCAGTCCCACCGGCTACCTGCATATCGGTGGCGTCCGCACCGCCCTGTTCAATTGGTTGCTGGCCAAACAATCTGGCGGCCAATTCATTTTGCGGATCGACGACACCGACGCCGGGCGGAATGTCGACGCGGCATTGCAACCGATTTTGGACGGTTTCAAATGGTTGGGGATGGACTGGGACGAAGGCCCCGAAGTCGGCGGTCCGCACGGACCCTACTATCAATCCCAGCGGATCGAAATCCACAAAGCCGCGGTCGCCGAATTGTTGGCCAGCGGGCATGCCTACCGCGACTACGCGCGGCCGGAAGAATTGCAGGCCGAACGTGAGGCAGCTGAAAAACGAGGCGAACGCTTTTTTTACGATCGACGCTGGATGGCCGCCGATGATGCCGCCGCGAGTGCGATGGAGGCTGAGGGGCGACAGGCGACGATCCGTTTGAAGATGCCGCGCGAAGGCAATTGCGTGATCGAAGACCTGGTGCGTGGCACCGTCACGGTGGCTTGGGAAACCGAGCAAGATCATGTGATCGCGCGGACCGATGGCAGCCCGCTGTATCACTTGGCCAGCGTGATCGATGACCATGCATTTGGGATCACCCACGTGGTCCGCGCCGAAGAGCATTTGCCGAACACGCCGCGGCAGATCTTTATCCTCGAATCGTTAGGGTACCCACGCCCGCAATACGCGCACTTGCCATACGTCGCCGAACCCGGTGGCACAGCCAAACTCAGTAAACGCAAGCTATCGAAGTATCTGAAGAACAAAGGGTTCGCGGATCTGCTTGCCCACGGCCAACGCATAGCCCAGCGATGCCAGATCGAAACTTCCGAAGACACGTTCAATCCCGTCATCGTTGATTTCTATCGGGAGATCGGTTTCTGCGCCGACGCGCTGCTGAACTACCTGCTGTTGCTCGGCTGGTCCCTGGACGGAGCACGGGAGAAATTCACGGTCCCCGAAATGATCGAGTTGTTCACGCTCCAACGCGTGACCAAATCACCCGCATCGTTCGATCCTCAGAAACTGCTGGCCTTCCAATCCGACCACTTCGCCGGGTTGTCCGACGCCGATCGCCTGGCCGCTGTCGCCCCGTTTGCCATTGGTGCCGGATTGGTCCAATCGGCTGATGAACCCGTGCTGGCGAGTGTCGTCGCCGCCGCCGGTGACCGATTGAAAGTCGCCGGGGACATCATCGATTTCGATTACTGTTTTCAAGACCCGATCGAGTACGAGGCCAAGGCGTTTCAAAAACGGATCGTCAAACCAGATGATGCGATAGGACTATTGCAAGGTTTTCGCGATGTCGTCAGCGCGGCCGAATCGTTTGACGCTGCCGCGGCCGAAAAGCTGTTGAAGGACTACTGTGAATCGGCAGAAATCCAGATCGGACAAATCATCCACGCCGTGCGGGTGGCCGTCACCGGGACCGCGGCTGGATTCGGCGTGTTTGATACACTGGCGATTCTCGGCAAGCAGCGGGTGATCGAGCGGATCGAAAACGCGGTCAAAAAAGCCGCAGATGCTTGATTTCTCTGCTGTTTAAGCTCAGGCTAATATTTTGACGCTTTTTTGACCATCGGATGACTCAGGTCCGTCGGAACCATGAAATACACGCTGCTACTGATCTCAACGATTCTTCTGATGGCCGGCTGTTCCCGCGAGCCGCGCGAGTATGTCGCGACGTTTGAACCGAACTTGGTTCAATCGACAAAGTATTCTCTCAAAGACGGCATCCCGATGGAAACGATGAACCAGGCGTCTCAAGATGCCAAATGGATCGTCGATGGCATGTTCGGGACCCCAGACGATCCGAAGTTGCCGGCGATTTTTGCCGAGGACGATTTTGCCGATCTGGTGTCGATGGAGCGAATCAAGCACGCCGCCGGTCCGGAAACCACGACCAGCGGGCTGTATCGCAAACATTGTGTCAGTTGCCACGGCGTGACCGGCAATGGGCGGGGCGTGAATTCGGCGATTCTGGATCCCTATCCACGCGACTACCGATTGGGCATTTTTAAATTCAAATCGACCAAACGCGGTGCCAAACCGGTTCGCGAAGATTTAGCGCGATCGATCCGTCACGGGATCGACGGGACGGCGATGAAAAAGATTCCCGAACTGAATGAGGAAGACGTCCAGGCCTTGGTCGATTACGTGATCTATCTCTCGATCCGCGGCGAATTGGAACGCACTCTGATTGATGATGCGATGTTCGAATTGGATTTGGCAGGCGGTGATCGCATCGTCAATCGTCAATTCGGTGACGAATTGGCTGCCCCCGGTCGCGAAGATCAAATCAACACCGAAATCAAAGCCTGGGAGGAAGCGGACAAACCCGAAGACGATCCCCGTGCGAAGCTGGCGGACCAGTTGGACATGTACCAGGAATCGATGGAGATCGCCGACGATTTGGTTGCCGATCTAGCCGACGCCTGGTTGGAAGCCGAAGACGATGTGATCGAAGTTCCCGAGCCGCCGGCCGAAATTCCGGTCGCCGATTCCGATGCGGAGTTCGTCAAACTGCAGAACTCAGATCAGGCCGACGCGCTGGCAGCGTCCATCAAACGTGGGCAACAAGTCTTTACCGGCAAGGTGGCTTCGTGCAGTAAATGCCATGGCGAAAAAGGTCACGGCGATGGCCAGAACAAGGACTACGACGACTGGACCAAAGATTGGACCTCACGCGTGGGATTGAACCCCGAAGACACGGATTCACTGATTCCCATGATGGCTCGCGGCGCGATGCCGCCCAAGAATGCGCTGCCCCGTAATTTCACCGAGGGTGTGTTTCGAGGTGGTGGAACCTCAGCCGATCTCTATCGCCGCATCCTGACGGGAATCGAAGGCACGCCGATGCCCGCGTCCACGTTTGTTCCTGGTCAATATGAACAGGATGACATCTGGAATCTGATCAACTTCGTGCGCTCGATCAAAGAGCCCAGCGAAGATCCGTTGGCCCCGGCCAGCGACACTGCGGACGAATCCACTGCGGACCAGCCCGCAACCGAACAGCCCGCCGAAGCCACCTAGGCGCGGATGGTTCATGACGTTGGCATCGATCGGCGCAAGTTCATCGTTGCCAATCAGCCGGCACGCGCGCCAGCATCCGGTTCCTACGACGATGCAATCTGAATCACCAGCAACCGTGACGCTGGCGTTCAACGGTTGATGAATCATTGCTGAAAACTTCGGTGGCCCCGGCAAGTTCTCTCCGGCTTGCGTATTCGGCGTACTTTTGCGACTTTGCTGCATCGGGACGCGCCCATTGCGCTCCAACTTTCCCTTCGCCGATCTGACGCCATGACCGACACGTCCACTTCCAACGCCAATGAATCGCCTCGTCCCAGCAAGCACTTCATCGAGCAGGCGATCGATGCAGACCTGGCCGCAGGAAAAATCAAAGGCGTTCACACTCGGTTTCCGCCCGAACCGAACGGCTATCTCCATATCGGACACGCCAAAAGCATTTGCTTGAATTTTGGATTGGCCCAGGCATACGGTGGAACGTGCAACCTGCGTTTCGACGACACCAATCCGTCCAAGGAAGAAACGGAATACGTCGAATCGATCCAAGACGATGTCCGCTGGTTGGGATTCCAGTGGGATTCCTTGCACTACGCCAGCGATTATTTCGACCAACTGTACCAATGGGCCGAAAAATTGGTCCTCGATGGTTTGGCCTATGTTTGTGATCTGGATGCCGAACAAACCCGCGCCTACCGTGGCACGTTGACCGAACCGGGGAAAAACAGTCCCCATCGAGATCGGTCGCCGCAAGAAAACTTGGAACTACTGCGGCAGATGAAAACGGGCGAGTTCCCCGATGGCAGTCACACGCTGCGGGCCAAAATCGATATGGCGTCGCCCAATTTAAACCTTCGCGATCCGGTCATGTATCGCATCATGCGAGCCCATCACCATCGAACCGGTGATGCCTGGTGCATCTATCCGATGTACGACTGGGCGCATGGCCAAAGCGACTCGATCGAAGGCATCACCTATTCGATTTGTACGCTGGAGTTTGAAAATCATCGACCGTTGTACGACTGGTACTGTCAGTCGCTGGAAATTCATCATCCGCGGCAGATCGAATTCGCGCGGCTGAACATGACCTACACCGTGATGAGCAAACGAAAGTTGCTGCAATTGGTCAAAGAAAACCATGTCAACGGCTGGGACGACCCGCGAATGCCGACGATCAGCGGGCTGCGACGGCGAGGCTACACGCCGGAATCGATTCGTGGTTTTGTGACCGATGTCGGCGTGGCGAAATTCAACAGCACCATCGATGTGGTGCGATTGGAGAACGCCGTTCGCGAGCACCTGAACCGTGTCGCCGAGCGGCGGATGGTGGTAATGGATCCGATCAAACTGACGATCACCAATTGGCCCGCCGGCGAAGTGGAAATGGTCGATGCGATCAATAACCCCGAAGACGAATCCGCCGGCGTGCGTCAAATTCCATTCAGCGGTTCGCTACTGATCAGCCAAGACGACTTCCAGGAAGATGCGCCGCGAAAGTTCTTTCGGCTAAAGAAAGGCGGCGCCGTTCGCCTCCGCAGTGGCTACATCATCGATTGCCATGACGTCGTCAAAGATGATGACGGAAACGTGATCGAGATCTTGTGTACCTACGATCCCGAAACGAAATCGGGTCAAGACAACTCCGGTCGTAAAGTCAAAGGAACGATTCACTGGGTCAGCGCCCAGCAGGCGGTGCCCGTCACCGTACGCAACTATGACCGACTGTTCGCCGTTGAAAATCCAGACCGCGTCGAGGAAGGGAAAACATTTCTCGACCATTTGAATCCCGATTCATTGTCGGTCACACAAGCGTTTGCCGAGCCGGAGATCAAATCGGCCACCGCCGGTGACCGATTTCAATTCGAACGCTTGGGCTATTACGTGGTCGACGCGGACAGCTCAGAGAGCGAACTGGTTGTCAATCGGATCGTTCCCCTGCGTGACAGCTGGGGCAAAATGGTTGCCAAGGGAAAAGCAAATTAGCGAGACAGCACCACGCCAAGATTTCTGCTGTGGCTGGGATCGATTGAGCCCCGGTCTGGCGGCAGGGCTTTGAAGCCAGCGCTTTCTAAAGCCCAGCGGGCGACAAAATGACTGCCGGCGGCGTCAGTCGCCGGATACGGAAAGAGATGAGCCCCATAGCCCGGAGGGCGACACAATGATGCAACGCTGCGTGAGACCATGTGCCGCCCTCCAGGCTGGCAAATGTGCAACGTTTAAACGCGCGAGAGAGGGATCCCATTAACATCCTAAATCCCTCGCTGACGCGTTTTGAAGTTGCGCACCTATCGCAACCCGACGCGTGAGCGAGGGATTTATCCGGTTGATGGGATCCCTCGCTGACGCGTCGGGTTACCAAAGGACATTGCCCCACGCAAAAGCGCAACTTCAAAACTGACACGTCGGGTTACCGTAAAAGCGCAACTTCGAAACTCACGCGTCGGGTTGATTCACTGGGACGAAAAAGATGTGGAATGACCTTGCCGAAACGTTGGATGATCTGCAGCGCCGTGGGCGGCGGCGACGTTTGCGACGCGTCAAAATCGAGGGCGTGCACCTGATCGACGACCAGCGTCGACGTTTGGTCAACTTTGGCGGCAACGATTATTTGGGCTTGGCCGCCGAATTGGCGTCAGCGATTCCTGCTGTTGGATCGATGGGGGCGACCGCAAGCGGACTGGTTTGTGGATGGACCGAGCGTCACCAACAGTTGGCCCAACGGATCGCCGACTTGGAACAAACCGAGTCCGCAGTGATCTTTCCCACCGGATTTGCCGCCTGTTCGGGCACCGCTGCCACGCTCGGACGTGAGCGTGATTTGATCCTCAGTGACGCGCTAAACCATGCCTCGTTGATCGATGGTTGTCGATTGGCCAAAGCACAGTGCATCGTTTATCCACACCGCGACGACCAAACTGTCGGGCGGATTTTGGCCGAGCGTCGAGGAGAATTCGACCGCGTCTGGATCGTGACCGATTCGGTATTCAGCATGCACGGCCACGTCGCCCCGCTCGAACAGCTGTGTGACCTGGCCGATCAATACCAGGCCACGGTGGTTGTCGACGAAGCCCATGCCACCGGCGTGTTGGGCGAGACCGGAAGCGGAGCGTGTGAAGCTCTGGGCGTGAAGCACCGCGTACCGATCCGAATTGGCACGCTCAGCAAGGCGCTCGGCGGTCAGGGCGGTTTTGTTGCCGGGCCGCAGGTGGTGATCGACTACCTGATCAACCATTGCCGACCGCTGATCTTCAGCACCGCACTTTCATTGCCGGCGGTCGAAGCAGGGATCCTGGCGATCCATCAAATCGACACGCAACCCCAGCGCCGGCGGCGGGTTGGGATGTTAGCTCGACAAGTTCGCCAGGCACTGGGGGGACGTTGTGACGGGGTTGAATCGGGCGTGCCGATTATACCGATCGTGATCGGTGCGGACCAAGCCGCGGTCGACGCGTCGCAACGGTTGTATGAATTAGGCATGTTCGTTCCCGCAATCCGCCCCCCAACTGTACCCGAGGGCGAGGCGCGATTGCGAGTTTCTTTGTCGGCCGAACATGATGATCAAATGATCCTGCGGCTGATTGACGCTCTCAAGAAACTCTGATTGCACGCCATCTTTGCGTGTTTCACTTGACTCTGTGCTCAAGTGACCAACGCTTCACAAGAGAATTCCAGGCCGATCAATGGCGACATTGATGTGGTGATGGACGTGAGGCCGGCGAACCGGCTCTCGCGAAACGGCAAGCCGACCGCGAGGTCGTGCACGCAAAGTGACGGATCTCTGTCCCAATGACTGGGTGGAGATGGCCGCATTACCGAACGAATTGAAACCACGTCCCTTTCAGCCGCCGTCCATGTGATGGCGTGCCGGAGTTTACTGATGCCCGCTACCCGCTCGTCCACCGGTGCGCCTCAACCGACGCATTCACGTGCCCGAGACCCGGTCCGCACCGTGTTGGTCGCTGATGACAGCCAGACGGTCTTGCGGTTGATCGGTCGCACTTTGCGCGATGCCGGTTACGACGTGGTGTTGGCCAACGACGGTCGCAAAGCGGTCCAACAGGCGCTCGAGCAACAGCCCGACCTAATCGTCTTGGACATCAACATGCCCGAACTCGATGGCTATGGCGTCTGCCAGGAACTGCTGGCCAGTCCGAATTGGGATGCGCAGACGCCCGTGATTTTTTTGACCAGTGCCGAGGCACCGTTTCTGACCACTCTGGGCAGCCACTTGGGCGCCTTTCTGTCCAAACCGACAGAGTCCCACGTCTTGCTCGACTGTGTCGCCGCCTTGCTCGGTCGGTCTCGGCCGTCGACACGCAGGGTCGCATGCAATGTCAGCGGCCAGTACCGGTAACCCATCGCCCGCATTTTCACACAGCATTCACTGATGAGCGAATCGAACAACTCGGAAAGCAAGGAAGAACTGATCCTGTCCGTCGACACATTGGACCAATGGGAAACCGACGTCGATCGGTTTTCCGCTGACATCCGGCGGCGGTTGGCACGGATCTCCGAGGGGACCAGGTCAGCAACCAGTCAGAAACCGAACGATCCCGACCAGCTCTCGAATTCCTAATCACCACCTTACTATTGGCAGCAGCAACTCTGATGGAAAGTGTTTTTCCCAATCAATCTCGCATCGCGAATCTAAGCGACAAGCACTGCGTGTTTCAGTGCGGTGACGTGATGTTTGCGTTGCCCGCGACCACCGTGCGTGAAGTCACAATCATGCCGACGGTTGTCGGCGTACCGCTCAGCCATCCGTCGTTGGCCGGGATCGGCAATTTGCGCAGCGAATTTTTGCCAGTCATCAATTTGGAACCGCTGGTCGGCAACCAAGCCCATCTGACGGCCGAGGTCGGGCAACTGATTGTGATCGAAAGCGCCCTGGGGTGCTGGGCGATCGCAATTGACAAAGTGATCGCCATCGGAGCGATCGAAACGCATCTGGACGCCGGTCAACGCAACGATCAGATGATCTCGGTGTTACTCGGCACCGCGACCTATGCCGGCAAAGTGATCAGCGTCCTGGACGTCAACGGGCTCCAGCGGATCGCTCAACAAACGCTTGAAAATCAGTGGAACGCGTCAGAGAGCGTGCTCACATCTCCTATTCCATCATCTCCAACCACCGCAACGGAGCGGGCTGCTGTATGAAATCGAACGTCACCTTTTTAGCCAGTCATGGACTTGTGGCGGTCGTGGCAACCGCCGCCGCAATGGCCGGTTCATCGCTCTCGCCCGGATTCCAGTGGGTGATCGTTCTGGTCACTTCGTTGGGCGCCGCCGCTGTGGCATCGGTTCTGTTGACCAACAAAATCACACACGGCGTCGAACAGCTAAAAAAGATGCTGCGTGAGCGTCAGCAAACGATTGTTTCCAGTGGGATTCAAGAAATTGACGCACTCGGTTCGACCGTCATGCAGACGTCCAAGCGATACGACGAGATGGAGGTCGTGAGTCGCCAAAATGCTCGTGAGTTGCAATCAATGTTGTCGCGATTGTCCCAACAACAGCGCGATGGCAATGATTCGGCTGACATCGGCGAGTTCAAAGCGATCCTCGGCGGGCTCGGACGATCGCTAAACGATTTGATGAGTCAGGTAGAAAAAGATCTCGTCGAGATCGGGCGATGCAACTCTGACCTGAACAATGCCAAACAGTCCGAAGCGACCTATCGAACCACATCGCTGTTGCAAAATCTGACCAATGGCGTCGAACGCGTCATCGACCGCTGCGGACAACTGCAGCAACAGATCGGAGCGGCAGAAAAATCCGTTGCCAAAGCCATCGAGAAAACCGAACTGTTGTTCGACGGCGTTCAGCGTATCCGCACTTGCAGCGAAACCAGCAAGAAGAAGTTGCGTTCGCTAGGCGACCCCACCCGCCAGATCAGCAACATTGTCGGCACCATCACCGACATCGCCGCACGCACCGAAATGCTGGCTTTGAATGCATCGATCGAATCGATTCGTGCAGGCGAACATGGACGTGGGTTCGCCGTCGTCGCCGAAGAGGTCCGCAAGCTGGCCGAACAAACCGCTCACTCGGCGCGAGAGATCGGCGTCTTGGCAGAATCGCTGGAGATGCAAACCAGCGATTCCATCGCCGTGCTCGCCCGCGAACAAAGTGAAGTCGAATCGGATATCGAAGTCGTGTTGGCAATCCGCGAGATGCTGAACGAATTGTCCCAAGTCACCGCCGCGGGCATGTTTGTGGTTTCTGACCTGTCACAACAAGGTGACCAACAACACAACCTGGTCCAAGGTTTAGCCGGCGGAATCGATTCGATCGCCAACGCCAATCAAGCCGGTCGAAAACGTGCGGACCATGCATCGTGGGCGATCAAGTCACTGGCCAAAACAGCGATCGACTTGGACGTCAGCATTCACCGCTTGCGTGGCTGCACGAACCCTAATTTAGATGCCATTCCCGCCGAGCGCCGACAGTTGCTCGATCTGGTCAATCAATTGCGCAACGACACCAGCGGGGAATCCGGTGGACGCAACGAGGTCGCCGCAGCGGGAGAATCGGTTTAATGTCTATCGAAAACACATCCTCCGATGCGTTCACTCGCCACATGAGTGAATTGCCGATCAATTCGATGCTGGCGGATTCGTCGGCCGATCGCCAACCCGATGCGCGTCGTCGGATGAACGATTTTTCCGATGCCATCGAACTGCTGGCCGAACTCAGCCAAGTCGGATTGGAAGATATCGACGCCAATTTGCAGGACGCCGTCGAATCGCTGGGAAAACTGGCGGATTCGGTGGAAACATCATTGTCGGATTTTAACGACGATGACCCGGATGTGATCGACCTGGTCAACTTTGTCGTTGAAAGCTGTTCAGCGATCCGCGAGGCCGCCTTCGGCGAGAACCAGGGATCAATGGAACCTGGTCAGCTGGAACTGCTGTGCGAGGAATTACAGGTGCGTTTAGAAACGTGCCAAGCCAACGAAGGGTTTAGCGCCAGCAGCGACCGCGACGAACGCGATGGCTGGGGATCGGAAAGCGAAACAAGCGAAAACGATTCCGAAGTCGTCGCGCCAAGCCAAGAAGAAATCACCGCACTGTTGAGCGGATTGCACGGTTCCACCGCTGCCCCGCCGGCAACTCCGCTGGCGGAACCGAGCGACGATGCGGATGACGAACCCGCCGAAGGAGATTTTAAACCGGCCGCACAGAATCAATCGACGGTCACCGTCGCGGGATCATCGATCTGTGTCCCCATGGTCGATGAAATCGAGTTGGATGATGAATTACTAGAAGCATTCATGGACGATGCGACACGTGGATTGGAATCGATGGAGCAGGCACTGTTGGATCTGGAGTCTGCCGACAATAGTGACGGAGCGGTGAAGACCATTGGGCGTGAATTGCACACGATCAAAGGCGCGTCCGCTAGTGTCGGCATGTCGAACATGGCGGCCTACATTCACGAGGTCGAGGAACTGATTCGCCAGACCCAGCAAGCTGGCGATGCGGTCACTCCCGATCTGTTGTTGCCGCACGTCGATATGATTCGCGCCCGCGTCAGCGGTGAAGAAATCCCGAGCGATACAATCACGCAAGACAGCGATAACCAGTCGGATGATCCTGCACCGGCGCAGGAAACTGGCGCGGCGCAGCAAACAACGGTTGCGCGGCAACCCGGCGCGGCGAACCAAATCGTCGCGGCGACAATGCCTGTCAAGCAAAAATCGGTGGTGCTATCTGACAGCCACGGTGACGATGAAACCGTGCGTGTCAAAGCGTCACAACTCAATCGCCTGATGGACATGCTGAGCGAGTTGGTGATGTTGCGAAATCAACGCGACACAGAGATCTCCGAACTCAAAGGCATTCACGACGAACTGATCTACAGCGTGACTCGCATTCGCATGCTGAGCCACGAAGGCGAAGCGTTGCTGACCACCGGCAACTTGACTGACCCGGCATTGGCCGAAGACGGGGTGTCGTTTTCACACTTGAACGAAGTCGCCAACGATGTCATGGAGTCGGCACAGCGGTTGCGTGAGTGCTATCGACCGGTTGCCGACGGAAACCAGGCGGTTTCCCAGTTCATTCGGAACTTCCGTCTGGAATTGGTGCAACTGCGACGGATGCCAGTTTCCGGTTTGTTCCGCCGATTGCACCGCGCGATTAGTGATGCCGCGCGGACCGAAAAGAAACAGGTGCGTGTGGAACTGATCGGTGAAAACACGGGGATCGAACGCTCGTTGCAAGAACGGATTTTTGAACCCTTGTTGCACATTGTGCGAAATTCGGTCAGCCATGGCATCGAAACCAGCGACGAACGTATCGCCAACGGAAAAGCGGGCCAGGGCGTGGTCACTTTACACGCGCACTCCGGCCCGGACCTGTTGGTGATCGAGGTGCATGATGATGGACGTGGTTTGGACTACGACGCGATTCGGCGCCGCGGCATCGAGCGAGGCTTGATTGAAGGCGATAAATCGATCAGTCGCGCCGAACTGGCCCGGCTGATTTTCCATCCTGGATTTTCGACGCGGGAAACTGCCAACCAGCTTTCCGGCCGCGGGGTCGGGATGGATGTGGTCGCATCAACTCTCGAACGGATGCGCGGTTGGGTCGAAGTCGAGTCGGAAAATGGCAGCGGATCCATGATTCGATTGTCGTTGCCGCTGCCTTCGATGATTCAACATGCGATGGTGTTCCGATCGGGCGGACAACTGTTCGCATTGCCGGCACAATCGGTCCGCCGAACCGGCGAATTCGACGCCGCCTGTGATCCGGTCGATCTGAACGAGATCTTGGCGCTGCCCGGGGCCGGCGAGGCCGATGCAGACATGCTGTCGCGTCGTTCGATGATCGAACTGGCAAGTGGTTCGGCCACGGTGGATTCTGGCATGGGCGGAGACTTTGCCCTGCTCGTCGATCGGGTCTTGGGGCCGGAAGAAGTGGTCGTGCGACCGATGCCACCGATGTTGAAATCGCATCCGCTATGCATCGGGGCGACGTTGTCCGGAATGGGTGAAGTCGTGCTATTGCTGGACCCCCGGCAGTTGGCCGAATCGTCCAAGGGCAAATCACGATTGACACGACCGTCAAAATCCGAAGTCCAGACGCGAGCCAAAGAGCAACCTAAAGTTCTGGTGGTCGACGATTCCAAGAGTGCCCGATTGCGTGTCGTTCGCGCGTTGGAGAAATACCCCGTCACGGTCGTTCAGGTCGACGACGGTCAAGCCGCCTCGGAAATGTTGGCCAAAGACACGTTTGTGACGGTTTTCAGCGACATCGATATGCCGCGAATGAGTGGTCTGGAATTACTGCGATCGATCAAGAGCGAACCACGTTTGGAATCGATCCCGGTTGTCATGATCAGTAGCCGCAGCATCGACACCGCAGGCAAACAGGCACGCGAGATCGGAGCCATGCAGTACATCCAAAAACCGCTCCTGCAAGAGCGTTTCGACCATGTCGTTGCGTCCTTGCCGTGGGCCACCAAGTAACACCCCTGTCGTTTTCGTTCTTCCTTCGGTGGCTCGTTGCCAGATCGAAGATCCCGTTCAAATCACTCTTTATTTTCCAGACTTAGAGGAATCAGTTTCATGGCCGAAAAGAAAGTCCTTGTCATTGATGACAGCGCGACCATTCGCAAATTGGTCGACACACACCTGAGCCCCGCCGGCTATTCCGTGATTCTTGCGCCGACGGCAGAGGAAGGCTTGCAATTGGCCGAAGAGGTTCGTCCCGATCTGATCCTGCTGGACCATCAACTGCCCGGCACCACCGGATTCGAAGTTTGTCAGCAATTGGCCGCATCGTCGACGCTGCAATTGATTCCGGTCGTCGTCAGTTCGACATTGCGTAAAAAGGCTTACGTCGAATACGCCGATTTGGACAACGTGGTCGACATGTTGCCCAAACCCTACACCGAAAATCTGTTGCGAACGACGGTCGAGAATGCGATCGAAACGGCCGCCATGATCGTGCAATCGCAAACCAACGGTTCCGCCGTTCCGGAAACGATCGGTGAAACCAGTGAACCGGATTTGGCCGGCCATTTTAGCGTGTTCGGGCTGCGTGAAATCATCGATTTCCTCAGCAACGGACAAAAGCAAGGTGTGCTGGAAGTGGAAGCCGAGCGGTTGCGATTGTGGATCTATCTGGACCGCGGTCGTGTGCAAGGCATCAGCGCCACCGGACTGCAGAGCGAAGAAACCGAACGCATCGTACAACTGTTGCCCGAATCGCTACAAAGTCTTTCCGAAGTGTTGCGTTTGACGATCGCCGGCCGCGGCACCGCCGAATTCGACGGGTTTGTGCAGTTGATGGACAAGCGCGTTTTGGATCCTCGTTTGACGGCCAAACTGTTGCGGTTCCAAGCGGCCATCCTGATCGGAATCGCGATGAACCGCCGGCTGATCGGATACCAATTCCGTGCCACCAGTCAGTTTCCATCGCTGCAACGCGACCTGCCATTGGAAATCAGTTTGATGGGGCTGTTGGTCGAACATTCGCTCTATCGCGACGAGTCGGAACTAGAAGCCGATGATCCGACATTGCGCTACGTCCGCCGTGCGATCCGAGGTCAGAACTTGGATCGTGCCGGACTGTCGGCCAAACACATGAAGATCATGAACCTATTGAGCGAGCCGCGGTCGATCGACGAACTGCAGCAGCGGCTCGGTTGGGAACGCGACGAACTGCGACGCGTTCTGGGCGGATTTGCGTCGGCTGACATCGTGGAATACACCCGCGACGAAAGCGAAGGCAAATTCGTTGCCTATGAAACCAACTCGGTCGCGGCGGCACAACTGCGCAACGAACTGAAACATGCTTCCGAAAAATTTGTCGGCAAAATCGTTCGCGACACTCTGACGTTGCAGCTGTTGGTCAAACGAACCAAACCGGATGCTGTCTTCTTTGCCGTCGACACTCCGCAGAGCTGTGATGCGATTCGCGAGGCCTACACCTCGGCAGAAGAAGCGTTTGGCACCGCCCGCAAGATCGTGTTGGCCCCGGCACAAGTGGTCGACGATCCCAATGTGCCCTGGCAGAAATTGCTCGGTTTTGAACCCGATCAGGTTCTCAAATCGCCGTACAGCTGCGAAACGTTGATCGACACGATGCAGAACCTCGATGCGATTTCCGCCGCAGCACCCTCGTCGGATCCCGTCGCCGCTGCACCGGCAGCACCAGTGGCCCCGATGCTATCGATCGAGACCCCGATTTCGGAGACCCTTTCATGAATCCATCCACCGTCACAACTGCGACCGAGTTCACGCTTCGTATTGCACGCCAAAGCGCGTCGCCGATCGAGCACCGATTGGAGAACGGCCGAAGCGTGTTTGTCGGCACAAGCGATTCCTGTGGTGTTCAGGTCAAAGGTGACCACATCGCACACATTCACTGCTTGATCGATGTCGATGGGGACAGTGTGTCCATCCAGGACTGGGCGTCGGAGGCCGGTACGAAAGTCAATGGCGTCGCGATCGAGGAAAAAACGCAATTGCAAGTCGGCGATTCGATTGTTGTCGGTAGCGTCACGATCGAGCTCGACGGCAAAGCGTCCACGACCGGCCCCAAACCGATCACCCGAAATGGTCGCGTCGTGCAGCCGGAAGTCCGCGAAGAATCTGTCGGGATGGAACATCTGGGTGTGGGCGAGGATAGCGAGCATCAACCACCGGTCGCAGCGCCGCCGCGTTCGGTCAGCGATGTTCTGCAACACATGAATGTCGCCGTCGTCACATCGACAGACGAACCAACCGACGAGGTGGCGCTTGAACCGACGGGTGAATTGACAGCCGACTCCGCTGCCGAATCATCGACCGAGCCCACCGTTGAATTAACGGCTGAATCGACCGTTGAGCCCACCGTCGAACCGCCGGCCGAGACCACACCAGAGCCGACGTTCGACCTGTCAGCGGAATCGAACGCGATCGAAACCGTCGACGACATTGCCGAAGACATCAGCGAATCGTTGTCTGCTAGCGAAGCCCCCAAGCATGCGTTTTCAGCGGAGAACTATGACTGGGATCCCTGTGAGATGGACGATGAACCGGTCGATGCCGAAATCGTCCAACTGCTGAAATCGGAGATCGAAGATCTGCGGATTCAATTGGCCGAACGTGACGAACAAATGGCGTCCATCCGCGAGTGCGATCCGGCACTCAATGGCGCGGACGCTTCCGTCAGCGGCCAATCCGCCGACGATGCATTCGGCAGTTCGGACTTGGTCAATCGCGTCGATGACCTGTTGAACGAATTGGCTGAGCACGACGAACGTGTTTCCACACTTCAAGAATTACTGCACCTGGCTGAAATACAGAACCAAGCGGAACGTGAAGAACGTAATTGCCTGGAAAACTGGGTCGCCGAAATTGAGCAGCGGATCGGAGAACGGGAATCGGAATGGCAAGCCGAACATGACGCACTGCGAGGTCGTTGGGAAGCAGCCTGCCAGGAACGTGACCAGTTTCAACAACGATTGCACACCGCGGCGCAACGCTTCGGCAAATCGGTCGCAGAAGATGTCGTCCCGGACGACACGCTGAAACAATTGCAGCAACAAAATGCCGATCTGCAATCGGAACTCGACAAATCGCAAAAGCAATCCGCATCGCTGACACGTCAAATCGAGCGATTGCAAACCGAAGATCCGGAAGCGTTGCAAGCCGAACGTGCTGAACTGGCTCAGGAAAAAGCCACCGTTTCACGCTTGCGTTTCCAGTTGTCCAAACAGTTGCAAGACATCGACAGTGTCCCAGATTCCAAAGAGCAACCGGATCGTGAATTCGCCTACAAGTTGCAAACTCTACGCGAGCACTTGCGCGAGATTCACGAAGAAGAAAAGACCGAACGAGAACAAAAGGGAGAGTCTCTGTTGGGTCGGATTTCCAGTCTCTGGAAACGTGTCGATGACGAGTATTGAATCGCCAACCCCTGAAAGTCCATGTCCGAACGCAACGAAATGATCGACTCATCGAGTCCGATCACCGGTTCGCCGAGTGACGATCAAGCGAACGAAAGTCTCGACTTGATCGTGACGGAGGTTGACAATTTCGCTCGCGAGTGGATCGGGCGGATCCGTCGGCTGATCCATCGTTCGTCGCAATTGATCGAACGCGAATCGTTGCTTGCCAACGCGATGTCTCGATTTGATCGAGAGAACGCGGAGTTCAACAAGCGATCGAGTGCAAAAGAAGAGGGACTGAAGGAGCAGGCCAAACGGTTGACTGCCGCCTGGCTCGACGTAGAAGTGGAGCGTCGCAAGGCCCTTCAGGGTGCCCGAGCCGCGGTCGCAGTTGCCAAAAAGGCCACGGCGGCGAGCCCCAATCCGGCGGTGGCCGGCGGTCCGGTCGTGCCCGCCCCGGCCGTTGGCAATGCAGCGGCACAGGCTGCGGCAAAGGCCGCCTCGCAAATGCCCGGCGCCCCACAGATACCTCGTGCACCGCAAATGCCCGGTGCTCCACAAATGCCCAACGCCCCGCGGATGGGCCTGCCACCGCAGTCTGATCAAGCCATGCCGCGGACAGTTGCGTCAGGCCCACAACCGCCACCCAAGGTCAAACCGATCGGTGCCACCGGGCCGCAGCCCACAGCGGTGTCGGGGCCGATCGCTCCGGCGCGTCTGGCGCCCGACCCCGAGGCGGCCAGTCGAGACGAGTACGAGCAGGCTGAAGCAGCGTCGCGACAGCGGATCGAAGAATTCAAACGGATGCAGCGTGCCATCCACTCCAACCGAAACACGTAAACCATCCATCCGGAGTCAATCGTGACCTTTGCAACTTTATTCAGCCGGCCGCTGAACTATTTTTTCGCCGCAATTTCGGGCGACAAAATGAATCAGCCTGTCGATCCGTCGCTGACATTGGACTTTCCCGATGCACCACCCGACATCCGCAAGATGGTTCGCGATCGTCAGTATGCAAAAATCGTCCGCCCTCAAGACGGAGTCCTGTTCGATTCAGAATCGCTACAGTTTGCCTGGAAAGCGATCGATCACGACATGGCGTATGTCCCGGGCGGTTCCGTCACACTGTGCGGCGAATATGCGACCACGTCCGACGAAGGATTCATCTTGGTTCCTCAAACCATCGGATCCTGTGATGCGGAATCGGTCTACCTGGATCGATGGTGCGTGACCAACGCCGATTTCAAAGGCTTTGTCGACGCCGGCGGTTACTCCGACGCTCAACTGTGGCCCGAACACGTGCTGCCCTCGGTATTGCAATTTGTCGACATGACTGGGCGACCCGGGCCGGCACATTGGTTCCGCGGTGCCCCCGACAAGAATTGCCTGGCACATCCCGTGGTCGGCGTGTCCTGGTACGAAGCCAACGCCTACGCGCAGTGGGTTGGAAAACGGTTGCCATCGAGTGCCGAATGGCAGCGCGCAGGGACCTGGGGAAAAACCAGCAGCGACACACTGGAGGAATCCAAGTACCCCTGGGGGAATTCGTTTGATCCCGAATACGCCAACACTTGGGCCTGTGGAAAACATCACACCGTCTCGGTTCACGAATGCACCGGCGGTAACACACCCAACGGTGTGCGCCAATTGATCGGTAATGTTTGGGAATGGATGAACACCCAGTACATCCTCGCAGCTACCGAGGAGATCACGGTTCACCTGACGGACCCGATGGCCGAGATCCGTGGCGGAGCCTTCGATAGCTACTTCCACTCGCACATCTCCTGTCATGGTCGAAGTGCGCAGACGTTGTCCTCCAGGAAATCCAACATCGGCTTTCGCTGTTGTTTCAGTGCCGAAGGATTGGTGCCTCCCGGCGATGGCCAGATCCAATCCGAACCGGTCAACGTATTTGCCTAACACCAAAGCGACCGAAATTCACTCCGCGGACGTTGCCTGTCACCGTCGCGTTCCAACACCCTTCCCTCTTCTCAGTTGATCCGATGAATTCCGCAGAGAGTTACCAGTCAGCACTGGCCTATTCCAACGCCCCACCCTGCGTTTGCTGTGACGGCCAAATGACCACCTTGGACGAGTTTTGCGTCGAGTGTCAAACGCCGGCCGAAATCACGCGGTCGGTTCGCAAACGCGCCACTCGACCACACTTTATTTCGGTGGTCGGCCCCAGTAATGCCGGCAAGACGGTGTTCCTGGGAATGTTGTTGGACATCTTGTGCGGCGGCGCCCGAAAACTAAAAGGCGTTCCCAACGGTGCGTTTTCGATCGCACTGCAGGAACAAGTGATCTCGGCCTTGGAACAACGTCGGTTCCCGGAAAAAACCCCGAACGAATCGGACCTGTGGAAATGGTTGCACTGTGTGGTCACCGATTCATCGGGCAAACAGGTCAAGCAAGTCGATTTTGTCGCGCCCGATTTTGCCGGCGAAGCGATCGCGATGGAGCTGGAACATGCCGGCACCTATCCGGCTGTCAGCCACATCGTACAACGTACCGCGGCGTTCCTCTTGTTGTGCGATTCGGTGGAAGTCCGTGACAACGGTGCTCGTGAAGACCTGTTTGCGATGAAGATGGGATCCTACATCACACAGGAACAGGGGCTATCGGAGATCAGTAAGACGCGGGATTTGACCCCTGCAATCGCAGTGGTGTTCACAAAGTGCGACACCTGCCCCGAAGCCGCGCTTGATCCACGTCGGTTCATGGCCAACAACATGCCGCGCTTCCGCGACTACTGCCAATACAATTTTCCTCGACACGAAGTCTTTAGCGCCAGCGTCGTCGGTTCATCGGCATTGCTCAGCAACGATACCGGCGCCGTCGCGCGGGTTCCGTTTCATATCCAACCACGCGGCGTCATCGAACCGTTGCACTGGGCCATCCAAAACAGTTAAGGCACCGTTGCGATGCAAGTCGACCAAGTCACATACGGGTCTGTGAAACGCCACCGAATGAACGGCTACCAGATCATCGGAAAATCGGAGGGGGTCGATTTGACGATGTCCAGTACGTTCTGTCAGTGGGCACCGTCACACAATTCGCTGGAGGTCGG
Source organism: Stieleria tagensis (assembly GCF_024129865.1). Taxonomy (GTDB): domain Bacteria; phylum Planctomycetota; class Planctomycetia; order Pirellulales; family Pirellulaceae; genus Stieleria; species Stieleria tagensis. The sequence continues at coordinate 16,657 of NZ_JAMYFE010000106.1, read as the reverse complement.
TCAAGGTCACGCGGCACTCGACGCATGGGGACTGAGCTACTTCCCATTGTCCGAGTTTCATTTTGTCGTCGGCCGATCGGTACACGGCGGCCCCGAGTACAGCGGGCGCGGCGGACTGTCCGTTGTCACCAGCGCATTGGTGATCTCGCGCAAACATCTGATGGGATTTGAATTTCATGCGATCGAGTTGATGCGCACCGCACTCGCGCTGGGCTACCTGATTTTGCCGATCGATCACGATGAAAGTTTGCCGCAGGCCGCCCTGCCGCGACGCCCCCTTCAATTGCCGCCACCCAAAAGCGACTTCATCGATTCCACGCCCGCAAAATTGCCAGACCATGCCGTGCAGTGGATCGCCCGCGAGATCTGTAGTTTGGTCCGCGATGGTCGCAAAGTCATGGTGGCGGGGCATTCTGATCCACTGCCTATCCTGACACAGATGATGGATCAAATGACCCCCACCGAGCGGTCGGAAGCCAGTTTTGCCTGTGGACTCAAAATGTCCAGTCGGCGGGATTTCCGAATCCAATTCACCCAAGAAAAGCTCTCCACCCGGCTGCACAAGGAACTCGAGCGATCGAGCATTGTTCCCATCGACGTGGCCCGGGTTCTGGTTGATAGCAATCCGGTCTCGATTCACTAACTCTCAAGGTGGGACCGACTGCCACTGGCAAGATATAGGGGGGTAACGTTGCGATTTAGCAGTGCCCGAGTTACTATCCGTGCACTATTGCAGCGTCGCTGTCGCCCCCCTCTCTTGTCTTCTCTTTCGGTCTGAACTTGTGCCGCATAGCTTTTTCAGGCGCCTCGCCAATTTCGTTCCTGCCAACGATTCCCCTCGCCATCGGCGCGCGCGACAGACCGGGCCCCGGCAATCGCGGCAACGACACAAGCGGCGGCTGCTGAGCGAGCGACTGGAAAAACGGATGGTGTTGGCAGCGACGCCCGTGATCAGCGAATTCCTGGCTTCGAACTCAGGTGGTTTGGATGACATCGATGGCGATTCGAGCGATTGGATCGAGATCTATAACCCAACCAGCCAGGCCATCGATCTGGGCGGTTGGTCGTTAACCGATGACGCAACTGACCTGACCCAGTGGAGCTTTCCCGCGACGCCGCTGGCACCAAGTGAATCGCTGGTCGTGTTTGCATCGGGCAAAGACCTGGCCGTTTCCGGACAGCAACTGCATACGAATTTCAAACTTTCCAGCGATGGCGAATACCTGGCGCTAGTGGATTCGTCGGGCGTTGTGGCCAGTGAGTTTGCGCCACAGTATCCCAGCCAAAGCTCGAATGTTTCATACGGGTTTGAATACGTTGCCGAGCCCCTGGTCGGACTGCAGTCTGCCGTCGCGGTCTCGGTGCCCACCGATGCATCGCTCGGTGACAGTTGGCAACAAGTTGGTTTTAATGACAGCGGCTGGATCGACGCGACCAACGGCGTCGGATTTGGTATCGTCCAGCCAGGGTTTGACATCCGCTATGTCAAAGCAAAATCGTTTGAAACCTTCGATGGATCCGTGACTTCGCTGGCGATCGCCGAATCGGTCCTCGCCAACCCGGATTATCAATCGATTTCAGTGACCGAGCGTTCCAGCGTGATCAATCTGTTGGGCACCGGTGCTGGCGGAAATTACGGCAATGATTTGGCGTTTCCGACACAATCGGTCGGTGACGACATCAATCATTTTGTGATCGAGGCGACGGCCACGATCGATGTCCCCAGCGCGGGCCAGTGGTCCTTTGGCGTCAATAGCGACGACGGCTTTGGTTTGGTTCTGTCGCGCGGCGGTGTTGACTACGCGTCCTCATTCCCCGGCACACGCGGCGCCCAGAACACGATCGAAACATTCGATCTGCCTGCTGCCGGCGAGTATGACGTGCGGTTAGTGATGTTTGAGGCCGCCGGCGGAGCGGGGGTCGAGTTCTTTGCCGCGCCGGGCAACGAAGCGTCGTTTTCATCAGCCTTTGATTTAGTGGGCGACACCGCCGCCGGTGGCTTAACCGCGTTCACACCCTACGTGGCGGGTCAGAACCCGCTGGTCAACACCGATATCGAATCGGAAATGGCGACGGTGAATTCATCGGCGTACCTGCGATTTCCGTTCCAGGTCGCTGACGCCGCGACGGTCGAATCGTTGACGCTACAGATCCGTCACGACGACGGCTTTGTGGCGTATTTGAACGGCGTTGAAATCGCCCGCCGCAATGCCCCGGCCTCGGTCGGATTCGATGCGGCCGCAACCGCCTCGCGCGATCCGAGTGACGTTTTGCAAGTGGTCGAAATCCCTCTCGATGCCACCGCCATCGCGGCGATCCAGGACGGCGACAATCTGTTGGCGATCCAGGGACTCAATGCCTCCGCTGCCGACGACAGCTTTCTGATTTCAGCCGAACTGCTGAACACACGATTGGTCAGTCCCACACCGACCTACTTTTCAACACCCACACCTGGCCAGCTGAATCAAGATCCGGTGCTAGGCGTGTTGCAGCGGGTGACCGCAGACCTGCCAGCCGGCTTCTACGATACAGCCCAAAGCGTCACGTTGAACTCCAGCGACACTGTTGCTCAGATCGTCTACACGACCGATGGCAGCCAGCCCAGTGAGACCAACGGAATCGTTTACAGCGGGCCGATAGCAATCACCGGGACGACCACGCTGCGGGCGATTGCTGTCGCCGATGACTATGTGTCACTACCCAGTATCACCCGTACGTATTTGTTCTTGGACGATGTGCTGAACCAATCCAACAACGGCGATGCACCGCCCGGTTGGCCGGCGAGTTGGGGACAAAATGCGGTGGACTATGGAATCGACCCCGACGTGATTTCGGCCGAGGGAGCCGAGCAGGTCAAGGCAGCGCTTTTGGCGGCGCCGACACTGTCATTAACGACCGACTTGGAAAACTTGTTTGACCCTGTCATCGGAATCTATGCCAATGCCCAACAGGACGGCCGCGACTGGGAACGTCCGACATCGGCCGAGTGGCTCAATCCCGATGGCAGTGAAGGATTCCAAGTCAACGCCGGACTGCGAATTCGCGGTGGCTACAGTCGCCGCAGCGCCAACGCCAAACACTCGTTCAAGTTGTTCTTCCGTGGCTCTTATGGTGATTCGTCATTGGACTATCCGGTGCATGGGGATACCGGCGTGTCGGAGTTTCAAAAACTGGACTTGCGAACCCCGCAAAACTATTCATGGAGTGGCAGTGGGGATGCCAGCAACAATTTTATTGCCGAGGTCTTGGCCAGACAGAACCAGCGTGACCTGGGACAGCCCTACACCCGCAGCACCTGGATCCACCTGTATCTGAACGGCCAATACTGGGGACTGTACCAAACCCAGGAACGCGCCGACGCGAACTATGCGGAGTCTTATTTTGGCGGCCAGGCGGGCGACTATGACGTCTTGAAACCGGAGCGGGGTGATTATCGCAACATCGCAACCGATGGTAATTTCGACGCCTACGAACAACTTTGGTCGCAAGCGAACGCGCGTGCCGCTGATGGGGTGACGCCGGCTTTTGTTGACGATGCCGCCTACCTACAAGCCCAAGGCAAAAACCCCGACGGCAGCGACAATCTGAATTACCCGGTGCTGTTGGATGTCGACAACCTGATCACGTACATGATCGAAACGCTCCGTGGTGGCAACCTGGATGCACCGATTTCAAATTTTCTGGGGAACGATCAACCCAACAACTACTTTGCCATCCGCGATCGCACCGGACGGGAGGGATTTCGATTCTTTCAACACGATGCCGAACACACGATGCGGAACGTGAACGAAAATCGCAACGGCCCATGGAACGCAGCGAACTACGAGATCGGAGTCGATTTTTTCAACCCGCAATGGTTGCATCAACAATTGATGGCCAACGAAGAATATCGCATTCGTTTTGCCGACACCGTTCAATCAGCATTCTTTAATGACGGACCGCTGAGTACCGCGGCACTGATCCAGAAGGTGAATGATGAAGCGGCCAAGATTGAGACGGCTGTGATCGCCGAATCGGCTCGCTGGGGTGATGCCAGACGTGGTGAAAATTCACCGCGCGGCCAAGCTGACTTTTTAAACGCCATCGCAGGCCTGAAAAACAACTATTTGCCCAATCGAAATCAGATTCTGCTGGACCAGTTCCGCAACACCACGCTGGTCTTGAAAGACACTGCCGGTGACTACAACGTGGTGGTTCCGGCGCCGTTGTTTCCCAACATCGATGCGCCATCGTTTTTGATTGATGGGTCACAACAGCATGGCGGCCAAATCACAGACACCAGTTCCCTGCGATTCGATTCGCCTGATGGGCTGGTCTACTACACCATCGATGGCAGCGATCCACGCGACGTCGGTGGCGGCATCCAATCTAGTGCGCTGGTCTATGATCCCCAGCAGGTGGACCAGTTGCTGGTTCAATCGGGAGCAGAATGGAATTATCTGGATGACGGCAGCCAGCCGCCGTCCAACTGGATTTCCGCGGCGTTCGATGACACCGCCTGGGCCAGCGGTCCCGCAGAGCTCGGGTACGGCGATGGTGATGAAGCGACGGTGATTTCGTTCGGCAGCGATTCATCTAATAAACACCTCACCAGTTATTTCCGACACGAGTTTAACGCCGACCTGACCGCGGGGTCGCTGGTGTCGGCGACGCTGCGGGTACGGCGTGACGATGGGGTGGCGGTGTATTTGAACGGAGTCGAAATCGTTCGCGACAACCTGCCCAGCGGTCCATTGTCGTCGACCACACTGGCGAGCTCGGTGGTCGGGGGTGCCAGCGAAAGTCAATGGTTCGAATTCGCAATCGACCCCGCGCTGATGCTGCAAGGGACCAATGTCATCGCCGCCGAAGTGCATCAGATTTCTGCCAATAGCAGTGATTTAACATTTGATGCCGAAGTGTTGCTCAGCACTCAATCGGCGGCATCGATCCCACTGACCGACACCACCCAGGTCACTGCGCGAACCTTGGACGCCGGTGGGCAATGGTCGGCAAAGAATCAGGCCTTGTTCCAAATCCTGAATGTACCCGCGTCGCCGGCGAACTTGCGATTGTCGGAGATCAACTATGATCCCGCGCTCGATGGTGACGCGGAATACCTAGAACTTCGCAACATCACGTCCGGCAGTTCGGCGGTCACCATCGATCTGGACGGGGTCACCATCACCGATGGTCCCAGCGCGCCGTTCACGATTCCGCTGGGAACCAAACTAGGACCGGGCGAATCAGCCCTGTTGGTGCACGACCAGGTGATCTTCACCAGCACCTATCCTGGCGTCGACCCCAGTCGGATCGTCGGCCAGTACGAAGGGAAACTCTCCAACAGTGGCGAACGTATTCGAGTGGTCGACGCCAGCGGCAATGAAATTGCTGATGTCACCTACGATGTTGATGACCCTTGGCCACAATGGGCCGATGGCGTTGGAGGTTCATTGGTGTTGGTCGATCCGGCACTGGTACCGGTTGCCGAAACAGGCAAGCCCTATCACTACATCGGTAGCGTTGAGTTTGGTGGTTCGCCCGGCGCGGTAGGCCAATCGCCATTTGGAATCGTTGTCAACGAAGTCCTGGCGCATACCGACGAACCATTGTCCGATGCGATCGAGTTGTACAACCCCACCGACCAGCCACTCGGGATCGGCGGTTGGTTCCTCAGCGACGACGGCAGCGAACCGGAAAAGTACAAGATTCCAGCCGGGACAACGATCGCAGCGGGCGAATACATTGTGTTCGACGAATCGGACTTTAACCCGTCCTCGGCTAACGGAAACAGTTTGGTGCCGTTCGCGCTCAGCGCTGCAAAAGGTGATTCGGTGTGGTTGTTTTCCGGCAGCGGCGGCAGTGCGACCGGTTTGGAGGATCAGGTCCAATTTGATGCGACTTTCAACGGTGTGTCTGTCGGTCGCATTGTTGGTTCCGGGGGCCGACTGGTTCCGCTGGCGAACCGTTCGCTGGGGTTGATCAACGGCACGTTCAAAACCGCTCCGGTCGTGATTTCAGAAATCCAGTACCATCCGACCGATCCGACGGCAGATGAATTGCTGAATGACCCAACGCTGACCGCTCAAGATTTCGAGTTCATCGAGATCCAGAATGCGGCCGGGAGCGTGATGGATTTAACGCAGTGGCGACTGCGCGGCGAAAGTGATTTTGATTTTGCCGACGGGGAAACGTTGGCCGTTGGCGAAGCTCTGGTCGTCGTTTCGTTTGATCCCGTCGACGCTGCCAATGCGACTAAATTAACCGCGTTTCGTGACCGCTATGGAATCGGTGCTGGGGTCCGGTTGGTCGGTCCATTCAGCGGTTCCCTCAACAACAGTCATGGAATCGTCAAGTTGCAAGATCACGATGATCCACCGACCGATGACCCGACAGTGACGCCGCGGGTCACCGTGGACGAAGTGTTCTATGATGACCTCGCACCCTGGCCGGTCGCAGCCGATGGCCAAGGCCCGTCATTGCAGCGGATCGCAGCAAGCACCCTGGGGAATTACCACGACAGCTGGGTTGCCGAGACACCCACACCCGGCGGCATCCCGCTGCGACCCGTCGTCGAATCGGTCCAGGTCAACAACGCCCTGCCCGGTCGTTCATCGGTCACACAAATCACGGTCAACTTTGATCAACAGGTCGATGTGTCCGCTGACTCATTTGTTGTGCAAGATCGTGACTCCGGTGACAGCGTTGGCAATCTGCAGGTATCCAGCCAGATCATCGGCGGCAAGACAGTCGCCCAGATTACGTTTGGTAGCAGCCCACTGGTGATCAGTCGTCCGGTCGGTGGCAATTCACTGGTCGATGGTGCGTATCAATTGACCGTCGTCGCCGCCAAAGTGACGTCCAGCGATTCCGGAACCGTGATGGCATTTGACCATTCCTTTGGTGATTCCGAAGCCGATCAGTTCTTTCGCCTATTCGGGGATCACGACGGGGACCGTGATGTCGACGGTCAAGATCTCGGACAATTCGGATTGGCCTTTCTAAGCCATTCGGCGGATGCCAATTACGACGGCGATCTCGATTATGACGGCGACGGTGATATCGATAGCCAGGACTATGGCCAATTCAGTCGTCGGTATTTACGCCGGTTGAATCATAATGCGTAGCCGACCTCTTCTCTTCTAATTCGTTGTTGTGAATTGCCGTGAATCGCTTCTCGAAACTACTTTGCTGCGTTGCCATCGTCGGCCCGATCATGCTGTCCAGTCACGCCCCGGCCCACGCCGATACCGTGATCGGATTTTGGGATTTCAATGACGGATATGTGGAAGCGGATGAATCACCACAGATTATCCACACGGCTTCGCAAGGCAGCGGAATCCTGTACCAGCAACGCGCCGACACCGATGGCAACGGCAAAGACGGCGTCGTTTTCACAGACGCAGCGCTCGGTATCAACGCAGCGGATGGGCAAGCAATGGCTTGGGATGACGTCGCCAAATCAGGCGACAATGATGCCGAATGGTTCGTCGAATTTTCGACCCTGGGATTTCAAACCATCCAGGTCCGTTTTGACATCCGGGGCAATGGAGATCCGGTGGAGGAAATCATGTCGTATGACCTGAAGTATGACACCAACGCACTGGTTGATGTCACGAATCCGGGTGACGTCGTGGGCACCATCAAAGATTTCGCCGGCGGCCTGTCGACCGACCTGCTGAACAATCAAACGCTTGCATTGGTCGATGGATCGTTCGTGACACAAACCATTGATTTGAGCGCTGTCACGGCGTTGAACAATCAAACCACCGTTGCACTTCGATTTGACGATTTTTCGAGGAACGATGCAAACGGTGCGATGCGGATCGACAACTTCATGATCACCGGCGTCACGGCGATCCCCGAACCGGGCTCGGCCGGATTGCTAGGTTTGATCGGCGGCGCGTGCGTGATCTGCCAGCGTCGCCGCAAATGATTTGCCGAGGCGTTTAGTTGCCTGTTTGACCCAGTGCTTCGCGGATAAACGCAGGGCGATCGGTCGTGATCGATGCGGCACCACGCTGGCCGAACTCACGCGCGAGAGCGGCATCATTGATCGTCCACACGTGCACTTCACTGCCGGCCGACTGAACCGCTGTGATGAATTCTTCGGTGACAACGGCACGTTCACCTTTGCTGCCCAGTCCGCTGGCTCCGGTCAGCTTCAGCGTCTTTATGACATCGGTCTGACTCGGGCTCCAACGTCCGGTCAGGTTATTTAGCTTATACGACGTCAACCAGTTGGATTTGTATTGCGGCATTTGTTGCCGAGTCTGACGGATCACTTCCTGGTTAAAACAAATGATCACGATCTGTTGATCGGACAGACCTGAATCGGCAAGTTGCTGTTTCAAGACGGGCACAATTTCGGGGCCACATTTGATCTCGACAAAAAATGTTTTGCCCTCCGGGATCGTCGCGATGACCTCGGCAAGTGTGGGGATTTTTTCACCTTGATAACGCTTGTCCTTCCAACTGCCGACGTCCAGGTTTCGCAATTCGGCCAAGGTCGATGTGGCGATGGATAGTTCGGGTTGCTCCGGAGCAACGCGTTTGCTGGTCTTGTCATGGATGCAGACGATTTCGTTATCCGCCGTCAAATAAAAGTCGCCTTCGACACCGTCGGCTTGTTGCTGCCAAGCCAATTGGAACGCGGCGACGGTGTTTTCTGGTGCATCGAAGGACGCGCCGCGGTGGGCAATGATTTGCTGTGCTTGCACGGTCGAGCCGATCAACAGAATGGACGTCAATACAACGAGGGGAAATCGCATGGAGGTTCTTCGCAGTGAATTGTACAGGTGGGAAGGGGAATGCAGATCGGCCGGCCCGTGCTAAACGGCTCGGGCCAAACGACTCGACTATCGTTAGCCGGTGGGAAGCGGCACTCTAGTTGACTCGGCGGACGGTTCCAACAGTGTCAACGTTTCGACGTTCGAAGGGTGTGCCGCGAAGAAACCCAAGCTCTTGAATGTGTTGTGAAATGGCCGTTTTGCATCAGATACTGGTTTTTTAATAGCCCGACGCGCCTATTTTGAAGCTGCGTTTTCTAATGCCCAGCGGGCGACACAATAATGCAACGCTTCGTGAAACCATGTGCCGCCCCTCCGGGCTAGGAAAAAAATCTCCCGTATTTCCCGGCGGCTCACACCGCCGGCACTTTGTGTATCGTCCTCTGGGCTGGCGAACGCGCAACTTAACAACCGCACGGCTTTCCCGCGGCGGGAGATTGTGTCGGGGCACCCAGATTGTTTCAACGCAGGTCGTTATCGATTACGCTTTCATCACACATTTTTCACAGAAAACCCCACCAACGCGTTGACCCAATCCCTCTCTATTCGCGTCCCGCTCGTTCTGTTGGCGGTGCTGTTACTGATCGTCTCGGGATGCCGGCGGCCGGATGCGGCGTCGCAGAGCGCTGCCACATCAAGTGCAACGGCATCGAAAGGTCAAACGCCAGCAGCGACGACGAAGACCGGATCGCTACAGGACGTGAACACGCTGGCACGAGCCGGTCATTTAGTGGCCGCAGAGCAACTGGTCAGCCAACTGACGCGGTCCGATCCGGATGATGGACAGACTTGGGAAACCGCCGCAGACGTTGCCGTTGCCCGAGGCCAGCGCGACGAAGCCATCCGCCGCTATCAGACCGCCGTCGGCTTGTCCGACCCTCCAGCCACCAAGTTGTTGGACAAACTGGCACGGCAATGGCTGGCGGTGGGGAAACCGTTTCAGGCGGTCGACACACTGCAACAAATGGTGCGAATCGACCCGGACGATGAAACAACACGTCGCGATTTGGCCGGACTGCTTGCCTCGCTAGGACTAGAACGCCGCGCCGCCGAACACCTGCAGTACTTGATTCAACGCGGTCAGGCCGGGGCCAAGGAATTGATCATTCTGACCGATTTGACTCGTCCACAAACGGATGTTGCGATCTGTGAGTTCGCGCTAGCGGAGAATCCATCGGATCTACGGCCGCTGTATGCGCTGGCCCGAGTCGCTGCCTATGAAGGCCGCTGGGACGAAGCGATCAACGATTTGCGACGAGTGTGGAAATCACACCCGGACTTCCTCGAATCATCCGCCTATTACGGTCGAGCGATCGTTGAAGTGAATGCGGGGGATCGCCAGGCAGATCCTGCGCTGGCGGACAGTGAATTGGCCGCCTGGTTTGATACCGTTCCCGCAGCCGTTCGCTCGCAGCCACAGTATTGGATGGCGCTGGGCATTTGGGCCAATAGCGGCGATGATCCTGCGGCAGCCACCCGAGCGTTTTGGCAGGCCGCTCAGTTGGACCAGAACAATGGCGAGGCACTGCTGCGGTTGTCGACAGGATTGGCCCAGTTGGACCGAGCCCAAGCATCGCAATCAGCCGCCGGTCGCGCGGCGCTGATCGCAGGCATGCGTGACGACGTCGAATCGTTCTTCTTCTGGCGCAACCATTCCCAGCGTGCGGCCGTCAAGATTGCCAAATCGATGCAAAAGCTTGGCCGGCTTTGGGAGGCCGCCTCGTGGGCGCGGATCGCTGTGATGATGACGCAGGATCCCGATGATTCAGCGCTCACCGTGTTCCAAGACATCCGCAAACAACTCAACGGTCGCACCCCATGGCAGTTGTCTGACCACCGCGTGACCGATGGCATTGACATCGATGACCTGCCAGAAATCGTTTCCTTGGACCGTGACACCATCAACGGTGACACACCCGCGAACGCCTCTGCCGGGATCCGATTTGCCGACCAGGCTGCCGAGCGGGGACTTGATCATGTTTGCAAAATTGCCGCTCCGGCCGAGGGTGAATCCGGATTGTGGATCTATCAGTCGGGGGCCGGCGGAGCCGGCGTGATCGATTTTGATTTAGACGGCTGGCCAGATCTGTACCTCAGCCAATGTGACGGCAGTCCCCAACAAACCGATTCATCGACCAATCGCCTGTTTCGAAATCTTGGCGGACAATTTCACGACTGCACCGATCCGGCAAATGCGTTGGATGATGGATACACCCAAGGCATCGCAGTCGGTGATATCAATAGCGATGGGTTGCCAGACATCTACATTGGCAACTTTGGTCGCAACCAATTGTTGCAAAACAATGGTGACGGCACCTTTCGTGAGATCATGCTGGGATCGACGCCGCAACCGGCCGATTGGACGACTTCGGTTGGGATCGCAGACCTAGACGCGGACGGTTTGGCGGATCTGTTTGATGTGCAATATGTCGGCGGCGACGATGTGCTGACGCGAAAGTGTTTTGCTGACAACCAATCGACGCATCGCTCATGTGGTCCACTCGTTTTTCCCGCCGCTGCAGATCGTGTTTGGCAAGGCCGACCCGACGGCAGCTTTGTCGACCAAAGCACAGCTTGGTTGGGCGGCGGAGCATCCCAGCCAGAAGCTGGGCGTGGGTTGGGGTTGGTGATCGGCAACTTTGATCAGCGCCGGGGGTTGGACGTCTATGTGTCCAATGACATGTCAGCCAATCATTACTGGTCCACCGATCAGCAGTCCGATTCGTTTCAGTTGGTTGAACAGGCCGCCGCCCGCGGTGTCGCGTTGGACCAGCGTTCGCTGTCGCAGGCCTCCATGGGAATCGCAGCCGACGACGCAGATGGCGATGGCGACGTGGATTTTTATGTGACGCACTTCACCGACGAATACAACACCCTGTACGCTCAAATCGCAGACGGGATTTGGGCCGATCGCACCCAGGCCGTCGGCTTGGCCGCACCCACACTCTCGATGCTCGGTTACGGAACGCAGTGGATTGATGCCAATGGCGACGGGACACTGGAATTGGTGGTTGCCAATGGCAATGTGGACGATTTTTCAACCAGCGGTCATGCCTACCGTATGCCAATGCAACTGTTTCGTCGCCAGCCAGACCGGCGGTATGCGCCGGTCCCCGCGGAAACACTGGGCGCGGCTTTTCAAACACCGCGACTCGGTCGAGCCCTGGTCACGCTCGATGCCGATCGAGATCGCCGTTTGGATGTCTTGGTCACGCATCTGTTTGATCCGGTGTCGCTACTGATCAATCAAACACCCGCAGCACCGAGCAAGCAAACCGTGACGGCCGAATTAGTTGGCACAACGGTGCACCGCGACGCGATCGGTGCCACCGTTTCACTGGAATTTGGCAACCACACGGTCACCAAACAGCTCATCGCCGGTGATGGATTCCAGTGCAGCAAACAACGACGTCTGTGGTTTGCCGTCGACCCCTCCGCTGGCCCCATTCGAGCCATCGTTCGCTGGGGCGATGGCAGTGAACAGGTATTCGAGGGCATCGAGCCGGGGAACGACTATTTATTCGTACAGGGTGTGCAAAGGCTAAGTTTTCGTTAATATCGGTCGCCGATTGTAGAAATGTTCGTTTTTGCAATTTTTGTCGGCACACCCCATCGAGACGGGATTTAGTATCCAGAATGACTGATCCGCGAAGGATATCATGCTGGATTCTCTTCCAACTCTTTGTGGTTTCGTGTTGCTCAGTTTTTTCCTGTGGGAGGGGCAATTGTTCCCCCAGTCTTATTTGGCTTGGCAACTAGTCGTTTGTTTCTAGTCTTTTCGATGATTTGAGGTCGTTATGAAAGCTTATTTCACTTTGTTCTCGCTGACGTTTTGCTTGGCACTTGCCAGCGGTTGCGGTCCCAGCGACACCGTCACGGTTTCGCCCGTTGATGACAGCGTGGTTCACACCGAAGCGGAAATGGAAGAGATGGCCGCGCAAAACGCTGCGGACATGCACAGTCAGTGATTCTTGTTGATCGACGTCAGTTGATCACATTCATTTTGGGGCAACTACAGAGACCTGTGGTTGCGTTTTTTTTTGGTTTTTTAGCATCGGAATAATCTTATGAATCAAAGTCCTATCAACCGGCGGGGCGGGTTTACACTCGTCGAATTGCTGGTTGTGATTGCCATCATTGGCATTCTGGTCGGCTTGTTGTTGCCGGCCGTCCAGGCGGCGCGCGAAGCAGCGCGGCGAATGAGTTGCAGCAACAACTTCAAGCAACTTGGGTTGGCGATCCACAACTATCACTCGGCGTACAAGCAGATGCCGGTGCAAAGTGGTGGAACGAACCCGAACCCCGGCAATCGCCATTTGCTGAGCTACATGGTGGGCTTGACCCCCTTCGTGGAACAGCAAGGGCTTTGGGAACAAATTGCCAATCCCCGCGCTGTCAATCACAACGGATCGGATCGGACTCCTCCTTTCCCCCCGATGGGTCCGGTGCCATGGGACCGCAACTACACCCCTTGGCTGACTCAACTGGGAACCTTCCGTTGCCCCAGCGACCCTAATGTTGCGCCGGCCAATTTCGAAGCGTTCACCAACTATGCGGCTTCGATCGGTGACGGGATCGCCAGTAACAACCACTCCTGTAGAGACCAGTGGGGCGCCGACTTGGGTTGGTGCACGCCACGTCGCGGTTCTTACAACCGAGGTTTTTTTGAATCTCGGCGCGTGACCAAATTCCGTGACATCTTGGACGGACTGAGCAACACGATCGCTTGTGGCGAAATCGTGGTGGACAATAACTTCAAAGAAGTCAACGCAACGGTCGTCAATCGTGGCAACGATGCTTCGTTCTTCGTCACACCAGTCGATTGCAAGGACACAATCGATCCGTTGCGACCACAGTTTCACGTGGCGGGGACAAACACCAACAACTGGAGCACGTCGCAGTGCAAGGGAATGCGCTGGTGCGATGGACGCCCGGTATTATCCAGCGTCACGATCATCATGCCGCCCAACGGCGTGAGCTGTGCCTATGCTGGTGACGGGTCCGACGGCATGTTCACCGTTGGCAGTCGCCACCAGGGTGGCGCGCACGTGTTGATGGGCGACGGCGCCGTTCGATTCATTACTGATTCGATCGAAGCCGGCGACAACACTGCCAACTCTCCGGCCTGGCCTGTGAACTCCTCCACCACGCCTCCGGGCGCCGAAAGCCCCTACGGTCTTTGGGGCGCACTGGGTAGCCGGGCTGCCCGCGAGACCCAAGGTTTGACCGATTAGGTTATTGCAGCATCTGCTGCCGACAGCCTGAATTTTTTAACGCAGCGGGTCAACCGAATGGTTGGCCCGCTGTTTTTTCTCATCCGGTGTCGTCACACGGCGCGAAACGACTCGGATCTTATTGTGAAATCGCGCCTGACCACTGCAACATTTGTTTCTCCAGGTCTTGCGGATAGGAGATTTTGACGTCGGTGATTGTCCCCTGGTCGTCGGTCACCGGGGTCAGCTGCGGTTGGACAAAACCGGTGTAGGCCGGTTGGTCCAAATCGGCATAGCGTCGCATCACTTCGTCACGCAGCGCGACGTTGATGTCGATCGCATAGTCGGTCATCAATCGCTCCGCGGCCGCCCGGTCGCCTTCCGATTTGATTCGCTGGACTTCGGCTAACAATTCGCCCACCCCCTCGTGCCAGCGTGCCGCGTCGGTGACCCGGAAATAGGTTTTTCCGTCGCGAATCTCCACCTTGATCGCGTCCGTGTGAGACGCCAACCAGCCGACGATCATTTGCCGGTTCCGCATGTGATCCTCCTCGATCGTGGCACCTGTTTTGATCCGTCGCAATTGAGTCATGGCATTGCGTGTGTAGGCTTCGTAGGCTGCCAATTGCAAGTCTTCTAAATCGGTTTCGTTGTCGACCAGACCGAGTTCGATCAGTTTCGGATTGCCGATGAAATACAACGCGACCAAGTCGGCGCGACCTTCTTCCAGGGCGCTGTAGTATTCCTTGATCGAGACGGCGGGATCGACTCCCTCGTTGACCTGGCCACTGGCGTGCCCGATGACCTCGTGCATATTGACCTCCAATGCCAATGCTGTCGATTTCCATTTGTCGGCACGTTTGAATTCTGCGTCGTCGAAACAAAATTCCGCGCGGGCCGCCGGCGTGCTCGCTTTTTCGTAGGCTTCCATCACGTTGCTTAGCGAAACCGATTTGCTGCCGTAGCGTTGACGAATTTGTGGATCATTGGGCAGATTGATTCCGATCGGGGTGACCGGTCCGGCGTCGCCGGTTTCCATGACCACCTGAATCGCTTTGGCGGAAATCCCGGTCACGGATGCTTTTCGAAACGCTTTGTCGTAGGGCATGTGATCTTCGAACCACTGCGCATTGTCAGCAAACTTTCGAATCATTTCCATTTTGATCGGGTCGTCTAGATAGACCGCTGATTCCCACGAACCCTTGATGCCGCGGGCATCCATGTAGACTTCAATGAATCCGTTGATCGTATCAACCGGACTGTCTTTATCAGCAACCCAGGCAATGTTGTAGCCGTAAAAATCGGTCGCTTCCCCGGTGCGGTAGTAGTGGATCAGAGCCCCCAGCGCCCGGGCCATCTCAGGGGTCGCGAATTCGATCGCAGCGTCCAAGTGTTCGACGATTTTGGCAATCGGTCGAGCGTACATCCCAGCTGGTACCAATGCATCCAATCCGCTGCGATAGACGTTTTCGACCAGTTCACCGTCGGCGTTTTTCACCAATTGCGAATTCAACGGATACCGTTCTTGGAATCCCTGCAGGTCTTCGCTGGTCACATCAACGTACAGGTTGTTGGCGCTGGCGGTCAGAATATCGACTCCCTCACCCGGTGATTTTTGCGTGACATGGGTTTCGAAATCCGGATCGAAAAAGACCGGCTGCAACGTTTTGAGAAGTTCCTGCAGATCGTCTCCCGACGCCGGCATCGACGCGCCAGCAGCGACCGCACTGGACACCGCAGCCTCAAGAGCCTTGGGCGTGCAGTCGAGTAAGTTCTTCTGTGCCGTCAGTGAACTGTAGGGTCCGTTATTGACCCAGAACAATTTCATGTAGTGGCGAATCGCGGACAGCGTCTGCGGATCCACCTGGTCGCCATGCGTCAAAATTGCTTCCATCAGGCCACGGATTTTCAGTGAGTACCGGTAGCGTTGATCGATGTAGATATCGCGACCGGCAATCGCAGCCTGGGACAGGTGGTAAATCAGCGTTTTATCATTGAGCGACAGTTTCTCGAAACCGTCCACATACAATTGCACGATGGCAACATCGTCGATTCGTTCCAGCAAATACTTACGTGCATCCGAGTCGGCTTCCTGGGCACCGACGGATTGAAAGATCAAACCCACCGCAATGAGTGGGCAAAGTAAACTGAGACGCATTACAAATCACCTGGACGATTGGTAGAGACGGAAACGAAGCCGATGCAGGCCTGCATTCTAGAGGCTTTTGCGACAGGCATTGGTTTGTGGGAAACGCGTTTTGAAGTTGTGCTCAACTGCCTTTCCAATTCAAGTGGTTCGGAAAGTTGCCCCTCTAAACGCTTCACTCTCCCGCGGGGGGGCGTCAAGAGTATTACTGACGTTTGCATCAAGGAAAACAATCCAGTGAATGACATCGCTCCGCGATTGAAAGCTGGCGGGAAATACGCGTGATTGAGTCGCGGAGCGACAGCCTGGTGGTGTCAGCCCCAGGTGTTGATTGTCAAAGAACATCAACGAGCCCCGGAGGGGCGGGAGAGAATGTCGTCGCTCCGCGACTGCGCGGTATGTCGTCGCTAGATCCAGGGGTTTCACCCCTGGCTAGCGAATGACATCGCTCCGCGATTGAAAGCTGGCGGGGAACACGCGTGATTGAGTCGCGGAGCGACGGGAGTGGGTAGCCTGGTGGCGTCAGCCCA
>NZ_JAMYFE010000105.1 GCF_024129865.1 Stieleria tagensis | reverse complement strand
ACCCTAGGTCGCGAGCACCGGGAACACGCTCTCCCCGGCGGGATTCGGCGGCTTTGCCGCCGAATCCCGCCGGGCAGCGCGTGTTCCCGGTGCTCGCAACCTAGGGTGGCGGTTTGCTCGCTGCGCTCACAAGACCTGACCCTAGGCTACGTGTGTCTAACGCCGTTGGCGTAAAGAGATCGAAGCGGCAATATGCGGATCCATTTGAATTGAAACGGCTGTTTAACGCTGGCTTCAAAACTCACGCGCCGGGTTACCATAAAACCGCAAGCTCAAAACTCAAGCGTCGGCTCTACTGACTCGACAGCGCGCGTGTGGGCGGCGTCCCGTCGATCAGGCGCCGTACGGGATCACGGGAGGAAATGGTCCCATGCTGCGTTTGGGGATTCCGTTGTATTCGGGACGTCCGCGTTTCGCGCCATAGTGTGGGTCATCCGTCAGAGTTGCCAACATACGTTTCTGGTCAGCGTTGGAAACCGTTCGGGTACCACTGCGAACCTTCGATGCGATCTGGCCGCCGATCACAAACTTGCAGGCGTCGTGACCCGAACATTCTTTCGTCGACAAGTTGTGTGTTTTATCGGGTGTATACAGCACCATGCCTTCGTAGTCGGCCACAATGCACTGCACCACATAGGCGATCGCTTCGGATTGATGAGTGGACAGCGATGCATAGCGAAGATCCATCACGGCATGCGCACATTCATGGATGATCAAGGCGCGTGTTTCAAAGCCATTGATCGTCTTGTGTTTCAGGTGCAATGCGTCATAGGCCGGATAGTAGATGCCCGGCGATGCCTGGTTGGGACGATGGGAAACCAACATCCTTCCTTGTTCGGCGTAGTCCTTGATGGTCAGCAGGTCACCGCCGCGAAAACGAAAGCCGAACATTGTAAAGCTGATCGAACTGAACAGTGATCGATAGCGCTGAATGGTTTGCACCAGTGCATCGCGTGCTTGATCATGGGGGCTGATCGGTGGCGGAACATGGTGCACACGATTGCGCGTGAAGATATGACCACGCATCGACGTTCCATTACTCATCCGAATCCGATCACCACTGGAAAATTCGTAATTCATTCCATCGGATGACTTGGTGCAACCGACGAAACGGTGCAAATACCAATTCACTTCACGCGGGTCATCGGTTTGGAAATTGAAACGAATGAATGCTTTGACATCCGTCCAATTATCTCGCTTGGCGACGTTTCCCCAGTCGTCTCCATCGTGGACGTAATAGGGAAAACTACCTTTAGGACCCCAGAAACCGCTGTTGAATGACAGTTTCTTGATTGGTTCAGACTCAAGCATCTCTTTCGACCTGTACAAAAACGGATTTGTCCCCACTGAGGACTGTCTTCGTAGCGTCCTGCCGATGCGTTGCCAGAAAACCGATTGCTTTTCGAGATTTTCTCTGTAACGGAATTCAGTCTTTGCCGCTGTCGGTGCCGACCACCATCCGGCTGATCCCTTGCGGCAAATTAAAACTGACCAAGATTTTGTCGTCGGCCAGGGCGAATGAGTTGGTGGTCAATGACGCCTTGGATTGTACCGATTGCAGCGGCAGCCGATCGTTGCCGATTTCCAATCTGAGTGGCGCACTTGCAGTGGGTTGATCGATGGCAACCGTGAAGTCGGGACAGGCCAGCGGTGCATCAAACTGGATCGTATGAGGGGTTGGGCGCTGGATGGTGGTCAGTTTTCGTGCCGCCCAATACCGCCCAATTTCACTCAGCTTCATCCACCGCGTGCGGTCGGCGAATCGAGACTGAATCGCGAGCACCACTTGCTTGAAAGCTTCAAAGCCACTCTTGTTTCCGTTGCAGTACATGCCGGGCCAGTGGCACAGCATGATCGCCGGTTGGTCTCGCTCAATTAATTCGACCATCCTGCCTGACGTCGCGTCTTGGTTGCAGTAGCGATCGGGTTCTGATTCTCGCACGCCTTCCCAACTGCCGAACCAGTCGCCGGTCCCCGCCGGCACGTTCATGGTCAGGTTCGAGATTGTTTTTTCACCCCCGATAAACTCCAGCTTTGGATCGGTGGATTCGCTGCCCGTTTTGACGTACTTGAAGTAGTGCGGCAGTTCGCTTGCGAACACGTCGCGTACTGCCTGGTGCACCGCCAGCGGCAATTTGTCTTTGACCGCATTGCCGAACCCGCCCGGCGTGGTGATCCCTTCACACTGCAAGCCACAATTTTTTAAGATCCGCAGTGCATACGCCAAATACTCCGCTAGCTGATCGACACTGATATCGGTCTGCGGGTAGCTATTTTCCATCGTTGCCGCGGTGGCTGTTTCCATGGGCCGTCCGGTTTTCAGATCGATCACACGGGTGTGCGTGATCATTTCCGGGTGGATGTCCCAATTGGGCATCATCAAATCGCGGACAAGTGCCAGAGAGTTGTCGAGATCTTGTTTGGACCAACCGGGTAGCTGGCGGTCCATCCAACCGACACAGGCGGGATAGGGAACGATGCTGTATTTCCCTTTGACACCCTGCTGGGCACACCAGGTGCCGAATTCACGAACGAAGCTGTCGGGGATTTCTCGCGGCCAATCTTGCCAGGGCTGTTGATAAATCTCGCGTTTCGGCCATGCCTGGGCGAACTGAGGCATACAGAAATGTCCCATGTTCACCAGGCAGGTCGAGTCGTCAATGATGAACGACAAGGGGACTCGACCGCGAGGATGCATGATGCGTACGCCGCGCGGCAATTGCGGCAGATCGTCCTCCGCATCCAGTTGATGGGGCTGCAGCATCACCGGCGCAGTGATCGCGGCCGCAGTCAGTTGCAGCGCGCGACGACGATTAAACGGAAACTCGAGCATTGGATTCGACCAGTAAAAACAGTTGCGAGAGAATTGCCCATTCGCCACAGCGGATCGGTGCGATCAGCGGTCGATCAAATGCTGCTGGACGAATGCGGTCGCTTGTTTGCTGACCTGATCGCCAGCTCCGGCAACGCCGTGATTTCCATTGGGGATGACAACCAATTGGGATTCGACACCCACCGATTGCAGTTTCTCATGCAGATTTGAGGCATGTTTGATCGGCACGATGACATCGGCGTCGCCGTGAACTTGCATCATCGGCGGGTCATCGCTGGTGGCGTAAGTAATCGGAGAAACCGACTTGACCAAACCGGCATCCAGCTGATCGGCCGGTGTGCCGGGTTCGGATCCGATCAACTGGCGATAGGCCGGATGTTGGTGGTCGATACTGCGCAGCAAGGTCCAGTCGGTCGGCCCGGCAAAACTGACCGCACAGGCCACGCGCGACGAATTGCGTTGGACCGGATCCTGGGAATCCGGATTAGCCACGTCATCGCACAACGCAACAT
Source organism: Stieleria tagensis (assembly GCF_024129865.1). GTDB lineage: Bacteria > Planctomycetota > Planctomycetia > Pirellulales > Pirellulaceae > Stieleria > Stieleria tagensis. The sequence continues at coordinate 59,806 of NZ_JAMYFE010000105.1, read as the reverse complement.
AGGCTGATAGGTGGCCGCCGGCCGAACCGCCGGTGACGCCGATGCGTTTGGGATCGATGTTCCATTGGTCGGCATGTTGACGCACGAATTGGATCGCGCGTAGGCAATCGTTGACTTGGGCCGGGTGAGTTTTCACGTCCGTGAATCGGTACTCCACCGAGACGACCGACAGTTTGCCTTGGGCCACCAGGGCATGCAGCCAACCCGGCACATGTTTTTTTGAACCGCCGCGCCAGCCGCCGCCATGAAGAAAGATCATTGCCGGCAGTGGATGGACGGAATCGCCCAAATAGACGTCCATTTTTTGAGCCGGATGATCGTCGTCGTAGGCGATGTCCCGCTTGATTGTCACCGAATCATCTGATTGTGCGATCAACGGTGACGGACTGATGTTCCATGATCCGGCAATCAATAGGATCGAGAAAATGCCGATGGCAATGCGTTGGACAGGGGCGCGCATTTGATGGTTGCTCGGATAGCGGGGGTGGGGCAGAAGTCCGCATTGTAGCCGACCCTCCTTGGGAGACGTCAAAAGTATTACTGACGTTTGCATCAAGGAAAACGATCCAGTGAATGACATCGCTCCGCGATTGAGAGCTGGCGGGGGACACACGTGATTGAGTCGCGGAGCGACGTTGGCGTCAGCCCCAGGCCTTGCGTTTATAAACATCAACGAGCCCTGGAGGGGCGGTAGAGAATGTCGTCGCTCTGCGACTGCGCGGTATGTCGTCGCTCAATCCAGGGGTTTCACCCCTGGCTAACGAATGACATCGCTCCGCGATTGAGAGCTGGCGGGGAACACGCGTGATTGAGTCGCGGAGCGACGTTGGCGTCAGTCCCAGGCCTTGCGTTTATGAACATCAACGAGCCCTGGAGGGGCGGTAGAGAATGTCGTCGCTCTGCGACTGCGCGGTATGCCGTCGCTCAATCCAGGGGTTTCACCCCTGGCTAACGAATGACATCGCTCCGCGATTGAGAGCTGGCGGGGGACACACGTGATTGAGTCGCGGAGCGACGGGAGGGGTTAGCCTGTTGGCGTCAGTCCCAAGCCTTGAACTTATTTCAGCTGCTCTTGCATGGATGCTTTGGCGGCTTGCAAGGCTGCGGGCAGCTTGTCGGGATCTTTGCCACCGGCCTGTGCCATTTCGGGACGGCCGCCACCGCCACCGCCCACCATCTTGGCTGCGGCACCGACCCATTGGCCTGCGTTTAGCCCTTGCTCGACCAAGGCATGGCTGAGTCCACCGATCAACAGCACTTTGTCCCCTTGGATGGTGCCCAACAGCACGGCCGATCCGCCGTCCGATTTCTTGCGGATCTGGTCAATCCAGCCGCGCATCACATTGGGATTCGCGCCGGGGACTTCGGCAACCACGACGACGGTCCCGCCAATCGTTTCACCTTGGGCGATCAGATCATCCGCAGTGATCTTGCCACCAGCGGTGGCCTGTTTCAGTTGGCTGATCAGCTGACTGCGGTCGGTCAACAACGAGTCAATCCGCGCCAGCACATCGTCGGGTGAAACGTTTAATCGCCGCGTGATGTCGCGGACCAACGAGCGGACCGCAACGTAGTCGCCTACGTCGCTGGTTTCACAGTCACTGGCGATGACAAAGCTAGGCGAGTGGTCGGATGATTTGCCGGCGGCCAGATCTTTTTTCAGCTGCCGGACTTCGCCAACGAGTTGCTCGATTGCCGCGGCGGCTCGCGTTTGGTCGGTGCCCAGTTTGGCGGCGATCTCGCCCAGCAACTCCAATGTGAATTGGCGATGTTGTTCGGCGCGTTTGCCTGTCAAAGCAACGATCCGTCGGGTGCCGGCCGAAACACTTTCCTCGGCCAGCAGTTCGAACGTTTCAACGTTGGAGGTGTTGTCGACATGGGTCCCCGCACACAGTTCTTTGCTGAATTCACCGATGGTCACCATCCGCACCGGATCAGGGTACTTTTCACCAAACAACATCATCGCACCGGCCGCACGGGCTTCGGTCAACGGAATGGTTTTCCAGCTGACCGGTGCACTTTCACCGATTCGCACCGCAACATCGCTTTCGATTTTTGCCAACACGTCATCGGGGATCGGTTTTTGGTTGGTGAAATCGAATCGCAATCGATCCTCTTCGACCTTACTGCCCTGTTGTTGGGCGTGGTCACCGATATTGGTGTGCAGGGCATGATGCAAGATGTGGGTCGCCGAGTGGGCGCGAGCCAGGGCGCCACGGCGGTCGGCATCCACGACCGCGGTGCAAGCGGCTCCTTCCTTCATTTCACCACGGACCAATTTGCCGTGGTGCACGATCAGTCCGCCATGCTTTTGCGTGTCGCTCACGACAAACTCAAATTCGTCAGACGAAATCGTACCAGTGTCACCGATTTGGCCGCCGGACTCACCATAAAACGGCGATTCATTGATCACCAATCGCAGCTCCAAATTACTGGGGCGATCGACATGGCTGAGCAGTTGGCCTTCGTCATCTTTACTGCGTCCGTCGCCGGTGATGATCCCTTTGACAATCGCGTCGGCGGTGGTGTTGTCGTAGCCGACGAAGGGTGTTTCTCGCAGCGCTTCTTTGAGCGTTTCCAAAGGCCCGGTTTGAAACAGTTCGACTTGCCCGGCGCCACTGGCGATGGCGTGTTGCTGCATCGAATCGTTGTAGCCGGCCCAGTCGAACGTGAAGTTCTTTTCGGCGGCTAAGGTTTGCAACAATTCCGGTGGCACGCCGTAGGTCGTGTTCAATTCCGCAGCTTCTTTGCCGGAAACCATGACGGCCGTTTGTTCCTGCATCTCTTCGAACAATTGTCCGATGCGTTTCATGCCGCCATCGATGGTCCCGAAGAACGCGTTCTCTTCGGCCTCGATCACTTCGGCGACGCGCTGCAGCGTTTCGCCCAGCTCCGGGTAGGCTGCTTGACTAGCCTCGGCGACCGCAGGCACCAACTGGTACAGGAACGGTTCGCGCAGGTTCATCTGGTAACCGTCCAGCACGGCCCGACGAATCAACCGCCGCACCACATACTTGGCTTTGTCACGTCCGGGATAAACATTTTCGTGAATCGAGAACGTGCAGGCGCGGGCGTGATCGGTGATCCGTCGCAGACGTCGGCCGTTGTCACTGTTCGGGTCGTAATGCATGCCGACCACTTCGGCCGCCGCATCGACGATAGGTCGTAGCGAATCGATATGGAAATTCGTCGTCACGCCTTGCAGGACACTGGCGGTCCGTTCCAGTCCCATCCCGGTGTCAATGTTTTGGCTGGGCAGCGGTTTCAGGTTGTTCGGCGGATCACCCACACGGTTGAACTGGGTGAACACCAGGTTCCAGATTTCAACGTCGCTGCCGTCATCCAACTGATAGTAGATCTCGCTGCAGGGGCCGCAGACGCCATCGGGGCCTTCGCTGGGGGCCGAGGCCGGCCAAAAGTTTTCGTCTTCGTCCATCCGCACGATGCGGTCATCGGGCAACCCGATCGATTCTTTCCAAATCCCATAGGCTTCGTCGTCATCTTTGTAGACCGTGACCGACAAACGCGCCGGGTCGATGCCCAGCCATTTCTTGGACGTCAAGAATTCCCAGGCCCAGGCGATGGTTTCGTTTTTGAAATAGTCGCCAAAGGAGAAGTTTCCCAGCATTTCAAAGAACGTGTGGTGAAACGCGGTGCGGCCGACGTTGTCGATGTCGCCGGTTCGCAGGCATTTTTGACAGGTCGTCGCGCGAGTAAAATCGAGTTTCACTTTGCCCAGAAAGTGATCTTTGAACTGGTTCATGCCCGCCGGAGTGAACAGCACCGAGGGGTCCCAGGTGGGGACCAGCACGTCGCTCGGTTTGCGGACACAACCTTTGGATTCAAAGAATTCGAGATACTTTTCGCGTAGTTCGTCTGTTTTCATAGATCTGGGGCACAGAGAATTGGTGCAGGATGCAGATGGGCGGATGATATCGCACCCGCCGGGTTTCTCGTAGGCGGCTGAGACCGACTGGCCAGCCGTGGTCGAAACGCTACAGCCGTTCGGCGGGGGTGGGGACGTTGGCGATTTTCAGCAACACCACCGTTTGCTGTTCCATTTGATCGACGTTTTTGCCACCCAACATCTCTTTTCCCAGTCCCTTGCGGTCGGCGGTTTCGGCGATCACAAACACGTCGCCTTCATGGCCGCGGATTTCAAAGTCCAGGGAGTCGAGTGACCAGGATTGGCGACGGACATCGATTCGCAGCGCCCCGTCGCCCTTGACCCAGTCCTGCCGCATCTCGCCGTGCTGGATTTCCGGTCGAAATCGAATCCGAACCTCGGCAGATGAGTCGCCGTTTTGAGGGGTGACGGCAAACAGAAACTGGGGGTCACGCAGGGTGCGTCCGACCGGCTGGGGCGTCTGATTGACCATCACCACATGGTCGCCTTCGATCGGCAGTCGCACGGGCAATTCGTAACGTTTGCCGATTCGCATCGGTATCAAACGAGACCCCTCGCTTTGGTGGCTGGAAACCGCCGCCGAGGCCAGGAATTGCTCGACCACATCGGTCGTCTCTTTGGTTTTCAACGTTTCCAGTTTCTGGGTCATGCGGTCGGTCTGGATCGCCTTTCCGATCCGCATGCCGTTTTGTTGCAAGACCGTGCGGGTGGCTGACGGCAACACCGTCTCGTCGACCCACTGCCACAATGATTGCAATTGATCCGGGTCGTTGGGGTCAAATTGAATCTGCACAAAGCGGGCGTCCAATTCGATATTGCGTGCGATTTTTCGCAGTGGCAAATCCGGTGCTGCGTTGTTTTCGTCGCCTCGATCCGACCAGCCGTTGACCGACGTGCAGCCGACGCCGGTGCTGACTAAGACACCGGTCGTGACCAACAGGCACAACCAGAACACGTTCAGTGCCATCGAAACGTCGGTCCGGGAGCGGTGGGAGGGCGGCATTACGATGTCGCGTGGAGGGGTGATTTGGCAAGGGATGTTGCGACGCGGGGCGGAATCGGAGCCGCCGTTGGATGCTGTCATCATGCTGTGACGTACGAATTTCCCCTGTTCGACGTCAAGACAGAGCGCACATTTTCTCTCTTTCCGTGAAACTCGACTTTCACTAAAGTTCGCCCGTCTCGCAACCGACACCGCTGGATCCTCCCGTAAACACCGAAACGAATTTTGGTGCGGATCAAGCGACGGAAATGAAATTGCTGCTGTGGCCAAGGAGGAGCCCGACCATGTTGTTGGATCGCATCGACATCGATAATCATGGCCCCCTAAACCGTGTGGAATTGGGGCCATTCACCGAACACCTCAACGTGATCTGCGCGCCGGAGGGGTCTGGAAAGACCGCCATTGCACGTTTTGTTCGCGATTCGTTGATCCGACGGGAATACCCGTTGGGAATGATGAGTTCCTCGGCCGGGCGAGTCGTCTGGGCCGATCGCAATGGAAAAATCCATTGTCGCCGCGAACACGATGGGACGCACAGCGGTCGCCGCACCATCGAATTCGAATCCCGTGGCGACGCTTCGCATCGCTTCGATTGGCTGCACGGCAGCTGGGTGGGCGGGATCGCCGACTCAACCGACGCCTCGCGTGCGTTGGAATCCATTCGCATTCCCGAAACCATCGTTGACGGGATTGTCACCGACACCGCCGTGACCAGTGTGTCACGAGTGATCGCGGCCTGTCTGGCCAGCGGCTTGATGGACCCGGCATTGTTCGCCAGTCTGCCGATCAATCAATCCACCGTCAGCGGATTGTCACCGGCGGAATCATCCGCCGATCAAATCGCACGCCGCGCGATCCGTGACGAATTGGCACGCGTCGAAGCCGAATTGGCGACGTATTCACCCTCGCAGTACGAACCGTCGCTGTCCCCGCGTAGCGAGTTGATTCAATTGCGTCGCCGCCAGTTGCAATCGCGGTTGAGCTACCTGCAAACGCTGGCACAGCAATCACGCCGGCCCGCACCACTACGAACGCCTGCGGTCGATCCCGCGGTGATCACGGCACGGCAACATCGCGCCGCGGCTGCAGAGCTGTCGCAGCTGCACGATCGAATCTGGCAGTTGCGGGTGCGTCATAGCGAACTCTCCCGCTGGTTGTCTCATCTGCAATCCGATCGCAGCCGGCATGGCTACAACGCGCCGGTCACCGCATCGCCCTACGCCAGCCATCGCGGTTTGGGGCTCTCGTCGGGACTCTCTGTGCCCAAGAATCTGTCGCCGGAATTGGACGCGGCGCTGCGTGATCGACTGCAAGCGGTGGACGCAGAAATCATTCGTTGGCGTCGTGTGCTGTCCGAATTGCACGGATTGCGTGACGCCTACTTCACTACCGACAGTCGCTACCAGGCGGCTTCCGAGTCCGGGTATGATCGATCGTTCCCGCTGTCTGATCAAGTCTTGCGGCGCGAGCGAATGAACCATTTCCTGCGTTCGCTCGATCGCTATGCCGACCACCCCGCGGCGTTTATGTCTCATGCCGCAGCCAGTTCCTATTGGCCCGACGAAATCGATCTGCGGATCGAAGCTGTCATTCGCCAAATCGATTCATTGGCGACCCATTATGATCGCAGCAATGCATCGGCGCCGCAGTGGTATCGCGAGCTACCCGAATCGCACGGCTATCGAGGTGACGCATCGTTGGTGCGTTCACTGCATGCGATTCGTGACGATCTGCAAAATGCTCGTCGCCAGGGTTTCCGATTCGTCAATGAATCCAGTCGACACGATCAGCGACAGGACGAATTGCGGGCGTCCGAGCGCTGGGTGATCGCATCGATCCAACGATTGATGCAGTATCGGGAATCGTTGGTTCATGATCAACGGTTGGCACAACAACTTCACTATCCGTCCTGGTTGGACGAATCCTATCACCGCGAGAGTTGGTCTCCTTGGTACGTCGATCATTTGAACAACGAAGCGGTCGCACGGACGCGTGAACTGGAACAGGTTTCCGGCGAACTGGACCGCTGCGTCGCCGATGCGTCTCGCTTGCGTCGGCAAATGCGCGAGCTGCCGGTGGTTGATGCGTTTTCAGCGATTGACATTCCATTGGCCCCATCCGCCTACGGAGCTCATTACGCCTACGGAGCGCATGATGCCGATGGCATTGACCAGCGTGCAATTCAATCTGAAATCGATTCAATCGTGGCTGAACTACGTGCCATGGAGTTGGTGGAAACGGTTCCGGCGGCCGAATTTGCGGGCGCCGGTATCGGCGAACAGGCTTCCTCGCGTGTGGCCTGGTTGAAAACTCGCCGTGGCGAACTGATCCAAAAATTGGGGGCTCCCGAGCCTGTGCGATCCAACGCGCTGCCGCTGGTCGAGGAAGCCAGTCAGTGGTTGGTGCGGCTGTCCGGTGGACGGCTTCGCCGAGTCGATTGGAACGCGGCTGCGGCTGATGCCGTAACCCGGCAATCTGGCGCTGCAGCGATTCCTGGATTCGCCCGGATCGATGGGCTGGATGAAGCCCACTGTCCGGCCGTTGATCGCGCCTTGGCCGCACTGGCGCTGCGTTTAGCAGCCGGCGATCTGTTGGCTCGAACCGGGCGTGCGATCCCATTGTTGGTTGAAACGCATCGCGAACTACTGCATCGCCGCTCGATCCATCCCCATCAATCGGCTGAGCAAGCCGTTGATTTGGCCGTGATCGCGGCACTGGACGACTATGCCAAAAATGGTCGCCAAGTCGTCTTATTGGCGAGTGACCGCACGTTTGCCGATCAGATCTCGCGGCGTGGCGGACAAACCTTTTTCATTCACGGCGAACGCGTTGCGCATGAACATCGCCCCTTGTGGCGTCCGCACTATGCCGGCGAATCTTACGTCGGACCGCACGGTCATGTAGCCGCAGCAGCCGGGCCGTCACAGCCACCGGGTGACGTCTATGTTGATCAATACTTTGACAACTCGCCGGTCGGTGCAAGTCTGGCTGACATCAACCGCAATTTGGATGCGATCTGGCAGGAAGCGTACGGGATTTCACCCTATGCGACGGGCGGGGCACCGATCCCAGCCCAGCCGCACCCGGCCCAGCCGGTCGCGCCCGCTCATCCTGGGCCTCCGGTGGCAACCCAATGGCATGACGGTTACTACTTTGCCGATTCCTACACCACCGCAGGTCCGGTCAACACTGGTCCGGTCAACACTGGGGCGGCCCAGCAGGCTCGCAACGGCCAGTCGTTGGCGCAGTCTGCTCCACCGGAATCGGCTCGCAATCGAGCACCGGTGTCGCCGTTTTTCCTGACCGTCGACAGCCCCATCGATCAAGCACCCTCGGTCGATGCCGTAGCTGCGTCGCGGCTGCGTGGGTTGAGTGTGACGCACGTCAATCACTTGATGAACCAAGACCCCAATCGTTTGGCTGATTCGCTGGGATTGGCCGGCGTGACCGCGGCCACGATCCGCCGCTGGCAATCCGAATGCCGGTTGGTTTGTCACGTCCCACAACTACGCGCCTTTGATGCGCGTGTTCTGGTCGGCTGTGGCATCATCGACGCCGGGCATCTGTCGTCGATCGACCCGATTGATCTGCTCGACCGCGTCGAAGCCTTTTTGGCCACCGAACGTGGGCAACGGATATTGTTGAGCGGGACCAGCTATGAATTGTCGCGTATCACCAGTTGGATCGCTGCTGCCAACGTCAACACCGACGACGCTCCGCTGATCGGCGACGCAGATTTCCATACCGTTGACGGTCGCGTGATCCGCCAAACCCGCCAGCAACGTGTGCTGGGGCAAGACACGACTGACAGTGATCGCTATGAGTATGAGTTCGTTGATGACAACGGCCACGTGGTCCGCGCCCGTTCGACGCGACCACGCGGTGCCGGTCGACGCAGTTCCGGGCAACGTGATTCTCGATCAACCGGCCGCCGTGTCCTGCGAAGCGGAGGCTCGCGGCATCAGGTCTCGTCCAACCATCACGGCGGCGAGACTGCCACTGGATCTCGCGAGGCTCGGACCGCACGTCGCAATCACCAATTGGACCGCGCCGTCTATCAACGCAGCGGTCAGCTGCACCGCTCGGAAAGTCGTTCCGATGACGCAGTAGCGGCGGAAGGCCAACGCGAAAGCAGGCAGCCGGTGCAGCGTGTCGTGCGTCAATCGTCACAGCGCTCTGCCGGACCGGATCAGCCACGCTCAAGCCGTGTTTCACCGTCCGAAACCAACGACGCGATCGATGAATCCGGATCCGAATTGCGGTTCTACCTGGAACGAGAAAGTCCGATCGTCGATGCCCCGTCGATCGGCAACCGAATGGCTGCGAAATTGGAAGCCGTGGGCATCACCACGGTCAACGATCTGCTGGACTCCGACCCCAGTGATTTGGCCGAATGGCTGGACCATCGTCGAATCGATGCAGACACCATCATTGCCTGGCAAAATCAAGCGATTCTGGTTTGCCGCGTTCCATTGCTACGCGGTCACGATGCGCAACTGTTGGTCGCCGCGGGTGTCACCACACCCGAGGAAGTCGCGGCATTTGATGCCAACGAGTTACTGGTCTTGATCGATCCGATCGCCCGTAGCAATGAGGGCAAACGAATTCTACGTGGCGGCAAGCTGCCAGATTTGGAAGAGATCAGTTTGTGGATTCAGTGTGCCGGCCAGCACCGCGAATTGCTCGCCGCCTGAAGCTTTGCAAGCAAAGCCGTTTTTTCCAAAACACTGAATTTTTGTTCCTGACACTTTGCCAACCGGCAACCGATCGCTTACTCTCTCGCCGTCTTTGTTTCTTTCTATCTTGCCCGACCAAAAGGAGTTTGGAATGAGCACGCGAATTCCACTAAGCCGCGCCGACGAGGAAGCTCGTTTGCGCACGGAGCGTTTAGATCTGAGTATTGCCGAGATGGGATTGTCGGTCCGCACGACCAACTGTTTAGAAGAGACTGGGATTCTGACGGTCCGCGATTTGTTGGGCGCGACGCCCAAACGCTTGTTGGCGATCAGCAATTTCGGTGAAAAGACACTCGGGGAAGTCTACGGCAAACTCGAGGAACTCGGTTTCTATCGCCCCAGTCGTCGGCCGCAGCAGCCACGTTGATATGGCGCGCTTTCCTCGACCCTGGAGTAAGAAGCGGGGAAAGCGGTTTATCGGCACGGAGCTACGAAGCCTGCTGTGGGAAACCGCTTTCTACAGCGGTGTCTTTCTTGTCGGTGTGTTCGTGCTGTCGCTGGTTCTGATCAATGAACTAGCGAGTTGGGAACATCTGGAGGCTTTCAAGGAGCTGACTCAGATTCAAACCGACGCTGTCACACCGCCGGAATTAAACGGCGGTGGATTAGCGTCCTGGGTTTTTGGCATTCTGGGAATTGCAGCCATCGGTTCAGGTGCCGGCGGTTTGATCTATCGGCTGGTTCGTGTCGGCGCCAGCAGCGAGCGTCGTTCGGCACTTGCCACGCGGGCCTCGTCGATTGAAATCATCGTTCCCGCCTCTGGGGACATCGACAAAATGCCCTCGGTTCCTCGGGGTGACTCGTTGACCGACAGTCCCGGCGAGCGTCTGACCTATCGTCTGGCGGCGGAAAACCCCGGCGGCGGCGAATTGTTGGGGCCGATGTTGTTGGCGTTGCTTTGGAACGCCGTTTGGTTCGTCTTGCTGGCCGTCGTGGTGCTGGGGTTTTGGTATGGTAGCCCACGCTACATTCTGACCGGCCTATTGATCCCGTTTGGCGCGATCGGCTACTGGTCCTTTCGCTTCTTCTTGGCTCAACTGCGTCGTACGGCAGGCATTGGGCCTACAATTGTTGAGATCAGTGACCATCCACTTTATCCAGGTTGCAAGTATCGGCTGTTCGTTTCCCAGTCGGGTCGGCTGCGGTTTCGCCGATTAAATGTACGTGTCGCTTGTGAGGAAGAGACGGTGTATCGACAAGGAACCGACGTTCGAGTCGAACGATATGAAGTTTTCACAGAAGAATTGTGTGCGGCACGCGATGTTCGAGTTGACCCGCAGGGGCCTTGGGAACAACAATTTACATTGGACCTGCCGTCGAACGTGATGCATTCGTTTGTTGGTGCGCACAATGCGGTGCGCTGGAAAGTGATCGTTTCTGGAGAAGCCCGTCCGTGGCCATCGTTCTGCCGAAGTTTTCCCGTCGTCGTACACCCACCGGGTTTGCCGCCGAAACGCAGCCCGCGATGAGTGTGTCGTTATGCCGCGAGGACGGTGTCTACGAAGGCGGTCGCGAACTAAAGGCGACCTGGCGGGTCAGCCGCGTGACACTCGACGCGCTGAGTGCGATTGAGATATCTGTACTTTGGTACACCGAAGGAAAAGGGGACATGGATCTTCATGTGCACTATTTCCAGCGGTTGGAAGAAGAGCAGATTCGTCGCTCGGGATTGGCTGATCAGCAATCCTTGACATGCCTGTTGCCGGCCACGCCGCTGAGTTACCACGGGCGCCTGATTCGTTTGCGATGGTGCGTCCGCATGCGGTTGTTTCTCAACAGTGGCCGTGAAATCGTCACCGATCAACCGTTTCACCTGGTCGCCCCCAAATCGATCCAGCCGGGCAAGAGCCACCGAGTGAATGCGATTTCGTTGGGATTTCAGCCACCTCGGAAGCGACCAGACGCCGGCAACGACTCGGCTGGCTGAGTGATCAGGATTCTTCGCTAAAGAAGTCGATCTTTGCGGTGGACACGTCGTACATTGCGCCGACCACTTTTGCTTGCCCCGACTCGACGGCCTTGGCGATCCCGGCACTGCGACGGAGGATTTCTTGGACGGTCAGATTCACATTGCGAATCGCGACTTCGTCGACAAACGCTTCTTTTCCACTGGGCAGCAACTGGTCGGCCGAACGGCATTCTTCGGGGCTGACACAACCGGCGACTTCTTGCACGATCGCCCCCAGGTGACTGCAGCCGGTTTCTGCAGCGATGTCTAGGTTTTTCCCGAGCGCGTCAACGCTGGCGGTGACAGCGCCGCAGCGGGTGTGCCCCAGCACGAGGACTAGTTTAACGCCGCTCACCACGACGGCGTATTCCAAACTGGCCAGTGTTTTAGTGCCAACGATGTTCCCCGCCACGCGGACGCTGAACACATCGCCGATGCCTTGATCCAAAATCAATTCCACCGGGACACGTGAATCGATACAGCTGAGGACCGCCGAAAACGGATTTTGCCCCATGCTGGTGGAATTGATTTGCCGTCCCAGATCACGCCTCAATCGCCGTCCACTGAGGAACCGTTCATTGCCCTCTCGCAGCATCGTTAGCGCCTGGTCGGGCGTGATCCGATCTTTCAATTCACGGGTCGCGTAATCGGCATACAACACTTCATCGCCCAACTTGTATTTGTCACGAAACCCGCGAAGCGAGACCGTGACACCGCGCGCTTTGGAGGTGCTCCGTTTGTACTCGCGAATCATGCTCAGGATATCCGGATCGATGTAGTCGGAATTGGTGGCATCGATCATCAGATGCGTATTCGGTTTGGCTTCATTGAGCAGTTTGTCCAGTGATCCGCGATTGAGAAAGCTGACTTGAGGCGCCAATTCAATGTGCGTGATCTCGCCATCAAGGTGGGTTTCGACGACACGTCGTTGAGGCAATCTCAGGTTGCTGTTCAAGATAAACAGGGTGCTGACGACCAAGCCGATCACGATTCCGATCAACAGATCGGTGAACACAATCGCCACCAACGTGATGATGAACGGAGCGAACTGATAGCGACCTTCGGCCCACATCTGTTTGAACAGTTTTGGGCTGGCGAGTTTAAACCCGGTGACCAACAGGATTGCCGCCAATGCCGACAACGGAATTTTGTTCAGCAAGCTGGGGAACAGGGCGACACACACCAGCAGCAAGATGCCATGGAAGATCGCACTGACCTTGGTCTTGGCACCGCAGTTGACGTTGACGCTACCGCGAACGACCACGCTGGTCACCGGCAGGCCACCCAATAATCCGGACGTCATGTTGCCGATGCCCTGGGCAAACAATTCGCGATTGGCGGGCGAGTTTCGCTTGTGCTTGTCTAGTTTGTCGACCGCTTCTAGGTTCAGCAGTGATTCCAATGAAGCCACCACGGCAATCGTCATCGCAGCCATGTAGACGGCCGGATTGAGCAGTGCAGTGAAGTCCGGAAACGTAAAGAAACCGGCAAATTCGCTGGCCGAGTTGGCCACGGGGATTTTGACCAAGTGATCGCCCGCGATCGCCCAGTCCGCGCCCATTGAATCAAACACCAGTTGCAACCCCAGGCCGAACAGCACCACTGCTAGCGGGCCGGGAACCGGCGATCGTTTCAGAAATCCGCTCCGCTCCCAACCGACCAGCAAGGCGATCGACAACAGTCCCACCACCGCAGCGCCCCAGTGAAAGTCACCGAAGATCGACAACAGTTCTGAAAACGTGTTTTCGGCATCGGGCTGGGCGAATGACATCTCGCCCTCGGGGTCCGTGTCGTGCCCCAGCACGTGGGGAATCTGTTTCAAAATCAGGATCACGCCGATTGCGGCCAGCAGTCCCTTGATCACGCTGGACGGGAAGAATGCGCTGAGCGCACCAGCGCGCAGCGCGGCCATTCCGATTTGAATCACACCGGAAAGCATGACGGCCAGCATGAATGCCGGAACCGAACCACAGGCAGCGACCTGGGCGATCACGATTGCCGTCAAACCTGCGGCCGGACCACTGACGCTGGTGTGTGATCCGCTGATCGAACCGACGACGATGCCGCCAATGATGCCAGCGATCAAGCCGGACATTAAAGATAATTGCCCCGGTTCACCGGTTGCTCCGGACGCCAATGCGATCCCCAGACACAGCGGCAGTGCGACCAGGAAGACGACCAATCCGCCCTTGAGATCGGCGGCGATCGTCCCAGATGAAAGGGGCGTCAGGTCGTGACCGGTCGGTTCTGTCATATTTATGTTCAACGTTTCAGTCACTTTCGTTACAAGGTCGGACCAACGGTCCAGGGGATGAATTCGTAGTCGCCAAACCCGTTCCGCTCACTGGCGGTGGGCAGCCCACTGGCAACTTGCAGCGCGAATTCAAAGAATTCATCGCCCAGCTGTGTGATGGTTTTCCCGTCGATTGCTTCGCCGGCATTCAGATCCATGTCGCTGCGCATGTGCGCGAACAGAGCATTGTTTGATGCGATCTTGATGACCGGGGTCGGTTTGCAGCCGAAACAACTTCCTCGACCGGTGGAGAACAGCACCAGGTTGGCGCCCCCGGCGACCTTGCCGGTCACACTGGAGGGGTCAAAACCCGGTGAATCCATGACCGCCAATCCTTTTGTCGTGACGCGCTGGGCATAGTCATAGACAGCTTCCAATGCGGTCGAGCCACTTTTGGAAACCGCACCCAGGGATTTTTCCGTGATCGTCGTCAAGCCGCCGGCTTTGTTACCGACCGACGGATTGTTGTCCAATTGGCCGCCGTAGTGAGCGACGTACTGCTGCCACCAATGCAGCAGGTCAATCAATTTTTGAGCGACCTGTGGTGTTCGGCTGCGTGCGCACAAGAGTTGTTCGGCACCGTACAGTTCTGTGGTTTCAGAAATGATCGATGTGCCTCCACAAGCCACCACGCGATCGGAAACCACGCCAATCGCTGGGTTTGCGGTGATCCCCGAATAGCCGTCACTGCCGCCACATTCCACTGCGATCATCAATGCCGATGCATCGACGCTGCTGCGCTCAAAGCGATTGGCGCGATCGAGTATCTGTTCCAGCAACCGCTCGGCCTTGTCAATCGTCTCAGCCGATCCGCCTTCGGTCTGCATGGTCAGCGTCGGCACGCCGTCGTCGCGTGTTAGCGGTTGGCCGTCCGGCGCGTACAGGGGCACAATTCCGTGATGCTCCGCGAGGTAGCCCGATGTGTTTTGCTCGCATCCCAGGCCGATCACCAGACAGCCGCCGACGTTGGGGTGGTCCGAGTAGCCGGCCATGGTGCGGCCGATCATTTGATGCTTGCGGCCGTTGTATTGCAGCGCGCATCCGGTGGTGTGGGTCGCCGCAAACACACCGTCAACGTTCGGCCAGTTCAGCATTCGCTGGGCATCAAACCGCTCGACGACTTTGTGGCACACCGTGGCGCTGCAATTGACCGTCGATAGGACCGCGACATAGTTTCGTGTGCCAACACGACCATCGGGGCGGACGAATCCGTCAAATGTCCGCCGCAGCGGTGTCGGATCGGGCGGCGGCGAGGTGGCGGTGATCTCCGCCACGACCGTGTGCTGGTCACGCAAATTTTGCGTGTGAACATGGCTGCCGGCCGAAATCAATTGGTTGGCGATCCCGATCGGCTGGCCGTACTTCAGCACCGCTGATTCGGCGGGAATGTCGCAAATGGAAAACTTGTGCCCGCTGGGGATTGGATCCAGGATTCGGATCGGCTGGCGGTCAAGCTGGACCACATCCCCCACCCCCAAAGGCGCGGTCGCGATCGCGACGTTGTCGCTGTCATGGAGACGGATGAATTTTGGCATTTTTGTTTCGGTCGCTGCGGCGTTCCCTATGGTTCCGACGTTCGCGTCGCGCACGTATATTCGCCCACCGGCGGTCTGAGCACCAGGGTACGAATTGGACCGGACCCAAGCCAACCTATGAACCACTGACTTACGCGAGAGCGGATCGGAACCTCGATGAAAATCCACGAATACCAAGGCAAACAACTCTTTCGAGCCGCCGGAGTCCCGGTCTTGGAAGGCATCGTCGCAACCACGCCAGACGAAGCCGCCGCGGCCTACGACAAACTGGGCGGTGCCATTGCGGTCGTCAAAGCGCAGATTCATGCCGGTGGCCGCGGCAAAGGCACGGTCATCGATGACCCCAAGCAACACGGTGTGGTGTTGGCCAAAAGTGCTGACCAGGCCCGTGAGGCCGCCGCCGGGCTGCTGGGCAAGAAACTGGTCACGATCCAAACCGGCCCCGAAGGCCAAACGGTCAACAAAGTCTTTGTCGAAGCCGGCTGTGACATTGCCCGCGAATTGTACCTTGGGATCGTGCTGGATCGCGCCGCTGCCAAACCCGTGTTGATGGTCAGCACCGAAGGCGGAATGGAAATCGAAACGGTCGCCGAAGAAACGCCCGAGTTGATTTTCAAAGAACACTTCGATCCGGCCGTCGGACTGGAAGCCTACCAAGTTCGTAAACTGTGCAAGAAGCTTGGCATCACAGGCGCCGCCGCCAAGGCCGCTGCGAAATTCATGCCCGCCATGTGCCGGTTCTACGTGGATTCGGACTGCGAGTTGTGCGAAGTCAACCCGTTGGTGATCACCGGTGACGATCAAATGATCGCGCTCGATGCGAAAATCAATTTCGACAACAACGCGCTGTACCGGCACCCGGAATATGCCGAACTGCGTGACCTGGGTGAAGAAGAACCGAGCGAAGTTCGCGCCAGCAACGCCGGGCTGAGCTACGTCAAACTCGAAGGCAACATCGGTTGCCTGGTCAATGGTGCCGGTTTGGCGATGTCGACGATGGACATCATCAAATACCACGGTGGCAAACCCGCAAACTTCCTGGACGTGGGCGGCGGTGCCAACACCGAACAAGTCACCGAAGCGTTCCAAATCCTGTTGTCCGATCCCAATTGCAAAGGTGTGCTGGTCAATATCTTTGGTGGCATCGCCCGCTGCACCACCATCGCCGGCGCGATCATCGAAGCCAGCAAGACGGTCGGATTCACCGTCCCGTTGGTGGTTCGTCTGGAAGGCACCGAGGTCGAAGAGGGCCGCAAGATGCTAGCCGACAGTGATGTCGACATCATCAATGCGGTCGACATCACCGATGCCGCCAAGAAAATCGTCGCCGCGACCGGGGTCTGAGCTTTCATCAGCCACCCCGGCCTCGCCCAGCTATTCAACCCAAACAAAACCAAGCACACCAGATTCATAGAGACGATTGTTCCAATGAGCATCTTAATTGACTCCAATACCAAAGTGATTTGCCAAGGGATCACCGGCAAAGCGGGCACGTTCCACACGCTGGGGTGTCGTGATTACGGCACCCAAATGGTCGGCGGTGTCACGCCCGGAAAAGGCGGCCAGAACGTCGATGGCGTTCCTGTGTTCGACACCGTCGAAGAAGCCGTCAACGAGACCGGCGCCGATGCGACCATGATCTTTGTGCCGCCGCCGTTCACGGCCGACGCGATCCTGGAAGCCTTGGATGCGGGGATCAAAGTCATCGCCGCAATCACCGAAGGTGTTCCGGTGATCGACATGGTCCGCGTGTACGAAAAAGTGCGCGCCAGTGACGCGGTACTGATCGGTCCCAATTGCCCCGGTTTGATCACCCCCGGCCAGTGTAAAATCGGCATCATGCCCGGCTACATCCACAACCCCGGCAAAGTCGGTGTGATGAGTCGCAGTGGGACGCTGACCTACGAAGCCGTTTGGCAAACATCCGCTCTGGGGCTGGGGCAGAGCACCTGTGTCGGATTGGGTGGTGACCCGATCGTTGGCACCAACTACATCGATCTGCTGAAGCGGTACCAGGCCGATGACCAGACCGAAGCGATTTTGATGATCGGTGAAATCGGCGGTTCGGCCGAAGAAGAAGCGGCGGCGTTTGTCAAAGAACACGTGACCAAACCCGTTGCGGCCTTCATCGCCGGACGCACCGCCCCGCCCGGAAAACGCATGGGACACGCCGGAGCAATCATCAGCGGTGGCAAAGGAACTGCGACTGAAAAGGTCGCGGCACTCGAAGACGCCGGGATCGTTGTCGCGCCCACCCCAGCCGACATGGGACAGGCCGTCGTCGACGCCATGAAATAACGGCCGCGGCCGGTGGCGACTAGGCTCAAGTGATTGGTTTCCCCAACCCGGCGCTCACCGGGTTGTTGATTCAGTTAACCGGTCGCAAGTTGGTGTGGAGGATTTATCCGACCGGCTTTATTCTTCGCAAAAAAACCTCACCCGAGTCGGATAAATCCTCCACACCAGCGCCGTTGAAGTTGCGCTTTCGCGTCGCGTTTGCGATCAAAGCCCAACTTCAAAACACGTGGAATTGGCTGCCTTGCTTCAGGGTTCAACTCGCTATCACGGACTGTTTTGACCATACTGGCCATTGGTCCAGTCCTATTGTGATGACGTGTTCTAAACTTGGTCGATGCAGCTCTACTATTTCCTCGCGATCATTCTCTCGCTTAGTTTCGGTTCGCTGCCGCAGTCGGATCACTCGCTGCAGCACGCGGTCACGTTCACGCTGTTGATCATCGCCGTCTGGTGGGGATTATGCATGCTGTCGGTACGAATGGTTGGCGGGCTGATTCAGCAGGGCGAAGTCAGTGTGGACGTTGGTTA
This sequence comes from Stieleria tagensis, assembly GCF_024129865.1. GTDB lineage: Bacteria > Planctomycetota > Planctomycetia > Pirellulales > Pirellulaceae > Stieleria > Stieleria tagensis. Next base: position 41,558 of record NZ_JAMYFE010000105.1, on the reverse strand, counting down.
TCACTGGTTTGATCGCCAGACCGAGTGGTTGCGCTGGTTCTCGCTGGCCCTAATCGCGCTTTGTCTGGGCGGATTTGGTTTGGCGCGAAACCTGGACCAAATACCGGTCATCCGGCATTCACTTTTTTTGCAGGCGCTACTGCTGCTCGCGCCGGCCGTGGCGATGATGTCTGGATTGTGGGCGGCCGAATACGGTTTGGCCGCAAAACTCGGTTGGGTGCCGCGTGGCATCGCCGTGGCGGTGGGCTCGATTTGGACCGCGTTTCGCGGCAGCGCTGGATGGCTCCTTGCCCCCATTGTGGGAGTGATGATGGCGATTGATTTGGCCACCGCTGCGTCCTTGGGGACACGTTTGCCGGAATGGGCCGGCTGGTTGGTGCTGGCCATGGTGGTCATCGTGGGCATCCCGCCACTGGTACGGCGTGTGTTTCCCACCGCCGCGATGGAGCCTGCAACACAGCAATGGGTTGAATCGCTGGTCGCCGCTGCAGGCCTGCCACGTTGCAAAATCGTGCTCTGGGACAGTTCCGGTCGGATTCACAATGCCTTGATCGCTGGACTGGCAGGACGATTTCGAATTTTGGTTCTCAGTGATCGTCTGGTCGCCGATTTGACACGCCCGCAGCTGGCGATGGTGATCCTGCACGAAGTCGCCCATGCGCGGCGTTTTCATATTCCGCTGCGGATTTTGGCTCTGGTGCCGGCTTGGTTGCTGGGCGCCGGGGTGGAGCGGATGATCGCCCAGTCAACAGCTGCCGGATGGTCAGCAGCCGGTGGCAGTGTGGCCAGCATTCTGGGAACGGTGTTGGTCCTGCGCTGGGTCAGCTATCGATCGGAATTTGATGCCGACGCGGTGGCCTGTCGGATGGCCCCCCGGTTGGCGAGTCAGTGTGTGGATGTTCCTGAAACGGCTACCGCTGCGGCCGAGCAATTGGGCCAAGCGTTGCTGCGGGTCACGATTGACAGCGACGCGGCGCGAAAACCGACATGGTTACATCCCGGCATCAGCGACCGCATCCAAGCGTTCTCGCCGGGACAAGAAACAGGCGAATCCGCAATTTCAGCGGGATAATGTTTTGCTGAAAATAACGATTGCAGCGCATTCCGCTCTTTGTTTTCTCCATCCGAATTGCCTATCTTGAAATGGACTGCGAGAGTCTAACACGCTCTCCACACTCGAATTCCCTACCGAAGAGAGTTACTGAAATGAAGAAAATGATCGCTTCGATCGCTGCCCTGCTCGTTGTTGTTTCGGCCACGACATTGACCGCAGAGGTGGATCTAAAAGGTGTCAAATGTGTCGTCGCTCCCAAAGACGCAACGCTTGATAAGACGGCCAAGTACAAAGAAGGCAACGTCTATTTTTGCTGCAACGGCTGCGCCGGCAAGTTCGCCAAAGACACCAAGAAGTTTGCTGACAAAGCCAACCATCAATTGGTTGCGACCAAGCAGTACGTGCAAAAAAGCTGCCCCATCAGTGGCCGCGATGTGAATCCCGAAATCTCCGCCAAAGTGGCCGGCACCAAAGTCGGTTTCTGTTGTGAAGGTTGCTCTGGCAAAGTCGAAAAAGCCGAAGACGACGCTGCCAAGCTAGCGATCGTTTTCAACGACAAGAGCTTTGAAAAGGGTTTCGAAAAGGCGAAGAAGGAAACCAAGTAGTTTCAGCCATCACGGCATCAACCTGAACCGACTCATGCAAACCCTACGCAGATTCTTTCTGATCGTCATTGCGGTTCAGCTTGGCACCGACCTATGCCAGGCCCAGATGATTTACAGCGGCACGCCGCTGCAACGCGTCGGGTCTGGCTTCTATGAACAGAATGGTGTGAATTGGTCGTTGCGAGGCCCCCAGTTTTTCGCCGGTTTCGGCAACGGAAATCTGGGCGTGCCATTTGGTGGCGCGGCCCCCGGCGCAGGCCTCCGTGGCGGAGTCGGGTTTGCCGGCAACGGGTTGGGTGGTTCGCTGGGGTTTCATTTTGCCCAAGGCAGCAATCGTTCGATCAGTTCGACCACCCCATCGATCACGACGCTCGACGGCGCCCCTGGGTCGATTTCCAGCCAAACCATTCGCCCCTTTGTGACCGGAATCAATCCGGTCGTCGGTGGCTATTCCTATGGCAACCCGACTCGCGAGAATGCCAGTGCGGAACTGTTTCAATCCCGCCAACAATCACAGGCGGCGTATTTGCAATCACGTCTAAACGCCAATCTGCAAGCGAAACAGAGCAAAGCCGCCGAAGCATTCCAGCGCGGCGTTCGAGCCGATACCGAAGGCGATTTGAGAAAGGCGCGGGCCAACTACCGCCGAGCGCTGTCACTGGACCAGGGCCCGTTGCGCGGTCAGATTCTCAGTAAGCTGCAACAACACGGTTGGAACTAGACCTGCCAATTCGGCTCTTGCAACGATCCGCATGGCATTGCGTGACCAAGCGTCAGACCTGACGTATTCGCTATCACCAGTGACGCACGAACAACCCGATTGGTTGACTTGATTGGTCAGTATTCTGTAGCCGGACTGTTCGATCGTTCACTCAAGACGTTAGCTGAGTTGTACTTTCAATCAACGGGCATTTTGTGGTGTCCGACTTGCGTTGAACGTCACTCTCTACAATCTCAGCAATGCGTCTTACACATTCTCTCACGCTCATCGCTGCCTGTTTCGCGTACTCAGCGGCGTCTTCATCCGCAGCGGTTGTCACCGCAAATGTTTCGGCGAGTGTGCAGGCGAATTTCGAGGGCAAAACCGATTCCGCCGTCAGCAGCGCGCTCAGTGATTCGATCTCCGCGTCCTCAGTCGAATTGAATTCACAAACCACCTCCGGCATCAACTACTCTTTCGATCTGGCCAACGGAGCGTTGAGTGCCAGTTCGTTGATCACCACCGAGAAGCTGGTTTCGGCAAAGCGTGGCGGATTTCACCACGGCGCGAGTTCGTTCTTGCTCGATTTTCAGATCGATAGCGAAATGGAATATTCGCTCCATGGAACCTGGGGGTTTTTCGGCAACAGCAATTCTGCGCCCCCGGATTCGTTGGGATTCGTCTTTAGCGGTCCCGATGGAACGATTATCAACAGGACTTCGGGAGTCGCTGGCGGCACCAACGCTGGAGCGTTCAACGAAGTCGGGACGATTGGCGCCGGAACCTATCAACTCGCGTTTCAATCAGAATTGAATGAGACATTTAATTCTCAAGATGTTGCGCGCGTGGGATGGGCCATTGAGGGTTTTCAGCTCAATTCAACGACCACGCTGAGCGCGGTCCCCGAACCGAGCGCGGTGATTTTCCTGGGGCTATTGTCCGCGCTAGGCATCGGGCGACGAAAGCGACGTTAGCAGCATTCATCGGCCACCGGGGACGGACCTGAATGCCGCGGGCCACCGGGGACAGACCTCAAAAAGGCTATCGGGGACAGACCTCAAGGAGCACCGGGGACAGACCTCAAGCGGGGGACGTTTGGTGCTCTGTCCCCACCTTCGAGTACGACATGCGTTCGTACCGAGTGCAATCGGTCACGCAGAACGGAACAGGGCTTACAACCGATCCGGCAAACGAAACTTGGGTCGACGCCTCGAGAGACGCGAACCGAGAACAACAACACGCTGATTGTCGATTACACGTTTGGTGATGACGAGATTGCGCAGCGGACCCATGGCACCGACGCGGGCGGCGGTACGGTCAACGAGACGCTGATCTTCGGCCACGTTGGTCACGGCAGTGTTCGTGGGGACGGTCGGCATGGGGACAGACCCCGGACTCCTGTACCCAAAACGTAGCTGATCCCGCCAGGGTTCAGTCAGGCTGGGACGGCGGGGGAATCTGAACCGTGGCCGGTCCAGCTACGGGGGAAATGAAACGTAGCTGATCCCGCCAGGGTTCAGTCGGCCTGGGACGGCGGGGAATCTGAACCGTGGCCGGTCCAGCTACGGGGGTGAGAAACGTAGCTGATCCCGCCAGGGTTCAGTCGGCCTGGAAAGGCGGGGAATCTGAACCGTGGCCGGTCCAGCTACGGCGGCGTGAATCTGGGGTCCGTCGCCAGAAGGGTCTTCGAAAAATCAACTCGCGTCAGTCAACTGTCGCTCAGTTTGCTGGTCGCCACGATGCTGAGCGATCTTGGCCATGACACTTTGCAGAAACTCGGGACTATCGTGAGGCCCCGGAATCAACACCGGTTTGCCATTGTCGCCAAATTCAAAACTCTCTTTGCACTGAGTCTCGTCCACGTCCGACCAGATCGCTTCGGCACGATGGTAGTCACCCATCGGTTCGAGTCCAAAGCCAGCCGCCCAATCTACCGCCGCCGTGACCAATTTTTTGGCACGCGCGGGGTCACAGGGCTGCACAACCGAATCCCGGGAAAGCCTCTGGATATGCTCCGAGAACTCGCTCAGGTTGATCAGCCTGACAAACGCGTCTTTGACCCCCAGGCCGTCTCGGTCGACTAAGAAGCAGGCAAAAACAACCCGGCCATCTTTGATGCGACGGCTGAGTAGAATTGTCCCGATGCCACTGCCGGTATTGGATTCGAACAGATTGCCATGGACGTAACACTTATCGATTGGATGCTGGAGCGCACTAGCGATCTGTCCACTCAACGAACACATCGCATTCTTCTCTGCGGCCAACTGCTTGCGTTTGGCAAGCTCCTTACTTTTCTTGCGAGCAAGTTTCTTTTGACGTTGCTGTTCAGATTTAGCCATGAGTCAATCCATTTGTCGCAGGGGAAGGCAAGAAATTAATCAGCGGCACTCAGCCCGCTGGATTATCAAGTATTCGACGGTTGATGTTCAAGCCCCGTCGGAATCCCATCAGCCAGACGGCGAGGCGGCACAGTACGAAAACTTGGTGGTAAGAAAATCGGTCGAGGATCCGGGGTCTGTCCCCGGGGGAGGCGGGGGAATCTGAACCGTGGCCGGTCCAGCTACGGGGGAATTGAAACGTAGCTGATCCCGCCAGGGTTCAGTCCAGCCTGGGAAATCAACCGCTGGGGGACAGACCCCGAATCCAACCCGAATGGGGCAATCGGTTGAGGATCCGGGGTCTGTCCCCGGGAAGGTGGGAGATCTGAACCGTGGCCGGTCCAGCGACGGGGAATTGCTGGTGTGGAGGATTGATCCAACGAAGGAGCACCGGGGACAGACCTCAAGTGCGGGTGGCGTTTGGTGGCTCGCGGGCAAATTGGCTCTGTCCCCAGAAAATCCTCCCAGAAAATCCTGTCCCGAGGGGCTAAGGTGAAACGGGCATTCGAATCATCTGAGCCAAATCACGGTCTCACTTACGTCCGGATCTTGATAATGGCCATCTCGAAGGACCATTTGAATTTCACCTTTGAAACGTAATCTGGCCGTCTACGATTTGAGCCCTTCGCCGAGCTTCGCGCAGTCGGGACAGCTCAAGTCAATGCGTCCTTCGGATTCTGAGTGGCAGCCGACGGGGACAGAGATCGAGTGCGAAGGAATTCACGTTGGTGTAACACGTGGCGGAATCGTTCCCCGAAGTTACGCCGGCGTGGTGGCTGCGAATCCCAGTTCGGACATGTGATGCGCCGTTCGTTGAGCGGCAAACTGGATTTGTTTGGCGCTGTGCTCGCTGGTGATAAAGAACCGCAACCGGGCCGCTGTTTCGTCGACCGCGGGATACAGGATCGGCTGCACGTTGATGCCATCGGTCTTCAACCGATTGGACAATCGCAGCGCGACCATCGAGTTGCCGGTGATCACGGGGACCACTGGCGTGCCATCACTTGCTCCGGTATCCAATCCGGCATCGCGACACAGTTTCAGAAACAACTCGCTATTGTCGCGCAATTGTTGCACGCGATGCGGTTCTTGTTCCAGGGTTTCAATCGCAGCCAGCGCCGCGGCAACTTGGGCCGGGGGCATCCCGACACTGAACACAAAACCGGGTGCGGTGTAACGCAACAGTTCGATCAGGGCGTGGCTGCCGGCGATGTATCCGCCGCAGGAGGCCGCTGATTTGGACAGCGTGCCCATCCAGATGTCGACTTGCCGCGCGTCGATGTCATAGTGTTCGGCCATCCCACGTCCGGTTTCGCCCATGGTGCCAAAACTATGGGCTTCGTCGACCATCAACATCGCTTGGTGACGATCCTTGACCGCCACGAACTCGGGCAGATTGCTGTAATCGCCGTCCATGCTGTAGACGCCTTCGATGATGATCAGCACACGACGGTATTGCGAACGAAGCTCGCTGAGGGTGCGGTCCAGTGCGGCGTAATCATTGTGTGGAAACGGTCGCCGGCGTGCGCCGGATAACAGTGCGCCTTGAACGATGCTGTTGTGTGACAGCGCGTCGTGCAGGATCAAATCGCCTTCGCCGACCAGATGCCCAATGGTGGTTTCGTTGGTTGCGTGACCGCCGACCATCAAGATCGAATCGTCGACACCAATCCAGTCAGCGAGCTTCTTTTCGAGCTCGCCATGGATCGGTTTTTCACCCGACACCAGACGGCTGGCCGAGACGCTGGTGCCGTATTTTTTTACGGCCGCCGCTGCGGCATCCGAAACCGCCGGGTGACCGCTTAAACCCAAGTAGTTGTAACTGGCAAAACTGATCAATTCTTGGCCGCCGATCACGGTGGTGTCGGCAACGATGCCGTCGTGCACCGTGAAGTAGGGGTTCGGCACGCCGGTCATCCGCATCTGTTCCATCGTCGCCTTCAGTCGACGATATTCGGCGAATTGTTGAACACTGTTTTCCGGCGTCACACTGGCGGGCGCCACGACGGGTTGTGAGGCAGGTGAAACCATCACCGTTTGTGGCGGCAGGTCTGCGCTGCCGGCCAACATGGCTTCGGCACGGGCGTCGGCACCCGGCGGTAAATAGCGAGTCACCGCCAACGCCGTTTGGCCGATGGTTTCGATTTCGTCGAGCACCTGTTCGGGGAATCGACCGCCAAACGTGCGTTCCAAATTGCGCGCGATTTCCAAGCGTTCCAGACTGTCCAGCCCCAGGTCCAGCACGATGTTGGTATCGAGCGTCAGTTTTTGTGCCCGTTCACCGGCGACCGCACGGACGTGATGCTGGATGGCCGCGACCACCAACGAGTTGACTTCGGATTCGTCAATGACTTCGCCACGTCCGCCGGCCGATGCGGCTTGCATCATCGGCATTGATTCGCCAATGGTCAGTCCATTGCCGCCGGCAACTTCTTCCCAGCGAACCCATTTGGCGATCAACTTCAGTTCATTGTCGCGGACGGCATGCAAACAGGCATGTCGTTGGATCTTGCCGCTACTGGTTTTAGGGACACTGCTGTTGCGAACCAGGTACACCGCGTCGGGTGGCAAGTCGTGCTCGGCGGTCACCGCACGGCGAATCGCTTGGATTTGAGAATCCCAATCGACGTCGCGGACGCGGACCGTTTCGGCAACGATGGCAAGTTGTTCGCGACCATCATGTTCCATCGCAAAAGCACCGACCGCACCGGCCTGGACAATCGAACAGACGCGTTCGACCGTTTCTTCGATGTCTTGTGGATAGCGATTGACACCGCGGACGATGATCATGTCCTTCAGCCGACCCGACACGTACAGCTGTTCGTCGTACATGAATCCCAGGTCGCCGGTTCGCAAGAACGGGCCACGGCCGCAGTGGGTGACCGCTTGAAACGTCCGCTCGGTGGCTTCTTTTCGTTGATAGTATCCAGCGCCGACCGAGGGGCTATCGACCCAGATTTCGCCGATCGAATCATCGGGCAAGATCTCGCAGCTATCGGGGTCGACGATCAACACCGTTTCATTTGGCAGCACACGCCCACAGCCGACCAATTTTCGCGCCTTGTCGTCCTGATGATCGACCGCGACAACGGTCTTTTTGTCCAGCTCGAATCGATCAAACGAACGCATCACCGGGCGCGGGTCTTTCGGACCACCGGTCACAATCAGCGTCGTTTCCGCCATGCCATAGCAAGGCAGACTGGCCGACGAGCGAAAACCGTAAGGAGCAAATTTCTGCGAGAACGCTTCCAACGTTTTAGGGCGAATCGGTTCCGCACCATTAAATGCAATGTCCAGGGTTTTTAAATCCAACCCTTGCATCTCACGTTCGCCGATTTTGTCGACGCACAATTGATACGAAAAATTGGGACCACCGGTCACCGTCACGCCGTATTTGGTAATCGCCCGCAACCACCGCACGGGACGCTGCAAAAACGTCATCGGGCTCATCAGCACATTGGTACAGCCCAAGAACATCGGCATCAGGATTCCGCCGACCAAACCCATGTCGTGATAGGTCGGCAACCACGACAATCCGACCGTTTCTCGCTGCGGTTCGAACGCGTGCCAGATCAATTCGGCATTGGCCACCAAATTGCGCTGCGTCAACACAACTCCCTTGGGTGAACCGGTCGAACCGGAGGTGTATTGCAGAACTCCCAGCGTGTTGCCATCGATCGCCGGCATGCGGTAGCGATCAATGTCGCGGCAGACCGGATCATCGGTGCCCAGGATTTGGACACCCACAAGATCTTCGTGCCAGGTCTGACCGGTCAAACGGTCTGCAATCACACTGGTGGTCAACGCCCATTTCGCATCCGCGTCGACCACAATCGAGCGAATTCGCGACGCCTTGCGATTGGAGCGCGGTGGAAACGCCGGCACAGCAATCGCGCCGGCTGCATGGCAGGCGAAAAAGCCGACGATGAAATCCAGCCCGGGGGGATACAACAGCAGCACGCGGTCGCCAGGCCGAATTCGACACTTGCCTTGCAAGTAACCGGCCAGTCCACGCACTTCCTCCCACAACTGTTTGTAGGTCAAAGCGATATCGAGAGTCTCGACATCGGTGAAGCGAAAGGCCACTTCGTCAGGTCGATGTTGAACCCAGTGTTCAAGAATCGAGACGTAGTGGTCAGTCGGCGGGACGGCGTTGCCGAAAAATTGCTTGAAATCCACGAAGCGAACCAGCGCGAAAGAACATGTTGCCAATTGGTCCATGCATCCTGCGGACAATGATTCCCACTCCGTGGGATAAATCGACGATGAAAGATCGGTCGACCATCGGTATCGTCGGAACCAGTCAGCACCGTGGTCCAATCCAGTTGCCGGGATTGGGCAAACCGGGACGACTCGGATCCGAAGTTAACGGCTAAAGCGATCGTAACGCCGCCCACCAGGATAGTCTGATTGGGGCTCCCATTACGACGCCCCAAATGAACTAAATCGGCACCCAGTCGGGCCGGCTTGTTGGTTATCCGTCCGCGCGGCCGCAGCCATGCTGTTTCCCGTCCACGCTTTAACTTCCCCGGCGACCTGCTTTCATTGCGCTAAGTCATTCTGTGGAAACAGGTTGCATCGGTTGTTCCGTGGGACGCCGGTGCTCCCCAACCAGGTTTCTTCGGCACGAGACGGTGACTCCGTGGCGAGGGAAACGCTGTGGACTAACGTTTCGATTGGACTTGGCGATCGATTTCTTGGGTCGTTCGGCGGTTGCCAGCAGGGCTCTCGCCCGCCTGACTGATTCTCATCCGCAACTGCTTTTCCAGTTGCTGCTGGGTCGCGGCATAAGCTGGGTCTCCCGCCAGATTGTTCATCTCCGCCGGATCCTGGCGATGGTCGTACAGTTCGGCGCCGTCGCTGCCGTCCTTTCCCCATTGGGTGAAACGAAAGTCGGCGGTCCGCAGCGAGTAGCCATTTTCGAATTGGGTCAGCGCGGACTCTCGGACCACGTTGCTGCTGTCCTGAAGTGCTGGCACCAAACTGATGCCTGAGGTGGCGGCGGGTTTTGGCAGCCCAGCCAATTCGGACAGGGTCGGATAGAAATCAACCATCTCGGCCATGGTTTCGGCGACCTGCCCCGCTTGGACGCCTGGGCCGGCGATCACCAACGGAACATGCGTGGCATTTTCGAACAGCGTCGTTTTTTGATAGTGCCCGTGTTCGCCCATGTGGTAGCCGTGGTCCGAGGTGAACAAGACGATCGTGTTTTTGTCCAAACCCGTTTCCTGCAGTGCATCCAAAATCAGTCCCAGCTGCGCATCGGCAAAAGAGATTGATGCGTAGTAAGCTTGAATCGCTTGCTTGGCCACTTCCGGATCCAGATTCAATTGCTCCTTTTTTCGCGAAATGGATTTCGCTGCCGGCGCCGGCAGCGACTGCGGGTAATCCTTGGGGACCGTCGGCACGTTGATCTGATCCAAGGGATACATGTCAAAATATTTCTTTGGCGCGACATAGGGCGTGTGAGGCCGATAGAGTCCGACCGCCAAAAAAAAATTCTCGTCGTTGTCCGCATGATGTTTCAATTGCGCGACCGTCTCCGCCGCTGCAATGCCATCGGTTTGTTCGGCATCGGTTCCCTCGGCCGCCAACCAACTGAGTGTTCCCCCGTACTGTCCCGGTCGCAGCGTGATCACCTGGTCTTGATCAATCACGTCACGCCCACGAGGATTGATCGTTTTGTTCCAGGAATACGGATCATCGTGACCACCGGTGCCAATATGTAACGGCACGTTGTAGTGATAAATCTTGCCAATCCGTGTGGCAAAGTAGTCTGCGGCACGAAAATGCTGTGACATCGTGACGACGTTCGGTGCCCGCTCGCGGATGTGGATCGCGTTGCGATGAATCAACGTTTGGTCGGGATACCAACCGGCCATAAACGAGGCACGACTGGGGCCGCACAGCGGATATTGGCAATGCGCATTGGCGAATCGCACGCCACGATTGGCCAACGCATCGATGTTGGGTGTTTTGACTTGAGCGTGACCGTAACAGCCGATGTCGCAGTTTAAATCATCGCAAATCAGAAACAAAACGTTGGGGCGATCCGCCGCCCAGCAACTTGATGTGCGGTCGATGCCGCTGACGAGCATCAGCAACAGCAAAAAAAACATGGCGCGAATCGGAACGGTGATGCAGCAAAGATTCATCAGAGATTGGCCTGGGCAGGAGGGGTGCGGGGATCGATCAAGCGGTCGGGGGGAAGTCAAGCGGACATGATAACAACAGTCGCAGGTCCACTCGCCATGCATGGTGGTTGTAGGGAGTGTTATCATACTGGCCGCGAAAAACTTTTTCGATCGAATGCGTCCCCGTCGCTTGTTGTCAGAAAACAGGACATCTCAAATGTGGAAATCCGTGTGCCAGTTGGCCTTGGTGCTTGGTTTGGCTGTGCCCGTCACCGCCCAATCGGTTCCTGAATTCCAATGGAAGGCAACCCAAATCGACCAAATCGAAATCGGTTACGGAGTGCAGTTGGCCGACGTGGACGGCGACGGCAAAACCGACATCGTGCTGGCTGATCGTAAGACGTTTCAGTGGTACCAGAACCCGAGTTGGACCAAGCACGTTATCGCCAAAGATTTAACCGAGCGAGACAACGTGTGCATCACCGCACGCGACATCGATGGCGATGGGAAGTGCGAGATCGCTGTTGGTGGCCAATGGAACTACCGCGAAAGTGTCAAAGACGGCGCGGTGTTCTACCTGGAACCGCCAGCGGATCGAACGCAGTTGTGGAAACCGATCAAACTACACAACGAGCCGAGCACCCATCGGATGCATTGGGTACGCGTTCAAGACGACCAATTTCGATTGGTGGTCAAACCACTGCGGGGACGCGGCAGCATCGACGGCGACGGCCCAGGGTTAAAGATTCTGGCCTATGAAAAACCAGCCGACCCTTTGAAAGACGAGTGGACCTATGAAGTCGTCAGCGACACTCTGCATCTGTCACACAACTTCCACCGTGTGAATTGGGATGACGATCCCGAGGAAGAATTGATCGTCGCCGCCAAAGAAGGCGTTTGGTATTTCGATTTGACCGCGTCAGGATGGATCTCACGTCAATTGACCGATCAATTTGCCGGCGAAGTCCGCGACGGGCGATTGCCCAGTGGAAAACGCTTTCTCGCAACCGTGCAACCGAAACACGGCCAAGTCTGTGCGGTCTTCGTCGAACCCGAAAACCAGGCCGATCTGTGGACGGAGTTGACGGTTTTGAGTGATCAGCTGAAAGACGGACATGCACTTGCGGTCGCGGATTTTCTGGGCGTCGGGTCAGACCAGATCGTGGTCGGTTGGCGGGCGATGAATGAACCCGGCGTGCCGGGCATTCGGTTGTTTACTCCGCTGGATCCGGCCGCCAATCAATGGCGGGAAACGAAACTCTCCGGTGCGGAAATTGCGGTGGAAGATATCAAAGCCGGTGATGTCGACGGTGACGGAAGAATCGACATCGTCGCGGCCGCGCGACAAACCAAAAATTTGGTCCTGTTCCTCAATCAAACCCCCACATCACCATGACCTATATCCTTGGATTTGATCAAGGCACGACCAGTTCGCGCGCGATCGTTGTTGACCATGCCGGTGTCATCTGTGGCGTCGCACAACGTGAATTGACACAACACTATCCGCGACCAGGATGGGTTGAACACGATGCCAACGAGATTTGGCAGTCCCAATTGGAAGTCGGCCGCGAAGTCTTGGCCGAGTGCCATTTGACAGCCGCCGACATCGCCGGGATCGGTATCACCAACCAGCGTGAAACGACCTTGCTGTGGGATCGTTCCACCGGCCAGCCGATTGCGCCGGCGATCGTCTGGCAGGATCGACGCACAGCGGACTATTGTGATTCGTTGCATCGCAGCGGACACACCGAGATGGTGCAACAAAAAACCGGATTGGTGATCGATTCCTATTTTTGTGCCAGCAAATTGCGATGGTTGCTTGAAAACGTGTCGGGCGCACGCGCTCGCGCCGAACGTGGTGAATTGGCATTCGGGACGATCGAAAGTTGGCTGATCTGGAACTTGACCGGCGGTCGCAAGCATGTCACCGACGTTACGAACGCGTCACGCACGATGCTGTTGAGTATCGAGTCGTGCCAGTGGGATCGCGAACTACTGGATCTGTTCGAGATCCCTGAATCGGTTTTGCCGACAGTCGTTTCCTCGTGCGAGGTTTATGGGGAAACCGAATCTGAACTGTTTGGCCAACCGATCAAAATTGCCGGCGCAGCGGGCGATCAACAATCAGCTCTGTTCGGCCAAAATTGCACCCGCAATGGGATGGCAAAAAACACCTATGGAACAGGTTGCTTCATGTTGATGAATGTCGGCACGCAACCACTTGTTTCCAAGAGCAAGTTGTTGACCACCGTCGCAGCCAACGTCGGAGTCGGCCGTGAATACGCCCTGGAGGGCAGCGTGTTTATCGCCGGTGCGGTCGTCCAGTGGCTGCGCGACGGATTGGGGATCATCGAATCATCGTCCGAAATCGAAGCCCTCGCCCGTAGCGTGCCTGATAGCGATGGCGTCTACGTGGTTCCCGCATTGGCGGGATTGGGCGCACCGCATTGGGATTCCTACGCACGCGGCACGATCGTCGGTTTGACACGCGGTACCAATCGAGGCCACATCGCTCGGGCCACCTTGGAGGGCATCGCATTTCAAGTTGCCGACGTGTTCGACGCGATGAAACAGGACGCGGGAATTCCGATCCAAGAACTGCGTGTCGATGGCGGCGCGTCGGCTAACGATTTGTTGATGCAATTCCAAGCCGACATCATGAAAATTCCAGTCGTGCGTCCCAAAGTCATCGAGACGACCGCGATGGGCGCAGCCTACTTGGCCGGGTTGGCCGTCGGTTTTTGGCAAGACGTCAATGAGATCGAGGGGATCTGGGAAACCGAACGTGTGTTTGAACCGTCGATGCCGGACGATGAAGTCCAGGAGCGACGCGGACGCTGGAAAGAGGCGCTTGAGCGTTCGAAATCTTGGGAACAACCGCAGTAGGTTCAGCATGCAGACAAGACTCAATCGCGATGATTCGCTACAGCGACTGCGCGAGCGAACGCAGCCCTGGGATTTAATCGTCATCGGCGGCGGCGCGACCGGCGTCGGCACGGCAATGGACGCGGCCAACCGTGGATTGCAAGTGCTGCTGTTGGAACGTTTCGATTTCGGCAAAGGCACATCCAGTCGCAGCACCAAACTGGTTCATGGTGGCGTGCGGTATCTGAAACAAGGCAACATCACGTTGGTGCGTGATGCGTTGCGTGAGCGCACGCTGTTGAAGAACAACGCGCCGCACCTGGTGCACGACACCTCGTTTCTCATTCCCTGTGAAAACCTTTGGCAATGGTTGTTCTATGGGATCGGGTTGAAGTGCTATGACCTGTTGGCCGCAGGAAACAATTTTGGTCGGTCACGTTTGATCAGCAGCGCGACGATTCGATCGTTGGCGCCGGCAATGCAATGCGAGGGGCTGCGTGGGGCGGTTCTGTATCATGACGGACAATTCGACGACACGCGATTGTTGATCAATATGGCGCAAACGGCACACCAACAAGGCGCCTGTTTGCTGAACTACATGGCTGTCACGGGGCTTTCAAAAAATGATGCCGGTGATGTTGATGGCGTCTCGGCGATCGATGATGAATCGGGCCAGGTGTTTCAAATCAGGGGGAAATCGGTCGTCAACGCGGCAGGTCCGTTTTGTGACGACGTCCGCAAGTTCGACGATGTGAACTGTGAACCGATGGTGGCCGCCAGCCAAGGGATTCACTTGGTGTTTCCCAAAGAGTTCTTTCCAGGACAGACGGCCATGATTGTCCCCAAGACGTCCGATGGGCGAGTCATCTTTATCATCCCCTGGCGCGATCATGCGGTCGTCGGTACCACCGACACAGCCATCCCCCACGCCAGTTTTGAACCGTCGGCCCAGGAAGATGAAATTCAGTTTCTGTTGGACACCGCCGGCGATTACCTGACTCGCCCGCCAAAACGTAGCGATGTGTTAAGCGTGTTCACCGGAATTCGACCCTTGGTCAAAGGTGACCGATCCGCGCGGACCGCGTCGCTTTCTCGTGACCATGTCATCCGCATTTCCGATTCCAAATTGATCACGATCACCGGTGGCAAATGGACCACCGTTCGCAAGATGGCAGAAGATTGTGTGGACAATGTGATTCAAACGGCTGGCCTGACCGCGAAACCCTGTGGCACAAAGGGGCTGCGAATTTATGGTTGGTCCGAACCGCCAGAGCAACCGACGCCAAGGTCCTACTACGGTTCCGATCAATCTGAAATCGCACAACTGGAACAGCAATCGTCGCAGTTGGCCGCTCCGATTCACGAGCAACTTGATGTGCATGGATCGGACGTGGTGTGGGCCGTTCGCAATGAAATGGCGCGGACGGTGGAAGATGTGTTGGCCAGACGGACTCGGTCGTTGTTTTTAAATGCCAGGGCATCGTTGGAAGCAGCCCCCAAAGTCGCGGCGCTGATGGCGGCCGAACTGGGAACCGATTCCCAGTGGTGCGACGATCAACTGGCAGCGCTGGCCGAAACCGCCGCGCATTATTTGCCGCCACAAACTTGAATCTTTTTAGAGGGTTTCTGGTTGCGGAATTTTGGCTCTCTCTAACGATTGACGCACTTTTACGGTCGATAGGTAAACTTGCGAACAGATCTCTCCCCCGCTGCCGAACCATAGTCTACGTCCCCACCGCATGGCGGATACGCGTCAGCGAAGGATTTAGGGTGTGAACGGGATCCCTCGCTCACGCTTCGAGTTACTAAAAACCAATGCCCCTCGCAACAGCGCGGGCTTCAAAAGTTTCGCTTGGGGGTGAATTTCTAATCGCACACAGGGTGCATCCAACTTCCGTTGCGGTTAGAAATTCATCGGGCCTTTCGCGCCATTTGCGCGGAAGGTCCTTTTTCATTTTACGGTAGCAGCAGTGGCTGTAGATCGACACCATGCTGGGAACAATACGGTTGCTGGCCACTGGGGACACCGCTGTTGCGATAGTTGTCACGCAGGCTTTCCCAGACCAGTTCCCCGTCATGCCACAACCGCAGTGTCAAATGGGAGTGCCGCAGCGCAGTGAATTGCCACTGGGACGTAGCGTCGACCTGGCGCGCTTCGATCAGTAGCAATAGCTCTGGATCGGTTCCAGTGACGAAGGTAAACAGCGCGCCGTCGATTGATTCATCAGACTCACCTTGGTAACGAAACAGCGGTGTTGCCAACAGTCGCAACTCAAGTTCTTTGTCGCCGTTGGTTCCACCGCTGCGCGCGGTGAACTGACGCGCCAAACGCCGCATTTGGATCAACCGCTTGGCACGTGTCTCCGCCGGGGCGCCGGATTTGGCGATATCGGATCTTTGATCGCCGGCCACTGCCTCCGGCGTCCAAAACGAGCGACCAGCAAAGGACGCAATCAACGGATGCCCCGAGAACGTGTTCCATGCGTGGGCGACCCTCCGCTGTCCGTTAAAGTTGTAGGAGAACAACGATGCAAAGGCTTCCGGCCGACCGTCAACGGTCCAAACAAAACACTCACCGTGCGTGATGTCGGAACTGACGACCAGATTGGTCCATCGCATCAACGGTTTCGGATTCAATACCAGTGGCTTTCCATCATCGGCGCGCTGCAGTGAATAATCTTCCGCCCGCTGCAAGTAATACTGCGACCATTTTTCCAGCTGCGGTTTGCCCAATTGATCTTCGCTGCCATCCTGGGCACAGAGGGACGAAGCGGGAATCCAGAGCAACGCGATGGAAGCGGCTAAGACGAATGAACACACCGGGGGTCGCATCAATGTTTCTCCAGCATTTGATATTAAGTGGGGCAGCGTGCGCTCCGCGCGATGCAGAGCGGCAACGGGCCTGGTCTCTCGTTTTCATAGACATGCAGTCTACAATGAATTCAACGCGGTTGCATGTCCCTCGGTGGTCCCACCAGCTATCGCTGGCCTCGTATGAGGCCGGTTGCCCAAGCCGGGGATACGTTACCTTGTTACAGTCTTTGATAAGTCAACCCAGGCAAGCTACGATTCTCTTGTCCGCTCTCCTTCACTCCGTCTTGAGATTTCGCCATGTTCTGGTTCTTTCCGCTGCGATGCACAAAACGACAGCTTGGCGCGTGTTTCCTGTTGGCAGTGATGCCGGCGATCTCGATTGCTCAACAGGCTGCCAATGACGGATCGGTGCTTCCCTTTCCGCAGCAGGAAATGGAAAGCATCACCGAGCCGCGACTGCAAGATTCAAAGATGAAGTGGCCGGAGCCTCAGTCGCGATTGCCTGCTGATGCGCCAAACGTTTTGGTGGTGTTGATTGACGACGTGGGGTTTGGGGTCGCCGAGACCTTTGGCGGCGAAGTTCACACGCCGACGCTGACCAAGTTGGCCAATGAAGGCCTTCGTTACAACTGTTTTCACACGACCGCGATTTGTTCGCCGACGCGTGCCTCGCTGCTGACCGGGCGCAACCACACGCGAGTCAGTTCGGGCACGATTGCCGAGCGGGCGGTGGCGTTTGACGGCTACACTGGAGTGATTCCAAAATCTGCAGCGACCTTTGCCGAAGTGCTCAAACAGTATGGCTATCACACGTCGGCGTTTGGCAAATGGCACAACACGCCGGCCACCGAAACCACCGCCATCGGCCCCAAAGATCGCTGGCCGAACGGGTATGGATTCGAATACTTCTATGGCTTCTTGGCTGGCGAGACGTCGCAGTGGGAGCCACGATTGGTGCAGAATTACGACACGGTCGAACCCCCGCAGGACGAGAACTACCATTTGACCGAAGACCTGGTTGACCAAGCGCTCAATTGGTTGGATGATCGCCAGGCATTCGCTCCCGACAAGCCATTCTTGATGTACTGGGCGCCTGGCGCCGTGCATGGACCCCACCACATCTTTCCCGAGTGGGCCGACAAGTACAAAGGCAAATTCGATGACGGCTGGGACGCCTATCGCACGCGCGTTCACAAACGGCAACTGGACATGGGCATCATCCCGCCGGGCACCGAATTGACGCCGCGTGACGAAACGCTTGCGGCCTGGGAAGACGTCCCCGAGGACCAGCGAGCCTTCCAACGTCGCGGGATGGAGATCTTTGCCGGCTTCACCGAGCACACCGACACTCAAGTTGGACGTTTGGTTAGCGGTTTGGAACAGCGGGGACTGCGTGAGAACACGTTGATCTTTTACATCTGGGGTGACAACGGTTCGAGCGCCGAAGGCCAACAGGGTTCGATCAGCGAATTGCTGGCACAGAACAATATCCCCAACACGGTCGAACAACAGCTTTCGGCACTCGATAAAATCGGCGGCCTCGAGGCATTGGGAACCCCCAAGACCGACAACATGTATCACGCCGGTTGGGCCTGGGCAGGTAGCACCCCCTTCAAGGCCACCAAGTTGGTCGCCTCACATTTTGGCGGGACGCGAAATCCAATGGTTGTTTCTTGGCCGAAAACGATCAAGCCAGACAAAACGATTCGCAACCAGTTCCATCATGTCATCGACATCGCGCCGACGCTTTACGAGATTCTGGGAATCACACCGCCCCAAGTGGTCAACGGACAGCAACAAATCCAGATCGATGGCACCAGTTTGGCGTACACGTTCACAGACGGTGATGCCGGAACGAAAAAAGATGTCCAGTTCTTTGACAACAACGGCAGTCGCGCGATTTATAAAGACGGCTGGATCGCCTGTGCCTTTGGGCCTTTCATTCCCTGGAACACTCCGGCTTCGGTGCCGCGGGTCGCCCGATGGGATTCGGCGACCGACGAGTGGGAACTGTACCACGTCGACCAAGACTTTTCGGAAGCGAAAAACTTGGCGGACGACTACCCTGACAAACTTGCCGAACTCAAACAGGATTTCCTAGCACTGGCCGATGACAACCAGGACTTTCCGATCGGTGCCGGACTGTGGTTACGTTTGCACCCCGAAGACCGCATTCAGACGTCTTACCGCAGCTGGGATTTCAATTCCAACACCCGCCGCATGCCCGAGTTCACGGCGCCCGGAATTGGGCGGCAGAGCAATGTGGTGACGATCGACATCGACGTGCCCGCCAAAGCCAACGGCGTGTTGTATGCATTGGGCGGGGCCGGTGGCGGCATCACGCTGTATCTAAACGAGGGGCACCTGAATTACCTGTACAATATGTTCATCATCGAACAATACACCGCTCGCAGCGAACAACCCTTGGCTGCGGGCAAGCACACGATCAAGGTGGTGACCGAAATTGTCGGACCTGGAAAAGAAGGCACGGCCACGGTGTTTGTCGATGACCAACGGGTCGGCACCGCCACACTAAATCGAACGGTTGCCACTGCGTTTTCAGCCAGCGAAACATTCGATGTCGGCGTCGATCTCGGGTCGACCGTTTCACTCGGCTACTACGATCAGCGCCCGTTTGCATTCAACGGCAAAATCAACCGCTTCAATGTTTCCCTCTCGACTGAATAGTTCATCCGCCTAGCGGCCAACAGGATCGTGGGTGACACCGCCGGACCCGATGAAATCACCTTCGCTTTGGCCAATCGTATCGCATCCAACAATCAAACGACGTTTCATCGGAGAGTTTTATCGTGTGCTTTGTTCATCGCTTCGCCTGGACTCGCTG
Organism: Stieleria tagensis; assembly: GCF_024129865.1. GTDB lineage: Bacteria > Planctomycetota > Planctomycetia > Pirellulales > Pirellulaceae > Stieleria > Stieleria tagensis. The sequence goes on along the minus strand of NZ_JAMYFE010000105.1, from coordinate 22,163 downwards.
TCTGTCTTGGGGATGCTTGACCGGATTGATGTTGTTTTCCGCTGTCACGGTGTCAGCCCAAGCACCCGCAACAACCCCTGAATCCGATGCGACCCAGTCGTCGGTGCAGCGGACGTTGGATGGATTTGTGCAGGCGTTCAATAATCACGACGTCAATGCGATGCTGTCGTTTTGGAAACCCACTGCGATCCACCAACAAATCACCGCTGGGGAAACGCTGCAGGGTAAACAGGCGATTTCCGATGCCTACACAGCGTTGTTCAAACAAGACAGCAAAGCGGTTCTACAGGTCACGTTGAATTCGATTCGTGCCATCACCAACAATGTGATCGATGCGAAATGCTCGACCGAGATTCGACATTCAGATCAATCGGTGTCGTATTCAAAATTTGCCGCCATCTTGGTGCGTGATGGTGATGGTTGGCTATTTGATCAGGTTCGGGAATCCGATGTGCCGGTCCAGCAGCAGCTGCCCCAGTCCGCGCTTCAGGCATTCGACTGGTTCGTTGGAACCTGGACCGATTCCAACGACACGGTCCAAGTCACCAACCGAGTCGAGTGGGACCGAGGGGGTAGTTTCTTGATTCGCCACTGGCAATCACTGGCCGCGACCGGGCAATTGCAGTCGGGCATGCAGTTGATCGGCTGGGACGGTGAACAAGGTGTCTATCGCAGTTGGGTGTTTGAATCCGATGGGACCTTTGGCGAAGGTGTCTGGCAACAAACCGCCGAGCAGACTTGGCAATGCCATTTGGTGATCAAACGCCCCGACGGTCGCCGCGGTTCGTTCACCCAAGTGGTCGAACAGCGATCGAGCCACGAATTGTCATTCCGCACGGTCAACGTGCAAGTTGACGGCCAAGCCCTTCCCAGTAGCGGTCCCGAGCAATTGTTGCGCCAGGCCGATTGACGTTGCCTGCAGTTTCAATTCCAAAATTATTCGACAGGTATCCTGCTATGTCCTTCAAAATTCTGTCCCCCAAATTTCGTCGCTGCTGTGCTGTTTTTGTCCTCTCGTGTTGGTTGCCGACCCTGGCCTCTGCGATCGGTTTCCACGGTGGCGGTGGTTTTCATGGGGGAGGTGGCGGCTTCCATGGCGGCGGCGGATTCTCCGGCGGAGGTGGTTTCCATGGCGGAGGTGGTTTCCATGGCGGTGGGGGATTTTCCGGTGGAGGGTTCTCTGGCGGCGGGTTTCCCGGTGGCGGCTTCTCGGGCGGTGGAATGCATGTTCCGTCCTCGAATTTCCCCAGTCGCCCCGGTGGGAACTTTAACACGCTGCGCCCCTCGTCATTGCCCTCACGCCCAGCCGGTGGATCAGGGGCAGGCATCGGATCAGGCATCGGCAATTTTTCGGCCAACCATGCCGGTACTCCGTCGATCAGTGCGCATCTTCCTAGCGGTGGTCATCCAACCGCTGGGACGCTGCAACAATTCCTTGGCATCCGCGGCGACAACGGCGCCGGCAGACTTGCCGGTGGGACAGGCAACGGAGGCAATCGGCCTGCTTGGTCGAAGCCGAATTCAGAGGCCGGCGGCAAAGTCCAAGATAAATTAAGTCAGTTGATCAAACCCGGCAGCGGTGGTGCCGACAAATTGGCTGGCTGGTTAAATGATCATCCCGAACGCAGTGACCAGTTGAAGCAGTGGGCCAATCAAGCCACACGGTCCGGATCCGTGGGCGGTGATGTCTGGAGCAAGGATCATCCAAACATCGACCAGCGGATTCAAGATCGCAGCGGCGGCGGGACTCGGCCCGGCAACGATTTTTGGAGCAAGGACCATCCGAACTTGGACCAGCGGATTCAGGACCGCACCAGCGGTGGGACGCGTCCCGGCAGCGACTTCTGGAGTAAGGATCATCCGAACTTAAACGGCAACGTGCGTCCAGGGAGTGATTGGTGGAGTCGGTATCATCCGGACATGCGAAATGATATCGAAAACCATTTTAACTGGCGTCGGCCGGGCAGCGATTGGTGGAGTCGCGACCATCCAAATTTGGCGAACTGGTACTACCAAAATGACTGGCGACGCCATGATTGGCGGTACTGGTGGGCCGGTGTCGCCTGGGGGCGGATGACCGCTTGGTTCCCGTACTGGACACAACCGATTTACTACGACTACGGCGACGGGGGCAACGTTGTCTACCAAGACAATTCGGTCTACGTGAACGGTCAAGACGTCGGTACGCAAACCGAATACGCCCAGTCCGCGGCTGATTTGGCAACGGTCGACCCACAGCCCAGCGACAGCCCGGACGCAGCGAGCTCTGACGATAGCGGCAGCGATCAAGATCAGTTCCTACCGTTGGGCACGTTTTCCCTGTCCACCAGTAAGGATGCTCCACAATCGACTCGCATTCTGCAGTTGGCCGTCGATCGCCAGGGAATCCTTAGCGGTTCGATGTACGATTTGGCAACAAAAAAATCCTACCTGATTCAAGGCAAGGTCGATAAAAAGACGCAACGCTGTGCGTTCACGGTTGGCGACAAATCCGACACGGTGTTTGAAACGGGCATCTACAATCTGACCAAAGACCAGGTGCCGCTGTTGGTCCATTTTGGGACCACCAAGACCGAACACTATTTGTTGGTGCGGATGGAAGCTCCCCAAGACACTGACAATGGTTCTGACGCAGCACCGGACTCTGGCGAGAACGCAGCACCAGACGACGATCCATTTGCCGGCGGTCAATCGAAACCCAGTGACCCATCGAGCAATCCAACACCATGAGATTAGGCGTCACCAAAGAAATCTATCCCGGCGAATGTCGTGTCGCTGCGACTCCGGAAACCGCGCGGCGGTTGATTGAAAAACTGGGGTTCGAGGTGTTGATCGAATCCCAGGCCGGGGCTGCGGCTAGTTTTCCGGATGAAAACTACCGTGCCGTCGGTTGTCGAGTGGTTGATGACACGTCAACAATCTGGAGCGAGTCTGATGTGTTGCTAAAGGTTCGCCCACCCCAAGACCACGAGATTCAACGTTTACGTTCCGGGCAAACGTTGGTCGGTTTTTTGGCGCCGGCACAGAACCCGGATCTGTTGCAAAAAATTGCCGACCGCGGTGCGACGGCTTTGGCAATCGAAGCGGTGCCGCGAATCAGCCGCGCGCAAAAACTCGATGCGCTCAGTTCGATGGCGAACATTGCCGGCTATCGCGCGGTGGTCGAAGCCGCCGGATTGTTTGGTCGATTTTTTACCGGTCAGATCACAGCGGCTGGGAAAGTCCCGCCGGCAAAGGTGATGGTGATTGGGGCGGGAGTGGCCGGGTTGTCCGCGATCGGGACCGCCCGCGGATTGGGGGCCATCGTGCGCGCCTTTGATGTGCGTCCCGAGGTGGCCGACCAAGTGAAAAGCATGGGGGCGGACTTTCTGATGCTGGAATTCGAATCCGATGAATCCGGCGGCACATCGGGCGGCTATGCCAAAACGATGAGCAAAGAATTCATCGACGCCGAAATGGCATTGTTTGCCGCCCAGGCCCAGCAAGTCGACATCATCATCACAACGGCGCTGATCCCCGGCAGGCCGGCGCCCAAGTTGATCACACGGGAGATGGTCGAATCGATGCGGCCGGGCAGTGTCATCGTCGACTTGGCGGCCGAGCAAGGCGGCAATTGTGAGATGACGATTCCCAATGAGGTGACCAAACACGCTGGCGTCAACATCGTCGGTTACTGTGATTTGCCCAGTCGCTTGGCCCACACGTCCAGCCAGTTGTACGGCACCAACCTGTTTCACTTGATGGAGGAGATGGGCGGCGCGGAACATTTTCGTGTCGACATGGATGATGAAGTCATCCGCAGTGCCACGGTGGTCAACGAGGGCCAAGTCACTTGGCCACCGCCACCGGTTTCCGTGACTGCCGCATCCCCCGCAGCGGTGACCGCCAAACCCGCGCCGGTGGTGATCGTCGAAAAGTCCTTCGGCTGGATTGATGCCGCATTGGTCGTTGTTGCGGCGTTCCTGTTGGTCGGGCTGGCGATGACACGCAATGCGGGATTCATCACTGATTTCACCGTGTTTGTGCTGGCGTGCATTGTCGGTTGGCAAGTCATTTGGAACGTGTCTGCATCGCTGCACACGCCTTTAATGAGTGTCACCAACGCGATCAGTGGCATCATCATCGTTGGTGGTATGGTACAAGTGGGCGCGACCAGTACGGCGGCAGCGGTGTTGGGCGCCGTGGCGATCTTCGTTGCCACGATCAACATCGCCGGCGGCTTTCTGGTGACCCATCGCATGTTGAAAATGTTTCGAAAATAGGGCGCAGCAAACGCGATGGGCAGTTTCACTCTCGACGAACATCTCTCTCATTCACTCGGCGATTGGTTTTCGGCCGCAGCGCCGCCGATGGTGGCTCAGTCGATGCCGGTGAACCAGTCGCTGGCCACGGTCGCCTACATCGTTGCCGCGGTCTTGTTCATTTTTAGTTTGGCCGGACTGTCACACCAGACCACGGCGCGGCGCGGGAATTCGCTCGGCATCATCGGCATGTTGTTGGCGATCGGAGCCACCCTGTTTGGCGTGATGAGCGGCGGTTACACGTGGTTGGCGATCGCAATTGTCCCAGCGGTCTTGATCGGCGCGGTGCTGGCGAACCGGGTGCCGATCAAACAGATGCCGGAAATGGTCGCGATCCTCCATAGTTTTGTCGGTTTGGCAGCGGTGCTGGTGGGGATTTCAAGCCATTTGGAGCCTGGCATCACGGTCCCGCCTGGCGAGCAGTTGATTCACGAGATCGAGATCTTTGTTGGCGTCTTTATCGGCGCCATCACGTTCACCGGTTCCATCGTCGCGTTCTTGAAATTTCGTGAAACGATTAGCGGCAGGGCGGTGTTGATACCCGGTCGGCACGGATTCAATCTGCTGCTGGCTGTGATCTGCATCGGTCTGGGGATTTGGTTTTGCCGCGTCGACACGGCAGCGGCAATGACACCCCTTTTGCTGATGACTGCAATCGCCGGCGTGATCGGAATTCACATCGTGATGGCCATCGGAGGCGCCGATATGCCGGTGGTGGTGTCGATGCTGAACTCTTATTCCGGATGGGCGGCGGCCGCCGCCGGGTTCATGCTGAAGAATCATTTGTTGATTGTGACCGGCGCTTTGGTCGGCAGTTCCGGAGCCATTTTGTCGTACATCATGTGTGCGGCGATGAACCGAAATTTTCTAAGCGTGATCTTGGGAGGATTTGGGAACACCGGTGGCCAGTCGGCTGATGCGATTGAGGGCACGGTCAAAGAATTCAATGTCGATGAGACGGTGGACCTGTTAAACGAATCACAGAGCATTGTGATAGTGCCCGGATACGGGATGGCGGTTGCCCAAGCACAGCACTCGCTGGCCGAAATTGTTCAACTGTTGCTCAAACGTGACAAAGAGGTTCGCTTTGCCATCCACCCGGTTGCCGGGCGACTTCCCGGACACATGAACGTGTTATTGGCCGAAGCCAACGTGCCCTATGACATCGTGTTGGAGATGGATGAAATCAATGAAGACATGTCGGATACCGATGCGATCTTGGTGATCGGTGCCAACGACATCGTGAATCCGGCTGCACTGGACGATCCCAATAGTCCGATCGCTGGAATGCCTGTGATCGAAGTCTGGACCGCCAAAACCTGCGTTGTCATGAAACGAGGTCTGGCGACCGGCTACGCCGGCGTGGGCAATCCGTTGTTCTACAAAGACAACACGTTCATGTTGTTCGGCGACGCCAAAAAGAACGTTGACGCAATTCTGCGAGCGTTGGAAACGGCGCAGTAGAGGATCTTTTGAACGATCCCCGCCCTACGCGCGACGGAACTTTCACAAGGTGCGCGATCTCGATCCAATTCGGCGACGGCGGGTGGGAACTATTCTCAGGATGGCGACAGACCTTCTCATTGTCAGCGGCAGGTGTACGGTTAAAGTGAATTACCTTCCCCCCCGCGACTGAAACCGACTTCAGCCAACACACCGAAATGATCCACACAAATCTGGTTGGCAATCGCCAGCTTCAGCGTCTTGGTTTTCATTCGTTTGCCACGCTACTGATCACGCTACTGGTCTCCGCGCCCGGCGTCGCAGAGCAGACTGAGGTGAACAAGTGGCACTACACGCTGGAGAAACCCGCTGATGGTTGGCAGCAACCCGACTTTGATGCCAGCAGTTGGAAACAAGGGCCGGGCGGATTTGGTACCCGCGGAACGCCTGGCGCACGCGTCGGCACGCACTGGAAAACCAACGACATTTGGCTGCGGACGACATTTGACATCGATTCGATGCCCACCAACCCCGGGCTGCAAATCCATCACGATGAAGACGCCCAGGTTTACATCAACGGCGTCAAAGTCGTGACCATGAAAGGATTCACTAGCGACTATCAAGTCGTTTCGATTGACCCGCAATATCGCGAAACGCTCAAGCCTGGTCGCAACGTGATGGCAGTGCATTGTTCACAAACCACCGGTGGGCAATATATCGACGTGATTTTTGTCGATGCGGACAACCCACCGCCGCTGCCGACCGCGCCGCCGTTTTTATCGGAATTGATCACGAAGTGGGGCAGCGAGCTGACGGCGGAAAATGCCTGGACCGAATACCCGCGTCCGCAAATGGCACGATCGAACTGGACGAACCTGAATGGCAACTGGGACTATGCGGTCACCGCAGACAAACAAGTCGATGTACCGGCCAGCTGGGACGGCCAGATTTTGGTGCCGTTCTGTTTGGAATCCAAACTTGGTGGTGTCCAGCAGATGTTGGGCGCCGACCAAGCGCTTTGGTATCACCGCCGTTTCAAGACTGCATTGAACCCCGGTCAACGAACGCTTTTGAATTTCGAAGCGGTCGACTACCAGTGTGAAGTGTTTGTCAACGGCACCAGTGTCGGCCAACACCAAGGCGGCAACACCCCGTTCAGCTTTGACGTGACGGATGCTTTGACATCAGGCGACAATGAACTGGTCGTGCGTGTGGAAGACGATACCGAAGCGTGGCAGCTGCGTGGCAAGCAAGTGGTCAACGCCGGTGGAATTTTCTACACTCAAGTCTCGGGGATTTGGCAAACCGTTTGGTTGGAAACCGTCCAGTCGAACCATCTGACGGATCTGGAAATCCGCACCGACGCTGATGCCGGAACAATCACCGTGCAATCACAGATTGCCAATCCCGTTGACGGTGGTTCCATCCAGTTGGTCGTCAAAGACGGCGACACTCAAATCGCATCGGTCAGTGGCACCACCGAACAGGTCTCGGTGACGCTGGACAGCCCTAAGCTTTGGTCGCCGGATTCACCCCACCTGTATGAACTTGAGATCTCGCTGCTCGGCCCGTCGGGACAAACTGTGGATCAAGTCCATTCGTATGCCGGTATTCGCAGCGTTGGCAAGACGCGTGACGCCGATGGCCATTGGCGAATGACGTTGAACGGTGAAATCATTTTTCATTGGGGGCCATTGGATCAAGGGTGGTGGCCGGATGGATTGCTGACGCCGCCGTCGGACGAAGCCATGCTGTTTGACATCGAGTGGCTCAAGTCGGCTGGTTTCAACATGATTCGAAAGCACATCAAAGTGGAACCACGTCGCTACTACTATCACTGTGATCGGCTGGGGATGATGGTTTGGCAGGACCAAGTCAGCGGCGGTAGGAACCCCAAGTGGACGCATTTGGCTGCCGATCCGAACGACGCCGAATGGCCGGACGACCAACACCAGCAATTCATGACGGAATTCGAGTGGATGGTCGACGAACTGGAGAATCATCCCTCGATCGTTGTCTGGGTTCCTTTCAATGAAGCCTGGGGGCAACACCGCACTATGGAAGTTGGCAAGTGGAGCGTCCAGCGTGATCCAAGCCGTTTGATCAACATCGCCAGCGGTGGCAATTTCTGGCCGGTCGGCGACATCGTCGACCAGCATAGCTATCCCGACCCCAGTTTTCCCTTTGACGCCAATCGCTACCAAGACTTTATCAAAGTGGTGGGCGAATTCGGTGGCCACGGCTATCCCGTCCAGGGGCATTTGTGGGACGCCGATCGAGACAACTGGGGCTATGGCGGTCTGCCCAAGACCAAGCAGGAGTATCGCGATCGATACATCAAATCCTTGGAAGTTTTGAACGGGTTGAGGAAACAGGGGATCGCCGGAGGCGTCTACACGCAGACGACGGATGTCGAAGGAGAGATCAATGGTTTGATGACTTATGACCGTAAAGTCATCAAAATTCCGGCCGAAGAACTCAAGCAGCTTCACCAGCAATTGTTTACCAAGCCCTAAACGCGCTTGCCGTTGGTTACCTACCTTCGCCGCACGCACGATGCCCAGGTCCAATTGAACGGCTAAGTGCTGGTCGCACTTGGCCGATACACCGGGGGAGACGAGGTTTACAAAATCGATTCATCAAATCTGCGTCAAGGCGACAACCAGGTTGCGATCCACTGTCACCAAACCAGCGGTGGTCAATTCATTGATTTTGGTTTTGTTGTGATCGTCCCGGCGAAATCTAAAAAGTAGTCACAGGGTGCACCACACATTCAGATCTCCACTGGATCCTGCATTCACGTCGCGATCATCTTTGTCATCAATTTGCCCAGGAACCTTGCATGTTCATCCAATCAACCATCGGGCGTTGCACCATTTTGGTTGTAGTGTCGATGACGTCCGCGCTGGCACAATGCGTTGCGACATTACGGGCGGAAACCACGGTGGTGGATGCGCCCGATGTTTCCTCGACCAATCGGTCGTATGTCGGCAATCGAGCACCGCTGGTTCCCAGCCGATTGATCGCATTGCCGGTCGGTTCGGTCAAACCAGGCGGGTGGCTGCGAGAGATGCTGCAGCGTCAGCGGAGCGGATTGACCGGGCATCTCGGTGAAATTAGCGCTTGGCTTCAAAAGAAGGACAATGCTTGGCTAAGCAAAGACGGCACGGGGGAATACGGTTGGGAGGAGTTGCCGTATTGGTTGAAGGGTTACATCGAATTGGCGTATCTGTTTGATGATCCCAGGATGATCGCCGAGTGCCAGGTCTGGATCGAAGGCACACTGGCCAGCCAACGCGCCGACGGCGACTTTGGTCCCGATCAGCGGTTCGCCGACGGCACACGCGACTATTGGGCCAACATGGTGATGTTGTTCTGTTTGCAAAGCTACTACGAACACTCCGGTGACAAACGTGTGCTGGACTTGATGACGCGCTATTTTGACTACCAACTGTCGGTGCCCGATGATCGGATGTTGACCGGTTATTGGCAACGGATGCGTGGTGGCGACAACTTGCACAGCATCTATTGGCTGTACAATCGAACCGGCGACCCCAAACTGTTGGAAGTGGCTGAGAAGATTCATCGCTGCACTGCGGATTGGACACTCAAGAACGATCTACCGAACTGGCATAACGTTAATATCGCCGAGTGTTTTCGCGAGCCCGCGCAGTTCTATCAGCAGTCCGGCGATAGCGCCGATCTGCAAGCTGCATATGCCAATTTCCATGAGGTTCGCAAACGGTTTGGGCAAGTGCCTGGGGGAATGTTTGGCGGCGACGAGAATTGTCGTGAAGGGTTTGACGACCCGCGTCAAGCCACGGAGACTTGCGGATTTGTCGAACAAATGTTGTCCGATGCGATGCTGATGCAGATCAGCGGCGATCCGTTCTGGGCGGACCATTGTGAAAACGTCGCCTTCAACAGTTATCCCGCTGCTGTGATGCCCGACTTCAAGTCGCTGCGCTATTTGACCGCTCCCAATATGGTCGTGAGCGACGCGGAAAACCATGCGCCGGGTATTGAAAACAGCGGTCCGTTTTTGATGATGAATCCTTTCAGTTCACGCTGTTGCCAGCACAACCACTCGCATGGTTGGCCGTACTTTTGCAAGCACCTGTGGATGGCCACACCCGACAACGGGTTGTGTGCGGCGATGTACAGTGCCAGTGAAGTCAACGCCAGCGTTGCTGATGGAACATCGGTTCGTTTTGTTTCCGAAACCAATTACCCATTCGAAGACACGATCACGCTGAAGTTCAACGCTGACCAATCGGTCGAGTTTCCTTTGTACCTGCGTGTTCCTGCCTGGTGCGATCAAGCCGAATTAGCGATCAATGGCACGGCTGAATCGACACCGCGGTCCGGCGGGAAATACATTCGAATCGATCGACAATGGAACGATGGCGACACCGTGAGCTTGCGTTTGCCCATGAAGGTTGACGTGCAACGATGGAAACGCAACCACAACAGTGCAAGCGTTAACTATGGCCCGTTAACATTCTCGCTTGAGATTGGCCACCGATACGATCGCATGGACAGCACCGAAACGGCAATCGGTGACTCCAGTTGGCAATCGGGCGCTGACACCAGCAAATGGCCGTCGTATGAAATTCATCCCACCACACCCTGGAACTATGGTCTGGTGATGGACGACAGCGAACCCAGTCAGTCCTTTCGTGTGGAATATTTAGATTGGCCGACCAGCAACTACCCATTTACCCCACAAGACGTTCCGATCCGGATTCACGCCACTGCCAAACGCATTGCATCGTGGACTCTGGATCGCTATGGCCTGTGCAGTGTGTTGCAAGACAGTCCGGTGCGCTCCGATCAACCCCAGGAAGATGTGACATTGATTCCAATGGGTGCTGCTCGACTGAGAATTTCGGCCTTTCCAGTGATCGGCAGCGGGCCCGACGCACACACTTGGGTCAAACCACCCGAACCGCGTGAATCGACATACAAGATCACGGCGTCCCACACTCACCAAGGGGATTCCGTTGCGTCGATGGATGATGGTCTCGCACCGACCCACTCAGGCGACCATGCCGTTCCCAGGTTCACCTGGTGGGATCACAAAGGCAGTGCCGAGTGGGTGCAGTACGAATTTCTGCAATCCACAACCATCGATTCAGTCGCGGTGTATTGGTTCGACGACACCGGTCGAGGCGAGTGTCGAATTCCCCAATCATGGCGTGTGCTGCAGCGGGACGGTAACCAATGGAAACCCGTCACCGTACGGCAATCCGATCCCATTGCGGTCGATCGCTGGAATCGCATGTCGTTCGATCCGATTGACACAACCGCGCTGCGGATCGAAGTCCAGCTACAGCCCGGTTTCTCCGGTGGCATCCTGGAATGGACGGTGACGCCGCAATGAATGACTGCAGTGGGCGCCAGAACAACACGTTCTCGCAGCGATAATAACGTACTGCTTCTCGTACTCGTGTTTCGGTACGCCGGTTCGCCAACGCAGTGATCGCCGACGCAGTGCGAGCAAGTGAATCACACAGGTTGGATCGACGGAGCGATCCACAACTATCACTTGCTGCTGTTTTCATCTGTTGCTGGGACCGGCGTCAGAAACCAGTTGTCGTATGTCAACGGCAATGATTTGCGTGGCGGAGGAATTGGTTCTCCAGTGATTTTCTCGATCGCCCAGTGACACGATCGGCTGACCATGCCGGAATCGTCGCCGGCATAATCTCGCAGTCCAGCGATTGCCGAGGAGCTGTTCATTCGACCCAAACTGATCGCCGACATCCGTCTTACCTCTTCCAATTCGGGCAGGTCCCCGTCGGCATCCGCCAGCTGCTGACTGAGAATCTTGGTCAACTCATCGGGCGATTCGTCTTCATAAAAATAGCCTAGCGACCACACCGCCGCAGCCCGCGCATCGTTGCCTTTCGTGTAGCTCTTGGGCAGGTAAGTTCGCATCAATTCTTCGGCCTCGCGAAAGTCCATTTGACCGAACGCCATAAACAGCTGGGCCATCATGTCTTTGGGACCCAGCTGATCAGGAATCTCACCGGCGGGCGGATCCTGTGGTGGAATTTGTGCACCCGATTTCGCGCGACCAAGCATCGCGGGCAGATGTTGTTTCAGCCCAAAACGCCGCAGTCCCCATGCCGCTGTCGTCATGACTTCGCCACGTGGATGTTGAAGCAAGTCGACTAGGCGGTCGCCGGCGGCGCGATGATCCAAGTTGACCAAGACGATCGCGGCCTGCTCACAGCCTCGCCACGCATCTTGGTCTAGCACGCCACTGGTGTGTGCGATAATTGCATCGCGCAGTGTGTCATTTCCAGCCAGGCGAACCAATGCGGCTGCCACCCGTTGACGCAAGCTTGGATTCACATCATCCAGCAGCGTACAAAGCAACTCCATTCGATCCACATCATTGCTATCGATCAACGCGCGGCCGATCCAACGGCGGACGTTTACATCGGGACTGGTGATGGCTGTCGTCGCAAATTCCAATAGCAGGTTGGAGTCGATTGCGTAGAGCCGCGCCAGTGCTTCGGATTGCACCAAGGTCTGAGGTCGCTGTGCCAATTGTTTGAGCACGTCGATGGATTCGGCATCGGTGTGCCGATCCAGCAGGGAAGCGGCCAACAAGCCCGGCAAGGTGGGTTGGCCGGGACGCTCCAGTAATTCCGTCGCCAAGGATTGCAAACCGTTGTCGGTGATATGCCCCAGCGAATCAGCAGCGGCCAGTCGAACATCGGGCGGCGTCAAGCGATCGGCAACTCGTTTCTTCAGCGGATCGATCGCAGCCGATTCTTGCAGTGCCGCCAATCCCTGTGCCGCACGGATCATCGATTGCCGTCCGGCGCTGGGGCTGGCCAAACGTTTCAGCCAATCGTCGGCCAAGACGTCCGATTCCCACCGCGTGAGTGCCGGTTCGATAATCGAGGCTGCGGCGCGACCGTTATTTCGTGCAAGAGTCGCCAGCAATTGGGCCTGATTACGTTGGTCCAATTCGATCAGCGCCTTGATTCCCGCCAGTCGGACATCCGCTAACAATTCAGGTTGCTGAATCAATGAAACGATCGGATCAACAAAGATTTCCAGTCCCTGCATGCCATGTTGATGAGCAATCGAGATCGAATCGAGAGTCAATCGCTGTAATTCCACGTCACCTGTATCGAGTGCCTGTTGCCACAGTGGTAGCGAATCGTTGGGGACAACCATCTGCTGAACCGGGATAGGAAATCCCGGATCAGCGTACATCACCAAATCGACCTGATCGATCGGCGGTTCAGTTTGGTTCGGATCGGCCGCACCGGCATCAATCGGCTGTATTAGCACGCCTCCAATGCAGGCCCAGACGAGACAGAAAATCAAACGGGACGTGTCAGACGCCATACTTGCAAACCAAATAACAGAAACATGAACGCCGAAATGCACCCGGCGACCCACCAAGCGGCAGGCAATAAATCGTAGTTTTGAAAACCTGGTGTTTCGATCACGTTGAGCGCGGCACCGACCGGATTGAGTCGCAATGCGTTTTGCACGGTCGAATGGCCGAACGGTGCATCACGCCCCAACCAGACCAGCATTGGAGCCAAAAACAACGTCATCACGGTGACATAGGTGACCGTTGTCGCGACCGCGGTGTATCGAAACAGACTGCCCACTGCGGCACTGACGGCCAAGGTGTAGATCACGGTCCATGCCAAACAGATCAACACCAGATTGACTTGCGCCAACATCTGTGGGCGGATATAGATCATCACCAGGTAGCCGGGCAGCGTCGCCATCAACACCAACAACAGCGTCCATAACACGCTCAGCAGTTTGCCGCGAACGATTTTAAAGGCCGACAACGGCGTCAGACGCAGCAATTCCCAACCGCCACCGTCGCGTTCTCCACTGATCAATCCGGACGTCAAACTGGGTGTCATCACCACGACCAAAATCACTTGCAATAGCACCATCAATCCGCCGATCGTTTCCACGCCCCACGACGTCACACTGGTTGCCGCTGCGAATGTCAGCACCATCGAGGTGACCGCACAGACGGCGACCAAGCGAAACAGCCACTGGGAACGACCAAATCGACGACAACGAAACTCTTTGACCATCACCGGATTCAGATACCAAGGAATCCCGGGCTTGCGGCGCTGTGGATCAACGACATACATCAATCGTCGCGTCAAGCGGGCCATCGCTCCGCGGTCATCGGTGATCACCCCTTGGGCATGCGATCGATCAAAAATGCGATAGTTCAATCGTGACAGAGTGATGACTGCAAACACGATGCTGCTGACGAGGGTGATGACAATAAATGCCAATCCGCCGGTGTGCCCCATCAGGCCGCGAGATCCCACCCCGCCATGGCCCATGATTTCCATCACGACCGGCAGCGGTGATACCGAACGCAGCCAACGCGCCGCACCACCGACCAGACCGCTACCGCCGGGAAAGAAGGCTTCGGGGACCAGCGTCAAAAAGAACATGGCCAGCACGATCGAGTAAGTGATGCGGACCGCCGCATCAGCCGATTCAGCAAAACTGCTGACCAGCATCCCCAGCGTGGCGTACTGGAACACCAACAGCGCCAGCACCAGGTACAACAACCCCAGACCGCCGCGGAGGTCAATTCCGCCCATTGCATAGCAAGCCGCTGCGCCCGGTAGGCTGGCCAACAAAACCAAAACCGCAAACAACAACACGCCGGCGAGTTTGCCGAAATAGATTGACGTCGGTCGCAGCGGGGAATTCAACAGCAGCGCTAGCGTCCCGCTGTTTTTTTCGTTGACGATCGAGGTTGCCGGAAATGCAGGCACTAAAAAGACGACGCCAGCCAGCAATCCGTAGCCAAAAACACGAAACACTTCCAACGATTGGCTGCCGCTTAGATCGACCGTTGCATCTGACGGCCAACGCATCAGCACAGCTGCCGAAAAACCAATCGACAACACCAGCAACGTCGCAAATGAACGTGGCGATCGGAGGATGCCAAAAAATTCTCGTTGAACGACAGGATTAATCACCATGCTCATGATGTCGCCTGGGCAGACTGGGGCTGCGACGCGGAAGATTGCGGTTCGTTGTTGCTGCCGGCCACCGACAGGAATGCATCCTCCAGATCGGTTGGGACTTCGCGAAACTGGGCGATCGATTCACCCTGGTTCACCAAATGCGTCAACAGCGGTGTGATTTGAGGATCGCTTTGGCTGGTGGTGAACCGCACCATGGTCTCCGCCGTCGCTTCGCTGATTTCCGATGGTTGGTCCGCCTGCTTCATCCATTGGCGAACCAATTGGACGACGCGCGGAACTTGTTCGGCATCGAGCAACTGGATTTCAAACGTGCGGCGCTGTTGGATGTCACGCATGATGTCATCCAATGTCCCGAACGCACGCAGTTTGCCTTTGGTGATCATTGCCACCAAGTCGCAGACACGTGCCAATTCGGGCAGGATATGACTGGTCACGATCAGTGTTTTCCCCATCCCGGCCAATCGCAACAGCATCTCACGCATGTCGATCCGGGCCTGGGGATCCAGCCCGTTGGCCGGTTCATCCAGGATCAAGACTTGGGGGTCATGCATCAGGGTGCGAGCGATCGCGACGCGCTGTTGCATGCCACGGCTGAGTGCATCGACAAACAGGTCTTTCATGTATCCAGCGCCGGCGATTTCCAACACTTCATCAATTCGACGCACCCGTTTGCCACGCCCAATGCCATAGGCCGCACCAAAAAAATCCAGGTACTCGCTCACCCGCATGTTGTTGTATTTGCCGAAATCATCCGGCATGTAGCCGACCAGCCGTTTGATTTTTTGTGATTCCTCCAGACAGTCCGAACCGGCGATCCGCGCCGACCCGCTGGTCGGTTTTAACAGCCCCACCAAGATCCGAATGGTCGTTGTTTTTCCGGCGCCGTTGGGGCCGATAAAACCCAAGATTTGGCCTTTGCCGACAGTTAACGACAATGAATCCAACGCCGTGAATTCGTCGTATCGTTTGGTCAGCTCACTGATTTCAACAACGGGTGGTGCCTGATTCACGGGGTGCCTGCGAGACGAGTGGAGACGTGGGGAGTGGCGAGGGAGGCTGTCGTGCCGGGATCGGATTCGATTCGACCGACCGCTTCCATTTGAATGAAATCGATTTGCCAAGTCGTACTCTCGATTTCTTTTGTCTCGCCGATGACGGCGGCATTGCCGTCGGCGGGCGAGTCTAAATCATCGGCCGGATCGGTGGTGGCCGACGCCACCTGTTGCTGTGTTTTGCTGATGCCAATCGACAACCACAATCCATGGTCGCGATGCCACTGCAGTGCGTCAGCGCGATCGATCGTGAATTCAATCGTGCCGGACGGATCGGATTGTTCGTAGACCGTGGTGGGCTGGCCGTCGACCATTGCTTGGACAATCAACGAGCGTGACGGCGCATTGAGTTTGATTTTCAACCGCACCTGTTTCAGTGTCATCGTTGCCAATTCCGCAGGGAATCGAAACAGCAGTTCCGTTTCCGTGGGCTTGGTCAATTGTGACAGCCAGCGACCGGTCCGCGGGTTGAATACAAATGACACGCCCCGGTGACCGGCAAAGGTTTCGGTGCGAATGAACGTGGCGGGGACCTGGAAATCCGCGTCCGGGACCGGCGTATCGATTTGAATCGGCACCGATAGAAGTGCCGTACCACGGCGAGCGAAGCGATCGGCAAATTGATCACCCAAATCTAACGGGTCGGTCCAAATCAACAGCGACGTTTCGCGGCCGAATGGTTGTTCCTCGGGCGTCGCAAAGACGCGTCGGTAGAATTCCTGTCGCATCCGCTGGGTGTCCGATAGCAGGGCGCCGGAAATGAATTGATCGGGTGCGAGTAGGTTGTCCGTAGTGGCAACCAGTGTTGCCGGCTGGTCTGCTGAATCCTGGCTCGACGGCGCCCGTTCACTGGGATCGGCCACGACCGCTGTCGCCGGCCCCGGCGATGCGACGATCACGGCATCTTCCCATTTGCGGTCGCCCAATCCTTGCAGCTTGCCACGAAACCCTTTGGCATCAAAGGTGCCTCGCAGTTTCAAGGGTTGATCCAGGAGAACGGTGGAATCCGAGAAAAAATGCCGCACCACTCCAGGCGGTTGGGTCAGACCGATCGATTGACTTGATTGATCGTCGTTCCAAACCAGTCGTTGGTGCTGGGACGCGTCACCGAGATTCAACGGCAACGTCAACGTTCCGCTGTTCGACTTGAGTGCCAGGTCGCCGGCATCACTGCTGTAAACCGAATGCACGGTTGACACCTCCGCTTGGTCGGTGGCGTCGAACACACGCACCACCTGGCCGGTGGCCACGGTCGAGGGGACTGATTTGGCGTAGTGATTGCCAACCAGGATCATCAGCACGGCTGACGTGAGAGCTGAAACAGGGATCAGGATGGCCATTCGTTCCAGACGCCGCTGGAAAGCCCACCAACAGCCGAACCCTAGAATCAAGAGTGCATTGATCCCCAGCACCAGGCCGGCGATCCAGCGTTGTGGGATTTGGTAACCGATTTCTTGATCCAGCATGGGGATCATTGCCGGTCCCGATCGCGGTGCTTTCATTCGCGGTTCGAAGAATCGCTGTGACAATTCATACAGCGCGCGTCCTGGCGTTTGATCGGGCTGCATCCAGGCGCGCGTGGACGCGGTGGTGAACAGGACTTCGCCACGGCCGACGGGCTGCCAAAATGCGGCCGGCATGCCGTTGATTTGAAAAGAAACCTCGTTGAAATCTCCCATCACACGCACCATCTCGACGGGGATTTCCGATGACCAAGATTCGCTCTCAAACGGTTGCCCCGGGCGATCGGCGCCCGCTTCGATTTGAAAGTCATTCCACTGCACGCGATCAACGGTGGAAAACGTCATGTCGTCTCCCAGCAGGGTCTGAACCGATGCTGAGGCAACCCGATCCAGCATGATCCAAATCCGTCCGCCATCGCGCAACCATTGACGCAGTTGTAGCAAACCACTGGTGTCATGTTTCAAATGATCATCGGCAATCACCATTTGGTCCAACGCATCGAGGCTGCGGTGGGTCGGTGGTAAGAAATCCGAACGGAAATTCACCAGCGACAGTTCCAACGATGAATTGATCGCCGAGTCGCGTGCCGCGTACAGCATCGTGTACAAATCGGCCCGAGACGATTCGGACATTCCGGATCCATCCCATTGCGGCGGTTCCAGTATCAATCCGGTGTTGATTTCGGCATTGGTCAACATCAGTGACCGTTTCGTCAGTGGCATCCCAAGCCTATTCTCGGTAAACACTTCGCCGTCGCCGGAATCGACGATTCGCATCATCGAGCTGGTGATTTGTTGGTCGCGCAGCGGCGTTGCGGGGGGGATTTGGATTGGCAACCAAGTTTGACGTTTACTGTGAGCGGGCAGCCAGAATCGCCGCGAGAACTGTAGGTCGGGATGATCACCCAGATAAACCGAAACCACTTCTTCGGTGTCTTGATCGCTGGGATTGATACCGACAGCCGACATGGCGGCCCATTTGCCCTTGGCAAACCGCTGCACACCGGTCGGCGAGACATTCACCGATGTGTCTGGAATAGTTGCATCTGGGGGATCCAGACCATCCTGGGCAGTGGCGACCGGGCACAGTTTGCTGGAATGCAATAATACCAGCGATGCTAGTATCAAGCACGGCAATCCCCAGTCGCAGACGATCGCAACCCGATTGGCCGCGCGGTGCTCGAAAATCATTTTAAAGTCACTCGATCAATCCCTTTGTCCGCATCAACCATCCGGATGCTTCGCTGCGGCAATCTTAACGCTCTGAAACCCTCCGCGCGGCTCTGATCACCCCGTCAGCGGTTCGGATGGCCGAAATAGTTTCCCAGCCGATTGGGGGTGCGGATCTGGGGGTGCCCTCTCGCCTTTTGTAAGTAGGCGGGCTGTGTAAACTGTATGAAAACCGGAGAGTCTTTTCCGTCCCAATGAAAAGGGGGAATCACGAAACGGTCAGATAGCTGTCTGCTGTTCATCCAATCTCATTCAACAAATCACGACGGACCGTCGCGAAAATGGAATCAACCACTCGCTTCGAACCCAATCCAACGATCACGCACCAAGGCGCGTTGAAGGCTGCCGGCGATGTCAAGCTGGTCGATTGGTATGACCGTCTGATCAAACGCCAAAAAGTCAGTTGGACCGGGCATCACCATATGCTGCGGTTGCTCGGTCGCGGCGGACAGGGCGAAGTCTATTTGACAGAGTACCGCGGGACGGACGGATTCACCGTTCCGGTGGCAATGAAGATTTTCTCGCCGGAACATTACCTGAGTGCCCACGCCTACGACGAAGCGATGCAGCGGGTGGCGACGATCGCGTCGAAAGTCGCCTTGATCCAGCATGACAACTTGTTGGCCGTCCAGAACTTTTTTGAACGCAACCGAATCCGCATCATGATGATGGAGTGGGTCGACGGCTACGATTTGCGGCAGTTGATCGCCCCGAGTTGTTTGCAACTGCTCGAAAGCCATTTGGACAAGCGCCGCGTCCGCTACATCAACGAAGTGATCATCACCAAAGGCCCCGATCACTCGCGTTTCAAAGCCGGGGTGGCGGTTGCCATCGTGCGAGAATGCCTTGCGGCACTGGCTGCGCTGCACCGTGAAGGGATTGTTCACGGCGACGTGAAACCGGCCAATATCATGCTCAAACGCAGCGGCCACACCAAGCTGATCGACATGGGGTCGGCGATCGAGTACAAAAACCCGCCGCGTGAACGTGAATGCACGCCGCTGTATGCCGCTCCCGAAGTGCTGGAAAACAAGCACGCCACACCACGCAGTGACTTGGCCAGCGTTGGCTATGTGCTGATCGAGTTGTTGAGCGGGCGGAACATTTTTGCCGGCCAAGAAAAATTGATGGACTTGGTCCAAGCCAAAATGGAATTGCCAGGGCGACTGGAAAAAGTGTTGCCGGCTGACATCGTCCGCAACGAACTGTTGATGAACTTTTTGCAGGGGTTGATCGCACCGGATCCGAATCGTCGTTTCCCCAACGCCGAAGCCGCCGAACATGTGGACACCGGCGCCGCGGCCTTTCATCGGCAATTGGTCATCGGCGACATGGCCACTGAATACAACAACGACATCCGGCTGTGGCTGGAAGAACTCCGACGCCTTGAAGTTTAATTGTGAATCAAGAACATCTGGACATTGCGATCTCCGCGGCTCGAGCCGGTGCCGCCGAACTCCTGAGCCGTTGGGAAAGCCGAACGGTCACCGAAAAAGCCCCCAAGGATTTGGTCACCGATGCGGATTTGGCGTCACAAAAGGCGATTCGCAAGATCTTGATGGATGCCTTCGAGGGCTATGCGTTTGTCGGTGAAGAGGAAGGCGAAAACGATCCACCGGCCACTGTCCGCAACGGCGACTTGGATGCCCCGCCATGCTGGGTCGTTGATCCTCTCGACGGAACCGTCAACTATGTCCATCGTCTGCAATCCTTTGCCGTCTCGATCGGCTTGTATCACGCAGGCAAGATGCGGTTGGGGGTGATTTTGGATCCGGTCACGAAAGAATTGTTCACTGCAATCGATGGCCAGGGTGCCCATTTGAATGGCATGCCGATTCACACCAGTGATTGCGAGTCCCTGTCCGATGCATTGGTCGCCTGCAGTTTTCCGGCGGGTGTCAAATCCGATTCTCCCGAGGTGACTCGGTTCGTCAAAGTGTTGGAGCGGTGTCGCTCGCTGCGTCGCCTGGGGTCATGCGCCTTGAATATGTGCTACGTCGCGGCGGGGCGGTTGGATGGCTACTGGGCGACCAATGTGGCCGCCTGGGATTCCGCCGCTGGAACGGTGATTGCCCGCGAAGCCGGCGCGCATTTGACCGCCTATGATGGCACCGATCTGGATGACTGGCTGCCAAAATTCTGCGTCACGGCGACCAAGCCGATGCAGGACACGATGGTCGGACTGTTGGCGGATCACTGAAATGGAATTGGACGTCGCCAACCAATCATTGCAAGAAGTTTATCTGCGAATGGTGCAGATGATCACGCCGCGGCCGATCGCGTGGGTGTCGACGCTATCGATCGATGGCATTCCCAACCTGGCCCCGTTTTCGTTCTTCACCGGCATCGGTGCCAAGCCGCCGACCGTCTGTTTCTCACCCGCAAACGACAGCCAGGGACGTCCCAAAGACACGCTGGAAAACATTCGCCGTACCGGCCAATTTGTGGTCAATGTCGTCACCCTGCCACTGGCCGCGGCCATGCATCGTACCGCCGACGATGTGCCTCCAGAGAGCGACGAATTTCAATTGGCCGGCCTGGAACAGGCTGCGAGCGTCAAAGTCGCACCACCACGTGTCAAACTTGCCGCCGCCGCCATGGAATGCACACTTCACAGTGCCATTCAACTCGGGACCGGCCCCGGCGGCGCCAACCTGGTCATCGGCAATGTCGTTTACTTTCACATCGACGACACGGTCGCCGACCAAGCTGCGATCGCCACCATCGGTCGCGTCGGTCGTCGCGACTACACCGAAGTC
This sequence comes from Stieleria tagensis, assembly GCF_024129865.1. Lineage (GTDB taxonomy): Bacteria > Planctomycetota > Planctomycetia > Pirellulales > Pirellulaceae > Stieleria > Stieleria tagensis. The sequence goes on along the minus strand of NZ_JAMYFE010000105.1, from coordinate 904 downwards.
AACGACACCTTTCGCCTGCAGTAGCCCAGGTGCAACTTGGCGTCTCGGTCGCTTCTCTTCCACCTCTCGATTCTCCAAACAGGCAACCGTTGCAGTTCCAGTTGCGGATGTTCTAGACTGTTGATTCGTTAGCCGTCACACAATCACTCGATTGCAATCGGCACGCGCCCCAATAGAGAGTCGTGCAAATGACCAATTCAGACAAAAAGAAACTGCTAGCGACGAACGCTGCGGTCTGGGTGTCTGGAATCCTTGCCGCCTTCATTCTTCCGTTGATTGCAGAATCACTCTCGGACGGCCCAGGCGGATTTCTAAAGGTCATGGCGTTCGCCTTTCCGCTGATTGTCGCCATGTTCGTTTCACACAGCGTGATCAGTCGCGCCATTGACGTGCCTACTGAATAAGGCCACGGCCAAGTTGCACAGCGGCCAAGTTTCTTTTTCCGTGGCCAGTCCAGGCGGCGCGCTTCGACAGGGCCTGTGCGTGCGCCAACAAAAACGACCACCATCGTTTGACTTCTCCCTTGGGACTGATAGTATAGCTCTGTGGTGGTAGTCGTGGTTACTTCTTCAGTGCTGTGTGGGTGTACAGTTCAAGTCGATTGAACTGGCCCATCCCGACTGCGTGTTTTGAAGTTGCGGTTTTATCCAACCCGACGCGTGAGCGAGAGATTTAGCCGGTCGCAAGTTGGTGTGGAGGATTTATCCGACCGGCTTAATTCTTCACAGGAAACTCTCAACGGAGTCGGATAAATCCTCCACGCCAGCGCCGCTGAAGATTGAATCAACAGCTCTCAGATAGTGTGCAACGGCCCTAGGCAAATTGCTCGGGCGTCACCAGCAACTGAACCTGTGGTTGGGCTTGGCGGGTGCGGAAATAATCCGGCGCCCAGCGATTCAATTCG
>NZ_JAMYFE010000104.1 GCF_024129865.1 Stieleria tagensis | reverse complement strand
AACATGAAACCGTTTTCCCCCTCATTCTGCCCATCGGCACAGTGAATCAATGTAGTCCGCCGATCCATCTAATTTCCACGGATCCAACTGGTCCTGAGTCTTGAGCTGCTGTCCGCGCCGCGTCGGCACGACCAGAAACTGGCACTGCAATTCCGGCAGCGCCGTCATGTCGCCCCACAACTTTTCGAATTGGGCGACCGGATAGATGTCCTCCTGAGCATGTCCCCAACGTTTCTTGACATCCTTCAATGTGATGTACGTCGGCAACCGTTTGGCCAACCGTCGCACAGCCGCATCCACCTCGGTTTGGTTTCCCAACTGATCGCGGCGAAGTCCAAAGACGCCTAGCAACTGGTCGATGTCGATCCATGTTGTCATCGAATTGTAATAAGTCAATTCAAACTCGACCTGTTCGTCCGGCATCGCCAGACCTTCGACCAAACGCGGGCGACCGCTGACCAACGCCAACCCACCGCCGCGGTCTTCCAATCGTCGCGTGATGACTTCGAAACTGAGCGCAGACGCGCTCTTGATGTGTCGCCCCAACAACCCTGGATCGACATTGGCTCCCAGCGTGTCAATGTTGTGCAGCATCAGATAACGCAGGGCGGGCTGGTCCCCCAGCAACTTGGCCAACATGCCATTTCGTAACAGATTCGGCACTTCGTACCAGTGCCCGACCGGATGCAAACACTGGCTGGGCAGATTGTCGGTGTAGTCGTTTCCTTCGCCGGTCGCCTGTGCCCAGTTCATCAGCGCTGCACGAACACTTTGACGGACCTTTTGTTGTTGCTGGTCCAATACCTGTTCCGCAGTCTCCTGCCACAAAAACTGTAGATCCCGTAGCGCAGGCACCATTCTCAGCCCCACACTCTTGCCGGTCGAAACATGCACGTTGTCGGCAAACCCGAATTGGTCGTTGATCGCCAAGTGATCTCGAATCGGTCCGTCGGTCAGATAGCTAGTCGTAAAGACATGTGGAATGCGGCCACCGTGGTCGTGCGTGGTGGCTCGATTCTTGGCCAAATGCACTTCCAAGAAACTGCGATGACGCCCGGCAAACCGGTTGAATGGATGCAACGCTTTACAAACACCGGCGCCCTCGGTCCAACGACTACCAACTCCAGCAGCCAGTGTGACCACTGCCACCTGGCCGGTCGCAATTGCGGCGCTGCCGGCGGCCACATCCGCCTGGTCACACCCCATTCTGACATCAACAACATGTTCTGGGCGAACATCACCGATCGTGGTGCTCGGCGACAACCGGTTCTGCGCCAGACCGATCCGACCGTTCTTTAAATCCGCTCGAATCTGTTCATGCTGTTCGCTGTCGAAACCAATTTGATCCAACAATTCATGCAAAGACCCCGTCACCTGTGGGTCCGAATCATCGCGTGGCAAAATGCTTTGTAACAGTTTCGACGAACTGGCCGCAGCGATCTGGCCGTCGGTACAACGGCGACCGATCGTCTGCAGTTCGGCACGTCGATCGGGTGACAACTCGCGAATCGGCCGACGCAATAAACCGGGCACCACCAACTGGTAATAGCGATCGGGCATCGGCGCATCGCAGCCATGTCGCAGCTCGGCCCAACTGCCAGCATCATTGATCTTGAAGTCGTAGACCACGGGGTCCATGGCAAACGGAAGCGATGTTTGCAGTTCTGTTTTTACAGCCACCATTTCTTGGCGCAACCAATCACTGGCTGCATTTTTGACCAGCGGATCGAACAAAAATCCCATGCCGCCGCCGGACATGCCGCCCAGCATCACAAATCCCCAGAACTGTTCCCCATAACGTTCACGACAGGCCTGAATCATCCTGTCGGTGAATCGGTTGGTCGCCCAGGGAATGATCGTCTGCAGCGGGCCTTCGAAATTGCGTGTCGTGGCATCACCGATCGCTTTGATATCCCCCGCTTCAATTGCTGCGACCACTTCATCCAAGATACCGATCGCCTGACGACGGGCCTGCCATTCTTTTTGACTTCGCAGCAAATAACGCTCGGTGACCATCTCCAGAATCGGGCCAACGTTTTGTGCCATCCCACCATGGACCAGGACCAGCGAGTCCTGCAATTGCTGGCGGGTTTCGAGACTGACTCGCTGGTGATCAAACACCTCGTGCACCGGCATCAAACGTCCTCGACTGATGCCAAACTCCGGGTCTCCCTCGGTCGCATTGGCACCGCAAATCAGCTTGATCCCTGGCCAAACGCCGCCGGAGTCTTGCCATCCACCGCCACTGCCGCCGATCCATTCACCCAAAATCGCTCGCGCAGCGACCAACCGCCGATCCGCTTCGGTCAATCCACCACTCAATGATTTGACCTGTCCGGTGGCACGCATCAACACCGCGATCAACGATCCCAACAGGTTGGTCGAAACCGCCAGCCGAGATCCTTTGGGGATGTCATTGATCTTGCTGACCAACTCCAATCCCTTGCCCGGCCCGATCAGTTGTTCCAACAATTCGCTGATCGGTCGTCCGCAACCCTCCAGCCCCGGCGGTACGATCCCCGCGGCGATCACGGCAGCCTTCAGTAGCCCCAAATAGTCACGCGCAAAATCAAACATCTCCGCGATCGTCGTGACGTCGGCGGTGACCCCCAGGTCCACGCTGGCGAAGCGAAACACCGGTTCATCGATCACACGCAAATAAGTTTCGATCGGCGGTCGAGGTTGGTCGTCGCGGCCACGAACCCCTAAGTCGATGGACAGGTTCAAAACCCTCGCACCGCTGGGATAGTCCATCCCCAAAAAGAAAATATCGCTCCAGGCACTGTGCGACAAATCCATTCGCACCGCCGTGGTCTCGCACAGGATTGGCATCGCACCGCTCGACACATCGGCCTGCAACAGTTCGCGTCGCAGCCGCAGCGGATGATCGCTGGGATGCCCTAAACGAAACATCCATTGATTACCCCGTACCGTGCGGACACTCTTTCGTACCTGATCGGCTAACGTTTGAAACGCCAACTGATGATAGGACCGTGCCAGCGCGCTGCAGATCGCATCGTTCGCGCCGGACTGCTGTAAACATTTCGCGAACACATCGATTGCTTCCACAAAACGACGCGACAACAGATGTTCGTAGCCATCGTAAGGAATCCGGCCATCCGGATTCGGAACCCCCTGCTGATCCGATTCCTGTTGCAGACGGGCCGGCAGATGGTAGCGATGGATCGCGGACAGAAAAAACAATGCCCGGACCTGGGCGTACAAGTTGGATTCTTGGCGACGGAAATCATCCAATTCTCGGCAATGGTCCAACAACGCATCGGAGTCGCATCCGGCAATCACGGTTTCTAGCGCCAGGTGGCGAACCGCATCCTCTTGTGACTGGATGATTTCAATCAGTCGATTGGTCATACCACCGCGTCTCCGCTGAAACCGTTTCCAGCACCAGTGCTTTCCGGCCCAGGACGACTGGCCAACAATTCAACCATTTCGGTCAAAATGTGATCGCGATCTCGGCCTGACAAACCGATCGCCAACTGAGCGATCAGCAGGCCGTAGGGGACCCCCAAGTTGTAGCGGGTTCCGCGAACTTGATAGGCCATGTACTTGTGATGTGTGTGCAGCACTTCCAGCGCGTCGGACAGAGTCGGTTTGTTCAACGACGAATCCCCGGTCACCTGCTCGAGCGCGGGAATAATGTCATTGGTCAACACATGCATTCCGAAAAAGCCCAGGTAGTGACCGCTGCGCAGCCCCGGTGTGACCAGTTCTTGCTCGGCATAGGTGGGTGTCGGTTTCTCGACGACACGCTGGACTTCGAACGCACCCTCATGTTGTGGCACACGGGTGCCAGAGACAATTCCAAAGTAGGGCAGCTTATTCTCTCGCGTCGACTGAACGGCCGACACGGAACAAGAAAACTCGGTGGCCACATCAATCAACTGTTTGGCACACGAGACCTGAATCGCACTCAAATACAAATGATCGCCGACGAGGTGCAGAAACGGCGCACCACCGACAAACGACTTCGCCCGCAAAATGGCATCGGCATATCCCAGTGGCTCCGGTTGTTCGGCAAACCGCAGACTGCCGACCAAGTCGCCGGCGGCTTGTTCAAATGCGTCTTGGTCGCCGGGGCGAACGACGACACAAATCTCTTCCACACCCGACGACAACACCTCATCCAGAATCAATTGCAGCGCCGATTTGTCGTTGCCGTCTCGATTGACCAACTGTTGCGTTGGGATCTGGTTTTGATGGGGGGCCGCAGCCGTGATGACTGCCTTGCGAACCTGCATGATGCACGCGACTCGAATCGAGGACAAAAAGTCGAAAACCGGTCCCGATAGACTAGCCGCCGCACCTCAACAGCCCCACTCACCTAGTTCCAATCCGCTCGAATTATTTGCCACCGACGATCAAAAAGGTCGGATTCAGCGATTCAAATCGAACGCGATCCAGTTGTTGCTGACCGCGGGCGATGTTGATCATTCGGACTTCCACACGAAATCCCGCTCGATCCAAGACCGACTGCACCGCAACCAGGTTGTCGGGGCTGGAGACATTGACGACCAGTCGTCCCGCCTTCAGTCGTTCTGCGGCACCGGCGACCAAGTCGGGCACCATGCGACCGCTGCCGCCGACAAAAACCGCCGTCGGATCTGGCAGCGAAGCCCAGGCATCAGGGGCTTGGCCGTGAATCGGCACCAGCGATGGCACATCAAAACGCTCGGCGTTCTGAAGCATCAAGTTGTAATCCTCGGCGTCCATTTCAATTGCAAACACTTTGCCGCTATCGGCGATCCCCGCGGCTTCGATCGCCAACGCACCACTGCCCGCGCCGACGTCCCACATCACCGATTCGCGATGTAGATCCAACTCTGCCAACGCAATGCAGCGGACTTCGGATGGTGTTAACAAACCGCGTTTGGGACGGGATTGCAAAAACACGTCATCGGGGTTTCCAAACAACCGTTTGCGGCCTTGGCCACGTGGCAAATCCGCGGCGCCGCTGCGACGCACCAACACCATCACGTTCAACGGCGAAAAGGTTTGGCCGCGGATCGATTCCAAATCACCCTGTGTCACCGTTTCGTTGGGCGTGCCCAGATTTTCACAGACGAATGCGGTGAAGTAGTCGATCCGGCGGTCCAGCAATGCCTCGGCAACCGCGCTGGGCGGGATCTCATCGGTCGTGAACAGTCCGACTCGCTCGGCCGATCGAATCGCATCCACAACACGGTCCAGCGGTTGGATTGCCAGATTTGACAGGTAGGCATCGTCCCAGCTCTCTTTCACCCGCGCAAAGGCGAGTTGCATGCTGCTGACATTGGGAACAATTTCAAACCGTTCCTTGCCGATCGTATCGGTCAAAAATTTTGCGATCCCATAGAACAACGGATCGCCGCTGGCCAGCATCACCGTCGGCTTATCCGGCAAATTGCTCATGCATTTTTTCAGTTCCGACAAACCGCCGTCACAGGGCAAACGCTCGGCCGGGTGGTCGGCCGGAATCCGATCCAACAATGCCTTCGATCCGATCAACACTTCGGCCGCTGCCAACCGTGACGTCGCATATCCGGTCAATCCATCTAATCCGTCGTCGCCGATTCCGACGATGTGAATCCGTGCAGTCACGCTGGTGGCGCTCCGTGAAAAGAATTAAAGGTTGTTCTTGATCGCTTTTAAAATGTCATCAACGCTCGCACGCCCGGCATGCGAATCACTGACCTTGGCCCATTTGACACGCCGCCCTGGTCCAATCAAGTAGGCGGCCGGATAAGCGGTCTCGCGATTATCGTCCCAACGCAATCCCCACTCGCTGATCAGCTTCATTTCCGGATCACGAACGACGACAAACGTCTCCGGCATTTTTCGCGATCCGAAAAACGCGTTGGCATGCCGCTCGAGCTTCTCGGCCGGGCCGGGATAGATCAGCACCACTCGACGTGGCTGGTTGCCGGTCGCCGCGGCAAGCGCATTGGCCCGATTCAGCAACGAACCGACCTGACGCGTGCAGATCACACATTGATAACCGGGATAACCGCGCAGAACGATGACCACCACCGGTCCTTGTTTGGCCAAATCAGACAACGACACATAGTCGTCTTGCCCCTGCACCGGCAAATCAAAATCCGGCGCCTGCTGGTCCACCGCCAATGGCTTTTCCGGCCCCGCCGCAACGACGCTTGCCGCCGACAGTGCCCACAATGAAATCGTGACCGCGATCGCTCCGAACCAGGGACGCCTAGTCCAGCGGTTCAGCGTGACGTCGGATCGGTGTTGACCGGGAATCGCCCCCTGCGGTGACCGGTGGCTCGTAATGTTCATGGTTGCTTCCTGCTACGCTTTTTTTCCAGACAAAAACTGATAACTCTGAACGATACTTTCCAGCGGCGCCGGCGATTCATCCTGTTCGACGTGACATTCCTGGACACCGATTTCTTTGCCCAATCGCATCACACCCGGCAGATCAATCACACCATCACCACATTCCTGAAACGCATCTTCGGGAACATTCCCCTCGTCGTAAATCACACCAACGCCAGCTTTCAAATCTTTCAAATGCAGCATCGTGATTCGTCCGGCAAGGTGTTTCATTAAATCCAGCGGATCGCGGCCACCTAGCTTGGCCCAAAACACATCTAGCTCAAAATCCATCAACTGGGGATCAAATCGCTCGATGAAAATGTCATAGGCCGCCTTGTCAGCACCGGGCAACTTGGCGAATTCAAACGAATGGTTGTGATAGGCCATCCGCATTCCAGCGTCGCGCGTTCGACGCGCGGCCTGATTGGCTCGCTCGGCGATGGCCTTGCATTGATCGGCCGTCTCGCGAGATTTTCGATCAATGTAGCCAAACACGACATGCCGCAACCCGATCCGTTCGGCCATCTCAACCGTTTGCTCGACCGGCATCACACCGTCGGCGGACGGAGTGGCGATCGTTCGCCAATCCAGGAATCCGCTGTGTACCATCAAACCGTTGTCACGTGCGATCGCAGCGATCTGCAGAGAATCACGATTGATCTTCATCAGCTCGACCTGCTTGTAGCCGGCCGCCGCGATCGCTTTGAGTGTGGTGGCCGGATCCTCGGCCATCTGATCGCGAACCGTATACAACTGCAATCCGATTCGATCCAGATACGGAGGCGGCGTGTCGGATGGCGGAGCGGGTTGCTGCGGTTGAGTGTTCGTTTTTTCTGCGGGCTGCTCGATTGGCTTTTCGGGTGGCGTTTCCGGCGGATCATCAGCCAACCCCTGCAGCGGTCGCGCCAACCAAGCGGTCAAGGTCGCCAGCCCGGCGGAACCCAGCGCTGCACGACGCCCCAGCGTGACGGGGGAATTCGATTTGTTAGGCGGCGGCTGGTTCATTCGGATCGACGGGGTTGGATTGGACGTGGATTAATCGAGATTGCGTTTTTCACGCTGCCGGCGGCTGTGTCGCTCCAAGACACGGCGTTCGGACCGCGTCAGGCTCTGCTCGCCCGAAGCATGGATTTTAGCCAAAATCTGGTCCACTTCCTCGTTTTCCTGACGCAGCTTCTGGTCAGGGTCATGGATCTTCAACTTCGTACGGCGGATCGACTGGCGGAATGTCCGCCCCGAATCGGAAAAATCAAGCCAATTGAGATTCCAGTGCTGGAAATAATACAGCAGTGCAAACGCCACGCCCGCTAAGTGCACGGTGAACGCCGTGCCCCCCTGTGCGGCCTGGCCCGACAACATCGTCAGTGAACCGTACAAGTTGGTGACGACAAAGATCACCGCCACCACCCAGGCTTTCACCGGGATCACAAACATCAACAAAATGGTCGCCTGCGGGTAGTAACAGGCAAACATGATGGTCACCGCGATCACGGCGCCACTTGCGCCAATCACCACCCCATTGTCGATGCCCATCGCCCAGTAGGTCAAACAACCCGCGACGCCGCCGACAAACATCGACACCAAATAGAATCGCAGGAACTCCCACCGCCCCATCCGCTGTTCGACGTTGCGGCCGAACACCCACAAACCGAACATGTTGAACCCGACATGCATCAGGCTGTTCTGATCGTGTAAAAATCCATAGGTCAAAAACTGATACCACTGCCAGGGCCGCAGCAGCGTTTCCGACCAACATCCGAACCAAGGCAATAGCCGACTTTGTCTGTCGCCAGGCCCCAACTGCTCTCCGGTGAACATGTCAATGAAGTAAATCGCGACCGTGATGACCACCAAAATGATGGTCATGCTCTTGGGCTGTTGCGACCGCTGATGTCGATCCCAAGGCGACATTTCATCCTCACGACCATAGTCGCGTTCGTACAAACCCATTCGTGCAGAACCAGTCCAAAAAAGTGCGGGGCAGGGGGACAGCGCATCTCAGCGATGATTGCTTCACCATCCTACCAACTTGCCAATCGTCAAGTCGATATCCCAATTCAGCTTGGCAGTGTGGTGATTGAGTTGGCGGAGGAGCGAGTGTTGAGAGGGCGCGTTGATCGCAAGTGCGACGCGCCAGCGAGGGATTTAGGGTGTTCACAAGATCCCTCGCTCACGCTTCGCGCTTACCAAAAACCAATGCCCCACGCAAAACCGCAACTTCAAAACGCCTGATGACATAAAAAAACGACCGCGGATCGTTCCACGGTCGTTCAATGTTCTTGATCAGTGATCGATCACCGGGCAAGTCGACTTGGCCTCGGAGCTCCGCAAGACGCCGGATTAACATGGCGCTGGCAACGGAACTCAACGACAGCCTATTTCTTGCGGTGACGAATCTTGCTGCGCATGCGTCGTTTCTTTCGGCCTACTTTCCGACGTCCTTTCCCAGTTCGCTTTGTACCCACCTACTTAATTCTCCAAAAGGTTTGCGCCGACTTCTCGGCCTCAGAATGAATGTGTTAGTTCCTGGGCTGGCAAGTCGGCGCAGCCGTCACGGGGGCCTTAGAGCCTAGCAAAATTAGTGCGGCGGACAAGACGAAATGCCAATTCACTTCGCCAGCTAGCCCAAAAGAGTTGCTTCGGCGACCAACCCGGGGCCAAAAGCCAGCACCACGCGGGGCCCGGTGTTGCCAGCCCGCAAGGCTCGCTGCAGTACAAATAGCACCGTCGGCGACGACATATTGCCCAATTCCGACAACACTTCGCGCGAATGCCCCAGTTCGTTTTCGGGCAATCCCAACGCCTGCTCGGTCGCATCCAAAATTCGCGGCCCCCCCGGATGCACAATCCAATCCCCGATCGATTCAGGCGATAATCCGTGTGGCGCCAACCACTGCGATAGCCATTCTTGCAAATGCCCTTGGATGCTGCCCGGCACCTGACCGGTCAATGTCATGTCGAATCCGTGGTCGCCGATCCGCCACGACATTTGATCATCACTGTCGGGAATCCGAATCGATGCACAATCGATGATCGAAATCCCCTGCGAAAACTCCGCGACTCGATTGCGGCCGACAATCACCACGGCCGCTGATCCATCGGCGAACAATGCATTGCCCACCATCGCTTCGTCTTCCCAGCTCATTCGATAGTGCAAACTGCACAATTCCACGGCGCACAAGAGCACGACCGCATCCGGATCGGCCGCCGCCAATCCCCGCGCGGCACGCAGCCCGTTGATCCCCCCGTGACAGCCCATGAATCCGACTTGAACCCGTTGAACCTGCGGTGAAAGCCCCAGCGCGTCGAATAGATGCCAATCCAATCCGGGAGCGGCAAATCCGGTGCAGGATACGGTGACCAGATGGGTCACCGACGCAGGATCGATCTTCAGCGGTGTGGAAATCGGCCCAAAACCGTCTGATTGCACCTCGCCGTCCGACCCCAGCGGGTCACAGCCTTCCAACCGCTCGCGTATCGGCACCAGTTGCAGATCGGACGCATCCATTCCCATCGCCTGGCGGCAGGCTTCGGTGGCCAGCGGCGGGGCATACCGCTCATACAGGGACATACGGTCCCCGGTTCCCGGTCCACGACCTGCCGCGCCGCCATCCTTGTTCCAAAAATAGGCCGTCTTCCAGGGAATCACAGTCCGGCGACTGGTTACCCCAGATTTGCGAAACAACATCCGCAGCAATCGCTTTTGACGTTCGTCCTGGCAAATGATGTCGCTGGACATCGCCAACGCATCATCCTGTGTCACTTCTTGGCCCGGCACCGCCGTTCCCAGACCGATGATCGAACACGGCGCGGTGCCGAATTCATTGGATTGATTGAACAGAAAACCGGCCTAAAGTGAGAGGATCAAGGGCATGGAGCTACCGGAGCACCATCCCCGCGGGGGTAGTTCAGACGCTGGAGATCGACGGGACAGTTGCTGCCAATCGGTTCCCTCGCCTCCTGCGTAGCGCGCGTGAACTATCCAAGGTAAGACTGACTCGCCATCAAGACCAGCCCACCGCTTCCCACAGATCCCCGCTACCACAGATACCACTGGCCGTACCAACAAACATAAACGCCCAAGATGAAATTGGTCACGGCATGGGCTAGCACACAGTTCCAAAATTTTCCAGTCCGCACCATCAACCAACTGACCAGCGAAAACCACAACCCCGCGGCCACCAGTTCCCCCGGATGCGACACCATTCCGTACAGCGTCCCGGCGACCAAACCGGTCGCCGTGATCCGCGACAACGGTAGCGACGGCCAATCCTCGGACTCGACGGCGCGCATCACAAATCCCCGTAAAAACAATTCTTCGGCGATCGGGACACTGATCACCAACAGCGCAAATCGCATCACCAGGAAACACGCCAGCTCCGTTCCTGGCGAATAGACGGCAAACGGATTCACACCCTCTCGCGCCGGCAACCAATCGGTCGAAATCCCCAGCATCGTCAACAGACCACGCTCGAGCTGTAAACCACACGCCCCGATCCAAATCACCGCGCCGATCACGCCCACCCAAATGCCGCTCTGATCGACCGAGACCGGAAATTGGCTGCGAATACGCGGCCAAAACCAAACGATCGCCAGTGTCATCAGCAGCACACGGGCACCCACCAACCCCATATATGCCAGCGGATTGATCTCCACCCCGTCTTCCAATGGACGGGTATCGATGACCGCACCGAGCAAGAAAAAGATCACCAACGGCACAATCATCGCCGCCTTGGATTGCCAGTCGGCATCCCCTCGGCCGCCCGTCAATGGCTCGCTGCCGGTCAATCGTTCGCTGCCGGACAATGGCTCGTCGTCCCGACCGCCGTTCACAGTGTGTGCGAATCGACTTCGCGACTGTAGACCGCCAACACCGTTTCGAACGTCTCGGACTTGATCTTGTATTCCGGATTAGCGTCAGTGTAGCGATTGCAATGATCGACCAACACGCGATACAGAAACCGAAACAGGTGCCGTGGCACTCGCAGCGAGTGAAACGCGGAAATCAAACGTTGATAGTCCACATCGGCAAACAGATCTTTCGGCTCCGGTGACTTGCCCGGCGCCGCACAAGCGATCATCCGCGCCCGTGCCAAATCGTACAACGACTCTCCGGTCCACTGAAACGACGGAATCACGTTCTGTTTGTCCAATCTCGCACGCTCATGAAAATCGCGTGACTCGCGTTCCATGTCACGATACAGATCTTGCGGCAACATCAGTTTGAATCCGACGCCGGGATGTTTCAACAATTTGTTGTCCAGCAGCGGCCAGACGAACAATCGCATCAACTCCGGCTTGCCGCCGGTCATGTGCGGCTCATCAACGCGATCCATCAACACGATGATCCCTTTGTATCCCAACCGATCGATCACCGATTGAAACTTATTCAACAACTCATAGCGATCATCGGTGCGATCAAACCGTGGCAACGGTTGGCTGGCCAGTTCTTTGGCGGGAATCGAATGCAACACATTGCGCACCGAACCGATCTCACGCTTGCCGACGCGCATGTGCCGGCGGATACGAACCGCAGCCCACCAGGTCTTGAAAAAACGAATCAGGTAGGGCAGCGAACCGAGCAACATCAACAGCGGCGCCAACCACAAATAATCCCAAACCGTCTTGGTCGCTTCTTCGGCACCCTCGGCAACCTCCGGCGAACCGCGGAACATCAGATACAAAAACCCGATCGCGACCAACACACACCATCCAATCGCGAACCAACAACTAACCTTGGCTGCGACATTTCCGAAACCCAGCTTCCGCCGCAACGTGTTCCAACGCTCGACGAACGCGCCGTCACTGGACTGGTCGTAGCAAGACGCCAACAACAACAAATCACGCGCCGCGGTGCGATCCAGCTTTGCCAGCGACTCGCGATCCACCCCGTCGTCGACCTGGTCTGGTTTCAATACCTGGTCCACTAACTTGGTCACGCCGATACACAGGATCGAATCCATGTGATCCCACAGCTTCCACTCCTTCAACACCCGCTCGGGTTTGCGGTTGGCACGCCGGCTCATCCGCTCGCTAAAGTGATCCAGAAAGGGATTGAAATCGTCATAGGCGATCGTAAAGACACGTCGCGCCGGGTTCTCCAAATTGAACTTGTTCAAATGCCGCAGAATCTGCAATCGCATCGCAGTTTTGCCAGACCCCTTGGGACCAAATACCATCGCGGTCGATGGCTCGGTGGGATCCCCATACACCTTGTCCCAAACCGGGTGATAGGCATTGGCAATGCAATGCTCTTTAAAGACCTGGTCGGTCTGCGCATCCTCTTCGGCAAAGGGATTGCGAACGATGCCATGGTGCTCGAGAAAACTTTGGATGTTCATGTTCGAAATCGTTGCCTGATGCGCGGATCAACCATGCCGGAAAATCCTGGCTTGCCAAAAAATGCTGCGTGCTGCGACGCACACAGTCTAGGGATACACGTCTCACCGCCGAATCATTTGCCGACCGATTTGATCATCTTGACGAATTTTTCTCGGTTTGCTTTGACGACTTCAGCCGGGCCGATCATTTTCACAAAGTACAACCGCCCTTGGGGCTCAGCCAAAATGGCACCGGCCATCGCGTAGTCTTCACGCTGCACCATCTTGCCACCGGCGAACGGTCCGCCGCCCATTCGTTCGGCGAACGATCCGCTGACATCGACCAAGTGAATTTCCCAGGGATCGGCTTTGATCGTTTCGGTCTTTTGCGCGGCTTCATCACCGCCGCTGAATTGCCCCTTCCAACGTTTGATGTTCGGCTCGACACCGCCGCCAGCGGGCATCATCGTCAATCGTGCCGTCGAATCACCCTCACCGACTTTGAATTCATACTGCAAAATGCGCGATGCCGGTTCGGTCGGCTTGAACTCCGCCGGAACGGTCATTTCACCGGTTCCCAAGAATTTAATCACGGTTGCTTTGCCCGCCGCGTCGTCGGCCGCAGGTTTCTCGGCAACCGTTTGTTGAGCAAACACCGAAGGGCCCGCTACGATCGACAGTGAAATGGAAAATAAGCTAATGAGGATCAGGGTTCGATTTGAAATTCGCATCTCGAAATTCTCCGCGATTGAAAGTGACAGTGAAGGGGAATCGACCAAAGCCGTGGTGAGATTCAATCCTGCGATACTTTACCGGATCGGTCAAAGAATCCGAATGAGGCTACAGCCCGATCAGGATGGATTGCCAAATCGCCGCCAGCCACGACTGGGGTGATCGGAGACCAATGGGACCGAATTTTAACCGCCGCCGGCACCACTGCCCAAACCGCCACTGCCGGCGACCAACAACAATGTGGCCAATAATCCGATCACCAACGTGGCTAATACCGCTACCAACGTGATTCGCCGACTGGTGCGCTTGCGACGTGTGGCGCCGATCTTAGAGTGACCGCTCAACCCCGCTGCCGCTGGCTCGGAATTGGACAATGAAACCACCGCAGATTGACTGTCCACGCTGGACGGCTGCTGCCCAAACGCGGGCATCGCCGGTTGCCCCCCAGCCCCTGCCGCGGACATCAACGCCCCTGTCGCCTCCGTCCCGGGCAACCGATCAATCATTTCTGGCAACGTCTCCGCAGCCTCGCGCCACTGCGGCCAACCATCACGCCACAACAACGCGTTCTTTGCCACCCGGCCTTCGCGAATCCAGCCCTTCAACACCTCGCCGGTCGCCGGTCCATATTGTCCACCGCTGGGCGGACGTACATACCAGGTCGCACCCTCATCGTCGATCAATGACTCGATCGCCTCCGCCGCAGAATCTCTTAACGCGTCGACGACTGGTGTCACTGCCGCGCCTGTTGATTGGGCTGGCACTGCCGCACTTGGCGACTGGGCTGGCACTGCGCGCGGCAGTTCCTTGTCCGCGGCAACCGATTGCTCCGATCGAACTGAAATCGACTGCACAGCCGACGCCGATGGACTCTCGATCGGCGAAGAAAACTGAGTGTCGGAAGTTGGAATTCGAAAGCGAATTTGACATTCGGGACAGACACCGCGACGCCCCGCCAATTCAGGCTTGATGTTTAACGGTTTCCCACAACCATGACACGAAAACCGAATTCCCATCGAACTGTTCAGAAAAGGCTAGAAGAAAAAGGGCCGCCGGCTTGGCGACGAATGCCAATGCACCGGCCGCCCACGCGACCAGACATTACGCCCCAGTGTAGCCAATCAGCCCCCGCAGAGCGCTACCGGCAGCAAATCGATCGGCCGGAATACAGTCGGATGCCGTCAACGCTTCCCCAGCCCGCAAACGTTACGATCCGCTGCCCTCTCGCTGCATCGTCAGCGTCCTGCTGATCACTTTGCCGCCGGTGAACTGGGGCGGAACAAAGCTGTTGTGGTCCAACGAAACCGCCACCGTCAGGGTGACATTTGGCGTCAGCCGGGTGATTGTCGACGGAATCACGGTGATCTCGGCGTCCCCCAACCCCAGTGTGGCCAGAATCCCCTCCGCTTTCGCCCGCGCCGCCGATGCGGTCGCCCCCGGGACGATCGCTTCCCGACAGGCCTCGTAAACCGCGTTGTCGACTGTATGACGAATCATTGCCACCCGACAAAACTCGAACGCAGCAAAAAAGAAAAAGAACAACATCGGCGCAACGATCGCAAACTCCACCACGGCTGACCCGCGGTGACCGTTGCGACGACTGGTAAAGATTGTTTGACCTGTTTTCATATTGATTTGCTTCCTTTGACTGCCCGCCTCTGAATCTGCGAGGCACTCATTCGGTGATCACCGTTCCCAATGTCAACGCAATCTCGCGGTACGCGGCAATCAACTCGCTCTCGCTGAGTGCATGGAAGTGACGTCCACCACCAAGACGAGCAATGTTGCGCATCCGCGACTGGTCAGCGCCCCTGCCGAACGTGATCGTATGAATTTGAACGCCGTCGTCGGCCAATCGAGTCGCTACGTCGCTCGGTTCAGGACCTTCGTTGTGCATTCCGTCGGTCATCACAATCATCGTTCGCTCGACATAGTCCGCCGAGCGCGCCGCTTGCATGATCACCGCACCGGCTTCCATCCCGCGACTGATACTCGTTCGGCCGCCGGTCGACAACGATGCCAATCCGTCGGTGACTTCGAGCAGTGTGGTCGTTAATGGCACGTCTTGACTGGCGCGATCACTGTAGGACGCCAGCCCCACGGCTTCGTTCACCGGCGTCGTGTTCAAGGTCGCGACAAATACGTCGAGTGCACGTTGCAGTTCACGGAACTTTTCACCGCTCATCGACCCGCTGCGATCAACCACCAACACCACATCGCGTTCGATGTAGGTCGCTGCGGTGACCAACTGCGGTTCAAAACTGCTGAATCCCAGTAGATTACCGAACACCAACGGGATCGGTCCCGATGCTGAATCCGCGGTCCGTCGCCCGGTGACCCGAACCGTGTTCAGTGGTCGCTGATTCGCCGCAAACACAAACCGCCCGCTCAAGTCCGACTCGCTACGACCGAACTGAAAATCTGCGGCGGTCAATTGCAACGGCTGACCATCGACCAGGTTTTCCAACGCAATTTGCTGGCCCATCGCGATCGCTTGGTCCTGATCAAGTGTTCGCGACAATTCCTGCGAAGCCGCTTTGGTCGCCGCATCGGTCGCCGACCGCAACTCGGTACGTGACAGATGCATGTGCGCGATGTCGACCGAAAACGCGACCGTCGCCAAAAAACCGACCAGCATCACCATGATCAGAATCAACATCGCACCACGGCGTTGACACGGCGGCCGCTGACAGCGTGACGGCGGCAACGATGGGCGCTGCCGCGACGGGCTCTGATGGGTCGCGCGCGCACCACCCAACTCGAATCGATTGGGCCGGTTGAATTGTTTCACCACCATCTTATTCCTTCAACATCACCACACGGGCGGTTAACATTCGGTTGGAGATAAAATCGCCCGCCAATGGGCTATTGGAATGTGTCGGCGCGGAAACCTCGCACACACACTGTTGGCCACGCTCCAACCCCGCCACACCGTCGGGAAACCGAATTTCAAAGTCGTTGACTTGCCGCGAATCCAGGATCTCGACCGCTTTCGCAGTTGCCGTGTCAGCGGTCGCATCGGCCTGGCTCGCTTCACGCACGGCTTCGTAGCAAGCAACGCTCAGCGATTGTTTCAAAAAGATAAAGCTGGACGCTTCGATCGAACCAAAGACCAGCAACACCAGCACGGGCAAACAGACGGCAAATTCAACTGCCGCAACAGCCCGGCGTCTGACGTGCCGCGACAACGATGAACGTTTGATGACTCGACTACACATCGTCATCATTGCTCCCGTCCTGCGCTGCAAGATTTGGCGCTGCATCATCCTGCTGCTCTCGCAATTGAAATGCATCGTTGAAATTTGATGCCAATTCCTGCCAAAAATCGCTGTTGCGGAACCGCAGCGGCTTCACCGCCCGACCGGCTTTGATATCCAGCAACGTGTTGCGCAATCGCGTGATCGGACCGGCAAACCGATGGCTCAATTTCAACGTGTCCCAGACAAACGCCGGGATCAACGCCATCGTGACGATGAAGAACGGCAGGAAACGGCGTGCGGTGTCACCAACCGTTTGCCCCCACTCGGCGTCCGGCTGCTCAAACAAACGGATCCACAACGTCAAAGCAATCGAGTTGCAGACGAAAAAGATCACCCAGTGCAGCGCCACACGGCGAATCAAGCTGCCTTGGACCTCGGTGTCGACCAGGGTCTTGCTGCGTTTTACCGGAATCGTAGCCATCGTTCTTATTGGTTGCTCGTGCACTTTCGGCAGACGGCAAAACGGTCCGCCGGCCTGATCAGATCCCCAGAATCAGATCCTCTGTGCGCAACTGTAGGTCACAAATAGACGAACCGCGCATTTCGCAGGCACGACTAGTTTTCGTCCGGAATCGGGCTGCCGTGCGGATCGAGCTCGGGACCGTCGGTTTCTCGCGCCAACTCGTCTCGCAAACTGCGGTCGGTGAAATGCTCGAAACGTTCGGCTTTGTCGTGAATCTGCTCGGTGTCCCTGCCCGCCTGGTCCACCAGGTACTGCTCCCACAATCGGTGCGACCGGACCAACCGTCTCCCCCGCTCGCGGCCCGCTTCGGTCAACTCCAACGCCTCCGACCCGCCTCCTAATTCGCCCCCCCAACGCAAAATGATCTGCGCCAGCTTCATCGACCATCGCGATGCAAACAGTTCCGATGCCAAGTGCTCCGTGGTGGGATGGGGGCGTTCGGCTTCTTCACCGCGAAACAAAAACGCAACGATGTCATCGCACAAAATTTGCAACGACAGAATTTGCCGCCGTGCCCATTTCACCAGCACACCATGCCGGGGTCCCAGCGCCGCGGCGAATAAAAACAGCCCGCCCGCAGCGACGGCAATCATTCCCGACGTCGTCGTGCTGCGATAGCCGAACCAGGTCGGTACCGTCAGTGCCATCAGATGCCCCAACACGGCCGATGCAACGGCCAAGATCACACTGATCAAAATCATCACCCCCAACCGATCGGTCAACATGTAAGCCGCCGCCGCGGGAACCACGAACATGGCAACCACCAAAATACTGCCGACACTTTCGAAACAGGCCACCGCGGTGATCGAAACCAAAACCATCAATACGTAATGCATCGATTTGGCGGAAATCCCCATCGTGGTCGCCAGCGCAGGGTCAAACGATGTCAATCGTAGTTCTTTGAAAAACAGCCCCACGAACAATGCGTTTAAGAGCGTCACCCCGGCCAGCATCAACGCCGCCCTGGGCACATCCCAATCGCCGATCGCAACGGTGTCCAGCGGAGTCAGTTCGATCGAACCGTACAACACACAATTCGGATCCAAATCAACCGCATCAGCCGCCTGCACCAAGATCACCAACCCCAACGCGAACAATGATGTGAATACGACGCCCATCGATGCGCCCTCATCCACACCGCCGGCACCGCGAATCCATTCGGTAAACAATGCGGTCAGCACACCCACGATCACTGCACCGAGAAACATCAGCGGACTGGTCCGGCTTTGACTGATCAAAAACGCGACCGCAATCCCCGGCAGCACGGCATGGGTGATCGCGTCCCCCAACATGCTCATCTTCCGCAGCACCAGGAAGTTGCCGAGCAGTGCCGATGCGACCGCCGCCAGCGAACCGATCACAAGGATCCAGCCGTTGAATGCCCAACTCCAACGAATCGCCGACGGAAACAACGAAACCTGTTCCAACAGATGGATCGAATTTTCCATCATCGCTTGTCCCCCGTGGCATCCGCATGGTCGTCACTCACGTCATGCGGACTCATTGGAACCGGGATGGTCATTTCTTGTTCGTCCAGCAGGTCCTCAAGTTGATCAATCACCTCGGGCGCCAGCACGTGTTCGATATCGTCGGCATCGCGGTCGACATTGGACGTCGCGACCTCGGCATAGGCAATCAAATACAGTTCCCACAATCGATGCTGACGGGTCAGGCGTGCCGCTTCGGTAAATCCCGCCGACGTCAATTTGAACCCGTCGGATTTCTTGCGAACCAATTCGTCTTCGGCCGCGCGATCAATCGCCGCCATCAATCTTCGCCGTGACCAACTGCGCATCGACATCAAACTGGCCGTCGAAACCGGTTTCCTGCGACTCTCATGTATCGACGCTCCATGCTTGGTCCGATTTTCGATCCGTTCATAAATCGCCCGCAACAGATGCTGGCGATCGATTCGGCGGTTCAACCGCAATCGCCGGCGATAGCGCACCAGCACGCCACTGCGTGTTCCCAACATCATGCTGACGAAAAAGAAAACCGAACAAACCAGCACGATCATCGCTCCCGATGGCAACCCGGGAAACAACGCGCTGACCAACCCGCCGACGATGCTACCCAACGTGCCCAATAGCGCCGCCCACAACATCATCCGCCACATGGTGTCCGTCCAAAACCGCGCTGCCGCTGCGGGAATCACCAACAGTGCGATCATTAAAACCAATCCCACCGCTTGCAGCCCGACAATGGTGACCAACACCACCATCGACATCAGCCCGACGTCCAACGCCACCACCGGGAATCCTTTCGCACCGGCAAAGCCTTCGTCGAAACAAAGCAACTTCAACTCTTTGAACAACAGCAAACAACCGGCAATCACCAACAGCGAAACGACTGCGATCAATTGTGCGTCGGCAGCCCGCATCGAAGCCGTCTTGCCATAGATAAATCCCTCTAGCCCTGCCGCGTGCCCGGTCTGCATCTGTTGCACCACGCCCATCAGCGCTACCCCAGCACCAAAGAACACACTCAAAACAATTCCCAGCGCGGCGTCTTCCTTCAAGCGGGTCTGGTTTCGAATCACCAAGATCGTCGCCACACCCAATAACCCGCTCACCGTTGCGCCAAATAGCAACAGCGGCAACGATTTGCCGTTGGCCCCCAATGTGCTTGCCACAATGAACGCCAGCGCGATGCCGGGCAAACTGGCATGGCTCAGTGCATCGCCCATTAGGGCCCGCTTGCGCAGCAACGTAAAACTGCCGACCAACCCCGATGCGCCACCCAAAACCGCCACACCAAAAATCACCACCCGCGTGTTGTAGTCTTGCATCAACAACACGCGACTCCACGCCGCAATCGAACTGAACGGGGCGGTGTCGCTTACGATGTCTCCCTGCGCGCAGCAAGCCCCCGCGGCCAACAGCATCACTGCCATCGCCAACGTGAACCGCCAAATCGATGGAAACAAACACGCCACGACTAAGCTGTTACCCCTTCCCCGTTTAAACAACGACTCATAGCGACGATTCCCTTCTTCGCATCGCCTCGGTGACTTCGTCCAATAGCGTCAAACGCCCGCCGTAGGTCTTCTGTAAATTCTCTGACGTAAACGTCGTTTCGACTGGGCCATGAGCGACCACGCGCATGTTCAATAGCACCACATAGTCAAAGTATTCGGGAACCGTTTGCAAATCGTGATGAATCACCGCAGCGGTTTTGCCACGTTTCTTCAGGTCACGCAAAATGTCAACGATCGCCCGTTCGGTCGCCGCGTCGACTGCGGCAAACGGTTCATCCATCAAGTACAAATCCGCATCCTGTACCAGTGCCCGAGCCAAAAAGGTGCGTTGCTGCTGTCCGCCCGATAGCTGGCTGATCTGGCGATCTGCCAATTCGCCAATGCCAACGTGCTGCAGCGCCAAACGCGCCCGATCGCGGTGCCGCCTACGCACCGGACGGCACCATCCGATTTCGTCATACAGCCCCATCGCGACAACGTCCAAGGCACTGACCGGGAACTGCCAATCCACACTCTCGCGCTGCGGAACATATCCCACACGGTGACGGTTGGCTCGATAACTATCGCCAAACACTCGGACCCGTCCGGACGCGCTGGGAATCAAGTCCATCGCGGCTTTCAACAACGTGCTCTTGCCCGCACCGTTGGGCCCTACGATGCCGATTAGCTGGCCGGCTGGCAAATCAAATCCGACATCCCAGATCACCGGTTTGCGATGATAGGCGACTGTCAAATCATAAATGGATAACGGAACCTCATTGCCCGTCCCGTCATCACGCGCAGCTGACGGTAACACCGACGACAGACTCGGTGACGAATCCATCGGCTGATATTCTTTTTGTGGACGCTCTACCATCTTCGATCTCGTTCAGATTGCCGCCGACACGGATGGATCAATGCTTCGCTTCGGTCCGCAGCTTACCTTGGAATCCCCCCGCATCCACCTGACCGCCCAATGCCAGTGCGGCCGTGGTCAAATTGTGATCCAACATCCCGATGTAAGTCCCCTCGTAAGTTCCCGACGGCCCCATCGCATCGCTGTACAATTCGCCGCCGATCGCAACCGAGTGCCCTTTGCTCTGAGCGCCTTCGATCAGCGCTTCGATGTTTTTGGCCGAGACGCTGCTTTCGATAAAGACGGCACCGACATGGCGTTCGATCAACAAATCCACCAAACCGTTGATCCGCTGCAACCCCGCCTCGGACTCCGTTGAAATGCCTTGCACACCCTGCACCTCCAGTCCATACGCGCGGCCAAAGTAATTGAACGCGTCGTGCGACGTGACCAATAAACGGCTCTCCGCCGGGATCGTGGCAACGGTTTCAACACCCCAGCGGTGGAGCGCCGCCAACTGGTCACTCAACGCCGCGGCGTTGGCCTGGTACTCCTCGGCGTGCTGCGGATCGAACGTCGACAACTCGTCGCGAATCACATCCACACATTGGCTCCACATCGAAATGTCATTCCAGACATGGGGGTCGCCATGCTCCAGCGCAGCTTGGCCGCCGACCCCCGCCGACATCAACTTGCTCGGATCAATTCCCTCTGCCACCGCGACCACCGGTTTCGTGCGTCCGACTTTTTCCAACGTGTCAGACATTTTCCCCTCCAGCCGCAGCCCACAATAAAACACAACATCGGCGTCGATGATCGCATGCACATCGTCACTGGTCGGCTTGTACAGGTGGGGGTCGACCCCGGAGCCGCAGATCTGCGTCACAGTGACGTGCTCGCCGCCAACATTGCGGACCAAATCAGCCACCATTCCGACCGTCGCGACCACCTGAATGTTGCCATCGCCGGCTCCCGAACCGCCGCTTTTACAACCAGGCAATACCAAAACCAGCAGTAAAACACCCACTTCAAACGATTTCATGCAAAATTCTCCGACCGACGAAACGCAGCTGTATGACTGCTCTAATCTACGCTCGCCAATCGAATCGGCACACCGTGGGAGCCACCAAAACACGGCGTACACCGTCCCAAACGGGTTTTCGTCCAGTTGGCCGCCGCCCACCCCCTCTTTTTCAGGGCCTGAGAACCATCCGTTTTTTTCCGCTGCAAATACAAACCCCGCAAGAATTGTTCTCGCCCCACCTGGAAAACTGGTACACTCCCTGGCGTGTGTGGATGACGAATGTCGTCGTCCGGTTGGATCGAAGACCGAACTCTCAGAACGATATGGACGCCTTTAGTGCGTCGCGGACGGCTCCGAGTGAACAGGCCTTCTGGAATTTGGAGCTGTAGTAGCGATGAAGATGTATGTGGGAAATTTAGCTTGGGCCGTAACGACGGAAAAGCTAGAAGAAATTTTCGGCCAGTATGGCCAAGTCGATGACGCGATCGTTTTGACCGACCGCGAAACAGGACGAAGCCGCGGCTTCGGCTTTGTCACGATGCCCGACGAGGCTGCCAAGGAAGCGATTGAAGCTTTGGACGGTCAAGATTTTGACGGCCGACCGTTGCGAGTCAACGAAGCCCAAGAACGCGCCCCACGTGGCGGCGGTGGCGGCGGCGGTGGTTACCGTGGCGGCGGCGGTGGCGGTGGAAACCGCGGCGGCGGCGGTGGTGGTGGATACGGCGGTGGCGGTGGCGGCGGTGGCCGCGGCAACTGGTAAGTCGTTTCACATCGACACACCCATTCAATTGGAAACGCGATGCTCGCCCTCACCGGCAAGCATCGCGTTTCTTTTTGCGCTCACGCCCCAATCCACCAGTGACCCTGACCTTCACTCGCTGCCACGCCGACCCCGACGAACTTCCGTTTCCCATTGCTGATACGACGCCCGCAATCGTTGAAAATCCTGCACCCACGAGCCCTTCAAATCACGCTGCTCGGCCGGATCGTTGGCTAGATCAAACAGAAGCCACTTCTCCGTGTCACCCTTCCGCTCGGCGACCAATTTTAAATCCCCGTCGCGCATGCCCTTCCAAATCGTCTCCCCCCGTGGCTTGCGCCAATACAGCTTGCGCGACACCTCCTCGCGACCGCTGGCCACATGCTCGACCAAATCGATGCCCTCAAACGGTTTCTCGGCGGCGGCTGAAACGCCGGCCAACCGTGCAATGGATTGCGTGAAATCAAAGGTGATACAAGGCTGGCTCGACTCGGTGCCCGCCGGGATCACTCCCGGCATCCGCATGATCGCCGGCACACGTATCCCTCCCTCGTAGGTACTGCCCTTGTAGCCTGAATACGGCGCGTTTCGCGCGCTGCGCGTCCCACCGTTGTCACTGGCAAAAATCACCAAGGTATTGTCCGCAAGTTGCTGCTGCTGGAGTGCCGTCAGCAAATCACCGATCCGCCGATCCATGTGCTCGATCATCGCGACATAGACTCCGGGATCTGCGTTGGACTGACTCCAACGATCAGAATCCAGTGGCAACGGATCACCCAGATCATCGCCGGGCCCTTGGTACGGGGAGTGCGGACAGGTATAGGGAACATAAAGAAAAAACGGTTGCTGTTGCGTTTGTCGCTTCACAAATGCAATCGCTTCATCGGTCAACAGATCTGTGAAATAGCCGTCACGATGAACCGGATTGCCATTTTCAAACAGGTTGTATCCGGCCAGATTATCGAGGTAATAAAAGTAATCCATACCGCCACCAATACAGTAAAACGCATGGTCGAATCCCTGCAGATGCGGTGCAAATTTGGGTTCGTATCCCAAATGCCATTTTCCAGTGATGGCCGTCGCATAGCCGGACTGCTGCAATAGCTTGGCGATCGTTTGCGTCTCAGCTGGCAGCCCCAAATCACTGCGTTCTGCCAATCGAATGGCATCGTCATAACGCCCTACGTTGCCCGTTCCGATCGCACATTCCAATCCACCAACCCGCTGCTGATAGCGGCCGGTCAAGAATGCCGTCCGTGTCGGAGTGCACTCGGCTCCGTTTGCATAGTGCGCCGTGAACCGAACACCGTCACGCGCCAATTGGTCTAACTGGGGTGTCTTGATATCCGTCCGGCCATAACATGCCAGATCACCATAACCCAAATCATCAGCCAACAAAAACACAATGTTGGGCCGCTGCGGATGGACGCTCCCGGTGTTCAACTTTAGCCCCGGCGACTCTTTCGGCTTGTCATCGGTCGCCCCAGCCATCATCAGTCCCTCGATGATCGACGCGACGCGTTCTCGCTGCGTTTCGCCATACTCGAACATCCGATGGTCGCCAGGATCTTGGTCCACCCAACGATTGGTGCCGTTGGCAAAAATCTGGTTGCCGCCCTGCTCGCGCACCGTCCAGTAATCGGCATCCGGACGCACGGCGAACAACAATGCCACTTGATCCCAACTAGAGCGAGTGGGTTTTTCGCCAAGAAACAAATCATAGGCCACTCGCAGCGGATGATCGGCGGGCAACTCCCCACGGCGTTTGCCGGTACCAATCTTTTCTCCCTGGCCACTAAAGTAAATGGCTCCCGGCCAATGCTCGGCAACGTAGACGATCGAGTCGGGGTCGGGTTTAAAATTCCCGAACTTGCCCGGGTCAAGGTGCTCGGGGTATCGCCCGCCCATGACAACAAATCGATCCACTTTTTGTGCTGCCAATTCCTGTCCGGTTAGCGGGCTGATCTGATCGCCAGGCGAGCGCAAGAGATCGGCAATATTGGTTAAGTAGCCCACCGTGACCAATCGTACCGAATGGTCTCTGGCCTTCGCCAACGCGCGCCGCAAGACCGTGACCGCCGAGGGTGCATCGGCATTGGTCGCAAACCGACTGGGATAGAGCTTGGCGATTTGCTGCGCATAACGTGACCCGCGATTGACACTCGCCCCTTCACGCTTGGGCACACCCAATGGCAGATTCGGTCGACCATAAAAACGATTCAAAGCGTCCAAACAAGGCGCCGAATAGGCAAAGTTGGAACTGACCGTTGTGGCCAAAATCTCAACTTCATCACGATCCGCCATCGCATGCAAACAGGCCACCGCGCCAACGTCATCACAATCCGTATCGATATCAGTGTCAAAAATGATCGGGATGGGCTCTGCCGACTCAGCAGCGGCCACCGCCCCACATAACATCCACCCCGCCACCAACCAACACACAACGTATTTCATAAACTCAGCCAACTCTGAAAGAAACTCGAACGACTCGTCACCGCATACGATTCTAACGAGAACGCACCAGCAAGAAACGCAAACGAGTGAATCACTTGCGGCACCTACTGACGTTCGTTCAGCGTTGCATCGTCATCCCAACCCCAGGCGTCACGGGCTATTGAATGAATCTTCGATGGTAAAACAGCATGGGAATAGCAACCCGACGCACCAGTAACAGGTTCCGTTTACCTGCTGGGCATCGCCTCCCAGCTTAGCTTGTCATTCCCCGCATCGTGCCTGTCGCACTGGCGAATGAATCAGTCTCAATCCCCATCTGTTGCAGCATGCTGACATACAGATTGGGCAATGGATAATTCTGCTCTCGATCGAAAGCCAAGTGTTGACCGTGACGGAATCCCCCCCCGGCCAACAAGATCGGCATATTGTCGGTCGTGTGTTTGTTGGCATCACCAAAGTTGCTGCCGTAGAGCACCATCGTGTTTTCCAAAAGTTCACCGTGCGGCTCTTCGATCTGCTTCAAATCTCCGATCAACTCGGCCAGCAACTTCATGTGCGCGTTATCGATCGCCTGCAACTGCTTTAACTTTTTCTCGCTGCGACCGTGATGCGAAAGGTTGTGATATCCGTCCGTGATATCAGCCCCGTTGACCGAAATGGTCGGCGAATTGTTGCTATCCAACAACAACGAGACCGAACGGGTGGAATCCGTTTCAAATGCCAACTTTGCCATTTGATACATCAACCGAGTCTTCTCGATGTAACCGCTTTTCTCTAGCGGATCGACCGGCAACTCGACATCGGTCTGCGGCTTTGGCGTCCGCTTCCATTGCTGTGACTCCTGCATCCGCCGCTCGACATCTCGAACCGCGGTCGTGTACTGATCCATTCGGTTTCGGTCCGCCGCTCCCAACTGGCGCCCCAGCGATCGCGCCTGCTCGCTCAACATGTCCATGATGCTCTGGCCAAGTTCCAAGCGGCGAATTTGGCGATCGACTTCTGCTGTAGAACCTTGCAAGAACAGCTGACGATAAACCGCCGCCGCACTGTCTTGGCACGGAATCAACACGCCGCCATCGGTCCACGACAGACTTCGTCGACCCTGCTTTGCGTTGACACCCAACGTCAGCGACGGATAACGCGTCAGATGCCCCAACTGGTTGGCGATGAATTGATCCAGTGAAATCGAATTGCGAAACCCACCGCTGCCTGGATGGGGTGCCGCGGTCAGAAACGACACATCCGACGAGTGCGAACCATCGACTCCGGGATGCGACACACCACTGAAAACGGTGAACTTGTCACGGAACGATTCCAACTGCCGCAGGTAAGGCGACAACCGATAGTCCCGCCCGTTCTCATCGGGAAAAAACTGATCCGGCAACACGCCCAAGTTGTTGCAGATCGCCAGCATCCGCTTTGGCGCGACGGAACCGTCGCCCGCACCGGCTTGACCCGCTGCCGCCTGCGGCGACCCCATCGCCTCCAACCACGGCAGCGCCAATCCAACCCCGGATCCTTTCAGCAGCGTTCGCCGATCCAACAGCGACGGCTGCCTGGTGTTGCGCAAAGCCCGCTTGTTGCCATTCTTCCACCCAACCAATGCCGCACGCAATCGCTGGCGAGTTTTCGTTGTCGTCATGCCTATCGGCTCCTGTTTTCCAGTTTCTACTTGCTGCCGAACAATTCACTTCGAACCAACGCTTCGATCAACGACCGAACGCCATAATCTTGTTTGGCTGCTACATCCAAAATATTTTCGACCGCCACACGATCTGAAAACGACACCGCCGACCCGGTCGAATAGACGATCAAGTGCTGCAATAGATTCCGCGCCAACTGACGCTGGTCCTCCGACAACAACCGTTTCAATTGTCGAATGTCGTCAAACCCGGCACCATCCCGCAGCGTACCGCTACATTCGACCGGCTGCGCCAGTTTGAATTCAAACTGATGCCCATTTTTTCCAAAACCGTCGACCCGCTGGCCATCGCTGCCGATCGAACGGTAACGATCACGCCAGCCACCGGCCACGTCAAAACTCTCCAACCCAAATCCCGCCGGATCGAATTTTGCATGGCAAGCATTGCATGATTCGATCGAGCGATGCTTCTCCAGTTGCTGCCGAATCGTTTTGGCCCCTCGAATGTCAGGCTCCACCGCGGCGATACCCGAGGGCGGTGGTGGGATATGTGTCCCCAGCAAACGTTCCATCACCCACACCCCGCGGGTCACCGGCGACGTCGTGGTGCCGTTGGCGGTCACACGCAGCACGCTGGCCTGTGTCAGCAAACCACCGCGTGGTGAATCTTCCGGTAGTTCCACTCGTCGCAGTCCCACGCCTTCAACCGCTGGCAATTCATAATGCTCCGCCAATCGCTGATTCACAAATACAAATTCACTGTCGATCAGATTTCGGACCGACAAATCATGATCCAGCAGTTCTCGAAAGAAACGTCGCGTCTCAATCAACGACGATTCGGTCAGCAATTCGTCCAAATAGTAATCTGGATACAACGCCGCATCGGGCGTGTTGGAATTGATGTCTCGTAGATCCAACCAGTAGTCCAAAAAGGCTGTGATGAAACGATCACTGCGCGGGTCATCCAACATCCGCCGTGTAACCGATCTGATCTCGGCCTGCCTCGACGGGACACCTGCATACTGCAAATCCTTTGGGACCACCGCGTCATCCGCCGGCCCGTTCCATAAAAAATACGCTAGCCGCTGACGAAACGCGGACGCCGTCAACCGCCCCGGTGTCTCCGCCAAATACAGAAACTCTGGCGCACACAACATCGCCGACATCGCTGCGACCAGCGAATCTGTAAAGTCCTGGCCAAGGGAGCCAGCCTGATCGAACACCGCCAGATAGGGTTCGATCGATGCGTCAACCTCGTCGCCCAAGCATCGCCGTCCAAACGCCGCCAACAATCGCGCCGCATCCTCCCGTGGACTCTCCGTGATCGCCCGAACGCCCATGGCTTCGTCGACGACAAACGGCAGTTCTCCCAACACCGCTTGATAGCTCTTTGGCGGCCAGACCTCGCTCAACGGCCCTTCGACCTCCATCCAATTCATGGCAAACCCCGGCACGCCGGCAGTGGTCGCATTCGGATTGCCTCGCCACCCCGGACGTGTTCGGATCAATCTAGCCGCATCAGGACGAATCCCTTCCCCCTTTTGCAATGCGACCGTCGCTTCAAACACAGTCGGCTCAGGTTGAGAATCAAACGTCGTTAGCCAACGACTGTCACCGCTCGGCGCGAGCGCATACAGCGTCACTGGCTCACTTCGTTTGCTCGGCAATATGACATTGCGGTCGGGCCGCCACCAAACACGATTGCCGCCCGTCAATCCGTGGTCGTCACCGCCATTGGCACCGTTTGGTCCCGCCATAAAGGTGTAGGTCTTGAAGCGGATGCGATATTGCCCCGCCGTCGGAGCGTCGATCCGGGTGAAGTCGTATTTGGTCGTCGCGCTGTACACGCCACTAAAGACACCCATCGCCTCGCGCTCGCGTCGCTCCGGGTCGCTATCGCCAACAGTTAGCGGTTGCTTGTTGCGAATCACATCCGGTTCACTTTGCAATCCGATCAGCGGAACGATCGCGCGTGTCGCAGCCATCTGCCCGAACCGATAACGCAGGTAATTTTGCAGCATCGGTTCTTCTCGAGCGTAGAAACGCCGCGTCTGGCTGGGATATTCCGCTGCGTCGATTGCCGCATGAATCGCATTCCCAGCTGCTTCCAAGTAACGCGACAGTTGCACATGGGAAACGTCCAGCCGTTCGCCACTCTTGTTGAACAAATCCTGCACGCCATCCTCGGGCAACCTGTCGGCGACCATTAACCAGGGTGCGACCAGCACGTCGCGCAGCGTGTTCTCATACTCGAACCGATTCAGGCGTCGTACCATTGACCGCCCCTCGTCGCCGATCCGCTTTCGATCGTAAGTGGCGAGTAGCTGCGCCAAAGGAACAAGCAGTTCTCGGCCAGCGGCCGAAACTTCATCCACATTCGATGTTGCATCACCCTCTGCTGCCAATCGATCGGCAGCGTTCAAGCTCCATCCAACCGCAGCGATCGGCACCGGCACACCGTTCTCTGGGGGCGGCATCTCACCGTCCCGAACACGGTCATGGATCAGTTGCCATTTTTCAAAAATGGGTTGTTGCTGTAGATCCGTTTCCAAAAGGCTTAGATCCAGGCCGGCCTCAGCCGCCTCGCCCTGATGACAATCCAAACATTGCTGCTCCAGCAAGTTGCTCACAGCCGCCCAATCTGCAGACTGCGCGGATGCCTTGCCATCGGTCGTCGCCGACACCCCCGCGACGGCCCCCAACAAGCCCATCCAAACGCAGCACCAACGGCATCGAGCAACTAGCAAATGCATCAAATTCACACAGACGAAGGCGGGGGAGGAAGGGGGGGCAGGATATTCTAACGAAACTTTCTCCGCCGATCGAACCGCCATCGGATTCGCCCCTCTCGCGCTGCCCCGGGAGTCTCGACACCTCGCGAGCGAAATAACATTTTGCAGAAAATTCGCGTGCCTTCTCTCTTCCCCTCGATGGCAACGGCACGTAAATTACGCCCCGAGAAAACAGCGATGCAGCGGTCCCCCAATCCCCCAGCATCGCCAACCCTCACCCATCGGGGCGTGGCTCAGCCTGGTAGAGCGCTACGTTCGGGACGTAGAGGTCGCAAGTTCAAATCTTGTCGCCCCGACTGGCATCAGACGGCAAATTGCCGCTCGAAACCAATTTCTTGCACAGCTCTTGCACGCGGCTGCCTGGCCACATTAACCTCTCTTTTCGCATTCAAGTGGCCATTTCAAGTGGCCAGGAGTCATTCCGCGAGATAGAGAAGTGCAATGGGCTGGACCCCCGAACCCCGCTGGGAACCGTCGACAAAAAGCTGGCGCGTCCGGTACAAAAACCAGACTTATCGCTACCCCGGCGGCACTGGCAAGTCGGACCGAGAAGCAGAGCAGGCAGCGAAACGCCAATGGAAAGAAAAACGGCGGCAAATTGACAATGAAGCCGCAGAATCTGGCGAACGATTAGAGAAATTCCGTGGGTGCATCGAAGAGTGGCGATGCGTCCTCAACTGGCTACAGAACCATGGCTTCGGCGACGATGGATCCGCAAAAAAAGCCGCCGCAGCCGTAGCAGACCTGCAGGAACGGATCCAAGATCCATCCTCGGAGCCGCCAGACGACGCGGAATGGTTTCTCTCCAAAACGCCTCTCGATGAACTCGACGATGACCAGCTGCAGGAAACCTATTGCCCCATCTACGACGATGCCCTCCCCGAGTCACCCGAGGAACAGTTGCGAAACGGCTTCGCCCACATACGCAGCAACGATGCACTATGGCGTGATCGTCTAGCCGCACAGAAAAAGAATGCCGATGCCGTCGATACGAACAACACATTAGCCGCGCAGGTGGACGAGTTCCTTAAAAGCAAACGCGAAGAAGCCAAGGCAGGGCAAATTTCCTTCGGTCGCGCAGGAACCATGCGCAATCACCTCAAGATTGTCGTCGATTGGGCGGGCGGAAAGAAAGAGACGGGCAAGATTGACGGAAAGTGGCTCGCTGATCTACGTTCGATGTTGCTTAAACGAATTCAAGAAGAAATATATTCCACCAGCTACGCCAAAGATGTGATGACGACAACCAAGCAGCTAATTCGCTGGCTGGTTGGTACTGCAGGGCAACTGGACCACCTACCCAGGAACTTCGATAGCAAATCGCTTTCGATCCACACACAAATCAAGCAAGTCGAAACACTCACGGTAGACGAACTCTCTCAATTGCTCGGCGCCGCACGAGACCGAGCCAAGCTCTACATGCTCCTAGGCCTCAATTGCGGCATGACCCAAATCGACATCTCGGACCTACACCCCGCGGAGGTCGACTTCGAAAACGGTACGATCACCCGGAAGAGAAGCAAGACCAGGAACGTAGAGAACGTCCCAATGGTGAAATACAAACTTTGGAAAGAAACTCTACAACTTCTCAAACAGGAACGCAGCGATTCCGACGACCACGTCCTCCTAAACCGTTCCGGACTGACCCTTGTTGAATCATCATTCAACAGCAAAGAAAACACAAACAAACGAGACGCGGTACGTCTGGAAATCCGCAGACTGAGCACGGCTGAAAGCATCACGTGTACCATGAAACACTTTAAGAAGACTGCTGCATCAGCGCTCCGAAACCACCAGCAATACTCTGGGCTCGAACGCCTCTTTCTCGGACATGCCCCAGACAACATGAGCGACCGCCACTATACAACCGCCCCAGACGACCTTCTCGCCGAGGCTACTGACTGGCTGTACGCAAAACTCAAAATCAAATCCACGAAATGAAGCGCCACTGACTAGATCAGACAAGATGCTCGACGCTTGGCGATCCCTGCACCGCGCAACCAGCGATGCAAATCGATCGAAGGAAGATTGGCACCTGAGATGACGCAAACTCGCTGCCGGCTTCACTTCTAGCGCAAAACCGACAAGCGCGCGGACCACATTTACCATGGCCCCTTCGCGCAGATTCAATCACAACCGGTCTTAGCCAGCGAACTGTCGTCCACTTGAGCAATTTCAAATTGCCAAAGCAGTGCTTCGAACTGGCGATTCAGCTCAATAACCTTCTCGCTGATCCTGTCGTGACCGGATTGATTCTCAGGACGCGGTGAGATGGCAGGCGTCGATTCCGTTTGAAAGCGACCCTGAACTCACAATGCGACATCGGAGGACTCACCGAAAACGGCGCAAGACTGACCACAATTCAAACTGGGCCCCACGAAGAGATTTTCGCAGGGCCGGACAGCGGCAACTCATGTCTGTGCATCGTGAACTCACGACGCTATTCGCCTGTGCCTGTTCTTAGCCGAACTCAGTGCCCCTCCGCCGAATCAACACCCGCCTTCCACCTGCAAACTTCCAATGCATCAAATTCACCAAGCGACTCAATAGGCATTCACATGACGAAATCGCCCCAACCCAACCGAGAACGCTGCCCGACCACACGAGCGAGCAAAGAGACCTAGCATCACCGAGAACGCCCCCAGGACCGAAGCTAACGAGCGCAAGTCGCCTCCCTGGGCATTTTCAAGCATTCCAGCTCCCTTGCGTTAGAACGCCTTGCACAAGACCGCATTTGCATGACGAACTTTCCGTGGGTATTGAGAAGTGTTTCTTAGCACATTTTGGCACCCTGCCAAATCTAAAGATTTGGCATCTACGGCCGCGCCAAACCCGAAAAACACACAGTACTTGTTCCTATGCTACCAACTAGACAGACATTATAATCCACCCTAGCTCAACCACCAGTTCCACGCATCAACCTTTATAGCCACTGTCGTCCTTGCCGTATCCTCACTGCCTATCATTCCAATCCGCCGGCATACGACACTCGTCACAGTCGCTTCCCTTATCCAATGGATAGAGCGATTGCCCTAGCAAAGCAAGCCTTTCAATTGCACGCACCAAGTAGATTTGCGAGCCTCCAACTTCTTCCAAATCGTAGCCGCTTTCTCACCGGTCCTTTTTGCTCAACGAGACGGCTCACACCAAACCGAACACTACATGCTGCTCGCCTCCAAAGCCCTTTTTGACGTCAGCCCCGCATCCACGAGCAATTACCCTGCATCGGGTGCCAAACCAAAACGTTAAATCAACATACAGGTTTCCGGCCAACTAACCACTCTGACGCTATGGGTTCAGATAGGCGGATTCTACTCTAGATCCCACATTGTCTGCCAACACCAAACTCACCCTTGGTTTCTAAATGCCCGCGCGGCAACCGCTCTGACTGCCCCAAATACGCTCAAAGCGATCCCCAGAGGACAACGATGCGTGGCATACCTACTGGGCTCATCTCACCGGGGGCATATCTTCAAACCAAACAGCGGGCTGCCTGATTCGAGACTCCATTATTTACCTCCAACCATCCCACCATTTCCTCACCCCCTGTGACACCCGCCCGACTACCCAAGCGTTGGTTGCAACGTCCTGTTTCATTGCTTTCCAGCCAAATGTGACACTGACTGAACTTCTTGCTCCAGTCTACTTTTCGCCCCATTTCATCGCAAATCCCAGACGAATCACAACGTCCAAAAACCCACAGACATTGCGTCGAGCCATCCCTTCTCGGACATTGCCGAATAGCACTCTCGCCAGACATTGCTTACGGCAAATAACAACCCACCCGAGTCCCTGAGTTGAATTGATGAGCACGCAATGGACACCAGATGTAAAAGTAGGTTCGTCGCGGTTCCGCCTTCAAACTCACGAGGGCTACATCACCCAGGTTCAGCACCAGCTAATGCAGTTTCTGCTTGACCTGGAGATCGGCGGAAAAGAATGGAACAATATCGTTGCGGCTGCTTCGTGCGGTCGAGTCCTTCGGGAAAGCGACGAAAACGCCCGGTGGACCAATCCCTGTCGACAGACTAAGTACTGTCGACGGTGTCAGGCAATCGAAAGAAACGCCAAGGCAGAACGGTTTGCAGACAACATCTCTCTCAACTACAAGAACTGCGTGATTTGGGGAATTGTCATCACCCGCACCGTGTCCAAGTTCAAAGAAGTCTCCGAAGAACAAACAAAAATATTCGGCCAAATCCTCAGTCGAGCCCGTCGCGCCGGTCAATACAACGCCGACGCGAACAATAAACCGATGCCGTATGCAATTGGCCTGCACACCAAGGCCAAGGAGGACGACGTGCTCTGGCCGCACATACACCTGATGTGGGTGTTCGATAAGTCCGCGAGCAGGAAAAAGGTTATTGAGACCGTTCACAAATGGATGAGTCCAGTGGCGAACACTGGATTCAGGGTCCAGGCCGAT
The DNA here is from genome assembly GCF_024129865.1 of Stieleria tagensis. Lineage (GTDB taxonomy): Bacteria > Planctomycetota > Planctomycetia > Pirellulales > Pirellulaceae > Stieleria > Stieleria tagensis. The sequence goes on along the minus strand of NZ_JAMYFE010000104.1, from coordinate 1,350 downwards.
CTGCAACTCAAGGTGTCCGACACGCTGGGGGATTGTCAACGCGGATTAGATGCCGCCAAAATATACAACTACTTCACAAGGCCAGACGAACGCGACGATGGAATTGCCACACCGAAGAATAGAGCCCTCCTGTACCAGGCGGCCGGGATCAACAAGACCTATACCGCTTCTCAAGTTCCGAGCAGCTTCAGACGTAGCCGCTCGGGCTACCCGAATATTGCTGTGCAGCGTGGCGATAGAAGGGTGCTCATCATTCCGTTTCACGAAATGAGCTGTGAAGCGACCCTGGCAGGTCCGGGTGACTACGAGCATCTCAACGACCAGATCAAGCATGACCTGTCTATGAATTTCAAGAAATGGGTCGAAGCTTGACGCCGCCAAATACCCCTAGGCTCCAAGTCTGGCAACTCACAGGGAGAGAGGAGCCCGAATCAGCTCCACCACAGATGAGCGATATCGCGTCCTCCGAAACCATCGGATCAACGACAGCCAACTGAACGACTTTCTCGAACCCTGTGACATGCTTGCACGCGGCACTCTACATCAGAGAAAATAACTATCTCCAACGCTTGGTTTGATCCCTCCACGGTCGAGATGAGAACCGACACGGACACACTATCCAGCCCCACTATGCGACCACACCGCCCAAAACACGACAGCGAGAATGCTCCTCACTCACCGGAAGACAGCCTCCTTGCCGACCGGTCGGCAAACAGATGAAGCCTCTCAGCTATCCATGCTGCTTTCGAATTCATTTGGACGGCACATCAATTCAGGAAAAACAGAAATAAGCATCTATGCTGCTTGCCAAATGGTACCATTTGGCGGATGTCCCCTTTTTTGATTGACTTCGCTTGCTCCAACGACGATGCTTGCGGGATCGCTACTGAAAAAGGAACAGCCCGATGCCGCGGCAAGCTCGTGCAAACGTGATCGATCCTAAAACCATACAAGTGGTACGCTGTGTTCAACACTGCGTCCGATTTGCATCGCTACTGGGAAATAATCCGATCACTGGCGAAGACTGCAGCATCCGCAAAGAATGGGTTCGCGAACGTATCAAGGTGCTCATCCCCATATTCGCGATCGATTGCCTGACCTACTCGGTGCACTGCAACCAGATCCAAGTCGTATTGCGAAGTCGCCCGGACAAAGCGAAATCGTGGAGCGATAAAAAGGTTGCAAAGCATTGGCTGACCCTGTTCCCCAAACGTCGCGATAAGCACGGCAAGGTTGAAGAGCCAACTAAAGCGGAGATTGCGGCGTTGACCAAAGACAAGACCGCACTGAAGGTAAAGAAAATCCGTCTGTCCTGCATCAGTTGGTGGATGCGATGCCTGTCAGAACCCA
>NZ_JAMYFE010000103.1 GCF_024129865.1 Stieleria tagensis | reverse complement strand
GGGAGAGTGAATTGCATAAGCGCCACTTCAAAACTGACGCGTCGGGTTACCAAAACCAGTGCCTGACGTAGAAACGACATCTAAAACCGCAGACCAATGCTAAAGACCATTGGGCAGCCGGTTGCGGATGATTTTTGTGGTTGGATTTCCCGGCATGATCGTGTCGCACCACATCTGCCCTTCGAACAAATATCGCACCTGGATCGCTTGCGCTTCGTCGGCGGCGAAAGCGGCCTCGGCAGTTGCCAACGGTACCGTCGCGTCGGATGCTTTTGACTTCATCTGCACATGCCGCACGTCGGCACCGGCGGCCAAATCCGCAAACAATTGCAATACCTGGTCCTTGGCCCACTCGGTTTCCAAGATTTCCGGAAGTGGTTCGTTGTTTTCGAGATCTTCGAGACTTAGTTTTTTGGATGTCATGCGTTGGGCAATCCAGGGCGTATGAATGCAGGCATTAGCAGAATAGCGTTCTCCGGTGCAGGGCAAACGTAACGACACACACCACAGCCGGTGCAGGTGTCTTCGTCGACGGTTGGCTTGCCCTCAAACACGACGATCGCACTGTCGACCGGGCAGCGTTCGCTGCAGACAGTGCAAGTCGTGTGGTGGTGCGCCAGGCACAAGTGCTCGGTAATTTTCGCAGTCCCCATGACCGGCCGGATCGAATCGACCAGCACGCCCGGTTTGCAGGAAGTGATACAGGGAAAGTCGTCACACATCATGCACGCCGCCACGTCGGCTTCGATGATCGGTGTGCCTGCAACACTACCAAGTCGATCAGGTGCGTTGCGGATGGCGTCGTAGGGACAGGCTGCAATACAGTCACCGCATCGCGTGCAGCCGGCCAAGAATTGAAACTCATCAATCGCGCCGGGTGGACGGAAAACGGGGATCGTTCGCGACAGCGACTTGCGTGCAAAATCCGTTGGCGGAACCGGGTCGATGTTGATGCCGCCGATGCTACGCGGTTTCGACTCAGACGCCGTTTCTTGATCCGGTTTGGGGTACCGCATGACCAAGGGCGCAAACTTGGTCGACGGTATGAATTTCCACAGGCGACCTTGCAGCAGATCGCGTCGACTTTGTCTGAGCTTCGAAGGCGCACACAAATACCTGAACGCAATGACAGGCAATCGCACAGTCACCAAGAGAAAGCGCCGCAGCACCGGCAACAACCCTCGCGGCTGACTCGTTACGTCGCCTGGACTTTTGTGATCTTGCGTCAACTTCGTTGCCAACCCATTTTCCACGACATTCAACAGCGGATGCATCACGCTAACTTTTGTGCCTGCCATTTTCACGCCGTCAGTATGACAGGCATCGTCAACCCGCGCCAGCTCGCAAACAATTCCCATCGGACTCTGACAGACGGCCGCAGTGGCCGCGCCTGAGCGAGCCAAGTTGTGGTGACCCAACCAGCAACCGGGTCCAGCCGCTCAGGTAAACTGCTACCAAATGAATCTTGTCCGCCCATCTTACCTCATTCTCTACCTGTGCGTATAGATTGATTGATCCCCGATCCATCCGTCACTAACGCCTGCAAGAACCTTGACCGAAAGCCACCCGAAATTGGATTTCAACGAGTCTCGACTCTACGCGGACTCAACGAGAAATAGAGTCAGCTTGCTGGTGATATTCGCTCGGTGGGCGGTGGCGGATCCCACCGGAATCACCAATGCGTCGCCCTTGCGAAATTGAATTTGCGTCTCAGTGAACTTGTTTGCGAATTCGCCCCTGACGACAAATCCAACCTGCCCCTTGGTGCACGGTTCATCTCTTCAAAGGGGTGCGAGAACTGAACCAGCCGGATCAGTTGATTTTCGTCCACAAATCGCTTTTCGCTCGCTCCGACTGCGATCTCGCACCATTTCAATTTTGCGTTTTTCAAGTTCGGCATGGGCTTGTGCCGCACAATGCTCGCGTAGGACAACCGGGTTTCTTGCAAAGAAGCAACGTCACGCGACGACAGGTTCGCAGGGGTGACATCATCCAAAGCGACCGGTTTTAGCAGATTTGTCGTCGCCAAAAAAATCGAGCGAACGCGTGAACAGTCGAGCAGCATCTGAGATATTACAGCTGGCTGGCCGATGTTGCGTCACCCAACAGCACACCGTCAAAGCATGCTTGTTGCTGTGGTTGCGTGTTCATCAACTATCTCGCAGCAGGCAGGCCTTCCTCAGGTGACCGAACATCGACTTGGGGAAGTAGTTCTCTGAGTCGATCGATCGGCAGAGTCCATTTACCGTGATAGCCAACGTAAAGCGTTCTTAGCCGACGACAATCCTGCAAGCTTTTCAATCCGTTTTCGGTGACCGTCGCGTCGGGATTTGTCGCATAGACCGGGGCGAGAACCAGGGTTTCCAGGTTGGGCAACACGCTTAACTCAGCCACTGACGCATCATTGAGATGTTCAAATGATCTTAGGTACAGCGTGTGCAGTCGCGGAAGATCCTTCAGGTGCCGCAAACCACCGATGAAGTTTGACTGACTTAAGTCAAGCAGTTCAAGGGATTTCAAGTTCGAAAGCTTGGCAAGATCATCCCCGTTGAGTCGCCGCGATGCTGAATCAAAGATCTGGACGCCGCTTAACGAAAGTCGTCGTAGTTTGGTGCAACGGGCGATGACATCCAAATCCGCTTGATTCAGATACAGGTGACTCAGGTCAAGTCCTTCTAAGTTGGTGAATTCACGCAAAAATGCGAATCGTGATGAATCCGCGGTGCGATCGGGTTTCCACTTTGGATCCACTTCTTGCAACACGACATTCTCGCCAGGTATTTTTTTCACCTGGGACTCGCTGAATTCGGGCATCCCGCCAAGATTCAGGAACTCGACTTTGGACTGCGTACCGTCTTTACGAATTTGCTCCAATGCTGTGTAGTCATGAATTGCACTGCGTGGCAATGTGAAGGCCGGCGTGGAAACACGGATCGATTTCTTTGGAGTCGATTGACGTGTTAACGATTGCGGCTTGGGCGGTAAGTTGCCCTTTGCAACATCTTTCACCGACAGATCACCATAAACGACTTTGTAATTGCCGTCGGCTGCAGGCGAATACCACAAAATGGGGCGTTCGGTCTCACCTAGCTTCGCGCCCCCAAAGTAGTTCCAATCATTTCCGGCCTCGATTGAAAATTGAAACGCAGTCGCACGACCGACAGCCTCGCCGAATTCCTGCAATCTTTCCATCAAAGCTGCTTTTCGAGCCTGATCCGATTCAGCGAGTTGGTCTTCGACCGTCTCAGCCAATTTGTTCTGGATGGCCAGTGGAGTCCCCACTTCATCGTTGATCGAGAGCGAAAGCGGGAACTGAGATCCGTTCGCGGCGGCACAAAGACGAAGCATTTCAATCACATCATCCAGCGTTGCCGGTGTTTGGTCTCGCGGGGCGTCAAGAGACAGCGTCTCGTAATCGCGGGGAACATCAGTGTCAAACAGCTCGCGTGAAACGGCGACATCCACTTCGATTCCCGACATGACTTGCCACATCGGCACCGCGTTTCCATTTGCCATGTGTGCAGGGATTTCAAATCTCACTGCAACCATTGCGGGCACAAATGTTTTTGCATCAAACCACGCGCGGACCGTTTCACGACCGATCGTGGATTCGTAACCTTGTAAGGTCTCATTAGCCACAGTTCGTGTCCCGAGTGATGTGACGCCGCTCTCGCCTGCTCGATCCACTTGGAAATGCCGCATTAAGGCTTCGACAAGTCGAACCGGCGAATTCATGTCCATCGCCACAGCAGACGCCCCATCCGCGACGATTGCTTGTTTGGCACTGGGCATCAACAGGACGTTGCGATTCTGTTCTCGATTGACAATTTGAACGGTCCCCGCACCTTGGTATTCGATGCGATGAAACGACGGCGCGAGATAGGTGACTTTTTGAATGCCAGCCTGATCTTCAACCAGGTTGTCGTCCAGCATTCCTGACTCGGAAAATTGAACATAGCAGACCATGGACTTCAGCTGCTGCAACCGCTGGGCGACCTGGGCGTAAACGTTGTTGCTGCCTACCGAAAGGTCCAACAAGGTGAACCCACCGACGACAATCGCCATCACCGAAGCAGCGAGCGCGAATCGCAGCAGCGTGGAAAATTGCTTGCGAGGTTTGTGGTGTTGAATGACTTGCGGAGAATCACCGGAAATCTCGCTGGCTCGCTGCTTGACCCGCTCGACTGCAGCGGCCGGTACAGGTTCACTCAGAACAGCCCAAACTGCCGCTTCGAGTGGTCCGTCCAATTCAGGATGGTTTTGGTTTTCAGTGTTCTGGTTCATGACTTGTCTCCGTGGATGACCGCCAGTCGGCTGGACAGTTTTTGTCGTGCTTTGTAGAGAGCCGTGGACACGGTTTCGGGTGAGACCTCGAGCGCGGTTGCAATCTCGTTTCGCGAGAGCTGTTCGAAGTAGGCAAGGCTGAAGATGGCGGCCTGTCGATCAGGCAGCATCTGGATTTCGCTGCGAAGCCAACTCGCGAGCTCAGCGGCAATCAACTCCTGGTCGGGGCGCTGTGTTGCCGGGGGACTGACGTCGATCTTCGGCAACGACTGTGGTCGTCCTTGTTCCCTGCGCAGTCGATCGATCGACCGAACAGTGGCCAAGCGAACCATCAGACCCGTCCAGGTCCGGACCGGACCCGATTGGTGAACTGCCATCGCTTCGGTAAAGACGTCTTGGCTGACATCCTCTGCGTCATGAACTGAGCCGAGAATGCGGTACGCGATACGGAAAACTCGTTCCGCATGCTTTTCAATTACTTTCCCCCAATCAGGGGCATTTGGATCGGACACATCGGATCTCCATTGAGAAAGCGGGCGACTACCAACAGGTCGAACCAAACCTGTATTCATGACCTCGAAAATCAAAATCGAAGCAATTTGTTCTGATTTTCAAGTGTCTGGGCGTCCCCGGAGTCCGAAACGCCAGATTTCCTCGCAAGCCGCAGGTCCGTTATCCGATGGAACCGGGGCACAACACGGGATTAGACATTCAAACGAGGGAACTGGACGATGTCATTGACGACGTTTCCATAGACATCGGTAAGCCGGAAATCACGGCCGGCGTAGTTGAATGTAAGCTGCTTGTGATCCAACCCTAGTAAGTGCAGGATCGTTGCGTGCCAGTCGTGAATGTGGACGGGATTCTCGACGGCTGCATAGCCAAGTTCGTCGGTGGCTCCATACGCCGTTCCAGGTTTTACTCCGCCGCCAGCCATCCAGACGGTGTAGCCTTTGTTATTGTGATCTCGACCGGTGCCACTTTGCGCATAAGGAGTCCGACCAAACTCGCCGGCCCATATCACCAGTGTGTCCTTGAGCATTCCACGTTCTTTCAAATCGGATAGCAACGCTGCGACAGGTTGATCGGTTGCCAGGCACGACTCCGCCAACGCAGTTTTCAGCTGGAAGTGATGGTCCCAGCCTTTGGGGGCGGTTAGTTCAATGAAGCGAACCCCCGCTTCGGCCATACGTCGAGCCAGCAGGCATTGACGTCCGAAACGATCCGTGGGTTGGCCGTTTCCGATTCCGTAGCGCTCAAGTGTCGCAGCGGATTCATTCGATACATCCAGTAGACTCGGGACCTCGTCCTGCATGCGATAGGCTAATTCAAATGACTCGATTGCGCCTTCGATTTCTGGATGATAAACATCGCGTTGCAGTTTTTGTGCATTCAGGTTGCGAATGAAATCGAGCTGCTTGCGCTGTTGAACCTTCGTCAACAGCTTGTTCTCCATGTTGCGAAGCGGGGCGCCGGATTCTTGGTCAACGCCAAGCATCTTTGCATAGAATTCAGGAATTTGGTTCGTGCCGATCTTTGTGGCTTGATAGACCGCTGGCAGAAAGGCGCTGCCATAATTGCGAGCTCCGCCGTTCTCCGAGGGTGGGTTCAGCGTGATAAAACCGGGCAGATTTTTGTTCTCGGTGCCCAGACCATAAAGCGACCAAGCCCCCACCGAAGGCCGTGTGAATTGAAAACTGCCAGTGTGCATCTGAAGGAATGCCTGCGAATGATTCGGCAGATCGGTGTGCATACTGTGGATGAAGCACAACTCATCCGCGTGCCGGGCAAGATGTGGGCACAATTCCGAAAACCACAATCCGGATTCGCCGTGTCGTTTGAATTGAAAGGGTGACGGCATCAACCCTTTGTTTCCGGCGATCGCGCTATCGGCTGTGCTGCGCCCCTCGTGATCAGACAGTTTCGGCTTGTAGTCGAACAGGTCCACATGCGACGGACCGCCGTTCATCGACAGAAAGATGACTCGCTTGGCGGTGGCTGGAAAATGAGTCTGTTTGGGAGCGAGCGGGCCCCGTGCAGACGATTCGTCCGCGGCCGCCTGCTGTGCCAGACTCGCAAACGCAAGGTAGCCAAACCCCGAAGACAGCGACTTCAGAGCGGTGCGGCGGGAGTAGAGTGAATGCATGGTATTTTAGTCGAGGTTGCGAAATTCGGCCGTACATAGCATGGCCTGACAGAAACTCAACATCGTGACATCATCATCGTCGTCCAAGAACGTTCGTGACTGCTGTCGTTCGATTTTGCTGGGAGGGCGTGAAAAACACAATTCAAATGCCCGTTCAATCAGTTGGTCTGGATCGGAAGTTTCTTCCCGAAGTCGCTCAGCCAATCCTTCCGAACGCTGCTGAACAAACACACTGTTCATCAGATAAAACGCCTGAACCGGAACATTTGTGGTTTCTCTTTCACCTGTGACGAGACTCGGCTCTGCGAAATCAAACAGGCTCAACACATCAGGCAATCGATCGCGAATCACCGGCAGATAGATGGACCGATAGTTGGCCCCGTCCAGATCACGCGGCAATTTTGGGTTCAGTCCGATCAACGAAATCGGACGATCGCCAACAATCGTCGCAACGTGAGAACCGCCTGGTCGTTTAAGATCCAGATCGCCGGACACCAACAGCATCGCGTCGCGGATTGCTTCCGCTTCAAGCCGCCGTTTGGGCATCCTCCAACGCAATCGGTTCTCAGGGTCTTTCTCAAATGTGTTTCTGTCAAACGTCGATGACTGTCGGTACGTTCGTGAGAGTACCAATTGGCGAATCAGCGCTTTCGTTGACCACCCACCTTCCATAAAACGAACCGCCAGCGTATCCAACAATTCCGGGTGACTCGGTTTGTCGCCGGTGGTTCCGAAATTGTCGACTGTCGTCACTAACCCCCGCCCAAAAAGATGCTTCCATACTCGGTTGACGTAAACACGGCTGGTGAGTGGATGGTCTGGGCGCGTCAGCCACTGAGCCAATTCGAGGCGGCCGCTTTGCGTTGACGGTATCGACGGCGCATCAGCGATCACAATCGCCTGCGGAAAGGCGCGTTCAACAATGTCACCTTCGCGGCCGATTTCGCCGCGAGCAAGCATCGGCACGTTGACGACATCGTCGTCCAGCACTCCCATTGCGACGGGCAATGCTTTGCCCGTCGTGTCGAGCGTTTCAAGTTTCCCTTCGATAGGTCCGAGCCGCCAGATGTTGGCCAACACGTCTCGCAGGGTGAACGTTTTCTTCGGCTTCTTACCCGAAAACGCTGCGTCGCGAGCGGCATTGATTTGCGATCGAACCACCGACAGTTGTGCCTGTTGCGACTTCAATTCCTCAAACTTTTTCGGTGTCAGAGATTTGTTAAAAATCTTTTGCCCCGGAACGCGCGGCAACACTAGCGGATCGCCGCCCCGGTTGTTTGCTGGCGATGTAAATGTGCCAAAGTAAGTCTTGGTGCTAGCGAAGATCCCAGCCAGCGCGTAATAGTCATCCATCGAAAATGGATCAAACTTGTGATGATGGCATCGCGCACAGGCGACGGAGCTGCCCATAACCGAACGCGTCAGCGAATCGATCTGTTCGTCAACAAGATCGGCATTGAATTTGGCGTCGTTGTTTTCGCCCAAATTTTTTGTACCGACGGCAAGGAATCCCGTTGCGGTGAGTTGTCGAGCGCGTTGGGAATCATTGTCGAATGGTAACAGGTCGCCTGCAATTTGTTCCGTCAGGAAACGATCGTAAGGGATGTCTGCATTGACCGCGTCGATGACGTAGTCTCGGTATCGCCACGCGTATGGAAAGGACACATTCGATTCTCCGCCGCTGGATTCGCCGTACCTGGCGATGTCCAACCAATGCCTGCCCCAACGCTCGCCGAACTGAGGCGACTGCAGCAATTGGTCCACTTCGATCTCCAGCGCCGCCTCGATTCCCGAGGCTTTTTCCGCCGCAAGAAACCGGTCCATCGCAGCGAGTGTCGGCGGCAATCCCACCAGATCGAAATGCAACCGACGCAGCAACGATCGTGGCTGAGCGTCAGCGGAGGGCGTGAGCCCGTGTTTCGACAATTCATCAAAGACAAACCGATCAACGTCACCGCGAACCCATGAATCATCGTCTACAGTTGGGACCCTTCCGACCAAAGGCGTTTGATAGGCCCAGTGATCTCGAGCGGCGTCAATTCCGTTCCATGTCTCAATCCCTTCTAGCACATCATCCACCCTTGGATCCGGTGCTCCCATTTCGATCCATTTGCGAAAATCGGCGATGATCGAATCCGAGAGCTTCGGACCTTTCGGAGGCATGTTCAAATCGGCATCGGCATGCGAGATAGCCGTCAACAGCACACTTGCTTGTGGGTGATTTGGCACAATCGCCGGACCACGATCTCCGCCAGTGCGAACGGCAGCTCGCGAGTCGACGCGCAGGCTGCCTTCATTGTTCGCCCCCGCATGACAATCGTAACAATGCTTCACCAGCACGGGCCGAATCTTTGACTCGAAAAACTCGACACCACTGACCTGTTGCGAGGACTGTTCACCACCGCAAGACAGGGATGCGAGTCCAGCCATCCAAATCAGTGCGTAAATCACTCGTGTCATGAAAACACCGCTTTCTGGTCGAAGTGCCTATTAGCCCAGCATTTGGCTTGCCAGACCTAAATCAATTCTAGCAAACCCCAATCTGCAGCGTCCAAACTACCGTGAGAAAATCGGTGCCGGGGTCCAGCGTCGTGCAGACAACCTCACCCGCAGAATCCCACTTCACCTTCGCCGATGCATCGGGCTTATGCAGAACTTCATCGTGACATTCAAAGCGATGAGTGTGACGATCGCGTGGGCCGGCACCTACGATTCATCCGAATTGGGAATCGTGTCCATGAATCCAATCATCATCTCTTCAAAACTCTGGTCTCCCCAGCGGACGGGCTTGGTCGGATCGGGGTTTGTTAGATTGTCTTCGCTGTTGTCGAACACCGCCGTACACTTGATTTGCGTTCCCTTTGGCAAAGACAGAGGATCTTTCAAGGTGTATTTCAGTTGCCAGTTAAAATCGTAATGGGGGACATTCAGTAAGACTTCCTCTCGCCCATCGGGAAAGGTGACGTCATAGCGAAACGATTTGCCTCGCAAGTGCATGTGCGGAGTCATGCTCAGCAGGGTTTCGTCCTGCCGTGAAACGTACGTTGCCTTCACGATATGATTCGCTTCACCGGCGGGAATTTCAAACTTGTTGTTGGCGGCGAGTTGACCGCGCAGTCGCTTTCGCACGTTTGATTTGTCTGTAAACCGAAATCCGACATAGCTCAGGTCCTCGGTCGGCGTTCCGTTGGGCGTGTAGTGCATTTCGAACAGCAACTTACTGCCGGCTTCGACATGAATCGCAACGCCATTGGTCAATTCCAACGGGGGACTACCCGGCGCATAGCCTGCCAGGACTTGTCTGAAATCACGCCGTTTCTCACCTTTCGGAATCACGTAGACCAAAATGTGGTGCACGACGCTTCGGCTATCGGGCCTTGCCTCGGCAGCCACGATGTACTTGTCTTCCTTCCAACCGGGGTCGACGACAAAGTGCTGGTAATCCAACACTCCCTCGGCTTGGACGGCGAAGGGTTTGTCACGCATCTTAAAGACTTGATGTGGCTCCTGCATTTGCCAACCATCAGCGAACACCGGCGGATCTGGCAGGTCGCTCAATTCGCCTTGAGGCATCCCATTGTCTACCCAGGTGGCGATCAGCTCGCGCTCTTGTGAGCTTAGGCGAGCGTCGTTTGCAAATTCTCCGTGGCTGGGGTCAGCGAACCAAGGTGGCATCCGATTGTCGTCAATCACTTCCAGAATCGTGTCCTCCCATCCGAGCACGTCGTCGTAGCTGCCGAGCGTGAACGGCGCAATTTCACCATCACGATGACAACTCACGCATTTGCTGTTGAAGATCGGAGCGATGTCTTTTGTAAACGTCACATCGCCCGATGGCGGACTGGATTTGACGCGGCCGATATGACATCCGACGGGTTCGGTTTCCGCGATCTCGATCGGACTTCCAGCCAGCAAGGCATCAATCGCCAAAGTCAGTTCTGGTTTCGCGTCGCGTTCTTTTGAATAACCAACACCGTACTGATCATCGATGCGCCCATGGTATCGCACAACGCGCTGGCGATCCAACAAGAAGACTTCCGGCGTGCGTTCGGCACCGATCGCATCGGCCACTTGGTTGCCCGGGTCTTTCAACATCGGAAATCCGATTTCATGTCGACGCACGTAGGCGCCCAGTTCAGTCAAGCTGTCCTGCTTGTTCGAATTCACGCCAATGATCTGCACGCCTCGGTCAGCATATCGCTTTTGAATCTCCGTCAATCGAGGCCCATACAGTTTTGCCAAGGGACATTCCGTGCCCAAAAAGACGATCACCACGGCTTTAGCAGAAGAAAAATCGTCAAGCGAGATCGGTTTTCCGTAGCAGTTGTCCAGCGTGAAGGATTCAACACGTTCCCCAATCGGTGAACCATCATCACTGCCAGCGGCCAAGACGTTGCCATCACCCCCAAAGGCGATTGCCGTCACAGCTACCAAAACCAAAAACCGCAACAACATCTCGATCTCCAATGACCAACGGGTGCGAAAGCGCAGCAGCATCGCTATTTCAAACCCGCATTCTACGGCACAGATCGGGTCAGATTGTATCGCTTCGTATATAAACTGGCAGTAAGACCCTGTTTTGCACCGGCATTTCATTTTTGCGAACAGTGACGCACCACATGGCTCGCGTCCGCCTCTCGAACCATTCAGAATCCGCTTTCGATCAGGATTTCACAGAGCGTCAGTTGGGACTTGGTTTTTCCTAGCCCGACACGTCAGTTTTGAAGCCAGCGTTTTCTAAAGCCCAGCGGGCGACACAATGACTGCCGGCGGCGTCAGTCGCCGGATGCGGAAGAAAATGGACCCAATAGCCCAGCGGGCGACACAATGATGCAACGCTGCGTGAAACCATGTGCCGCCCTCTGGGCTAGAAACAAAATCACCTGTATTCCGGCGACTCACGCCGCCGGCACTTCGTGTAACGCCCTGCCCGGCTGGCAAAAGCGTTTGCTTCAAAACTGACACGTCCGTTTCCCCAAAAATTCGGACCTTCAAGAATCTTGTTTCCAGTTGCGATAGATTCGCACCTTCAGACCATCAATGGATGGTGTCACCAACGTTTACAATCGCGACTCGCAGAGATCCCAACTATCACCACTCCGTCGCTAAACACCATGATAATCTTTAGGAATTTCAACGCTCTTGTCGCCGGATTTTGTGTGCTTGCTGTCATTGCAGTCACACGGGCGGAGGCGGATCAACCGCAACCCACCGGCCCCTTTATTCTGGGGTATGCCGATCAAGTGAGCGTCGCTGCAGGCGAAGAACTTTCCTTTCACGTTTCGGGCAGCGGGCAATCGTTTGATCTGGTACTCGAGCGGGTGGGCGCCGAGCGGAGTAAGGTGTTCGAAAAAACAAAGATTGCCTGTGCCGCGCACCCGATTCCCGATCGCGCCTCGTCGCATGGATGCAACTGGCCCGCCGCAGTGACGATCACTGTGCCTCGGGATTGGACCAGCGGATATTATGAGGCGACGCTGACGCTCAGCACGGATGACAAACCAATTCGCAGCACTCTGTTCTTTATCGTTCGATCGCCCGCACCTGGGGAAAGCACCAAGATTCTGTTGGAATTGGGGACCAACACCTACAACGCCTACAGCAATTGGGGCGGTCACAGCTTGTACGCCTACCACGACCGCGACGGACTGCAAGGTCACCGCGTTTCATTCGATCGCCCGTTGCATTCGCTTTTTAGCAACTGGGAATTGCCTTTCGTGAAATGGGCCGAACAAAACGGTTACACGCTGGACTACGCATCGAATTGCGATCTTGAATTTCATCCTGAAATCTTAAAACAGTATCAACTGGTGCTGAGTGTCGGCCATGATGAATATTGGTCGTCGCCCATGCGCGATCATCTGGAACAATACATCAAGGAGGGTGGGAACGTCGCGTTTCTAAGCGGGAACACGTGTTGCTGGCAAGTCCGTAGCGAAGACGACGGTCGTGCATTGACCTGCTGGAAACAATCTTTAAATAGCGACCCTCTCTTTCGCACTGGCGACCCCAAATTGCTGAGCACGGCGTGGAGCCATCATTTGATCGAACGTCCGGAGAATCAACTGACCGGAGTCGGTTTTCTGTGGGGCGGCTACCATCGCAGCCATGGTCAGTTCATGGATGGGCCAGGCAGCTTCGAAGTCCATCGTCCGGAGCATTGGCTGTTCAAGGACACCGAACTCAAACGTGGTGATCGTTTCGGGGGCGAACACTCGATTGTTGGTTACGAGTGCGACGGTTGCGAAATTGAATGGGTCGACGGGCTGCCCAATCCAACTCATCGCGACGGGACACCCGAGTCCTTTACCATTCTAGGAACCTGTCAGGCACGCTGGGCGCCCGGCGATTGCCTCTGGTATGACCGCTTTCCGACCGACCGCGTCGGCAACGCAGTGCTAGGTACCTACACCCAAGGCGGAACGGTGGTCAGCGCCGGAACGACCGATTGGTCACACGGACTCGCAGGCGATGATCCCCATGTCGTCACAATCACGCGAAACATTCTCGACCGCTTGTCGGCTCATTAGCTGCAATGCGTTGATTGAAAAGCAAACTGTGCATCCATGATGGAAGAAGCATAGAAGATGATCGCGACAGCGTTGTCACAACCCAACTTAAAACCAAGGATTTTGCTCGGTGATCGCTACAACAGTCGCACGCAAGGCAATCGCCCTCTGTCTGCTATGCATGCTTATCTCAGGCGGTGCGTTTGGCCTGGAAACGCCGTTACATGCAGCGGACGGGGCAGATCTACTGGGACGCAAAAATTTGGTGGCCTGGTGCATTGTTCCGTTTGACGCCAAACAGCGCTCGCCTGCTGAGCGGGCTGCGATGTTGAAAGAACGGGGCATCACGCGGTCGGCCTACGATTGGAGAGCGAAGCATGTTCCTGAATTCGAACAAGAGATTCAGGAATACCAAAAGCAAGGGATCGAGTTTTTCGCATTTTGGGGAGCTCACGAAGAAGCATTCAAGCTATTTGCAAAATATCAGCTGCACCCTCAAATCTGGCAAACCCTCGGCGACAGCGTTGGAGAAACTCAGGCAGAGAAGGTCGACGCCGCGGCGCAAAAAATGCTTCCTTTAGCTCGACGCACTGCGGCGATGGGATGTGCACTTGGGCTGTACAACCACGGCGGTTGGGGTGGGCAGCCACGCAATCTGGTTGCCGTTTGCCAACGTTTGCATGAGCTCGGCCAAGACCATGTTGGAATCGTCTACAACTTTCATCATGCACACGAACACATCACGGATTGGGCCGCCTCGTTCGCGTTGATGAAGCCGTTTTTGCTCTGTTTGAATCTGAATGGGATGAATCCAAACGAGCAACCAAAAATTCTCGGGATTGGAAAAGGGCAGCACGAACTAGAGATGATTCGGGTGGTGGTCGAAAGCGATTATGAGGGACCGATTGGAATTCTCGATCACCGTGACGCGCTCGACGCAGCCGAATCGCTGCAAGAGAACCTCGACGGGCTAGCCTGGATTGCCAGGGAGTTGCGAGCGCCCGGCAGCGGCGGCCCGCTGCCACCGACCCCGCAAGCTTTTGCCAAACCAGATCCGTCCGACGAAGCCCGTACAGGACATCTCTATCCGGGCTCGGACGACTATCGGACACCTCCAATCACCGTCGAAGTCCGTGCGACTCTCGCAAGCAGCGACCGCTATAACATTTTAGTGGCAAGTGATCCAAAACGATCATCCGATCACTGGGAGCTGTTCTCCATGAATGGCAGCGGTCGATTGACGGCCTATCTGCCCGGGAAAGCCCCCGACCACGTTCATTCCACTGCGATGATTTGTGATGGGAAACCGCATACGATCTCGATGGTCTATGAACACAATCGCATCCGCCTCTACGTCGATGGGAAACCGGTCGCGGACCAACAAATCGTTTCCACGGATCAACTCGCGAGTGTCCCCGGTGAACTGGGCATCGGGCGACTTGTCGAGGGCAGATTCGGATGTGACGGCGAGATCCATTGGCTGCGTCTTTCCAAGGGAGTGCGTGAGTTCAACGGTGAACCGGTTCTTCAGGTGACTCGTGACGCATCAACACTCAAGTTGTGGACGTCCGAGGACGGGAACGCGGCGATGCCGCTGTCCAAAAAACACCAAGCCGGACTTCCCGCTGAGATTATTGATTTCGAACCGAACGCCGATTCGGCTCAGAAGCCCTATGACGAATCCCGAGTGCTCAGACTCGTCCAGCAGGCTCAGGTATCGGGTGACGCAGTCCGAGGGGCGAGTGTCTTTGCCGATGCAAAGGGTGCCTGTCTGTCCTGCCACAAGATTGGCTCGCACGGGGGGACGATCGGGCCAGACTTGTCCGCGATCGCCAAGGATCGCACCTTGAATCAGATTGTTGAATCCATCCTTTGGCCTCGGCGCGAGGTGGCACCCGAATACATCACATGGAAAATCTTGACGACCGATGGCAACGTCGTGTCCGGGTTCAAGCACAGCTCGGACCACCGGTCATTGGTCATTCGAGAGTTGGCATCGGACAGGTTGGTCACGGTGTTGAACGACGAAATCGAA
The DNA here is from genome assembly GCF_024129865.1 of Stieleria tagensis. Classification (GTDB taxonomy): domain Bacteria; phylum Planctomycetota; class Planctomycetia; order Pirellulales; family Pirellulaceae; genus Stieleria; species Stieleria tagensis. The sequence goes on along the minus strand of NZ_JAMYFE010000103.1, from coordinate 58,953 downwards.
GAGCAGATAGCCGGGGGCTCGGTGATGCCCGATGGATTGACCGCCGCGATGTCGCCACAACAACAACTGGATCTGATTCGATTCCTGGGCGAATTGGGACGCGACGGTGAACCACTTTCTGAATCACTCCGGCACGTGATCGCCAATAGCCAAATGCACGGCCCGGTAGAGTTTCCATTGACCAACGCCCCACTGCATCGCGTGAATTGGCCCCATGCTAGCGATCGGGTGAATCGTGATCGGGTGTACGACTTCTACACGAAACAAGCCGAACATTTTCGTCAACAATCACAATTGCCGATGCTGGTCGGCGCCTATCCAGGACTTGATGGCGGCCAGCAGGGACATTGGGGCAACCAGAGCGAAGCGGATTGGGCCGATGACCGCTGGAACGCAACGAAACTCGGTTCGCTGCAAGCTGGCGTGTTTCGGGCCGACGGGATCACCGTTCCACGTGGCGTTTGTGTTCGTCTCGGTGACGATGGTGAAATGTCAGCCTGCTTCAACCCGGACACGTTGTCCTTCGATGCTGTCTGGACCGGCGGCTTTGTCAAATTCAGCTCGGTCCGAGAAGGATTCCTGGGCGGGTTACGACCGGACGGAACGCTAATCTCGGTGCCAACTACAACGCCGATCGTTGGTGCATTTGAGTACCATGGATTTTATCGAAATGGTCAACGGACCGTTTTCTCATACACGATCGACGAGGTGAAGTATCTCGATTCCGCCTGGGTGGATGACGGCAAATTTGTTCGCGATGTGGCACCTGCGGATGAGCATCCGCTGCGCCACCTCACGGCGGGGGGAAAACGACAATGGCCCGAGACGATCGAAACGGACATCACTCCAGGCACGCAACGTCCCTATGCGATTGATACGATTGAGCTGCCATTTGAAAACCCTTGGGATGCGCTCATCTCCTGCGGAGGACACGACTTCCTGGATGACGGCAGTGCCTTGGTGTGTACGATGCAAGGTGACGTGTGGCGAGTCAGTGGACTGAATGCGGACGCGGAACATCCGGGTGTGGCGCGTTGGACACGTTTTGCTTCCGGACTCCATCATGCGTTGGGTTTGGTAGTGGCCAAGGGCCAAGTCTATGTTCAATGTCGAGACCAATTGACACGGCTGACGGACCTGAACGACGACGGTGAAGCCGATTTTTACGAATGTTTTAGCAACGCGTTGATCACGTCGCCGGCAGGTCATGATTTCATCTGTGGTTTGCAACGCGACCAACACGGTCATTTCTACACCGCGTCGGGCAATCAGGGCTTGATGCGAATTTCATCGGATGGAAAGAACGCAACTGTGGTTGCAACCGGTTTTCGCAATCCCGATGGCTTGGGCATCCTGTCCGATGGGACCGTCACCGTACCGGTCTCCGAAGGCGGATGGACGCCCGCGTCAGCGATCCATGCGGTCAGGCATGCCTCGTCCCAAAAAGCCGACTCTCCGCCTCACCACGGATACGGGGGTCCTCGCAATGGCGAGCCACCGGAATTGCCGCTGGTATTCCTGCCCCGTGGAGTCGATAACTCCAGTGGCGGTCAAGTCCATGTGGACAGCGACTCCTTTGGGCCGCTGGCAGACCAGTTGTTGCATTTTTCGTTTGGCGCCGGCACCTGGTTTGCCGTGCTCCGTGACGAGGTCGAAGATCAACTTCAAGGCGCGGTGATTCCACTTGCCGGCGATTTTTTGTCAGGCGTGCATCGCGGTCGTTTTCATCCGCTGGACGGCCAACTGTATGTCTCGGGAATGTCCGGATGGGGAACTTACACCAGCGACGATGGTTGTTTCCAACGCATTCGTTTCACCGGCGACGCCGTGCAAGTGCCGACCGGATTCCACACCTATGAGAATGGGATTCGCATCACATTTGAAAAACCGCTTGATGTCGGCATCGCCGCCGATCCGGCCCAACATTTTGCACAATGTTGGAACTATCGATACAGCGGCGGGTACGGGTCACCGGAGTATTCGTGCACACACTTGGGGACTCCGGGGCACGATCCCTTGCGAATTCAAGCGGCACACGTCCTGGACGATGGGCATTCGCTGTTTCTGGAAATACCGCAGTTACAACCGGTCAACCAGTTGCATCTGCGAATGCACGTCAATCGCCACGAGCCGATGTCTCTAAATCCCGCGGGCAGTGGTCACGATCTATTCGTCACGATCCATCGACTCGACAAACCGTTCACCGAGTTTGAAGGTTACCAGCGCCGTGAAAAACAAATTGCAGCTCATCCACTACTGGTCGACTTGGCGTCCTTGACCGAACGCACGCCTAATCGGTGGCACAAAAAGATTGCGAATGCACGGGATATCCAGATCGAAACAGGCAGTAACCTCAGCTACGTCACCCGCGAATTCACTGTCAGTGCCAATGAGGCGTTGGCGCTGACGCTCTCGAATCCTGATGTGGTGCCCCATAACTGGGTGCTCGTCAAACGCGGTTCGCTGCAACACGTTGGTGAGCTTGGCAATCAGATGATCGCAGACCCCCACGCCTTCGCTCGACAATACATTCCACAGTCGGATCAGATCCTCGCCCACACGGACATCGTGGCGGCGGGCCAGAAAGAAACGATTTATTTCATCGCACCAACCACGCCGGGTCGCTATCCTTTCCTTTGTACCTTTCCCGGTCACTGGATGGTCATGAACGGAACGATGGTCGTGACCGACTAGGCAATTGACTCATATTTGTCTACTCGGATTCATCCGCGTCAACGATGTCGAAGCCCAAACCCTCAATCAAAATCATGGACCGTCAAACCACCTCACGCCGAAACTTTCTGCAAACCACTGCCGGCGGGTTGGTTGTTTCAGCCGCGCTCACTTCGCCCGACACCCAGGCGGCGGAATCGAGCGAGGGAATCCGCGTTGCGAACCCGCTCGGCGGTGATGTGCTACGCACTCAGGCAGAACTTTCCCCCAACGCTCAGACTTTGCTCGAGCAACAGCGTGCAATTCCCGTGGTGGGAAAAACTGACGTGCTTGTCTGTGGGGGTGGACCGGCTGGAATCGCTGCGGCGTTGGCCGCTGCCCGGGCCGGAGCTACGGTGCAATTGATCGAGGTCGCAGGCTGTTTGGGCGGTGTCTGGACCGCAGGGCTTCTGACCAAAATCCTGGATTCTGAGAACAAGTCTGGAATCATGGCCGAATTGCTGCATCGGTTTGCGACGCAGGGCAGCGCGGTGGCCAACCAGACCCATGGCACCGTTTACGATCCCGAAATTGCGAAACTGATCTTAGAAGAAGTCTGTCTCGAAGCGGGCGTAAAAATCCGCTTACACACGCGACTTGTCGGCGCCGTCACAGACTCAAATCGACGTGTGGTCGCGGTGTTGACCGAGTCCAAGTCGGGACGTGAAACATGGCTGGCCGACCGATTCGTCGACTGCAGCGGTGATGGTGATCTGGCGGCCCACGCAGGTTGTCGTTTCGACCTTGGCGTGGGGAAAGATTGCGAGTGTCAACCGATGTCCATGATGGCGTTGTTGACTGGGATCGATGCCGATGATGTGCGACCATACATCCGAGAAACAGAATCTGCGGCAAAACGCTTGTTATTGAAATTAATGGAGGACCATGGATTGTCCCCATCCTACCGCGCGCCGACGCTGCGGCATTTGCACAGTGACATTTTTTCGATCATGACCAATCACGAGTATGGTGTTTCCGCATTCGACGCAAACGCGATTAGCATGGCAACGATCCGCGCTCGTCGCGAAGTTCACGAACTGGTTAACGGTCTGCGCCGCATTGGTGGGCCATGGAAGAACGTCGCCGTGGTGGCGACCGCCGAACAGATTGGGGTGCGTGAAGGTCGACGGATCCGTGGCCGCTACAAGATCACGGCGAGCGATCTTGCCAACGGTCTCAAACATCAGGAATCTGTCTGTACTGCAAGATTCCCAATCGACGTGCATGCTTTAGACGCGCACGGAAACAAAGAAATCAACACCGCCTTTAAAAGAGGCGGCCATCAACCGTACGACATACCCTATCCCGCGCTGGTAGCCGAGGATGTCGATGGATTGCTGCTGGCCGGCCGGTGCATTAGCGGCGACTTTATCGCCCACTCCAGTTATCGAGTCACCGGGAACTCTGTCCCCATGGGAGAAGCCGCAGGACTCGCCGCCGCTGTCTCGATTCAAAAGCACCTGATGCCGCACGAATTGACCTGGAGTCAGATTCGGTCCTGATGTGACCGGCACGATAGCCGCCGCATGCACCTCGAAACGGCACACCAAAACTGTTGACGATGCCGAGCATCGTGGGATCATCAACCGGTCTACCTTTCCACGACCCAAATGTTCCGGTATTGCAGTGGGTTGCCGTGGCCCTGCAACAGGATTGATCCAGGCGTGCCGACTTTGTCGCCTCGACCTTGCTAGTCGTGGCGTGATGTTGTGGACGCTGGTGAGAATTCTAGACGTCGATCTTCCAGCCGTCGCGGTATTCACGATGGATGTGTTTGGTCAATTCGGGGCGCCCTTGGATTTCCATGGCTTCAGCATTCCACACCAGCGACGATTCTGGGAACCGTTGGGCCAGCACACCGAGCAGGATCGTTTCGGTCATCGGTCCGGCGAGTGAGAAATTCGATTCGGATTGATCAATCGTGCCTTGAATCGCGCTTATCCATTCACCGTAATTATTTTGCTGCGGTGCTCGCGGCAAGGTTTTTGGAACCGATTTTGCGTCGGCGGCGAGTGCATCCGGTGTAATCACCCAGCCAGCACTTCGTCTGAAAAACATTTTGCCTTCGCTGCCAATGATCACGCTGCCGAATTTCTCGAAATCCTGACCATCCAAGACGTCTGCGGCGGGATGATTGTATTGGTCGCCGTGCTTTTCAAGCTGCCATTTTTTGCGATCAAACGTTGCGTTCACATAGCCGTCGTACCAATGAAATTTGAACCCGTCCGCGGCACTGTATTGATTTGGGCCAAAATCCCAGGTCACGATTGAATTGATCGGCGCGGACAATTCGGTCGCACCAGATTGCGTTGCACGAACGCTTTGGGGTGGTCCTGGGTTCATGGCCCAGTAACCCAGGTCCATGATATGGCAAGCCATGTCGCCCAGTGCGCCGCAGCCGTAATCCCACCAACCTCGCCAAGCAAACGGAGCGATGTGGGGACTGTAGTCGGTCCATGGTGCGGGGCCGATCCATTGCTGCCAATCAATCCCGTCGGGGACGGGCTGTTTTTCAGGGCGCGCTGCAAAACCCTGGGGCCAAATCGGGCGGTTGGTCCAGGCGTGGATTTCCTGCACTTTGCCGATGATCCCACTGCGAATCAATTCGACGCCACGACGCATCACGTCATTGGCGTGAGCCTGGTTACCCATCTGAGTTTTCAAGCCGGTCTGTTTGGCAATTTGCGTCAATTGTCTCGCTTCCCAAATGCCGTGCGTCAATGGCTTTTGGCAATAGACATGTTTGCCAGCCTGCATCGCTAACGCCGAAGCATGGAAGTGATGATGGTCGGGCGTCGACACCATGACAGCGTCAACCTTGTCACCCATCTGCGAGAGCATCTCGCGATAATCCGAAAAGAACTCGGCGTCGGGATGGTCGTCGCGAGATCCCGCGACGGACTTGAGACGTCTTGCCACATTTTTCAATTTCTTTATATCAACGATGTCGACAAGGGCAACGATTTCAAAGCCGACTTTGGCGGCATTCTTGTTATCGGCATTGCCTTTGCCACCGATTCCGATTGCGGCCAGGGTCGGTTTCTCCAGACGCTTATTTGCCAAGGCGGGGAAAAAATGAAAACCGGCGGAGGCACCAATCGCGACCGCTGAAGCCTTGCCAAATTGTCGACGCGAGAGCGCAGAGTTTGCTTGGGATGGATCGGACGATTGACGTTTCATCGTGGGTTCCTTGGTGGTGAGGGCGACTGCATGCACTGCGTGAAGCCATCTCTCGTCCAGTCATTGTCGTAACGGTGCAACCGAACGCCATGTCGGGCCAATTCGCAGCTCGTCAATGTAACGTGTGCCAACGCCTTCGGAGGTCAATACGACGAGATTCAGTCGCGCCGACAGATCCAGGTTGCGACTGGCAACGTCCCACTCGGCGGGTTCTGCCCAGTTCCACTGGTCGCCAAACAATTCTTCGTCTTCACCAAAAATCCGATAAAAGACTTCGTCCTCGCCGTTTGCCCGACTGACAATTTTTCCGATCCAGAGCGTGGTTTGATTCGTCGGAGCCTTGGACGAGCAGACAAATCCGACTCCCGTTCCGGTCAACACACGCGGCTTTCCGCCACTGGCGATGCCAAAACTAAGTGATTCGCCGTTGTAGTCTTGCTCACTCCGGAACGTGAGTCGAATGCGTTCTCGTGGCTGCGATCGGGTCCGACGTTTCACGTGGTCTGGCTCGCGCACCATCAGACTGAAATAATACACACCGCTTTTGCTGAGATCGATCGAGCGTGTCATCTCACGAAGCCGGACGGTCACACCAGCAGGCATTTCCAGCATGCCCAATTGGCCGCCTTGCACGCCCCAGGTCACATTCATCTTCCCCTGAACAATGCTAAGAGCATCCGTGGTGTCCTGATCCTCGCGATAGCCCTCCTGCGGTGATCGCTTTCTCCACGGTCCCTGCCAGCCTTTGCCCTTAGTACTTTCGGAAAGAGGAACCTGTCCTTCATCGTAGAAAAATCCGTCGTAAGCGAATCGCAGATTGGGTCGGCTACGAGGATTGGCGTTGCGAATCACGGATGCAAAACGAAGATCGTCGTGCGGTGAGGACTGTGGTGGCGAAGCGGCATCTTTCACGACCACTGATTTGCCTTCGCTCAACAGGCTGCTTTGGCTGGCATTCAAGTTTCGTGGGCGTATCGACACCTCTCCTTCAAGGACGTTGAGTTTCGTCTGGCCACCGTCACCGACACTCACAGAGAACTCGGTTCCCAAATCGATCAGTTCTGACGACGGAGTTTGCACTCGGAAACCAGTCGCCTCGTCGGCAGCGCGAACGATCACATCTCCCTGATCCACTTGCACACTTCCGGCGGACAACAGCACCAGGGAACATTTGCCTTGCAAAACAACTTCTGCTCCCCCATCGAATCGGATCACCGCGAGACCGGATTTCAGCGTTAGGTTCCCTTTCTTCAACCGTTCCCCTTCTGACAGCTCTGGCTGGAGAACATCTCCACTCACCCAGGCACAATTCTCTGACAGCAACAGCGTCGCAACCACCAGCTGCGGCACTTCGACGGAGACTCCCCCCTGCACCAGCGTTCTTGTCGCCGCACGCTCACTCCAGACAAATAGCCCAAGCCCCAACAGCAACAAAGCAGCAAGGCTTCCCAAAACGACGGTGGTCGAATATTTCGTCCAATTATTTGATGGCAGTGGTTTCTTGCCAGTCGAAACGCCTGTTTCGCTAAGAATGGACTCAACGGTTCGAGCGTCCGAAGCGGTCAATGAGCTCATGACCGAGTTGCTAAATGCATCTGCATCAAAAGGCTGGTGGACCATTCCCAAAAGACGATGTTCGGCAAGTCGCTGGCTTGCCTCACTGGCCAGACTTACATTGCTGTTTAAGATTGCCTGAAATTCCTGAACTTCACTTGCGGACAATTCGTCGTCAAGCAATCGGTTCAATAGTTGTTCGTAGCGTCCCTCACTCATGACCGAACTCGCCGCTGAACTTTTCACAATCAAATTGGTTTGCCAGTTTGACCGAAATGCATCGGTGCAATTGTTGTCGCAAAAGGCACAATTGCTTGCGGATCGCCCCCGGGGAACGATCGAGTGCCGACGCTATTTCTTCACACGTTTGTTCGGCTTCGTAGCGTCGACGCAGAACTTCGCGTCCCGAATCCGGCACTTCCGACAAACAGCTGGCTAGATGCTGCATTCGCTGGCCGTCATCTGCGTCCACTTCAAGTGACCGCTGGTTCTGTCGCGCCAAGGCTTCGGGAACGTATTTGGAGTGGTAGTCCGAAACACGGCGCACCCGTGTCGTTTCGGCCATCAATTGATACCGAGCGATTGTCAAGATCCAAGCTTGAAAGTTGGTTCCTAGCTTGTAGTCGGCCAGGTTCTTGTACGCTTCGACAAACGAACGCTGAACCACATCGTCGACGTCGATGCCCGGCAGACTGCGGCCGACGATCAACGCACGAACAGATGATAGATACCGATCGACAATCAGACGGAACGCATCTCGATCGCCATCGAGAATTCTTTCGATCGAATTCTCAATCTGCTCGGTTGAAGTTGTGTCCATTGACCACGCCTTTGTTTGAATGCTGCCGCCGAAGTTGCTCAGCCAATTACACAGCTTCACATTGCACCGTTTGTTCGTAGGCTCGACCAGCACGATGTCCCTGTCCGCACGATGTCCCTGCCCGCACGACCTAAAACCGAGAGTGCAAGCGACGGCCCCCCTCTTGTGTCCGAGTCGAGCTAGAATCTCACTGGTTCCCACTCACAAATAGCAGTTTCGCTTCGCCTGTTACCACGATTCTAGATTTCTTTGGTAACAGGCTTCGACCAAAGTGCTATTACACCTCGAATGGGCGTGATTGCCAACGGTTCCGATACCGATCTACCTTGCCGAAGCCGAATCTGTGACCAATTTCCGAGACGATCCTGACGCGAATTTTGCCGACGCTCGGGGCGTGTTCGCATCACTCGTCTTGCTATTGCTCGGGTGCGCGGTTTCCGCCTCCGAGCCACCCGCATCCGAGGCACTGTACCACAACAGCTTTGACAATCCCCAGCAGATCACACCGCTGTTTCAACGATTCGAATCGATGAAAGTGGTAGATGGGACGCTGCTGGTCGAACACCAAAATGGCCATCCCGCCTCACCAACGCTTCCCATCGCGTTCTCCGACGGCGTGTTCCGGTTTCGATTCCAATTGGCGGGAGCTGAGCGGTTGCTTTGCCGCCTGTGCATTCTAAACGGCATGATTTGCGATAGGACAGAACACGGTACGGCCACACAACAATTTCACACCGGCATGCCTGTTCTGCCGCGACCCAGCCTGGGTGCTTGGCTGATGTATGGATTGGGTACGGAAAATCAAAACATGCCTGGCTTCGTCGTCATTAGTCCGCCGGCGGGCAGCAACATGAATTGCGGCACTGACTTTTTGCCAGGAATCTATCAATCCACGATTCTGCAGGACGCCGACAAAGTGGACAGCGAAACGATTCGCTATCTGCTTGATAAACGCCTCCCAAGGTCAATGCGTCGCAGCCAGCTTGAATTCCTGCAAGAACTAAACGCTAACCACGCCCAGCGGTCCGGCAGCGATCCCGACTTGGAAAGTATGATCGAAGCCAATGAGCTTGCGTTTCGAATGCAGTCCGAGGCACCGCAAGTGCTGGATCTCGAATCGGAGACCGCCGAGACTCACTCGATGTATGGCATTGGTGAAAAGGAGACTGACGCGTTCGGCCGGCAGTGCCTGTTGGCGAGACGCCTGGCCGAAGCAGACGTACGATTTATTCAGGTGACCAGCAAGCAATGGGATCACCACGACACGATTGAAAAACTGCTTCCGGCGAGTTGTCATCAGGTCGATAAACCGATTGCCGGCCTGCTCGCCGATCTAAAGGCTCGCGGCTTGTTGGATGACACTCTGGTGGTTTGGAGTGGCGAGTTTGGTCGGACTCCCGTTTACCAGCAGATCGGGGGTGCAAAGGCGAAATCCAAGCCACCCGGCCGCGGCCACAACCCATTTGGTTGGAGTTTGTTCATGGCAGGCGGCGGTGTCAAACCCGGGTTCAAATACGGTGCGACGGACGAGGTTGGTTACAGTGCCGTCGAAGGCCGAGTGCACATCCACGACTTCCACGCGACCGTTCTGCACCTGCTAGGCCTGGATCACGAACGTCTGACTTTCTTACATGCCGGACGTCCTTATCGGCTCACCGATGTCTACGGAACCGTCGTCAACGAGGTATTAGCGTGACTCTTTTGATCCTGCTTCTATTGGTATCGATTTTGGCGGCTCCTGCAACGGCCGACGATTCAACGCCTGCAAACATTCTGCTGATTGTCGCTGATGACTTGGGCTTCAGTGATCTCGGCTGCTACGGTGGCGAGATCGACACACCCAATCTGGACCAGCTGGCCCAAAACGGTTTGAGACTGACCCAGTTCTACACGACTGGGCGATGTTGCCCGTCGCGGGCAAGTTTGTTGACTGGGCAATACCCACACCGTGTCGGACTTGGTCACATGACTCAGGACATCGGCCAACCGGGCTACCGAGGGCGCATTGCTGAAGGCGCCCAGACGATCGCAGAACAGCTGGCGAAAACGGGTTACCGATCCTTTCTCTCGGGAAAGTGGCATCTGGGAACCGACGATCCAACCCGACATGGTTTTGAAGAGTTCTACGGCACGCTAACCAGCGCCAAGACATTTTGGGATGCGGACCATTTCTTGCGATTGCCGGCCGGACGTCGCACAAAGTCTTACGATGACGGTGATTTTTATGCCACCGAAGCGGTCGCCGATCATGCCATCGAGTTTTTGAATCTCGCCCGCCAGACGCCGGACACCCCGTGGTTTGTCTATCTGGCGATGAACGCGCCTCATTTCCCGCTTCACGCTCCCAAGGAACTGATCGCCAAGTACTCAGATCGCTATGCAAGTGGTTGGGATGTTGCTCGCTCGCGGCGATTGGAACAAATGAAAAAGCTGGGCGTTGTTCCCCTAGAAACACAGCTCACCCCGCGATCAGTTCATTTCGATTGGGGCGCGTCCGAACCTGACGAGAATCCACCTTGGAATTCGTTGTCCAAGGATCGACGTACAGACCTCTCACGTCGTATGGCGATCTATGCGGCGATGGTCGATTCAATGGACCAAAACATCGGGCGAGTCATTGCGGAATTGAAACGTCGCGGCGAGTTTGAAAATACTCTGATTCTGTTCACCTCCGACAATGGAGCCTGTGCCGAGTGGGATCCGTTTGGCTTCGATGGGAAATCGGGGCCGAGTAATGTACTGCACCGTGATGACCAATTGGACGCGATGGGAGCACCGGGCACGTTTCATAGCGCCGGTTCGGGCTGGGCTAACGTATCAAACACGCCATGGCGACTTTACAAGCACTACAACCACGAAGGCGGCATTGCCGTGCCGTGCATTGTGCACTGGCCCTCCAAAATGGCGGGCAAGCCATCCGGTCGCGGTCAGATCAACCAAACGCCATTCCACTTGATTGATGTGCTGCCGACATTGCTTGACGCTGCAGGTGCAACCGCGGCCAATCAAGATGCTGATCTACCGGGTACCAGTATCCTGCCAATACTCGATGGCAACCCGCTGCCTGAGCGCGGCTTGTTCTTTGAACACGAAGGCAATCGAGCCGTCCGTAATGGAAAATGGAAGTTGGTTGCTTTGCGGCAGCGTCCATGGGAACTGTACAACTTCGATAACGACCGCACCGAGTTGAATGATCTGGCGGTACAGCATCCCGAGATCGTCCATCGGTTGTCAAAGGCTTGGGATCATTGGGCGGCAGAGAATCACGTCACGCCGCTGCCAGACGATTATCACGTTGCCTATGTTCCGAACAGTCGCAAGACGCACCAAGACGGCTCGCCGCAATTGATGGCCGGCCCAGTTCGCAAACTCGCCGATGGCTTTCGATTTACCGAAGGTCCCGCATGGGATGGAACAGCCAATTGGTATTTTTCTGACATCCCCAACAAAACGATCCAACAGTTTTCAGCGGATGGCAAAGTTACGTCGATCCGCAAAGGGAAACAGGCATCCAACGGAATCGTTGTTGACGATCAGGGGCGGCTTGTCTTTTGCGAGATTGGCGGGCGACGAATTGTGCGACGCGCTGTCGACGGCAGCGAAGAAACGATCGCAGATTCTTGTGACGGCAAACCACTGGGCATGCCCAATGACATTTGGATTGCTCCTACAGGGGATCTCTATTTCACGATCCCACGGACCAAGCAGCAACGAGCCAGCGCGGTGCCTGAAAATGCTGTGGACGCGACCGTGTGCATCATCCCGGCAGACGGATCGCCCGTGCGAAACGTTGGGATCGGACTGAAGTCTCCCAATGGAATCGTCGGTAGTCGTGATGGAAAGCGATTGTACGTCACAGATTTCGGAGCAAAGAAATGTTGGCGATACATGATTCAGGCCGACGGATCGTTGACCGACCAGCAGCTTGCTGCTGGGCAAGGATCGGATGGAATTGCAATCGACGAACAGGGCAACGTTTATACGACGTCCAAAGAAGGGATCACCGTCTACTCCGCCCAAGCAAGACAGATCGGTTTCCTACCCATTCCCGAGAGTCCGGCAAACATGAAATTTGGCGGTCGGGATGGGCGCACGCTTTTTGTCACGGCGCGAAAGAGCATCTATTCGCTCCAGATGCAAATTCGTGGAGACATTCAATGACAAAATCTGAATGGATACCGGTCAAGATGCCCCAACGCCGGATAACGAACAACGGTCTTGCTTTTAGTTTGTTCCTCTGCGTGGTTGCCTTTCTGCTCGCCGGAGCTTCACAAGGCTCTGAGCTAGAAGATGCGAAGAACGACAGAGCGGCCCGCGAGATTGGCGAGTTCATCGGCCGGTACTGTGCCGACTGCCACAGCGAGGGCACTGCGGAAGCCGGCGTTGAACTGGATGAAGTGGGCGGCCAATTGGATCTTTTGAAGCATCGAAAAGTGTGGCTGCGGGCCCTCGACCAAGTTCAATTGGGTCGAATGCCACCGGAGGACGCAGACGTCGACGCGGATCAGCGGCGACGATTCATCTCCTCGCTCGATCGACTGCTCAACGATGTCAATTGGAAACGATTTGCGAATCCTGGACGACAGCGATTGGCACGTTTAACAGCGGTAGAGTATCGCAATTCAGTACGAGACATCTTCGGGATGGATCTCGATGCAGGCGTCTATCTGCAACCTGATCCCGAAGGCCAAACGGGGTTTACGAATGACCGAGCTGGATTGTCATTTGCACCAAACGCATTCGAAGTCTATTTGAAGGAAGCCGAGCGAGCGGTCGATGCGGTGATGGCATACGGAAAAACGCCATGGCAAAAAACGATTGAGATGGAACAGGCTTGGAAGCGATCGAACGACAAGGCAGTTGGCCTGAATGCAGAAGCGAACGGAGTATTGATCAAGGAAAATGTCTCGCCATTTCACTTCACTATTGATCCGCCGCAAGCAGGCATGCACCGCATCCAAATCGAGGTCGCGGCAGTCGACGGCGAACCCATTTCCGGCCTCACGGTTTCAGTGGATGGGCGATTGATTCGCGGCGTCACGGTGCGCGGCCGAACAACCGCGACTCAGGAATTGATCGCCTACCTTCCCAACCGTAGCTGCACCATCACACTGGGTTTTTCACCTGAGTATGCGCCGATTATTCAACCAAAAATCGAACCGCGCGGTGTGCCCTCTGAACTGCAAGATCTGGTCGCGGCGAAAACATACGTGGAATTCATTCCGCCCAAGGGATTCCCAGATACGGAAGACGCGTTGAAAACACTGCACCGGATGAACACGGTGATTCGCGAGTTCTCACAAATGCGTGACCTTGCACAACTCTTAATGGATCGAGACTTGGTCCAGTACGATGGACATACGCTAAAGTCCATCCGAAAAGAAGGCCAGAAGGGCGTTTCGCAAAAGCCAACTCCATTTCGCGCCAGTAAGGTTCCTTTGAACCTGTCGGCCGGAAAGGTGGCACAGCTGATGGGGATCCCCCAACGCGAATTAGAAACCCAAATCAAACGCGACATTGGTTTTTCATACGACAAGTATGCCGCGGCCATACGGCAGTACAACAACAGGTTTGGGCAACAGTATCCAGAACGGGTGTTGAAGAAGCCAGGAAAGCTGAGCATCGACCGAGTTGTTTTGGCAAGCCATGCGGGCGGTCAGCGTTTTCAAACTCCACATTGGTTGTTTGACACCGATCCCACGCCCGCCGCAGCAAAGTCAGTTCTTGAACGGTTGGGTCGACGGGCCTATGGCCGCCCCCTCGACAAAACGGATTTGGCGTCGCTGATGCGAATCTATGACTCACGCGTCGAGGCGGATTTGTCGAGTGCGGCAAACGGTTCGTCGGCAGCATCCGACGCCGTGCAGCGTCATCGCGAAGGACTGCGTGATGCAATGGTGGGCCTGCTGGTTTCGCCCAAGTTTTTGCTTCGATTCAGTGCCGGTGGTGAAACCGAGGCAACGCCGATCGACGACTACGAATTTGCCTCGCGGATGTCCCATTTCTTATGGCTCTCTGTCCCGGATGATCAGCTGATTCGCATTGCGAGTGAAGGCGGGCTCTCCGATTCGAACACTGTGCGTGACGAGATGCAGCGCATGATTTCGGATCCTCGATTCAATGATTTTTGCCAAGTCTTCATGCAGCAATGGTTGAACATTGAATCGATTGACGCTTCCAACGATCTCGGGCCGCTACTGTCCGAGGCGATGATACGCGAACCCGGGCTGCAACTGCAGCAGATCATCCGTGATGACCAAGACTTGCTGCAATTGGTGGACGGAAAAACAACCTATGTGAACGACCTGCTTGCCATCCACTATGGAATTCCCGATGTGACCGGCGAGCAAATGCGACCTGTGCTGTTGACGACTGCTGAGCGAGGCGGCTTGTTGGGAATGGGTGCAATACTTGCAGCCACATCAACCCCTGATCGGACCAGTCCCGTCTCGCGAGGCGCCTGGATCGTTGAAATTCTGTTGGGTGAAAATTTGCCGCTGCCACCACCGTCGGTTCCTGAACTGAAAACCACTGCGAAAGCGAGAACGATTCGTGAAGAATTGGAATTGCATCGACAATCCAAACAATGTGCCAGCTGCCACAATCGAATTGATCCGTTCGGTTTTGTGCTTGAAAACTATGACCGGTTGGGAGCATGGCGAACGGACGATCATGGCCGCACGATTGACGCCCGCACGACGTTGGACAACGGAAAATCGATTGACGGACTCGCCGAATTCAAAACCTACCTGCGACAACAACGCCATCACGATTTCATCCGCAATCTAACCATACGCATGTTCGAGTTTGCGCTGGGGCGTGAAATGACATACCACGATGAAGCGATGGTCCGGGACACCACACTGCGTTTAAAGAACAATCAATTTCGCGCCCAAACCCTGATCCAGTGCATCCTGGAATCCGATGCGATGCGCCGCCAGAGCGACCAAACACCAACGGAGTCAAACGATGATTAATCATGCAAAACATTCACGAAGAAATTTTTGCACCGCGATCGCGGGCTCGTTGCTGCTGCCTCGACTCGAATCGTTTGCGACACCAACCACCGACGTCCCACCACAACGGTTCGTCACCTTGTTTTTCCCCAATGGTGTCTACCCAGACGCTTGGCAACCAAAGCTGGACGCTGGCCGCCTCAGACTGACCGGCAGCCTGGAGCCATTGGCGGAGTTTTCGTCTCAAGCCAATTTCTTCACGGGTCTCGACAATCCGCTGGGCGGCCATCTCGGTCAAACAAGCGGGTTCTTGAGCGGGCACGATTTCGCACCCGAAGCAAACGGAACCATCGTCGCCCGGCCATCGCTGGATCAAATGCTGGCCCATCACTTTGCCGACCAGACGTTTTTGCCCTCGCTGAATCTTGCAATGGAACCACCCAGCCAGGGAGCGTTTGGGGATCGACCGCGGAGTTTTGGAAATTCGATTTCATGGAGCAGTGCGACAAACAAAATTGAACCTCAGATCAATCCGCAGCAAGCTTTCGACGAGGTCTTCTTCGGTCAATCCCAGGCGGGTCGTGATGCCGCCCGTCGCCGCGAAGCAATCGTCAATGAAATCTGGCAGCAATCCAAATCACTGAAAGCCAAGATTAGCCATCTCGATCGTCAGCGACTGCAGCAGTACACCGACAGCATTCAAGACCTGCAAGTCAAACTGCGCAAGACTTCCAATCCCGGCAAGAACTTCGCCCGCAACTCAGAGATTGCCGCCAAGCATCGGCCACAATCATCAGCGAGCTCCAGCAACTATGCCGAGCAAATGAAGCTGATGATGGACATCATGCTGTTAGCGTTGCAAACCGACAGCACGCGCGTAGCGACACTGGTCATGGGGCACAGCATCAGTCGAGTCGTCTATGACTTTGCCGATCCCAAGATCCGCCGCAATCACCATGAGCTATCACACCACCGGAATGATCCCGACAAGATTCGCGACTACAACATCGTGACGAAATGGTTTGCTTCGCAAACGGCGTACTTCCTGGGCCGAATGAGTGAGATTGATGAAGGCAACGGGTCTTTGCTGGACAACAGCGTGGTGATGTACGGTTCCGGAATGAAAGATGGCAACGTCCACGAACCAAAGAACATCCCAGTGGCCCTCTTCGGCAACGCTGGTGGACGTCTCCAAACGGGCAGACATCTCACATGCCCGGAAAATTCGATTTTGTCGCAGCTGCATCTATCGCTGCTGCGACTGTTTGGAATCCAAGCCGACCAGTTCAACCAAGTTGCTTTCCAAGGCATCGAGGGGATTGGATGAATCGAGCAGAAAAAACAGCATGTCTGGCAACGCAAAATCGAATCAAAACTTGAACACAGAATCCCCATGAAAACCAACCCTCCTCCCCGGACGCGGCGACAGCTTCTCCAGGGCGCCGGTGTCACACTTGCTCTACCGTTTTTACAATCGCAGACGCCGGTTCAGGCAGCCGAAAACGAACGACGACTGGCACCGGAGTCCGACGGCAAGCCGCGTCGCGCGGTGTTCATCTGCAACAACCTTGGCTTGCACATGCCGTACTTTGTGCCAGAACAGACGGGATTCGATTATACCCCTTCGCCCTATTTGGAAGTGCTCGGCGATCTTCGCAAGCAAATGACCGTGTTCTCGGGCATATCGCATCCCAGTGTTGATGGCGGACACGCCGCCGAAAAATCGTTCCTGACCGCCGCCCCACATCCGGGAAGCGGCAGTTTTCGCAACAGTATCTCGGTCGACCAGTTGGTAGCCGAATCACTCGGCAGCCAGACCAGGATTCCATCGCTGGTGCTGAGCGCAAACGGCGGTGGTTCGCTCTCGTGGACTCGTAGCGGCGTGCCGATCCCCGGCGAGGAGTCACCATCGAAGGTGTTTCGCAAACTGTTCACCCCTGGTTCGTCCGCAGAAATTGATGACCAGATCACGCGACTACGGCAAGGCGCCAGCGTGATGGACATGGTGATGAACGAGGCAGCAAATCTTCGCAAGAAGCTTAGTCGCCATGACCGGGAAAAATTCGACGAGTACACGACCAGCGTTCGCGAGGTCGAACAGGAAATGATGCGGCAACAGGAATGGGAGCGAAAGCCGAAACCGCAGGTCGATGCGAAAGAGCCGACAGACATTCGCGACCAGGCCGACACGATCGGGCGATCAAAGTTGATGTATGACTTGATCGCACTGGCACTGCAAACCGACTCGACGCGAATTGCCACCGTCATGTCGGTGGGCTGGTTTGCCGTTCCCCCCATCGCTGCCGTCACCGAAGGCTACCACACGTTGTCGCACCACGGAAAGAACAAAGAAAAGCTGGCCCAACTCGCCATTATCGAGAAACAACACCTTGGCATCCTTCGTGACTTTCTTGCAAAACTTGATGCAACCAAGGAAGAGGATGACACGCTGTTGGATCGGACAATGGTTTTGTTTGGCAGCGATCTGGGAAATGCATCCAGCCACAACAACACCAACGTCCCCGTGGTGCTCGCCGGTGGCGGATTCAAGCATGGACAGCACCTCGGTTTCGATCGCACTAACAACGAACCGCTCTCGAATATTTATGTCAGCATGTTGCAACGAATGGGGTTACCGATTGATCGATTCGGTAGCAGCACGGGCACCATTCGCGGATTGGAGATGACATCATGAGTCGGATCAATATTGTCTTACTCGTCGCGAAAACCCTGGCAAAATCCGCGACCGGTCGCTCTCGTTCTGTTTGTCGGCTCAGCGGGATGCTGCCATTCCTTCTGGCTACATCGTTGATGGCCAACGAGCGAATTCCCACGCAAACGCTTGCGCCGTTCTTCAATCAGTATTGTGCTGATTGTCACGGCGACGGTGCCAACGAAGGAGAGTTTGAGTTGGATTCGCTTGTTTCTGACCTGAGTGATCGGAAAACCTTCGATGCCTGGCAACTGGTTCATGATCGTATTTCCTCGGGAGAAATGCCGCCCGAAGATGCCGACAAGCCGACAGCGGTTGAACTCCAACAAGTGCTCACCCCGTTGGCGTCCTCATTGACCAGGGCTCAGCAGGCGGTGCAAACCGAGCAAGGTCGAGTGACCGCGCGACGACTCAATGCGATCGAATTTCAAACGACCCTGTCCGATTTGTTGCAAACTCCACTCGACATTGTGGATCTGCTGCCGACCGATGCCAAGGCAGAGGGCTTTACGACTGTCGGTTCGGCACTGAACGTCTCCAGCGTTCAGATGGAAGCCTATCTCGAAGCCATTGATGCAGCCATCGACCAAGCGGTCCGTTTCACCGAACGCCCCGTAACACAAACGTTTCGGCTCTCTCTGCTCAATAACAGCGGCTACATGCTGACCTACCGGGCGCAGCATCCGGCGTTGCCAGTGATTGATGGGATGAATCTTTATGCCACCGAAGCGATGTCGAACCATCATGCCCTGTGGGGACAATACGTCGTCCCACGAACCGGTATTTATCGAATCAAAGTCTCGGCCTACAAAATTAATACGAGCGACCCAATCGCACTGACCATGCGGGTCGGAGGCAACGGTCACAAGGAGTCGCTGAAAGTCAAACACCGGTTGCTCGAACACTTTGAAATCGAATCGGACAGGCCGCAAATTCACCAGTGGCAGGGTGAACTTTTACGTGGGCACTTCTTGCACCTGTATCCTTCGGAGTTGCCGATTTACCGATTCCCCGTCAACAAAGGTTACCAGCAGGTGAATTGGAAAGGGCCGGGCGTCTGCGTGCAATGGCTTGAGATTGAAGGTCCGCTGGTGGAGACTTGGCCGCCGCCTGGAGAACAGATTTTGTTCGGTGGTGTCGCCACCAAATCGATCGAGGGCGCTAAGAACGACGACCCGAACGAACAACTGCATTCGCCGCCGATTATTCCAGCGGACCCCAAGACGCTACCCAGCGATTGGCCGCCCGGTGGCAACACATGGACACCGCTGGGGGGCAGAATCAACCGGAATGCCAAATTTCCGGCACGGGAATACTCACGCAAACGATCACAGGTCGTAAAACAAATCTTGGCGGGCAAGCGAAAGGGAGCCGACCCGTTGCCTGACTACCAAAAGCCTCCCCACAACTTACCGATCGGCAGCGTGTTGCCGTCTTACGGTGGTGAACCGATTTATCAGAATGCCGAACATCCCGGTGCATTGATTCGGACGCTGGCATTGGAACCGACGAACGCCAAAGCGGACGCGACGCGGTTGATTCAGCGGATCCTACCGCTCGCATTTCGACGACCGGTCTCCGACGACGAATCGGCTCGATACGTCAAGTTTGTGCATCAATGGCTGGACGAAGGCGTCTCGTTTGAATCATCTATGCGAACCGGATACAAGGCGATTTTCACTTCGCCGCAATTCTTGTATCACCAGTCAACGTTGCCAAAAACGATCGCGGAAACGGAATACTCCGACGAATTTGCCTTGGCCGAACGACTCGCATATTTTCTGTGGTGTTCTGCTCCCGATCGTGAACTCATGCAGCTTGCGAACACCGGTAAACTTTCGCAGCCAAAAATTCTTCGCCAGCAGACCGAACGTCTGTTGTCCGATCAGCGATCGCAACGGTTTGTTCAGGACTTTTTGGGACAATGGCTCGACCTGTACGAAATCGACTTTACGAGTCCCGACACCCACTTGTACCCAGAGTACGACGCCGTTCTTCACACCTCGATGTTGAAGGAGTCCCAGGCGTTCTTTCAGCATTTACTTGCGAACGACCTGCCCGCGCGGAATCTGGTTGAGTCCGACGTCGTGACCATTAATCGCAGACTGGCAGAACACTACCAGATCAAGGGCGTGTCAGGCATGGAACCCACGGTCGTCAAGCTTCCCGATGACTCTGTTCGTGGTGGCGTGTTGACACAAGCGTCTGTACTGAAGGTGACGGCAAACGGCACCAACACGTCGCCGGTCGTTCGCGGCGTGTGGGTTCTCGAGCGAGTGCTCGCAGCGCCGTCGCCACCGCCACCGCCGGGCATCCCGGCGGTCGAGCCCGATATTCGCGGAGCCGTGACGATTCGCCAACAATTGGAAAAACACCGCAGTGCGAGTCACTGCGCATCGTGCCATGCCAAAATCGATCCACCCGGCGTCGCCTTGGAAAGTTTTGATCCGGTCGGACGGTATCGCGATCACTATCGCATTTTGGATCCGGCCAAGGCGGAACTGAGAAAGCAGGACCATACGATTCGCTACAACGAAGGCCTGCCGGTTGATCCGTCGTACCAGCTCGCCGATGGCAAGTCGTTCAAGGATATCCGAGAGCTGAAACAAATCCTTGCCAACGATGAACGCGCGATCGCGCGTATGTTGGTCGATCGCCTGCTGGTCTATTCCACGGGAGCAACCACATCGTTTGCAGATCGAGCCACGATCGAACGAATCGTCGACAGCGCCACTGCCAACCAATTCGGCGTTCGCTCGCTGGTTCATGAACTGATTCAAAGCGAGCTATTTCACAGTCGATAAAGCCTTTCTGCGACACCAATTGTTTCAGCGCGCTGTTCTTACTTTGTTTTCAACGCCGCCAAAGGCGGGATCAATCTAACTCTTCAATCGGACCATGTTATTCGAATATGAATCCCAAAAAAGGAGCTTGCGAACAAAACGGGTTCCAATCCATCCCTTCGGAAATTGCTTGGACCTTGCCAAATGCCTTGCAAACGAATTATCTTATAGGCGGTCTTCCGATACCGTCACTCGCACTCCGTTTCGCATGAACCCCGAATAGACCGCCCTGAATGCGGATGACGCTAAGACGCAATGTGAACGAGACGCAGCTACCGAATGTGTGTCTGCGACGTCACGTAGCACGTTGGCGAAGTGAACACGTTTTGATCGGAGTGGGTTGATGATTTTGGCACTTTATGGCTGCTGTTTTGCGTTGATGTTCATAATGGCTATCGTTGCCATGCCATCGGACATACGACGACTGATTCTAGAGAATTGCAAGAATTCTAAAGGCCGATTTCGTCTTCGCTATGTCCGGAAAGAAATGGCATCCGTCTCGCGTTTCTACGGTGAGATGCTTTTTATCACCGCGATTTTCGCGATCGCGTTTTCATTCGGGCTGATCGTGTTGGACAACTATGTCAACCTCGAGATCATTCAAAGTGCGATTGAGCAAGCTGACTGGGATCTTGACAAGTGGGAAAAAAACCTTCGCTCGTCGCCTAGCAACGTGAAACAGCGATTCACTCAATTCCATGTTTCTCAAGGCGGAACGGACGAATCCGCGCGAAACATCATGATCCTTCTTTGGAACGGCTTGCCTGTGATTTTGTTGATTTGCTTTGTTGCAGTGCTGTTGACTTGGCGATTGTCGTCAAGCGTCTTCAGCCACTCACTGAAATCGCTCGTCGAAGTCGAAACGGCAAGAAACCGTCGACGCATCCAAGAAAGGTATCTTCGGTCGACATCGCCTTGATTCCTAGCGAGTTCCAGGTGGCACATCCGCCATGCTCCATGGCGATGTACCACAAGGAGTCGAGTTGATGGCGTTCAATGACCAGCCGATTCAATGACCAGCCGATTCATGGCATGGACGGGTTCGATTTTTCAGACAGACGTGTACTCGTCCGCACCGACCATAACGTGCCCTGCACCAGCGATGGTCAGACTCGCAGCGACGAACGGATCGGATCGCTTCTCCCACGCCTTTGCTGGCTGTTGATCTAGTAGACCGACAGCCGGCTTTGCGGGGGCCAGTAGTGCCGGGGATAAACGGGGCCATATCTTGGCCGCTTCCGCAAAACGCATTCTTTACGATGCCTCGCATGAACCGGAATCAGCGTTGGCCCTGCGGGTGAATTCGCAAGCCTTTGATTCATTTTCGGGGGAGATTTGTCCCAGCGACCAGTTGCCATTCCGATTGTAGCCGGTGTTCAGCAGCGACTGTGCCTCTTCAATCGCCGCGTTCAGATCGTCGAAGTGTAGTTCACGCAGTGGTTCCATGGGGTTAGTTTAACGCGTTGCATCATTGTTGAAACCGCAGTCGCAAGCTTTGTCAAAGCAGCACCAACCCTCGAGACGAAACGCGTTATGAACTCAATCGAAAGTTTTCTCGCTGCGAAAACCTACGCCGTCGCCGGCGCTTCTGCTCGCACACACAAATACGGCTACAAGGTTTTCAAAGCCCTGCTCGCCTCCGGCCGCGAGACCTATCCGCTGAACCCGGTCACCGAAGAAATCGACGGCCACAAGGCTTATCCGAAAATCACGGACCTTTCCATCGTCCCCGAATCCCTGTCGATCATCACGCCACCAGAAGTCACACGCCGCGTGATCGCCGATGCGATCGCCGCAGGTGTCAAGAACATTTGGATGCAACCGGGCGCCGAAGATGAGCAGGCCAGCCAATCCGCACGCGACGCCGGCATCAACGTGATCGATGACGGCAGCTGCATTCTCGTGCTATTGGCCCGTCATTGATGACACAAGACAGATTGCAGATTCGCGCCGCCGCGGAGCAGGATCGCGATTCGATCTTGGCGGTCCACAGGAATGCTTTTGGCCAGGCCGAAGGTTCGGTGATCGCCAAGCTTGTCGACGAGATGCTCGATGATGCTTCGGGCGATCCAACGCTGTCACTCGTCGCTGAAACGGACGTCCAACTCGTCGGGCATCTTCTCATGACGTCCGCGAGGATCGAACCGGACCCTGGTCAAGTCAGTGCAAGGATTCTTGCCCCGCTGGCGGTGGTGCACAATCGACAACGCCAGGGAATTGGTCGGCGTTTGATTCAGGCGGCGCTGCATCAATTGACACAACAGGGCGTCGCCCTTGTTTTCGTCCTCGGTTATCCCGACTACTACCGCCAATTTGGGTTCCGGCCCGCAGGAGCTCTAGGACTCCAAGCAAGCTACCCGATTCCACCCCAAAACGCAGATGCGTGGATGGTGAAGGAGCTGACGCCCGGAACGATCAACCATTGCCAGGGAACCGTTCGCTGCTCAAACGCCTTGGACCATCCGAAATACTGGATTGAGTGAGGCGGTGCCAAAATTTTCCTACGAAAGCATTGACTCGCCGCCTCTTGCTTGCACCCCACAGGTATCGGCCGCCAGTTCTTCTCCCCTGCATCCCAGGGACAATCCTGTCAGGTCAACTCGCATGGACCGAGCGAGATGTCTTCATTTGAAAAACGCGGCGTTCGAATTCCTCGTTTCGCTCTGATCGTCCACATACCATTCGCGGTTTTCCTTGCAGCGTACACCGGACGGCTTGCGCCGTTCCGCTAAGAACAAGGTGCGGCAGTGCCTTTATCCGCTTTGGTTCCTCCGATGGCGTCCACAAAGCCGTTGATCCGATAAAGTAGAAATATTCGCCCGCTCAGTCGAAATCTCTCGCCGCCGGAATCCACCAATCGCGGTGTTGCACCGGCGGAGACCGAGGAGGCGCAGTGGGCGAATCTCAACAGGCTCTTGGGGAAGTATGGAAATTTCCAAATTGGCATCGCGAGTTCCAATCTTTCCGCTGTTCATCGCAGCGAGCTTGCTCGTCGGCTGGTTGATTCCGGGGTTTTACGCGTGGACCGACTCCGACCAGAGCCGCCCCTCGCCGCTGCTGTGGAAGGTACCGCTTTGGACTGCGACTGCTTCCGCGGCGTTTTGCATGGCTCTACCCTGGTTGCCCATTGGGCGCCAACTGTCAGACCGTCCAGCACGACAGCCGATGCGATTCTCGCTTCGCACACTGTTGATGCTGACCGCTGGTGTTGCCGTTGCGATTGCATTGATCGCCAAGTTCCCGCTCGTTGTCAGTGGAATCGCTTTCGCCGCTACGTTTGCGTACTGGATTGCATTTTGCGTGCGAAATCCACAGCATCGCATGGCCGCGGCGACCCTCGTCGGCAGCATGATGTTGCCATACGCCTGGGTGGTCGGGTACGACGAGCTCGACCGAATCTTGCCAACACTGGTATTCATCATCGCCGGCATGCCAGCCTTTGTTCCAGCTGCACTGTTGAGTCAAATGTTCGGACAACATTTCCAGGAATCACAATGGCTGGCGTTCTTGTTGACCGCACTCGAACTTGTGATTGGCATCGGAATGATTCGCCTGGGTCCGAAGCGAACGATCGCCTACTTGCTGCTTGTCATGCAGGTGTCCGCTGTCGGCTCGTTGGGCTTCTACATGATGTGCATCGCTTGAAGGGCATTTCGGGGTGAATCGGATTCATCGTTGAGAACGCGGGCCGGGCGTTTGATTAGCAACGCCTTTCTGAAATACAGGCCTGTCTTGCCCAAACGGTAATGCACCTGAAAATTCGTAGTCGTCGGCCATTTTTTTGGCCAGCTAGCACGGTGGGGCCAATGGAAATCGATCCGTGTGAAAATCGCAAAGTTTCGGATTCGCTGAACTTTTCGCAAACGCGATGGCATTGGCGGCGGCCAAGAGCGATATGATTTGCAGGCTGGCGAAAATGCGGAGATCAATAATCGGCATAAATGATTTCGATGAGTTGAGTGACAGGGAATCAATGGTGCTCCCGACTTGCAAATCCTTCGTTGAAAGTCAGCCGTTCTCTTACCCAACGTCAACAACATGCCGTGCATTCTGATCCAAGCATCCCGCCTGTCAGCAATCGTTGTGACCCTGATGATTCCGATTGGGTGCGCGGTCGCCCAGACGCGAGCTGATCAAAGAATCAAGCTTCTTCCTCATTCCGACCCCAACAATACGGGAGAGTGGCAATTGCTGCCTTCGCTCAGTGACGAGTTCAACGACGGCATCGTGGGAACATCGTGGCACATTCAGGGTAAAGATGATGGGCAGGGCCCATACTACAATAACAACCAAGGCAGAAATTCACAGTTTATCCCGGAGTCGATTTCGGAAGACGGCGGATTGCTACGAATTCGATCGGAATGGAACGAGGACTTTGACTTTGCGACGGGCTACGGCGTCCCTCCGGTAACCACGGGCGCACTGATCAGCAAAGACTTCCTAAAATTCGGATACATGGAGATTCGTTGTCGCGTTGGAAAGAGCCCCATGTCTGCCGCTTTCTGGGCCGTGGGTAACGACAACCGGGGAGAGCTGGATGTTTTTGAACACGTTGGAAAAAGCTGGGATCCCCAGAAAGACAATCCCGACGATTCCAGAACCATGCAAATGTCCATTCACAATTGGAGTCGAGCAATCAATGACAGTCTCGGCAATCGACGGCACTGGACCCAGAAGCACACTCTGGGTTTCGATGTCACCGATGGAATGCACGTCTATGCGGCTGATTGGACAGAGGACTACATCAAGTTCTATGTCGATGGCACTTTGGTCAGGACGCTGTCCAAGACGGAAGCGGACCAAATCAAGCTAAACGGACTCGGCGCATGGGTGATTGACCAGAAACAGCGAATTTGGATTGATTGCGAGCTCTTCGATTGGGAGGGCCGAGTCAGTGAGCTGAAGCCTGAGATGTTTGGTCCCGAAGCGGTCTTTGAGGTAGACTATGTCCGCGATTGGAAACGTGGTGTCGGTGGAAAACACCAACATGCGGGACATGGCCCGAACTTGGTCTCCAACGGTAGCTTTGCAACCAGTCTGGATGGCTGGAAAACCGAGGGAAATGTTTCGATTCAAGACGTCTCCAAATGGACCTTTTGGAAAGACAATCGCCCCTCTGATGATCCCAACGCGATGCAGATTGGTGCGGGTGGCCCGGGAGCGTCTACTCAGACGATTTCGGTGACGCCGAACACCAAATACTTGTTGACCGCGTATCTGCGAACTCCAGCCACGACGGGAACCCTGGAGCCTTCCAACCTCAGGGGCACGCCGTTGGTCTTTCATAAAGGATGGATGGGCGTTGAAAACTATGGTGGGTCACGACTGACTCGTAAACTTTATCACAATTGGTTTCAGTCCTATAGCATCGAATTCACAACTGGCGCAAACGACACTTCGGCCACCGTATTCTTCAACAACACCGAAACAAATCGAGGCGGTCTATTGCAGGTCGACGGGGTTTCGGTGGTGAAGCTGAAAGATCTCCGGAGCGATGCGAAGTGATTGACTGAAGCCATTATCGACGACAGCTTCATCTCGCTTGTGCTGTTGTTGCGGCATCTGAAAGCGGTGACGCACAAGAAGATGGCCTTGAGTACACAGAGAAAGAAGAATGACACGCATCTCACTCCTTTTGTTATTGCTGATCATCCCGAGTTCGTTTGCCGTCTGTGCCGATTCATCGGACAACAGCTACGCAAACTCAAATGTGGTCTTGATTTTGATTGACGATCTCGGCTGGAAAGACCTGGGATGCTACGGCAGCGACTATTACCAGACACCCAATATCGATCGGCTTGCCGACGAAGGAATGCGATTTACCGACGGCTATGCGGCCTGCAATGTGTGTTCCCCCACACGAGCTGCCATCATGACGGGCAAATATCCCGCTCGTTTGCTGCTTACCCAATGGTTGCCCTCGGGGCGCTGGAACGCGACGAAGAATAAACTTCGCGAGGGTCGCTACATTGCAAACCTACCGCTGGAAGAATTCACCATCGCTGAAGCGATGCGAGACAATGGCTATCGCACCGGATTTATAGGCAAGTGGCATCTGGGGACCGAAACGTATTACTTCCCAGAACATCAGGGTTTCGACATCAACATCGCGGGTCGCGACTACGGTGCGCCAGGCAACTACTTCTATCCATTCAAAGGCCAGTGGAAGATCCCCACGACTGGGAAAACGTTGCAAAAAGACACGCCGCTGCCTGGTAAGAAGGGAGACTACCTTGTCGATCGCCTGGCAGAAGAAGCGGATCATTTCATCCGCGAAAGTGCCGACAATCCGTTCTTCCTGATGCTTTCGCACTACGCCGTTCACACACCTTTGCAAGGAAAGGCGGACAAGATAGCTCGCTACGAGCAAGTCACTGAAGACAAACGACAAGGAAATCCCGTATACGCTGCGATGGTTGAAAGCGTTGATGAAAGCGTGGGCCGCGTGATGAAAACGTTGCGTGATCTGGAGATCGAGGAGAGAACGCTGGTCATCTTTACCAGTGACAACGGCGGGTTTGCCAAAGCAACGGACCATTCTCCGCTGCGTGCCAACAAAGGCTCCAACTATGAAGGTGGCATCCGAGTACCTTTCATCATCAAGTGGCCGGGACACACCAGGCCGGGTTCGGTATCCCATGAACCGGTGATCAGCACGGACTTATATCCGACGATCCTGGCTGCCACTGGACAAAAATTGCGTCCGCATCAACATCTCGATGGCATGAATCTTGTCCCGATTCTGACCGGCAGCGGCGGAATTGATCGCGACGCCATTTACTGGCACTATCCGCATTACAACCAGCACCCCCAGAGTTTTCCATCTGGAGTGATCCGCGCCGGAGACTGGAAGCTGTTGGAATCCTACGAGACGGGTGAACTATCACTTTACAACCTCGCCAACGATCTCGGTGAAACAAATGATCTGGCAGCCAAAGCGCCAGACAAAGTCGTCCGACTGCACGCAAAGCTGAAAGCCTGGCGCGAAAGCGTCGGAGCCGATCCAATGCGACCGAACCCTGAGTACAAGCCCAATAAGTGACAAGAAGTCGTTGGGAACTCGACTTACTTCTTGCCGTTTCGATTCTCGTTAATCAGTTTGGTTTCGCGCTCTCTGGTAATCCCTTGTTAGCCTTCGCAAATCCCCGTATTTGCATGCCGGTAATCACTCGGGATGCCCGTAGCTGAACTTGACCGCTAGGCGTTCAGGTTGATCGGATTTTGAGCCTGGTGCACTGATGAAGACGGCTGCCGGGAAGATTTCTCATGCCAGCGTCACTCGCGATTGCATTGGTTTCTAGGCTTAAAGTGAAGGCCGCTAACCGCATGCATTCGAGCGACCATCAATGGCGATCCTTTGGTACACCGATTGCTATTGGCTTTGTGCTTTCCAACAAACACCACTTCGCCTCTTTCGGAGAAACACATGTCCATGAAGACTCTTGCGGATGCCTTTTACGATGAACTTCGTGATGTTCTGAGTGCAGAAAAGCAATTGGTCAAAGCGCTGCCGAAGATGGCCAAAAAGGCATCTTGCGAAAAGCTAACTGCCGCACTCGAATCCCACCTTTCCGAGACGGAGAAGCAGGTCCAACGCGTCGAAAAAGCCTTTGAAGACACCGGCAAAACGGCGCGAGCGAAAACCTGCGAAGCGATGAAAGGCTTGATCGCCGAAGCCGAAGACATGTTGAAAGAAGATGCTGAACCGGCCGTACGTGACGCACTGATCATCGCCTGCAGTCAAAAGGTAGAACATTACGAAATCGCGACCTACGGAACTCTCTGCACTTGGGCCGAAACACTCAGCTACGATGGCGCGCTGAAGTTGCTAAAGCAGAACATCGACGAAGAAGAATCAGCTGACAAAAAGCTTTCCGAACTGGCCAAGGCCATTAACAAGGACGCGCTAACCGTCGGCTAGATTTCCGCTTGGAACTTAACGAACGCAAATCGGAATTTCGCTCCGTAACGCCCCACCGGCGGTCCTTTGGATGGCCGGTGTTTTTTCAACTCTTCTGGTGAATCGCAGCGATGACGACCCCGATAGCGCCGATGGAAATCGGCTGCTCAAAGAAAACCTAACCGTCGGGATACACTAACCCCTTGGCCGATATCCGTAGGCGTGTCGGATATAGTCTCGGTCGGCTTCGTAGTCGCCCTCATACTCAGCGCGTAAACGCGCGTCGACATCGTCATTCCACTGAGGGTAATCGGCTTCATAGCGATTCTGCGCCGTATAGCCGAACCGAAACGCTTGCTCGCGATTCTCGAACGCGTCGTCAGAACCAGCCATTTGCTTAAGCGTGTCATCGACATCTTGGTTCATGTCGCGAGCGGAATCGGAACCAAAGTCCGATTTTGTCTGCTCCCAATCGTTGGCGAAAGCCTTTTTGATTCGTTCCCAAGTGCTCAAGTCTTCGTCGGTGTAGCTGTATGGTTTGGTAGCCATCATATTGTCCTTGTCTAGCTGTAAAATAGTCGCCTCGGGATCGAAGCGACGTTCAGAAGTGATCGAAGCAAATCTCGGACCATCAGAGGTTGCGCGAACTTCCTTTTTTGAAATGGCCCCCATCAGGCATGCTATCCAAGCCGACGCAACAGGGCTCCCATCCTTTGGATCCAATTGACAGAGAAGAACCATGCCCGAGTGAACCGATAGAGATGTCGTGCAATACAAGCCCGTCGAACAAAGCGTGCTGGACCGTAGAAAGCCGGAAGATCAGCCAGATCCTTTAAGGGCAAGTCAGCAGAGCAAGTCGTAGCATGCAACACCCGTCCAAGGAAAGCGATGATGAGCGATGATCAACCAGGTATGTTTAGTCGATTGCGGAACGACCTGTTCACCGCTGCAGTGATCGGCGCGGTGGTCGCCGTTTCGGTTGCCAGTGCATCGTTTGCGCTGGGCAACGTCGGCGATGCCGAGGCTCGGCGGTTGCTTGAAGCAATCATTCCAACCAGCCGGCTTTTTTGCTCGACGATCCTGACCGTTTCTGCGACCGTGCTTGCGTTGATGTTAACGATGATCGGACTGGGGCATAGCGCAAAAGCGGGCTTGTCCGACGCCCATTATCACCGAATCATCAAGATAGCACTTTACGATGCCATTCTGTTCGGTGCTGGAGCAATCATCTTTGTGTTGCACTGCGTCCCCGTTTACGAATCGAATGCATTGCCCAGCTGGTGGTATCCGGCCATCTATTACGGAGTGCTGATCACTTCTTCGACGCTGGCTGGTGCCGCTGTTTCCATTGTCACGCTGCTCTATTTGGCTGTGAAAGACGTGATCGAAGTCGTGGCGTTGGGGAACGCGGATCACTTTTACGCTGCTGTGCCTGACGAGCAGGATTCCGACAGCAACGTTGATTCCAAGAAAACAACTGAGCAAACGTAGCAAGCACGCTCTCTCTCAAAATCCAGGACGGACGGTTTTATGAAAACGTCTCGGGGGTCAACCGGTTCGACCGGAATGCGCTGCGATTCGGCGGGTCGCTACGAACGAATGGGCGCGAACAAAAAATTCGTGGTCGATTCGTTTCGTAAGTATGGATACAACAGAGGAAAGTCGTAGCATTACATCTCCGGTACAATCGCTTTGGCGGAGCGATCGTCAACTCGAAAGTAGCCAAGGTTCTTTCCCGCTTCGTTGCCGATCATCCACACGGCTCCGGGCCGCGACTTGCGCCGACGCTGCTCGCCGGGCTCGATCATCTCGTAAGGCTTGGGCGTCCCTCCTGCCGTCATCCACCACAGCTGGACTTTTTGCTCCGAACCGTTGATGAACACCACGTCGAATTGGCCGCCGTCTGGTTTTGATGCGGGTGCACTCTCATTCCCGGTAAGTGAATGCCACATCAATTCGTTCAACGATTCAACGGATGGGCGGGGTGATTCCGCAAATTTCGTCGGCGCCAGTTTTCTCAATTCATCTCGTCGTCGTTCAAACTGTGGATCGATTGCCAAGTTGTTCCACTCATAAGGGTCGTTGTCCGTGTCATACAACTCTTCTTCGCCATCGGCATAGTGAACCAGTCGTAGGCCGCGGGCGCTCACACTGTAGCTGCCACGACTGTGCAAATACGTCATTGCTATGTGAGGCCACTGGGCATTGGTGTCCTTCAACAGCGGTAGCAGGCTAGGCCCATCATGGATCGTTTCAGCGGGAAGCCCACAAAGGTCCAGCAGCGTTGGCGCGAGACTGAGCAAACTCACCGGTTGATCACACTTTGCTGGAGTCGTTCCTTGTGGCAATCCGGTTGTTCCTTCCGGAACCCGGATCATCAATGGAATCCGCGTGCAAGCGCGCCAACCGGTGTACTTTTGCCAATGCTCCTTCTCGCCTAAATGCCAGCCGTGGTCCGACCACAAAACCACAATCGTGTTGTTTGCATGCGGACTGCGATCGAGCGCATCGAGCACATTGCCGAGCATCGCATCGGCGTAGTGAATGGATGCCAGATAGCCTTGTAGACCGTGTTTCCACTGGTCTAGTTCGGTGATGTGTTTGAAGTAACGATTCCGCGCCAAATTTTGCCCCGCCTCGGGGATGTCGTCCAAATCGTCGGGTTTGTACCCGGGAGGCAACTGGATTTTCTCCAGCGGAAACGGCTCAAAATACTTCTTGGGGACAAACCAGGGTTCGTGTGGACGGTAGATTCCACACGCTAAAAAGAAAGGTTTCTCTTGTGGTTTAGCGAGTTGCTCCGAAACCCACTTGGCGACTAGGTAATCGCCTCCGGCTTCCTCGTCGGTTGCGTCGAGTGCCCCCCAATCGGTTTCGACGTATTGCCACGGTCCGCCGCGCGGCAGACTGACCGGCCGCGATTCCGGTAGCAGCGTGCGTGGAAACGGATTCTCTGTTTCAGCCGAGGGATAGTATTCGTCCCACGAATCAGCATCGATGAAATAGTGAAGCATCTTTCCTGATCCGGACGAATGATAGCCGTGCCGCGAGAACACTTTGGGAATCAATTCCGCATCGGGCAGCACGTCTCGCATCCGCTGGGCATTGCTGTACACGCCGGTGCGATGCGGTGACCGCCCAGTAAAGATCGCGGTGCGTGATGGGTTACAGGCCGGTGCCGCGCAATGGGCATTCGTAAACAGAACACCTGAAGAAGCGAGCCGATCCAAATTCGGAGTGATCGCCTGAGGATGTCCACCCATCACACCGATCCAGTCGTTCAAATCATCCATTGCGATGAATAGCACATTCGGACGAGTGGTGGCCGCTGAATTCGCCGCATGCAAAATTCCAGAATTTGAAATCCAGACGGTAGCCACCAGAAGAACGATCGGACGCAGGATGTCAGTTTTTGTACTCATAGTCACTCTTGCTAATCTGTGCCGGTTGTTGCATCTGAGGCCTGTCAAGATTCACTCAAGTTGACCGCCAGACCTCCTTTTGACGGTGCGAATCGGTAAGTAGTGGTCAGTCTCCCGTCGATCCACCATGGACCACGGCGCTCATCCCGCTGCCCAAAAGAAAAGGTTAGCCGGATTCGTTTCGATCTCTTGGCGGGACTTGCACCGACAATTCGAAAACGCGCACAGTCAGCGGAATGCGATTGTGGTCCGAATGCTGGGGCCCACTTCACTCATCGTTCATCGTAGCAAGCACGGTGCCGGGCAACCCGCCGCCGTTGCCAGCAGCAATTAGCGGCAACGCAATCGAATTGAATTTCTTTTCCAGGGCCAATGCCAATTACGACACGCCTGGCAGATCGAACTTACCCTTGATCGCTATCACATGCTAATACTGGCCACATGAATGATGGCTTTGAATGGCAGTTTGCCCGCGGTGGTTAGCACCGCACCGTCAAGCAGAATTGCCTCGTGCTTAGCAAGCTCGCGAAGCGACGTCGCCGATTTAGAGCTCAAAATTTCATGGGACCTTTCGGGCCCTGCAAGTTTGCTCGGCAGGCGTCCAGCAAGGCGAAAGCTTCACTCTTCACGTCACTCTCAATCAGTTGGCAATCACAATGGGTCGATGTTCGTATTAGGATCTGCCAGCTCCCGGAAGTCCATTGTGTGTAATTTATCTATTAAATCGACATCACTCCCTTGAAAGCACTGAAGAATAGACTTCTTTGTAGACTCGAAGACATCGTGTGTGCCTGGTGTCATCGTCCAATTCGCATCAATGAACACGAAATAGGCAGCGATCTGCCGAAGATTATGTAAATGCGATCTTTTTAGATGTTCCACCAGCTTGTCGGATGCCGGAAGGTGGATTGACGAGATAAGCTTGAGCCGCTTAGCGTCGGCAGCAAACTGAACAACATCGCGACGCAATGTTCGGTTTACGCCTTGGGAATCTTCGCTTCCCCAAATTCTGAATCTCGTATTTGACGCATCAGGTCGAATTCTTTGCTGCAAGAGCGCGGAAGTGATGTCCGACGCAAGTTCAACCAACTCCACCTCTACGTTAGGAGGAACCGTTTCCGGTTTTAAGCGGACCACCTTTTTGAGTGTGTCCCGGGCTCCTTGCGGGTCCTCAGCAACGCCTTCAAAACCGCTGGCTCCTCCGTCTGCATAGGCTCTCAAACGAATGAGCAGTTGTTCGACTGTCTCAGATTGAACGTCGCGCCGGGCACGGTCCAACGCAACGTCAACAAACCAGTCAAGTCCTGGTCCATCCGGGACTGATTTTTCGTACTCACCCAAGACGTGGATGATTCTTTGACTGCCTGCCAATTCGGGTTGGTCAATGATTTGCACAAGTGAGCTGGGAAGCATGCTCATGATATGCCTGGCCGTCTCCGCTTGGTCTTCGCGACTATTCTTTGCGGCATACTCGCTAACCGAATCTTGCAAAGTAAAACCGATGCACCGTTCCCGGATCGCACTCAGATCAAGATTAGCGATCGGTGGAGAAGCATATGGTCTCAATCCCGAAATTGCCGCCTGATAAAAGGCATCGTCTGTCGACAGATTCCAAGAACCAGTTTCGCCATCGACCGTGGAATCGACATGGTGAAACACCTCATGGTGAAATGTGAGTGCAAGCTGCCCTTCAGAATAAAACGCCGCGGCAATTGCGTTGACTCCATTGTAAATTCCGAAAAATCGATAACCTCCAAGTTGACTGTCATACGGTCTCGACCGATCACTGGTGGACTTTGATACACAGGCTTCGAAAATTCCTACCGCTTTCAAGCCAACTTCACCAAAATAGCCGGGCGGGTACATTCTTGCTTCCTCATTGCAAATCTCGGCTGCTAATTTCTTGCGAGAGTCGCTCAGCGGTTTGAGCACGTCGTGGTAGCGGCCTTCCGGCAGATCGTTTCGATCGAAGACCAATTCAGCTCCGGAATAATCCTTGAACTTTTGAAGTAGCATTGCAACGCTCGGCTCGGCACTGGGCCTCTCCTCGCCGAAGCTTTGCGTAAACCAAGACGACGCGCAAATTGTGAGGTAAAAGAGAAAAACTCGATTCACTACAATTGTCTCCCCATTTTCTGAACGCAATCGGATGCCCTGCCATTCAAACATTGTAGCGACGCCGGTTAGCGATCGTTGTGCTACCGTCAAAAGAGTACCCTCCCACTTTGGAAAAGCAGGAGAAACAAGATTGCTCAGCGAGCATTTGCCCATTCGCCGGGCTTCGCTGAGCACTCGGAAGACCGTCGCCAGTGAGGCCGCGACGATGTCGCCGTCCATCATCATGTAGGTCAGACGCCGATAACCTTCCAATGGATGGGCGTCGTGAAAGTCGACGATGGCTTGCTTTTCCCAATCGGCCAACCACCAGTCACGCGGGATTTTGCCGTTGTGATCGTTTGGTTTGCCGTAGCGATCTTTCCCGGTGTGGTAGGTGCTTCGCGGCAATCCGATGCAAGCGATCAGCGTGGTCGCCGCAGGCCGGTTTTGTCTTTCCAAAGACCGATGTAATCGATGATTTTGTCTCCAATCTCGTTGGGAACTCAGCGACCGGTTAGAGGTCTCTCGTTGCAAAAAGCTAGGCTACCAAATGCGAATGTCCCGCTCGAATCCAGGCGGCGCACCCCTCTGTGAACAATCGTTGCGGTTTTAGGGTAACCACCATCTAGAAACTGTTATCTCTGGGGCATACACACGTTTTTGTCGAGTTTTAGCTGTTTTTTAGAGGTGTAGATGGCAACGTCCCCGATCTTGGACGAGATGATCCGACGGGTTGTCGGTGGTGACCTTGAAGCTTTCGCGGAGATCATTCGTGTTTGTCAGCGACCGGTTCGTGCGTGGATTGTTTCGCGATGCCCACCGGGTGGCGATGCAGATGATGTCGCACAGCAAACCTTCGTCGCGGCTTTCAAACGGATTGACGACTACCAGATCGGAACGGACTTTCGGGCATGGCTATTCACGATCGCTCGCTATCAATTGATGGCTGAATGCACTCGGCTCAAACGAATGGCTGATTACCACAGCCGCTACCTGCCGCATGCACTGAGCCAGGAACTGGATCGAAGAACGGAAGGCGTTGCAGAATCGCCCACTCGTTTGACGCACCTACGAGAATGTCTGCAATCGGTCGAAAGTAACGCACGAGAAATTCTCGACTTGCGGTACGGCAAAGAACTTCCATTGGCTGAGATTGCCGAGCGATCGAATCGGAGTGTTGCGGCTATCAAGAAGCACTTGTTCGTTCTGCGACAGAAATTGCACGACTGTGTTGAAAAGAAGTTCGCCGGAGAGGCAGTCTAATGTCTCAGCAATTTGAAGAGTTGTGGACGCGATTCCTCGAAGGTGAATTGAACGAGGAGGGTTTGGCCTCGTTGCAGGATTTATTGGCATCGGATTCAGACCTGCTTCGGCACGCGGGCGACCTGTACGAAGAGCACCGGCTACTTGGATTCGCCCTGCAACCGTTTGACGATCAGCAATTTGTCGACGACACGGTTTCAATTGTCGAAAATGACAGCCGGCAGTTTGTGGGGGACGTCCTTTCAGAGCTTCGCGGAAGGTCTGGCAAATTGGTGCCGCAAGGAATGACGCGGGGGTGGCAGCAGTCCTTTCTGGCGTTTGCCCTAGCGGTTTCCATTCTGTTTGCTGGTGGGCTGGCGTGGTTTTTTGTTAGTCGTGCAAATCAGCCCACCGGTGGCAACCTCTATACACAGTCAACTGAACAACACTACATCGCAACCGTGCTGCTTGAGGACAATTGCATCTGGCGCGCAAGCAATTCTCCTTCTGAAGGCCGACGCCTTTCATCGCAAATGCTCGATTTGGAGTCGGGTCTCGCTGTGATCCGATTTGACGGCGGCGCAGAACTTGTGATGACTGGTGAAACGTCTCTTCTGCTGCATTCGGCCGGCAGTGCTGAATTGTTGTTAGGCGATGTCGTGGTCCGAGCGGAAGAGGAAGCTGAAGGATTTACGCTCACGACACCGACAAGCGAAGTGATCGATCTGGGAACGGAGTTTGCGGTCAAAGTGAATCGCATCGGCGACACGGAAGTGCATGTGCTTGATGGCGAAGTCAGCTATCGGTCGATTGATACTGAAGACGAACTTGCCAAGATATTGCCGGCCGGTGAAGGCATTGCCATCAACAAAAGCGGTCGCCCGCGTGCGGTGCCGATGAATTCGCCGCGGTTTCAAGAATTTATTCGGCGTGTCAATCCACGCTCGCGATCAGACTTGCTGACCGCCTATGAAGGGTTCAACTATTCGCCTGGCATCCTTCCGCTACGAGACAGCGTGGTTGGCACAGGCTGGGCTGGTCCATGGAGAAAGCGTTTGCCGAAGGAACGCAAATTTCCGGCAACGGGTTCCTCGCCAGATTATTTTGAAATCGTCCATGGCGAAATGAACGTTACATGGCCTGTTCCCGGCGGGCGACTTGGTTCGCTCAAGTTGCCCGGAGGCGGAGTTTACTATTTGCGACCGATGGCGGATCCGATCAGGCTCAACCAGGATGGCGTCGTGTTTTTCAGTCTGATGGTTCGAGAAACCGAGCGCCGCACCGACCGCGATCGACCACGAGAACGCTTGCGATTGACGTTGCGTTCGTCTGACGATTTTGACGGTCAATCGATCAGTTTCGGACATGGCCCCGGCTATCGACCAACCGTCAGGACAGGTGCGGGCATCTCGCACACCAGTCCTCTGGTACTGCCAGCAGAACAAACCACGCTTTGGATCGGAAAGATCGTGGCACGGCAATCTGGCGAGGATGAAATTTATTTCCGGGTCTACGGAGAAATGGATGTCCTGGACTATGCGGAACCAGCGACGTGGCATGTTGTGACACGTGATGTGGAACTTGACGCGAATCTGGATCTCATCCTGCTCAGCAGTGAAGGCAAGACAGCCCGTTTAGTCGATGAATTGCGAATCGGCCCCACGTGGCGCAGTGTGGCTCCGATACTGGAGAACGCGGAATGAAAAGACTGTGTTTACGTTCCTTCCGGGAGAGTTTGGCTCTCATTTCTGGAGCGGGCTTTCCCCTACCGCTTGCCCTGCGTCCGCCCCTCTCGCACGGCAGCAGTGCGATGCAAGATCGCAATTTAAAAACGTCCCATTGGCGTTGCGTGATCAATCGCATCGACGACATCCCGTCGCTACATTCGCAAAACCAACAGCAAGAGGCTGCCGACACCATGCTTCCACCTTCGAGCATCGCCAGATTAACCATCATCTTGTCGGTCATGCTCACCATGTTGACGTTTCCACTACCGGAAACAATTGGCGAAGAAACCAGCGCCGCCGAACGATCCGAGATTCTGTTCGTTCGGCGAATCGCCCCGTTGTTTCGAGACAAGTGTATGGCATGCCATGGCGGTGACCCGGAAATGATTGAAGGTTCGTTGGACCTCCGATCCGCCAGCGTCTTGGAGCGAGGCGGTGAGAGTGGCGAGCCTGCAGTGACGCCGAACAAACCAAATGAAAGCGCGATTTATCTTGCTTCACGGCGAGATCATGACGACTGGCCAGCGATGCCGCCGAAAGAGGCGGAGAAGTTGGATGATGAACAACTTAAGTGGATGCGTGAATGGATCGAAACGGGCGCAGTGTGGCCGGACACCGATCGTCGAACGGAAATCGAATCGACTCACGCAAATAAATGGTCCTCCGAAGACGGCGTTCCGGTCAAAACGTCGGGCGGATTGGCGAGCGATTGGACGAACCGCAAGTACGATCCCGAGGGACTGTGGGCCTATCAGCCAGTGAAGAACGTTGAGCTTTCAACGGCTGACGGAAAAAATGCAATCGATGTCCTGATCGCCAAGCGTTTGCCGGACGGACTGTCCGTCGCATCGCCTGCTTCGCGTCAAGTGTTGATTCGGCGAGCGACGTTTAATTTGACTGGACTTCCACCGACACCGGAAGAGATCGATGCGTTCGTTGCCGACAAGCGTACTGACGCAAAAGCTTTTGAGACTGTCGTCGACCGTTTGCTCAACTCACCACGCTACGGCGAGCGGATGGCACAACACTGGCTGGATGTCGTTCGCTATGCAGACTCGTCTGGCTTTGCCAATGACTACGAACGTGGCAACGCATGGCGGTACCGAGACTATGTGATTCGTTCGTTCAACAACGACAAACCTTACGATCAGTTCATTCGTGAACAGATCGCGGGCGATGAAATCAACCCAGACGATCCGGAGATGGTCGTAGCGGCGGGCTTTCTGCGGATGGGACCGTGGGAACTGACTGGGATGGAAGTGCCCAAAGTTGCGCGGCAAAGGTTTCTTGATGATGTCACCAACAGCGTTGGAGAGACATTCTTTGGACATTCCCTGCAATGTGCTCGCTGTCACGATCACAAGTTCGATCCCGTTCCGACTCGCGACTACTATTCCATTCAGGCAGTGTTCGCCACGACCCAAATTGCCGATCGCAAAGCCGCCTTTCTTGATGACGAGAACACTAGCGGATTCGAGGAACAGGAAATCCTGCAGAAACGAAGACAGGCATACATCGACGTTCTGGTTGAGACTCACGCCCAGCTGTTGAAAAACGCTCAAGCGTGGTTCAACCAACGTCTGCATGACGCTTCGAAAAATGAAAAGAAAGTCATTCGTCAGCAAAAGAAACGTTGGGACGATGCGATTGCCAAAGCCACCGAGGAGAAACGCATCGAACCATTCGGCTACGTCCGAACACAATTTCGCAAGCAGAACATCCCTCAGGAGGAATATCCACCAAAGCAGGTCGGTCTCACGCCCGATCAAATCGGCACGAATGTCGTTGCACGAAAAGGAATGGAGCGACTGAAATGGGAAATGGATCGGTATCAGCCGTTTGCGTTGTCGGTCTACAACGGACACACACCCAAAATCGATGCCGTTTATGCTCCGCTGCGAATGCCAAAGGACCGGACAAGCGGCGAACTGGAACATTCCTGCATTCACACCGGAGGCGATCCGTTCGCCCAGGGTGAACCGGTTGCCCCCGGCACACTGAGCGTTGTCAACGATCTGGTTTCCGTCGAAATCCCCCGCAGCATCGACGGGCGACGCACAGCCTTTGCCAATTGGGTAGCAGATCCGAATAACCCGCTGACAACGCGAGTCATTGTCAACCGACTCTGGCTATGGCACTTCGGCAAACCTCTCGCAGCAAATCCAAACAACTTCGGTGCAACCGGAGGAAAACCGACCCATCCGCAACTGCTTGATTACCTTGCATCGACCTTCGTGGAAGACGGCTGGTCCATCAAAAAACTTCATCGCCGGATCCTGTTGTCCGAGGCCTACCGACGATCATCGGCGCATCGGGCGCCCGAACGGTTGGCGAAGCTTGATCCGTTGGGTCATTCCTATGCGGTTTTTCATCCTCGTCGACTTAGCGCTGAAGAACTGCGTGACGGCATGCTCTCGGTCAGCGGCGAACT
Organism: Stieleria tagensis; assembly: GCF_024129865.1. Taxonomy (GTDB): domain Bacteria; phylum Planctomycetota; class Planctomycetia; order Pirellulales; family Pirellulaceae; genus Stieleria; species Stieleria tagensis. Next base: position 19,356 of record NZ_JAMYFE010000103.1, on the reverse strand, counting down.
GAACGCGAAACTGGGCGGCATCCCCTGCCGACCCGAAATCAACATTGAGGTCGCCCTGCAGCCGCGAATGGTGATGGGAACGTTTGCCCCTGCATGGGTGCCCAATCCTAAACCGCAGCAGCGGCATCGGCGTTCGATCTATGTGACTCGCCTGCGAGGTCTGATGCATCCGATGCTAGAAGTCTTTAATTCGCCGGCTCCTGACTTTTCTTGTGAACGACGTGAGGCATCAACGGTCACGCCGCAAGTGTTTAGCTTGTTCAACGGCCAGAACACCTATTCACGAGCACTGGCACTTGCAAATCGCGTTTGGAAGGCGGTTGAAAAATCGACTCCCGACGACCGAAATGCCGAGGCAATCGAGCAATGTTTCCTGTTGACGCTGGGACGCCGACCCACTCAAGAAGAATCTGGCGAACTGCTTGCCCATTGGAAGACACTTGAGGAGTCGCTGCCGGCAAAGGCGCGGCCAAGTCCTCCCGTCTTGCTGACCGTCAAACGTGAGGCAGTCGAAGAAAATACGGGAGAGGACTTCTCGTTTCAGGAGCAGCTGTTTGCCAACCAAGCATTCGAGCCGGACCTGCAACCCAGCGAGGTGGATCGCCACGTGCGAGCGTTGGCCGATCTCTGCCTTGTGATTCTTAACTGCAACGAATTCGTCTACGTGTATTGATTGCCTGAACGATGAACATCCCCCCTATCAATCGTCGCGACAGCCTGTTTCGACTCGGCACATCGCTTGGAAGCATCGCACTGTCATCGCTGCTATGCGACGAATCCAACGGCGACGAAAAACCCGATCCGATGGTGGCAAAGACAGGACATCTGCCTGCTAAGGCAAAGAACTGCATCTTTTTGATGATGGAAGGCGGACCATCACACGTCGACACTTTCGATCCCAAGCCAGCACTCGACAAACTGCATCTCAAGGAATTCACTCGGGAAGGTGAGCAAAAATCCGCGATGGAAAGTGGCACGCGATACTACGTCCGCAGCCCTTTCAAGTTCGCTCGACACGGCGAAAGCGGAGCGGACATGTCGGAGTCGTGGGAGCACCTGTCGACTGTTGCTGACGAACTCTGCTTCTTTCGCGGTTGTCAGGTTGACAGTGTGAACCATCCTACCGCCATGTATCAAATGAACTGTGGAAACCGATTCGGCGGCGATCCCGGGATCGGCGCATGGGTGACGTACGGCCTGGGTAGTGAGAATCAAAACCTGCCGGGCTTTGTCGTTTTGCCTGAGATTTCCTATCCACAGGGCGGAGCCGCAAACTGGAGCAACGGTTATCTACCTGCCTTCTATCAGGGCACTCCACTACGCCCCAAGGGATCACCGATTCTTGATCTTTCGCCTCCAGCGGGGATCACTTCCCAAAGACAACGAATGAATCTCGATCTGCTCACCCGGATGAACCGGCGGCACGCCTCGGAGCATCCCCAACACGCGGAACTGGCGGCTCGGCTGGAGAGCTACGAACTGGCGTTTCGGATGCAAACGGAAGTCCCCAATGCCATCGACCTTTCGGACGAAAGTGAACAGACGCAGCGGATGTACGGGATTGGCAACGATTCAACCGATGCCTTCGGCCGAAAGTGTTTGCTGGCTCGCAAGATGGTCGAAAAAGGGGTTCGCTTCGTGCAACTCTACAACGGATCGTGGGACAGTCACGACTACATTGAACGCGCGCACGGCAATTTGATCCGTGGAGTCGATCAGCCCATTGCCGCGCTGATCCGTGACCTGAAACAGCGTTCCCTGCTGGATAGCACTTTGATTGTTTGGTGCGGCGAGTTTGGACGCACTCCCGACAACGGTGTTCGCGGGGGAGTCGCCTACGGCCGCGATCACAACCCTCACGCTATGACGATCTGGCTGGCTGGCGGAGGCTGCAACGCTGGCCACACGATTGGAGCAACTGACGAGTTGGGGATGACGGCCGTCGATCAAGTTCATCACGTTCGCGATTTCCACGTCACCCTCCTGCGCCTGCTCGGTCTCGACGACAACAAACTCACGTATTACCACGCTGGCCGTTTCAAGCAGCTGAGTCAATTTGGCGGCAAGGTCATTGAGGACCTGATCGCATGAACCAAATGAATCGAAAATCAATTGACTTGGCCTGTCGCAACTTGTTTTTGCGTTTCTTTCCGATTGCGATTGTCTCGATAGCTTTTTCAGTCCCCGCGCTGGCCGAGGATCGGCCCAATGTTCTGTTCATCGCGGTCGATGATCTGCGCCCGGAACTCGGCTGCTATGGAACGAAAGCGATCACACCGAATATCGATCGGCTTGCCGCCAGCGGAATGCGTTTCGATCGCGCCTACTGCAACCAAGCGGTCTGTGGTGCTTCGCGCATTTCGCTCATGACGGGCTTGTATCCCGAATCAACCGGCCTGCGAAGCTATCACGTCAACGACTGGCGGAAAAAGCTCGCGGATGTGACGACACTCAACCAGCATCTCAAAAACCATGGTTACCTGACACTCGGCCTTGGAAAAATCTATCACGAACGAGTTGGACACGACGCGGTCGATGGTGACAACTGGCACCGCTGGTTCGATCTCGCACACGAGACTCATTGGGTTGATCCAGACAATATCGCCAAGCATGATCGCAATGAAAAGCGATTTCGGGAATCAGGAAAAGGCCCCAAGCGAGGCCCTGTGACTGAATCCGATGACGTTGCAGACGATGCGTACATCGATGGCAAGCGGGCGGACCTTGCTGTCCGCTTGATCAACCAGCTTGGCAGACGCTCGGATGAGCCGACGGCGCGAGCCGCGGGTGTCGGGAACGACGGTGGTCTGGAGAATTCGCAGCTAGCGCCGTTGGCTGCCGATATCGACGCAACAATGCTGGCTGAGAACACGCCATTCTTTCTGGCCGTTGGTTTTACCAAGCCTCACCTACCATTCAACGCTCCGCAAAAGTATTGGGACCTGTATCAACGAGAGAATTTCCACATGCCACCGAATGCCGGTATTCCCTCCGGATACCCAGTCGGGGCAGCCAACCTGAATCCCGGTGAGATCAAATATTATGGTGACATTCCAAGCGACGAATCACCCACCCAATGGGCCGATGATCTCAACCAGCGACTGCTACATGGCTATCACGCCTGTGTTTCTTTTACCGATGCACACATTGGACGACTGCTGGACGCATTGGACGAAAACGGCCTTGCGGACAATACGATCGTCATTCTATGGGGTGACCACGGCTGGAAACTTGGCGATCATTCTTCTTGGTGCAAGCACACTAATTTTGAAGTCGACACGCGTGTGCCGCTGATCATTCGACACCCCAAGATGGTGCAGAAAAGAGGATCGAGATCGTCTTCACTGGTCGAACTGATTGATCTTTATCCTACTCTTTGCCAACTCGCAGGTATTTCTCTTCCATCGCATCTCCAGGGACGATCGCTCGCCCCGATCCTTCGTGATCCTTCCGCAGAAGTTCGCAACAGCGCCTATTCGTCGTACCCAGCTCGCGTCGGAAATGCCAATACGATTGGCCACTCAATCCGTACGGCAAACCATCGGTATACACAGTGGTGGGATAAGAATGACGCGGAGTCCGTGGTTGCGGCGGTCGCGACGGATCTTTCAGTTGATCCTGGTGAGACGACGGCACTGGCCGATGACGGTCCGCTGCTGTCCAAACTAGCAGCCCAGCTTCGATCACGAGTGATCGCTGCTCGCACACCTTTGCAACGGGAGGCTTCGACGGAGGATCACAAAAAAGAAGTTGGTGAATTCTCGATTCCCGATGTCAGTCCGCTCAGCGCTGCGCAACTCACCAAGTTGCGAATGCTTGTGAAGACGGATCCCGAAGCCGCTGCTTTGGCGGCTTCGATTCAATCCCAGGCGACTCCGCTACTCGGTACCCAACCGAGACCAATCGCTGTGATTCAGTACGAAGGGCTGGTCAATACGGACCCGAAGCGGATCAAAACCGTCGAACACTTAAATCAGATGAGCGAGATCGCGGTGTTGATGCGACACTGGCAAGTGACCGCTGACGAACGCACCGCCGAGACGCTGCGGCACTTGATTGCTGGCTGGGCCCAGACCTACAAGCCCACCGGCAACGATGTCAACGAAAACAAATTTCATCCACTGCTGGTGGCCTACCTGGCACTGCAAGACTCGTTTGATGAATTACAGCGGCACCGTATTGACGCATGGGTGGAGCAAATTGGCGAATTGCACGAACCGGCTGTGGCCAAGTCACAGCATGTGACCAACCGGTACTCCAAAAGTGTTCGGCTATTGGCACTGACGGGACTGATTCTTGAGCGAGACGACTGGGCACAGGCGGCCAACGAAGGTGTGAAACGATTTGTTCGCAAGAGCCTCTACGCCGACGGAAGCAGTCGTGACCTGAAACATCGCGACAGTTTGACCTATCACGGCAGCTCACTAAAACCGCCGATGGAACTGGCGATGCTGGCCGGCGATGACGGGCTGGCGCTGTACTCCTGGACGTCTCCGAGGGGCGGATCGCTCAAAAGATCGGTTGATTTCATGGTGCCCTATGCGATGGGCGAAAAGACTCACGCTGAATGGGTCAATACGAAAGTCGAACTCGACCGTCGCCGTGCGGCTGAAGGCATTGAAAAATATCGCGCCGGCCGATTGTATGAACCGACAGATGCCTTGGCAGTGATGGAGTACGCCAGTTACTTTGATCCCGACCTGATGCAAGTCGTGCGACATTTGACTACAGGCGATGCGAAGCGTTTCCCGACGTGGCGAACGTTGATTAACGCAGCCGCCCAACCAGACGGAAAACATACAACTGAATCCTCGCAGGCGTTAACAGCAGCGCTGCAGGAATTTGATCACGAGTTTGATGATTGCTTTGCTTGGTGGGGGAAAGTCTACGATCCCAACAGCGGCGGATTTTTCTATTCGCTCAGCAGCAAACGTAGCGAGCAATTTGGGCCGTTCATCGAAGCCACTGCCAAGGCAATCCATGTTCTCGAGTGGACCGGCATGATGGAGCAAACGTCGCCAAAGTTCCGAGCGGGCGTGATTCACTATTTCCAGAGTCGCCAGAATCCAGCAACCGGTTTCTTTTACGACCCAGATTATGAAACGCAGTACAGCCACAACACGCTGACCCGCGCTTTGGGGATGTCAATCGGTGCATTGGAAACCTGTGGTGCAAAGCCGCTTTACCAACATCCGCTCGATCGGATCGATGACAATGCCGCCGCAAAGGAACATTATCAACATTACGAAACACCAGAAACATTTTCCGCTTGGCTAAATTCTCTCCCGTGGGAGAGGCGAATCTGGACGGTCGGCGCTCGTTTGCGGGCCGAGTTAGGTGTGTTCAATCAATTGCCGATGGACAAGCGAGAGGAACTGCTCTCGATCGCTCGCGAATTCATCGCGAAACGTCAGTCCGACAACGGCTATTTCGTCGCCCCGACAGACGATTGGACTTCGAGTCTTTCGGGTACCTACAAGATTGCGGCGTTCCTTGATGGGACGGGTTCACCGATTCCGCGATCCACAGAGATGCTTTCGACCACTCTGGATCACCTGTTTCATTCGGACTATCAGAACACGATTGTTCTCTACAACACGGTCAACATGCTGAACATTCTCGCAAGCAACGGCGAGAACTGCGACGTGGAGTTACGAGTGAAGATCGTTCGGCGATGCACGGAACTCTTGAGAACCATGCACGCACCCGATGGTGGGTTCTTGACTCAGATCGGGAAATCAAGTCCGAGTCCGAATGGATTCAAACTAGCGGACAATGTCATCGAGTCCAATACGAACGCAACCGGTTTGGCCCATAAGACGAGACTCCTGCTGATTCAATTTGCGACTGGGGTGGAAGGGCCGCATACACATCCGAAAAGCGCCGAGTTCTTGAAGATGCTTCCTGCCAGCCAAACGCGTTAGCGTCAGGCTACACGCGGCATCCACGGCTAGCCACGTCGGCTCACTCAACCAAGTCGTTGTCCAAAGTTAGTTTTTCACTGCCAATAAATTTTCACGAGTTGATTCTATGAGATGGCAAATTCACGTTCTGGCATTCTGTGCGGCGTTGGCCATTGGGGGTCTCACCAACCTCAGCCTCGCTGCCGACCGACCGAACATCGTTTTAATAATGGCGGACGACTTTGGCTACGAATGTGTTGGCGCCAATGGCGGTCTGTCTTACGCGACGCCAAATATTGACCGGATCGCAAAGGATGGCGCACGGTTCACGCACTGCTACGCACAACCGCTGTGCACGCCCACTCGCGTACAACTGATGACCGGCCTCTACAACTTTCGGAACTACACTCGGTTCTCTGAGTTAGCATCCGACCAACGGACGTTCGGCCACCTTTTGAAAGACGCGGGCTACGCAACCTGTTTTGCCCACAAATGGCAACTCGGAAAAAATCGCCCGGATCACTTTGGATTCGATGAGTACGCGATTCATTCTCCGGGGCGAAGTCACTGGGGGATGAAGGTCATCAAGAATGGCACGACCACTGAGTTGCCAACCGAGAACTATGGCCCCGACTATTTCACAGATTTTGCCTGTGACTTTATCACACGCCACAAAGACGAACCGTTTTTTGTCTACTTCCCGATCTGGCTGACACACGAACCGTTCGATGCCACTCCTGATTCCGATGATCCATCTGGCAGGCAGGATAGAAAACACTTCGGCGACATGATTGAGTATCTCGACAAATGTGTTGGTCGCGTTGATGAGACATTGGCGAAACTTGACTTGAGTGACAATACGCTGTTCATCTTCACCGGCGACAACGGAACCGTGAAAGGTATTGAATCGAAAACGGACTCAGGAATCGTTGTCGGGGGCAAATCACGGTTGACGAATGCCGGCACCCACGTGCCGCTCGTGGTGAAATGGCCCGACCATGTTCCACCCGGCACGCAGTCCGCGGACCTTGTTGATTTCACCGACTTTGTGCCCACACTCGCCGAAGCCGCTGACGTCTCACTTCCGCAGACCATTCCGTTCGATGGACAGAACTTTCTTACCAGGATCACTGGCGGTCAAGCCGAACCGCGAAAGTGGATTTATCTTTCACTCGACCCGCGAAAGCCCGACAAGCGTCTGCCGCCCGGAAAGCGTGGAAGTTCTCCGACCGTCGGGCCGGTTGACTGGTGTGTGCGGAACCAACGATGGAAGCTGTACCAGAACGGTACGTTTTTCGATCTCCAAGCTGATCCACTGGAAGAACACTCCATCACAAACGATCTCACCCCCGAGGCGCAAGCGGCCAAAGAATTCTTAGCGTCAACGCTGAGCAGATTTCCCGATCTCAAGAAACGCCAGAGGAAATCAAAATAATGCCGTCCCAATACTTCATCTTCGGAATCGTGCGGGTCTGCTGTGTGGTGTCATTGGCCTCGAGTGTCTATGCCGACGTGGACTTCAATCGCGACGTTCGACCGATCCTTGCTGACAACTGCTTTGAGTGCCACGGGCCAGACGCAGAAAGCCGCGAGGCTGACTTGCGGTTGGATGCGTTAGAGGAAGCGATGGGCTGGGTGATCGAACCGGGTAAATCAAACGAAAGTTCGCTGATCGAGCGTTTGCTTTCGGATGCCCCCGACGCAGTCATGCCGCCTCCACATTCCAAACGCAGACCGACGAAAAAGCAGATTCAAATACTGAAAGACTGGATTGATCAGGGAGCCGAGTACGAGAGACACTGGGCGTTTGCAGCACCAATCACCCGGGCTCTTCCCAAGACAGTGAACGCTAATTGGCCTCGCAATCCAATCGACAGTTTTGTCGCTTCGCACTTGGATGCGGAATCCTTGAAACCGCGTCATGATGCTGAACCGCGAGTGCTTGCCCGCCGCTTAAGCCTCGCGTTGACCGGGCTTCCGATCCTTCCCAATGAAGGCAATGCATTTGCCGATGATTTCCAGCGAAACCCCGATCAAGCCATATCATCGCTGGTCGACAAGTTATTGGCTTCGGAAGCGTATGGTGAACACCGTGCCTGGTATTGGATGGATGCAGCTCGCTACGCAGACACCAACGGGTATCAGGCAGACGGGCATCGCGTCATGTGGCCGTGGCGTGATTGGTTGATCCGCAACCTGAACGCAAATCTTCCGTTCGACAAGTTAACCGAGCAGATGTTGGCCGGCGACTTGATGATTCCGAAAGAGCACCAACACTGGCAGTCCGCCGATTGGATTGCCGACGACAGATCCAGAGACTATCTGATCGCAACAGGGTTCCTGCGGAATCACCGTTATGACACTGGCAGCGGAACCATTCCCGCCGAGTCCAAGTTTGAAAACGCTGCGGATCGAATGGAAACGGTTGCCACAGTCTGGATGGGAATGACAATGCTTTGCGCGCGTTGTCATACGCACAAGTACGACCCGATCGAGAATCGTGAGTACTACGAATTGCTGTCCTTCTTCGACAATGTCCGCGAAGCCGGTTCCGCGCTCAAGCTTGCTTCGCACCCTTACATCCACACACCGACACAGAAAGAACAAGCCAGACTGAAGCAGTTGCAACAAGCCACAGATGCTGCGGACGCGGCAATGCTTGCAGCCGAGTCGTCGATTGCAGAGGCGCAGCAGAAGTGGGAGTCCAAGGTAGCGGATGTTGTTAGAGTTCCCTTGGAAGAAGGATCTGTAACAAGATCCGCTCCGAAAACGCGTGTCACTCGCGGATTGAAATTCCACTACGCAGAAACGCCGCTTCATCTTGATGGCAACACTTCGATCGAAAAACCAAATGACGCAATCGCTTTGTGTGCTGGCAACCGGCGCTGGACGATTTCGTTCTGGTTCCGGCCAGAATCGGACAAGGGCGCTGCGATCTTTTCAAGCGTCGAAGAACCGGAACGCTACCGACAGGGAATCCAAGCCGATTGGGTCAATGGGAAAATCCGAGTTCGTCATGTATGTCGGTGGGTAAACAGTTACATCGAATTTGAATCGGCCCAGACGCTCAGGGTCGGCAAGTGGCACCATGTGACCTTCCGCTGCGACGGGCGGATGCAAGGCATCGCGTATTCCGCGTCCATCGATGGCAGCGATGATGCGATGCTCTGCACGCATCCAGTTACCAACGATTCGGCCGATAACGCTGGCAAGGCAAAGCTGGTTCTGGGCGGCAGTCCATTCCTTGCGAATTTCTCTGGCGATCTTCGAGACTTACGGTTCTATGATCGAGAATTGAACGTCAGCGAAGTGCGTTCACTCGCCGATGCAAGGACGATCAATGAGATCGCCCGTGTTCCGGTAAACAACCGAACTCACGCGGAACGAGAGACTTTGCGACTTGCGTTTCTGGAGGACGACAGCCTCCCAGCCTATCTACGCGAATTGTACAATGCTCGGATAGCTGCGCACGCCAAACTTGATGAAGCGATTTTTCAGTCACCCACAACGATGGTGATGAAAGAAGGACGAACCAAACACACACAAATACGCTTGGCAGGGGTGTTTAATTCACTGGGTGACAAAGTCGCAACCGACACGCCCGATTTTTTGCCTCCGCTGCCGCAAGAGCATCCAAACCGTTTGGCTCTCGCACACTGGCTCACACATCCCGACCACCCGTTGACCGCTCGCGTTGCCGTCAATCGTATTTGGCAAACGCTTTGGGGGCGCGGCTTTACCGATTCACCGGAGAACTTTGGAACACAAACAGGTGAACCGCTGCACGCGGAGCTGCTGGATTGGTTAGCAACCGAATATGTACGACTGGGGTGGGATACGAAAGCGTTGATCAAGCTAATCGTTACCAGTCGAACGTACCGACAGAGTTCCGACGCCAGCGAAGCGATGTGGGCGAGTGACCCAGCGAATCGCCATCTTGCGCGCGGTCCACGCTTTCGACTGCCCGTACATACCGTCCGAGATCAAGCACTCTTTCTAAGCGGGCTTCTCGATAACACGGTAGGCGGCCCACCGGTCATCATTGATGACGTGATCGGTCAGAACGGCAAGATTGTCAAGCTGCCATATGAAATGTCGAACCATCGACGCACGCTCTACACGTTTTGGAAACGCAACTCGCCGCACCCGATGTTAGCGGTCTTTGACGTTGCCGATCGCAATCAGTGCGAAGTCCGCACGATGCGAACCAACACGCCATTGCAGGCTCTGGTCACGCTTAACGAACCCGGCTTTGCGGCATCCGCGAAAGACCTTTCAGAACGGGCACAGCAGGCGGCTCAAACCGAACCCGAACAGCTTGGCTGGTTGTGGCATGCCTGCACGGGGCGCATTCCGAGTGATGAAGAACTGCGGCAACTTCAAACGATTCGCAAGGACTACCTTGAGATTGCCGACAGCAATCAATCACAAGCATGGACTGCACTCTGCAACGTGCTGCTAAACCTCGATGCAACGATGACACTGGAGTAGTGATGGGCACTAACAATCAAGACAATGTGAGCTTGTCACGTCGAGGAATTCTGAACGGTCTTGGCGGCGTGATGGCAACCGGAGCGCTCAGCCAGCTACTCTGCAGGCCTGCTGCGGAGGCCGCCGCCGTCCCAGCAAATCCGGCTGGCATCACCGGCTTTCCAGAATTCCCCGCCAAGGCAAAACGGGTCATCTATCTCTTTCAAGCGGGAGGGCCCTCACAAATCGACCTATTCGATCACAAACCCCTGCTGGAAAAATGGGACGGAAAGGACCTGCCCAAGTCGGTGATGGGCGGCGTGAAGTTCACAGGAATGGTCAATGGGCAATCACGATTTCCAGTCGTCGCATCGCGGTGGAAGTTTGCCAGACACGGAAAATGTGGTGCTTGGGTCAGTGAGCTGATGCCCGAGTTCGCAAAAGTCGTCGATGACGTTTGTTTCATCAAGTCGATGACGACTACGCAAGTCGATCATGACGCTGCGATCACGTACATCCAAACCGGTCATCAAATCGCGGGCCGACCCACAATTGGAGCTTGGGCCGCGTATGGACTCGGCAGCGAGTGCGACGACCTACCAGCATTTGTCGCGTTGCGAACGAAAGAGGGCGGTTCGTTTCTGATCGATCGCCACTGGGGATCGGGGTTTCTTCCATCCCGATATCAAGGCATTCGCATCGGCGGATCGGATCGGGAACCGGTGCAGTACCTCAGCAACCCGGAAAGCATCTCCGACGCGATGCGCAGGCGAACCATTGCGGACATTGCGGCACTCAATCGAGACCATCGCCAGCGTGTTGGTGATCCGGAAATCGACACACGTATCGCTCAGTTCGAGATGGCGGCGCGGATGCAGATGAGCGTTCCTGAATTGGCTGACTTCAGTGACGAACCCGCGCACATTCTGGATTTGTACGGGCCCGACGTTCGCGAACCGGGAACGTATGCCTACAACGCGCTGATGGCGCGACGATTGGCCGAACGCGGCGTCCGCTTTGTGCAGCTGTTCCAGGGCGGCTGGGACCAGCACTCCAACTTGCCGAAACAGATCGAACAGTACTCTGCCTACTCCGATCGAGCCAACGCGGCGTTGATTCAAGATTTGAAACAACGCGGGATGCTCGACGACACGCTCGTCATCTGGGGCGGTGAGTTTGGACGAACAGTGTTCTGCCAAGGCAAGCTTACGAAAATGAGCTTCGGGCGTGAGCATCATCATCTCGGATTCACGATGTGGATGGCTGGAGCAGGCGTGAAGCCGGGGTTTACTTACGGCCAAACCGACGAGTGGAGTTTTCACACGGTCGAGAACCCTGTTCCCGTTCACGATATGAACGCTACGGTGTTGCACCAACTTGGCATTGACCACAAACACTTGACGTACCGTCTTCAAGGCCGCGACTTTCGATTGACTGACCTGGCGGGAGACGTCGTGAAGGAGATTCTTTCATGAAGAACCGTATTGCTGTTCTCCAAAAGTTCGGATTGGTGGTGGTGGTGCTGGATCTTGCAAAAGATCCCTGTACGGCCGGATCTTTAACAAGATCCACTTCGGCTTGGTCGTTACTGATTGCTTTGTTGGTTTTTAGCCTGTCGGTATCGGCGCCACTGCGCGCCGAAGCTCCACCGCAGGTCGCGACTTTCATCGAGAACCATTGTCTGGATTGTCACAGCGGCGATGGTTCGGAACGTGGCTTCGATCTAGATGGGCTTTCGTTTGACCTTGCCGACACCAATTCTCACGACAAATGGGTGCGTGCCTTCGACCGGGTTCGGACCGGTCAAATGCCTCCTGCCGACGCCGAAAAACCCGAGCAACCCGACGTCGACGCGTTTCTCAAAACGCTTCAGCCAACGCTGATCTCAGCGGAGCAAGATCGCATTGCCAAAGAGGGACGGTCAACCGTTCGCCGATTGAGCCGCGCCGAGCACATCAATGCGCTGCGTGATTTATTGAAGATGCCGCTTCTCGACGCAGGCGACAAACTGCCGCCCGATCCATTGTCTGACGGGTTTGGCAAATCTTCATCGACGTTGCCGTTTTCGCATGTTCAGGTCGATCGTTATTTGGAAGTCGCTGATGATGCCTTGCGTGCGGCGATGGCTCCGCAGCGTGAAAAGCCAGTGTCCAAAAAAACCAGCGTCTGGATCAAGGATCTTTGCGGGCAAACCATTGTTCTAGACAAGGGGAAGCCAAAGGAACAGGCGACGCTGCGGTTGATACGCGAGGCACAAGATGTCTATCTGGAATTCAAACACGGCAGTGCACTACCGCTGATCGGGCGCAAGCGAGATCTCACATTTGAAAGCCATCCGGGCAATTTCCAGACCAAGAAGCATGGCTATGTGTTGGACCAAAAACCCTACATCGACGCCATTGGCATCGTCTCGAACGCTCCCCTGAAAATCGGGCGAGCTAGCCAAGCCGGTCGCTATACCATTCGCATCGATGCGTTTGCGTTTCAGGCAAATAAAGGAACGGTTGAGCCAACCGAACGCACCGAAGTGATTGCAGTGTACGGCGACACTTCTTTGCTGGGGACGTTTGATATATCCGCAAACGACGGCCTTCAATTTCTGGAGGTTGAACTCAAGGCAGGCGAGACAATCAGTATCGCGATGGCAACTTTACCGTTGTGGCGAATCGAGGTTGGCGGCAAGCAGGCCAAATATCTTGCTGTTGACGTTCCCGCTGTTGCGATCAAGGGGTTCGAGATTGAAGGACCGTTCGTTGATGCCTGGCCGCCGGAAAGCCATCGGCGTTTGTTCGGAGATTTGACTCTCCAGCCTCGCGGGGTGGATCGTGTCCAAGAACCGTCCGCACGGGGATCTTCAACAAGATCCACTGTCATTGGTTCTATGGATTATGAAATTGTATCCGAGGATCCCTCGAAAGACGCACGTCGCCTGTTATCGAGTTTCATGAACGAAGCCTATCGACGCGACATCTCTCCATTGGACTTTGAGATTCCCATGGGAATGTTTCAGCGCCGACTGGAGAGTGGTGCTTCCTTTCAGGCTGCGATGATTTCCGCGTACAGCTCGGTATTGAGTTCGCCGAGCTTTGTTCTTGTCGAGATGCATGCGGGCGAATTGCCACCACCCGAGTTGGCGAATCGGTTGGCGTTGTTTCTTTGGAACGCCCCCGCCGACGGTCAGCTTCGTCGATCGTTGAACACCGCGTTGAAGGCTGATCGCTACCTCGCCTTCGTCGATGAAATGCTCGTTGATCCACGCTCGACGCGGTTCGTCGATCACTTTCTCGACCACTGGCTCAACTTGCGTGATATCGGAGTGACCGAACCGGACGAGAACTTGTACCACGGTTACTCAACATGGACACTGGAATCCATGCTGATGGAAACGCGCGCGTTCTTTAGAGAGATGATTCTCCAATATCTACCGATTCGCAATGTGGTCGACTCCAACTTCCTGATGCTCAACGGTGAATTGGCTGAACTTTATGGCATCGAAGGTCCAGCCGGTGCAACGGTAACGCGAGTGGCTATTGCGGAAAACTCGATTCGCGGAGGATTTTTGACGCAAGCCAGTGTCTTGAAAGTCAGTGCCAACGGCACCACAACGTCTCCCGTGATACGTGGAGTCTATGTCATGGACCGATTGCTTGGTGATCCGCCTCCGCCACCGCCGGAAGCCGTCGCGGCGGTGGAACCGGACATCAGTGGAGTGACCACCATTCGTGAGCAACTGGCCCGCCACCGTGCAGATCCCTCATGTGCCTCCTGCCACCGTAAGATTGACCCACCGGGATTTGCCTTAGAATCGTTCGACGTGATGGGTCGTTTTCGCGAGCGATACCATTCGCTTGAAAAAGGCAAACCAGTCGAGGGCATCAATCGAAGGGCCAAACCCATCAAATTCAAGCTGGGACTATCCGTCGATTCTAGCGGCCAGATGGAAGATGGTCGGCCATTCGACGGCATCGAACAGTTTCGACGGAATATCGTCAAGGATGAGCGAGCGATAGCTCGGAATCTGCTGGAACGATTGGTCGTTTATGCGACCGGGCATCCAGTCGGCATCAGTGACCGACCGCATATCGAAACGATTTTGGATGCCACCGCCGACGATGGTTACAGGCTTCGATCAGTGATCCATGGCCTCGTCCAAAGTTCATTGTTTCGGAATAAGTAAATACTCAACAACGCCAACTAATATGAAGAACGTCTATTTCCCAGAACGTAAATCGCTGAATCGTCGTACGTTGTTGAAAGCCGCAGGTGCTAGCCTCGCGTTGCCTTTCCTTGACGCGATGCGTCCAGCATTTTCGGCTCAGCAGGATTCTCCGCTGCCAAAGCGAATGGTGGCAATCAACGTCGACCTTGGATTCATGCCCGAACGGTTCTTCCCAAAACAATCTGGCCGCGACTACAAGTTGTCTCCGTACCTTGAGCCACTCAATGACCTGCGTGATGATTTCACGATCTTCTCAGGTCTCCACCATCCCGGTACCGGCGGACTGCATGCCGCGGATGTGTGCTTTCTGACGGGAGCGACGCATCCAACTCGCCCCGGTTTCAAGAACACGCTTTCGCTTGACCAACGGATCGCTCAGGAAGTGGGACATCTCACCCGGTTTCCGTCGCTTTCGCTGCGAGTCGGTCCCGGTTCTAAATCATTGTCGTTCACCGCCGATGGCGTTCCGCTTCCCGCGATCGAGCGTCCCAGCGACGTGTATCGCTTGCTGTTCATGGAAGGCTCGGTTGAACAGATTCAAAACCAAGTCCAACGGTTGCGAGACGGTCGCAGTTTGATGGACCAATTCGGTGACGAAATTCACTCGCTTCAGCGCCGTGTCGGAAACGCAGACAGCCACCGACTGCAACAGTACTTCGATTCACTACGTGAACTCGAAAAACGCCTGGAAATTCAGGAAGCATGGTCGCAGCGTCCGAAACCGCAGGTGGAGATTTCCATGCCCAAAGACGATACCTCGCCGGGCGGATTGATTCCGAAAACTCGCATGTTGTTCGACATGGCTCGACTAGCCTTGGAAACCGATTCGACACGAGCAATCACGGTGCTGATCAACGAGGACTTTAATCCCACCGTCGACCTGCCCGGCGTGAACGCACCGCACCACGCGTTGACACACCAGTCATCTCAGAAGGATTCCGCCGAGGAGTTGGCGACGATCGAGAAGGCTCAAATGGATTGCCTCGCAAAGCTGCTGCGAGACTTGCGAGAGGTCAAAGAAGACGGAGCCACCCTGTTGGACCAGACGATGGTGCTACAAGGCAGCAACCTTGGCAATGCAGCACGGCACGATGGTTTGAACCTGCCGGTAGTGCTCGCTGGCGGCGGATTCAAGCACGGCTCGCATCTGGCGTTTGATCAGAAACACAACGAGCCATTGGCAAACGTATTCGTCAGTATGTTGCAAAATCTGGGTATCGAAGACCAGGCTTTCTCCAGCAGTACTGGAACGCTGAGAGGGTTGGAGACATGACGGACAATCAAATTCGTCGAAAATCGGTGTGTCAGAAAACACAGTGCTGATTTTCATGCCGCAAGTCACGCCGCACAGCCCCGACTTCCGCCAAGCCGATCGCTCCTAGTTTTCCCCGGCATGCGCGAACCAAACCTCGCTCAAACCGGCACTGAAACACTCTTGTGAGAGGCTTCTTTTCGTGCGGGTAGTCAAAAAAGCAATATGGGGTCGTTTTTCTTCCCGCTCACCCAACATCACGTTTTCGTGGCTTTTCGCGCTACGCACACGTTAATGCCAAACAAACGAGCAGCTGACTTTTGTTGCGCGCGCGCACAACAACTGTGGAGCGGACGATGAACTGCGGGTTTCTGCCGAAAGGGGGCGGAATAATTTCCAGCCTTCTTTTTGGTTCTCCTCCGTAACCAATCCATACTCCCGGGCTATATCCTTCCTGACCAGCCGCCATCGATCACGGGAATACATGGCCGAACAACGGACGGAAATACATGCCCGGAAAACAACCAGAACCATCCTTCGAATTTGTTCAGCTTCTGACCAGCCATCAGAGCCGACTCTACGCCTATGTACTGTCGCTTCTTGGTGACCGCACTCAGGCGGAGGATGTCCTGCAGGAGACAAACGCTGTTCTCTGGCGTAAATCGCAGGACTTCAAACTGGGCACCAACTTCGGTGCCTGGATGCTCAAAGTTGCCTACTTCCAAGTCATGGCGCACCGCCGCAGACTGACGCGGGATCGCCTTGTTTTCGACGATGACTTCCTTCGAGACATCGCTGAAGACGCTGAGCAGCAATGCCAGTGGCAGCGAGAAAAACAACGACGTATGGGCGACTGCATCGAAAAACTAACCCAGCGCTATCAGGAACTCACCCGCCGTCGATACACCGAAGGTGCCACGCTGAAATCCATAGCCGCTCAAAGCGGTCAGACAGAGAACTCAATCAAGCAGGCCCTTTTCAGAGCACGTGCCGCTTTAATCGAGTGCGTCAAAGGTCAACGCCCGGAGAAAGCCGTATGACAGAGGAGGAAAAAAACGATCTGGAGTCTCTCCTCATGGAACTTACCGAGGGCGAACTTTCGCCGGAACAAAGCCATCGTCTGGCGAGTGTGATTCGCCAGCATCCGGCGGCTAGACAACTGCACCTGGAATACTGCCAGGTTCACACCATGCTTGCATGGGAACATGGTGTGTTGCGGGATCTGCAGTTGCCAGATCTTTCTGACGCTCCCGATCCTCCCTCTGATTTCTTGAGCTTTTGGAAACCGTTGGCCGTGGCCGCTGCGTTGGTGCTGGCCGGAGTGATCCTGTGGCCACGATGGGGCGCACGATCAAGAATGAAACCGGGCGAAACGGTCGCATCTCTGACCCGGAGCGTGGCTGCCAGTCTGGAACTGTTCGGCGCATCCTCTGAGTTCAACATGGGCAGCGAAGTACGGACCGGCAGTTACCAACTCGACCAAGGCCTTGTTCAAATCACCTTTGAATCAGGTGTCGAAGTGATCATCGAAGCACCGGCTTCTTTCGAAATTCATGGCCCTGAATTCATGAGCTTGAACGAAGGACGCCTGGCGGCCAATGTCACTTCGGAGGGAGTTGGATTCACAGTGGAAACGCCCGATGCTGAAGTGGTCGTTTTCGGCACAGAATTCGCCATCGAAGTCGTGGGCCAGCGCAGCAGTGAAGTCCATGTGTTCAAAGGGGAAGTGGAAGTGCAACCCAGGCGGCGGGACACCTCGATTGAACCCGTTCGTCTTGTCACCAATCAGGCGACTCGCATCGATCACTCAACGCTCATCCCGCTCGGCATCTCCCTCGACCATCAACGCTTCCTCAGAAGTCTCAATGAGCCGGAACCAACCTATAGTGGGAACGTTCGTGAACTCCTGCCGCTCGTTTACTATCGCATGGCGGTCATCGACGACGGACATACCTTGAAGGATGCTACCAAAGGGCATGGCAATACGGCCTCCGTAGTGAAAGGTGATACACGGCGACAACCATTCGCTCCGGGCCGTATCGGTTCATCCCTTCGTTTGGATGGCCCTAGAGCGGGCGGATATGCGCAGATCTCCTCAGGCCTCAAACTCCCAACAGCAGAGTTCACCATCATGGCTTGGATCCGCACCGAGACATTGCCAAGGAACGCAGTTCTCGTCTCAGACATGAATCTCTCGGGCGACGAAACATTTCGCTTTGGGCTTGTTGGCGATCATGGGCATTTGGGCCTTACCCTCGCCGATGAAACTCGGTTTCTAACGATCGTGGATCCGTCACCTTTGCCTCTCGAAGACTGGACGCATGTTGCCGTCGTTAAGACGACTGACGGTTTGCGACTTTACAGAAACGGAGCCCTCGTTGCCTCAGAGCCCTTGAATGGGTTTCAAGCACAACCGCACAACCGTTTCAGCATCGGAGGAACCCCGAAAGAGTACGATGGCAAGAAACGAGATCGACGATCGGGCTTTTGGCACGGAAGGATCGACGAACTTGCCTTCTTCGGATCGGCTCTGACCAGCGAACAGATCGACAACCTGTTTCAACTCACTCCACAAGTTTAAATCTGGAACATACCCGAGTAGCAACCATGAGATATCGACACATTCTGAAAGCGCTGATCCTCGGTTTGATCGGAATGCCTTCCATCGCCTTTGCGGAAGAGAAACCGAACATCGTCATCATTCTCACAGATGACCAGGGCTATGCCGATGTCAGCTACAACCCGCACTCGCCGCCAGAAGTCAGTACACCGAATATCGATGCCCTCGCACATTCGTCCATCATCTGTACTCAGGGCTACACCAGTGGACATGTTTGTTCGCCGACTCGTGCAGGACTGATGACGGGTCGTTATCAGCAACGTTTTGGAATCTACACCGCGGGGGAAGGAGGATCAGGCGTTCCGCTTGAGGAAGTGTTTCTTCCACAGCGACTCCAGCCAGCCGGTTATGTCTCTGGTGCATTGGGTAAATGGCATCTCGGACTCACGGAAGAGTACCACGCCATGAATCGAGGGTTCGATGAGTTCTATGGCTTCATGGGACGCGGGGCACACCCCTACTTTGACCACTCAAACATGGATCACCCCATTTTTCGTGGCCTCAACCCCATCAAAGAAGAAGGCTACCTCACCACTCGAATCACTGAGGAAGCGGTCGATTTTATCAACCGCCACAAAGAGGAGCCTTTCTTTCTCTATGTCGCTTACAACGCAGTGCATGCTCCACCGGAAGCCCCCGAGCAAGACATCGAAAAAGTGACCGGCGACGAAACACGCGACATCCTGATGGCCATGATCAAGCACCTTGATATGGGCGTCGGGGAGATTGTGAACTCGCTGAAGCGACACGACATTTTTGACAATACTTTGCTGATTTTTCTCACAGACAACGGCGGCAGCGGGGCCATGCACGCAAACAATGAGCCGCTTCGCGGCTTCAAGCAGATGGACTACGAAGGCGGAGTCCATGTCCTGTGCTGGTTCAGCGGGAA
>NZ_JAMYFE010000102.1 GCF_024129865.1 Stieleria tagensis | reverse complement strand
TATTGGGCGTCAGCCCCAGGCATTGATCGTCAAAAAACATCAATGAGCCCCGGAGGGGCGATAGAGAATGTCGTCGCTCCGCGACTGCGCGGTGTGTCATCGCTCAATCCAGGGGTTTCACCCCTGGCTAACCAATGACATCGCTCCGCGATTGAGAGCCGGCGGGGAACCGCGCGCGATTGAGAGGCGGCGGGGAACGTGCGCGATTGAGCCGGCGGAGGACAACGCATGATTGAGTCGCGGAGCGACGGCAGTCGATAGCCTGGTAGCCTCAGCCCAATGCATTAGTCGTCAAAGAACATCAACGAGCCCCGGAGGGGCGGTAGAGAATGTCGTCGCTCCGCGACTGCGCGGTGTGTCATCGCTCAATCCAGGGGTTTCACCCCTGGCTAACCAATGACATCGCTCCGCGATTGAGAGCCGGCGGGGAACAACGCATGATTGAGTCGCGGAGCGACGGCAGTCGATAGCCTGGTGGTATCATCCCCAGGTATTGATCGTCAAATCCGCCAACCTGGCTCATTCTGATGCCAAAGCGCCATCAAATTGACACCCATTCGATGACACACCAGCGGGCTGAGCCTGCTGCAGAAACCTGTTTCACCCGCTGTTTCACGCCTTTTTCCTCTCTCGCAGCGGATTCCCGCCGGAACTGGCATAGCGGATGCAAAAGAGTTGAGTGTCAAACCCTTCCAAAATAATTCGCTCATGGAGATGACGCGTATGTCTCGTTTAATCAAATTGGCCTGCATCCCAGCCCTCGCATTCGCATTGGTTGTGATGACCGGCCAACAGCAAGCCGAAGCCGGTGGCTTTAGCATTCGAATCGGCAATTCCGGATACGGAAGCTACTACGGCGGCTACGGTCGTTCGTATGGCTACTCAAGAGGTCGCGCCTATCTGGGTCGCAGCTATTACCCCGGATACCGATCGTACCGGTCCTACCGACCCCACTACGACTATCATCCGCCAAGCCTGGTGCCACACCGCGGACACTTTGATTACGTGCCCGGTCACTACGACTTCCACTCCGGCGGTCGCCGTGGCGGCCATCCCCACGGCCACCATGGTCACCACTAAAGGAACGTCGACTGTCACCTGACCACGTCCCATCAGGCGTGGTCAGCGATGCGGGTGAACCGTCTGCTGGCTGTCGCCCCGCATCTACTTCAGCGATTTCAGGTACGCGACCAAATCGCGTACTTCGTGGGGCTGCAAAACGTCTGTCATGTCGGGCATCAGTGACAGCTTCTTCTTGGCGACATCCTCGATGTCGTCGCTGGCAACCTGGATCGTTTCCCCCTGCTGGTTCACCAGCACCGTGGTGTCGTCGTCTTCACTTTGAATGACCCCCTGGACGACTGAACCATCAGCCAACAACAGCGTTTGCATGTTGTATTTGTCATCGATATCTGCACTGGGATAAACAAGCGCACGCAGCAAATAATTCGCATCACGTTTCTTGGCAATCTTGCTTAGCTCTGGGCCGATGTCACTGCCTTTTTTGCCGGTGCGATGGCACCGACTGCACTGGGCGCGGAGGTCGGTGCGAAAGATTTCCTCACCTCGATCGGCATCGCCGCCCTCACCGCACAATGCAAACGCTTTGAATTTGTCTGACTCGATTGTTGCCAACGCTGATCCGGCAGCCAGTCGCTGTAGCAACTGTTTCAGTTCGGGCGACTGGGATTGCCGCGACTGCAATGCATTCCAAACATCCAACCGCAGCGCTTCGCTGAGTGAACCGTCGGCGAAGCGATGACCAAGTTCTATCAGTGTTGCATCAGCCGATTCGTTGGCCAGAGCCGCCAACGCAGCCACACAAGCTTGGCGGACCGCGACCGTTTTGGAATTCAGTCGCTGCTGAATCACTGTCAGCGCCGCCGACGGATCTTGTTCGACCAGTGACTCGATCGCCTGAGTCGCGACGGGGGATGACGAATCGCTTGCTAATTGGCTCAACAATTCACTTTGTTTCGTATCGCCCCGCGTCAATGATTTGATCGCTTCGACACGCAGGTTTGAGGGCGACTTGCGATCGATCGCCAAGGCGATCATGGGTCGAACCCCCAAGTCGATTTCTAATTCCCTGGCAGCCTTGACCGCCGCGACACGCAGCGCCGTGTCGGCATCAGTGACCAAACCTGCGAGGGCACTGCCGATCGCCGCTCGATCGAACTGACGCGTTTCATTGGCGATGCGACTGCGTCCATCGACGCGGTCCAGTCGAGGCGGATCGGCCCACTGGGCGATGGATTCACACGCAGCGAGTCGCATCTCGGTGGGTCGTCCCCGGTCCACAGCGTATTGCATCACCCGATTGGCTGCCTGGGCAGTGCCCAAACGAAAGTTGGCATTGATGCTGCGCAATGTCAGTGGCACTGGAAAGTTGCGTTCTGAATCCAGTGACTCCGCCAGCGCAGGCAGCGCATCAGCGATCGAAAAATCATCATGAATCGCCCGCGCCGCTTCGCTAGCGACCCAATCCGAGCGATCGCTCAGAAAGGCTGCGACGGAGGCTTCGGATTGCCGACGCAAGGCGACGACGGCGCACAGACGCAGCGATTCAGCATCGGCGTTGGCTTGCTCGGCCAATTGATCTGGCGTGGCACAGGCGGCCAGCGCGGTCACCAGGGCATGACGTAAATAGAATTGATCACCGTCAAGTTTGGCTGCACCTTCCAACAGCGGTTTCACTGCCGCAGCGGTCGGACGACGACCAAGTGCCAGCGCCGCATACACTCGAACGTGCAAGTCGGAATCGTTCAACAGGTGGACAAGGCCTGCGGGATCACTGCCGGGGATTTCACCATGCGTCTTGGCAGCCACCGCACGAATCCGGGCGTCTGGGTCGGATAGCGTTCCAACCAACACGTTGGCATCGGTCGCGGCGGCGCGGGCCAGTTGCCCGAGTCCCCAAACGCTGTGGACACGCGCCAATTGATCCGCGCTGCTGTCACCTAACACCTGGCGAAACGCATCGGCCTGGCCTTGGTCGACCAAGGCAAATTGAGCTTGCAATCGGACGCGTTGATCCACATGCGAAAGCAGTCCGACCAACACCTCGGTTGATTGCTGGTTCATATCGCTGTTCAACCATCGCACCACCGATTGGCGATTCGCTTTGTCTTGATCGCTTAGGTCGGCTGGGGCAACGTCGATTCGGATCACGCTGCCGGATTGTGTCAGTGGATAACCGCCGCCCCAATCGGCGCCGTAGAGTCCGCCGTCGGGACCGAAGGCAATGCCCACGATCGGGTCTCCGCTGCCGATCGTGTGTGAATCCACCATCCGAAAGGAATCACCGTGGGGTTCGGCACGAAAGGCATACTGCGATCCGTTGGGGGCACCGGTTGAAAAGAAGAAATTCTGGTAGGCCGACGAGAGCGCGGCGCCGGGATTGAATTTGAACCCTGCCGGGCCGTCGTAGTAATGTTGGATCGGTGGAATGATGTACGCGGGGTGGTTGTCCCCGGCGATCTGCCACAGTTTTTCATCGGTCCAAGGATTGTATTGGCCGCCACGGTATTGGTAATTGCACCGCCACCCGGCGTCCATCGCGTCGACGATCCAAACAAAACGCTCTTTCTCGCCAGGCTGGTCGGCATCATTGTCGACACCAAACACATTGCCGAACGGGTCAAAAGCGAACTCCTGGACGTTTCGCAATCCATGCGCGAACACTTCGAAATCACTGCCGTCCGGATTGCAGCGCATCACGCCACCCTGATTGGGATACTGAAATTGCCGGCCGTCTTTGGTGGTGACCGAGATGCCTTTGTCACCAATCGACCAATACACTTTGCCATCTGGCCCGATGGTCAATCCGTGCATGTCATGTCCGGCATAGGCGATGTGCAATCCAAACCCGGTCGCCATGATTTCTCGCTGGTCGGCAACGCCGTCACCATTGGTGTCCGTCAATTTCCAAACGTCGGGCGCGATCGTGGCCCAAACCGATCCGTCCCAGTGCATCACACCGGCAGCGATTCCCGTGACCTCTGTTTTAAAATCCTCGGCAAACACGTTGCTTTGATCCGCGGTGCCATCACCATCGCTGTCGACCAGACGATGGATTTTTTCGCTGATGACCGTCAAGTCGCGCCAGTCATGTTGGCCATCCTGGTTGACGTCTTCGACATCGTTTTTCTGTTTCGTCTGGTCGCCGCCGATCGCCAAGGCACGGTGATAAAACTCGCGTTTGTCGGCCACGCTCGCCAGTCCCACATCGTCAGGGACCCAACTGGAATGGGCGCGAATGTCCAAGTCCTGGATTTTTCGTCGCTGGGTCTGAGTCACGTAGACCTCGCCATTGTCGGCAACACTGATCGCGACCGGGTCGGGGACGTTGACCGCGCCACTCCAACGGCGATAAACCAGCTTCGGTAATTTGCCGGTCGCCGATTCGCCGGCCCCCTCAGGTCCCGGTTGCACGGCAAAACTCATGGTCATGGAACCGCCCATCCCCATCAAAAGGATCAGCAGCACAGCAACAAAGACAGAAACAAACTGGCGAGCGGGCATAGCGGGCTAAAACGGGCGAGAGGCAGGATGGCAGCGAAGCAGGCCACCATCATATCTCCCCCTGACGCAACATTCATCAACCCCGGCCATCAAGGTTTAGAGGCGGCGCGATTGCGTGGGGCATTGTTCAATCCGTTTTCGCTTGCTTGCCGAGATGCCCTGTCTCCTCAACAGCAAGAAAAATCGTCACTCACTCTGTTCGGCGCTGTCAAAGTACACACGATACCAGTTCCACATGGCGGCCAGCGCGATCGTTGACAGACTGAACACCAATCCCATGGCGGCGGCGATCCAGACCACAGCGCCGGCGCGGGCGGCAAAAAAAGTGAGCACAGCGAGTGATCCGCAAGCTGGCAGATTCACCCGCCAAATCGGATCAAAACGCTGAGAACGAATATGAAGCGCGAAGCACTGCGTGGTGTGAATGGGCAGCACTGCGAGCGCAAAACACAGACAGGTCAACGGCGATAGAAAACGCCCCGATATCTGTTGCGCCAGTGGCAGATTCAATTGGTTCAGCAGCGCCAGCGCCGCGCAGAACCCCAGGGACATGATCAACAACAAACCGGTCGACCCGACCGTCGCACGCAGGAAAGCCGCATTCGATTCAGGACGCCGATTTTCGGCAATCAAACGACCAAATTCGGGCGACCGTGTGCGAACGTAGACGTAGGCAACCATCAACAGATTGCTGATCACTTGCCACGTCATCCCATAGCGTCCGGCGACCTCGGGCCCCTGCGAATCAAACAGCACTGGCAAGATCGGCAGGAACGCCAGGTAACGAACGACAGACTGAAAACCGATCCGCCATTGCAGCGGCCAGATTTCATGTCGCCAATCAAAATGCTGCGGCCGAGTTCGAATCAGCTGTGCAAAAAATTTGCGGTAGCGGATCAAAATCAACCCGAGCTCCCAAGCCAGCTGTGTCGCGATCGCTGCGGCCGCGGCCCATAAACCAAAACCACTCGCCAAACAGGCCCAGACCACAAAACTGCCCGAGATGACTTGCCCGAGCCGAAATCGGTTGACCGTATGAACTTGATTGCAACCCTCTAGAATCGCGACCAAGGGCGAAAGCAGCAGCCCGATCCCGGCCAATAGCATGGCGACCAACAGCGGCGCAGCAGCCAGTTCGATCACCCCCTGCCGCGCGAACAACACCAGGCCGGCAATGCCGCCCAGAACGACCAACAGCACGCTGGCCGCGAGAAACCAATACACTCCGAATCGCAACATCCCCGCCAGTCGCGCACGCGCTCGCGAGCGGGCGCGAAAGAAACCGTGTTGGTCCAATCGCGATCCGGCCGCCTCGTGACTGGCCGCGTGCAACAGCGTGTTGATCAGTCCCGCATCCGCCAGCGCTTGCAACCCCGTCAGCGTCACGATCAGGTAGTAAACCCCCTGCTCGGCGGGATCAAAGAACAGGGCGATCAGCAACGTGGTGACCATCCCCGCCGGAATCTGCCACAGACGCGATGCCATCGCGTAGGACACCGCGCGGTCCACCCCCAAAGATCGGAATAATTGTTTCAGACGGGTCACAGACGATGAAAGCTGGTGGCCGGAAAAGGGCGAACAGAACGCGCAGACCACTGTTGCTGCATCGTTCAGCATCCTCGGATGATCCGTGAATGCCTAGATCCCCGCAGACGCCGCTACGGTAATTAGCCTATAATTCTAGTTCTTCCCCAGCGGCTTGTTCTTTCAGGCCTGGGGACCAGCGACTCGGTGAGAGGAACCAGTGTTTTGTCCGAATTCAATGACCATCCCCGTTTGAAGGTACGATTCGGAACTGGCTGGGACACCTGCAATTATCACTGCGAGTACTGTGTCACGGACCAACCGCTGGGTGAAACGTCCGGCGCCACGGGCTCGTTGCCGATCTTGACGCGAATCGGTCAAGGGATCACCAGCCCGTCCAAGATCGCGGGGAAACTCTCGTCGATCGGCAAACGACTCGCATCAGCGCAAGCCCCGCCGGAAGTCGCCGAGTGGAGCGAAGAGAAGTACCTGCGTGTGATCGATCGGTTTGCCGAGCTTCCATTCAGGATGGATGTTCGGATCGGCGTTGGGGGTGAAACGTTCATCAACAAGACTGTCGTCGAAGGCGCACGGCGGCTTTCAAATCACGACAACACGTTTGCGGTCAACCTGATTTCCAACCTGTCCTTTAGCTTCGCGCAATACCAAAAAATATTCCAAGGCTTTGATCTCTCACGCGTGGCGCTGGTCTGCAGTTTCCATCCGACGGAAATCAAGGACGTCGACAAGTGGATTGAGACCGCGGTGCAGATCAATCAGATCGTCGATTTGGCGATTGTGTTGGTCGCTTGGCCGCCGTTGATGGCGGAATTGCGGGCCAACAAAGCGAGAATGGAAGCGGTCGGATTGGAAGTGTTTGTCCAAGCGTTCCATGGCTGGCATGACCAGGAAAAGTATCCCGAAGCGTACTCCGACGACGACCGCGCCCTGTTGCGCGACGTGTTTTATTCGCAACACGATTTTGATCACATGGTCGACTTGAAACAGCCCGGCAAATGCTATGCGGGTGTCGACTATGTTTACGTCGACATCAACGGCAACGTGTCTCGCTGCGGAACTTACAAGACACCGATCGGAAACGTTTTCAAACAGCTCAATTTGTTGCAGCGCCCGGCGGCCTGTCCCGGTACCGAATGTTGGTGCGACACCGAGAATCTGAACACGGTCGAATTCCGCGAGAATTACCAATTGGTTGGACTCAACCAACACAAGTATGTTCGTCGCCAACCGAGTCCCGCGACGATCGACTGAATCAGGCGTCAGCAATAAAAAAACCGCACCCTCCCGCGTGACAGCGGAAGCGTGCGGTGATGAAGCTGTCTTGAGCAGCAACCCAGGCTGAACCTGGACTACTTGCCTTCTTTTTCGCGTCGTTTCATTTCGACGATTTCTTCCTGGATGTTCGACGGCGTTTCGCGATAGGTTTGCAATTCCATCGTGAACGTTCCTTGACCTTGTGTCATCGAACGCAGGTCGGTCGCATAGCCGAAGGTTTCCGCCAAGGGGACTTCGGCGATGATGATGCTGTTGCCATCGATGATGTCGTTGCTGTTCATGATTCCACGACGTTTGATCACGTCACCAACGACCGTCCCTTGGAAATCTTCGGGGCACTCGATTTCGACCTTCATGATCGGCTCGAGCAGTTTTGGCCCGGCCTGTTTGAAGTACTCGCGGAAACAGCCTTGGGCAGCGGTGTAAAACGCTTTTTCCGACGAGTCGACTTCGTGGAAGGAACCATCGTCGAGAGTGATTTTGGTTCCCACAACGGGGAATTCCGCCAACGGGCCTTTGCCCAAGATGTCACGGAAACCCTTTTCGATTGCCGGGATGTACTGCTTGGGGATACGACCACCAACGACTTTTTCTTCGAACTCAAAGCTGTCTTCGCTGATCGATTCCAGCGGGCTAAGCGAGCCGACGATGTGAGCGAATTGGCCCGAACCACCGGTTTGCTTTTTGTGCTTGTAATTGAAATCGACGCTCTTGGTGGGGCTTTCACGATAGCTGACCTTAGGCGCACCGACTTCGATTTCGACGTCATACTCACGCCGAATTCGTTCGATGTAAACCTCCAGGTGCAACTCGCCCATGCCGCTGATCAGGATCTCGTTGGTTTCCTCGTCGGTCATCACGCGGAACGTGGGATCCTCTTTGCGGAAACGTTGCAGCGCCTTGCTCATCTTGTCTCCGTCCCCACGACTCTTGGGAGTCACGGCGATCTTGATCACCGGGTCGGGAATGAACATGGATTCCAGCGTGCACTGATCCCGTTCTTGGGCGTAGGTGTCACCACTGGCCGAATCGATCCCCATCACGGCGACGATGTCGCCGGCGGAAGCGGTGTCGATCTCTTCACGCTTGTCACTGTGCATGCGAACGATCCGGCTGAACCGTTCCTTGCGACCGGTCCGCTGGTTGACGTAGGTACCGCCTTTTTCGATCGTGCCTTGGTAAATCCGCATGAAGGTCAATTGGCCGAACGGATCGTCAACGATCTTGAACGCCATTCCGACGAAGGGGCGACTGGGATCGGGAAGCAACTCGATCTTTTTGGTTTCGTCGTTCGGGTCGGTGCCTTTGATTTCACGGTCCAGCGGGCTAGGCAGGTAGCTGTTGACCGCATCCAACAACGGCTGGACGCCTTTGTTCTTGTAGGCACTTCCCATGTAGACCGGTGTGGCACCGCCCAGCACGGCGTCACGGGTGACCTTGTAGATCATCGCCAGTGGCACTTCTTCTTCGCTGAGCAATAGCTCCATCATCTCGTCGCTGTACATCGACAAATGCTCGAGCATGTGCAGTCGTTGTGCCGCACATTTTTCCTTCAGTTCCTCGGGGATTTCGCCGACGTCAACATTTTGACCTTCGTCGCCGGAGAACCGGTAGGACTTCATTTCGATCAGGTCGACGACGCCTTCGAAGTTTTCTTCGGCACCGATCGGGTATTGCATCAGGAAGGCTTCGGCGCCCAGTTTTTCGCGCAGTTGTTGCACGACGCGGAATGGGTTGGCACCGGTGCGGTCCATCTTGTTGATGAACGCCACGCGGGGAACCTGATAGCGTTTCATTTGACGGTCGACCGTGATCGACTGGCTTTGAACGCCGCCGACGCTACAGAGAACCAACACGGCACCGTCCAAGACACGCAGCGACCGTTCCACTTCGACGGTGAAGTCGACGTGGCCGGGGGTGTCAATCAGGTTGACCTTGTAGCCCTTCCATTCCAAGCTCGTTGCGGCACTGGTGATCGTGATCCCACGTTCTTTTTCCAGTTCCATGTGGTCCATCGTCGCGCCATCACCACCACCACGGACATCTTCGATCTTGTGGATCCGTCCGCCGTAAAACAGGATGCGCTCGCTGAGCGTGGTTTTGCCCGAGTCGATGTGGGCACTGATACCGATGTTTCTAACTTTCTCCAGTTTCATCTCATTCACCTAGCTGTCGCAACCGACCGAAGACGTCTCGGGACACGGACTACAATCCGTATCAACTAATTCGTTAGAAAGACCGAGGAGGGTGGAGTCGGAGCGAATGTATTGTGGGGCACCGACAGAATGCTCGGTACAACGGGGGAGGCGGACGCCGCATCGACGACGGAGGTCGAGAGAGTCGCGCAGGGAAATTTTCGGGAAATATGGCAAAGGTTTGGCTGAGGGAAAAGGGCAAATCGGGCTCACGGCCGGAAACAGTTGCCGGCTATTTCCATTCGTTTTCCCCGATCGAGTCCGGCTTTTCCTCTTGCCGACCAGCGCCTCCGGCGGCATACTCCCCCGCTTCCCATGACTTAGGCGAGTCGATGAGCCGCACGCGGAAAGCGTTTCCGCACCTGCTCCTGCCTCACCGACCGCAGAAACCGAGTTTCCTGCGTCCGATCGCCGCAGCACTTTTTAGAGCAACAAGTATGCCAGCCCGCCCAATGAGCTCGCGCAGCCGAGCCCGCAAACGTTCACGCGTCCGATCCCGTGCCAAGAAAAAGGATCCGATCTTCGTCGATGGCCAGCGCCCGCGGCCGATGTACGTCGATTACAAAGACGTCGAACTGCTGCGAAAGATGATCAATCGCCAAGGCCGTATCGTCGGTCGCCGCAAGAGCGGTTGCACCGCAGTCAGCCAACACGCTGTCACCGCCGCGGTCAAACGCGCCCGCTACATGGCTCTGCTGCCCTATCTGGGTGACTGATGAGCTTTCGCACTGGCCGGCGAGTGGAATTTCGAGACACTGACGCTGCGGGAATTGCGCATTTTTCAGCGTTTTTCCCTTGGATGGAGTCGGCCGAGCATGAAATGCTCCGCTCGGTCGAAATTCCCGTTCTGCCGGACCAAAGCTCGGACCCCGACGCCGTTTCCTGGCCCCGGGTCCGCGCAAGCTGCGACTACACCAGCGCCGTGCGCTTCGAAGATTTGCTGAACATCGACGTTTCGGTGTCCAAAATTGGCCGCTCCAGCGTTCAGTATTCATTTGATTTCTCTCGTCGCGGCTCCGAGGGCGACTCGGCCCCCGTCGCATCCGGATCAACCGTGGTGGTTTGCTGCCGCATCCACCCCGGCGGCGGCTTAGAAAAAGTCGTAATTCCCGCCGCCATTCGTGCCAAACTGGAATCACTGCTGCAATAGGCAGCTGCAGCGAGCATGAATCCCACCCAATCAGCCGTTGGGCGATAGCTGACGGCTCCTGGTCATTCACAACGCCAAGTCTGGGAAACCGGACGCTAGCGCGCGTGCCGGCTGATTTGCCAGAGACGCCGTTGAGTGCCAATTGGTATTTCTCGCAGGAAAGTGATCGCCCGCAGGCAACCTTTTTGACACTCATTGCGTAGCGATGGTTCGGCGGGAAGAATCTGCTTTCCTTTGACTACATCAATTCGCATCGTTGCTGTCCCACTCATGGCCTCGTCTGTGCTTTCGGCTTCCACTGCTTTCTCTGCCGTTTCGGTTGACCCCTCCAGCCTGCTTTCATCGCCGTTGTTAATCGGCCAGATGGCGGACTGGTTGCCGATTTGGGCGACACCGCTGTATGCGATCTCACTGGGGCTGTTGATCGGTGCCGCCGCAACCGCCTTGTTTTACGGCGTGCTGGCGCTGCTCTCTTTCCTGCCCCCGCTAGGCCATTTAGCAGATTCACCGCGGCGCGGAACGATCGCATCGCTGGTGATCGGCGTCGTGATCGCGGCACTGCTGTGCTCCCAGTTCGTCTTTTCAAACCAGGCCTACGGCCAGACGTTGATATTGCCGCTGGTGCTGATCGGGCTGGTGATGGGATTTGCGGTGGTTTACGGGGTTTGGTACCGGACGCGCGAAGAATGGGGCCAGATGCTGTCCGAAGGAATCGTGCCGTATTTGTTGTCGATCGCAGGCATTGTGGCCTTGATCGGACTTGCCGGGACCTACGTGATCGACGATCCCCTGGCGTTTGTCCGCGCTCTGCCTGAAGTCAATTTAATCGGCGATGGCACTCGCAGCGTGGAGCTAATCGTGCCCGGGGCCGACCCCGATGCGAGCGCCGACCAAGCCATTTTCCACCCCCAATCGATCGACTACGACCTATCCAGTCTGTCGGGGCTGACGATTGAAACCGACAAAACGATTGTCCTGGCCGACGGTGCGAGCGTGAAAGAGTTCACCCGCAACCCCACACGCGTGGATGCCGGTGAACGACTGGAATATCGATACGAGGACCGTGACCAGCCACCGCTGCCGGGCGATTCCTCGAAACTGCACATTCAAAACCGGGAATTAGATCCGGCGACAGTGGTTTTCACGATGACGACGATCCCCCGGATTCCCCAGATCAGCCAAGCCGTTGGTATCGGCGTGGTGGTGTTCTTTCTGTTCAGTGGATTGGTTGCGTTTCGCCAAGCCGCTCCACGCGTCTGGGCACTGTCATTGTCGACGGCCAAAAACGAGATGGCGCAAACGCTGTATTTGATCCTGTTGATCATGGGCGTGGTCGGTGTGATCATCTTTTCGATCTACCCGTTTAACACGCTCGGTGATGACATCCGGATGTTCAAAGACAGTAGCGTGACACTGATCATGGTGCTGGCGATGTTCCAGGCGGTCTGGAGTGCGGGAACATCGGTCAGCGAAGAAATCGAAGGCCGAACGGCACTGACCGTGCTGAGCAAACCGGTTTCGCGACGTTCCTTTTTGCTGGGCAAGTACGCCGGGATTGTGATGACGGTGGCCGTGATGTTTGTCATCATCGGAGCCTTCCTACTGGTGCTGATGTCCTACAAACCGATCTACGATGCCCGGGAAACGTCACAGGCGACACCGAGTTGGGAGATGGGGTTCGAAGAAATCATGTCGACCGTTCCCGTGCTGGGGCTGTACTTCATGCAGACGATGGTGATCGCCGCGATCGCGGTCGCGCTGGCAACACGATTGCCACTATTGGCCAACCTGATCCTGTGTCTGGTAATCTATGTGATCGGTAACCTGACGCAGCCGCTGGTGGCATCGGCCCAAGGTGAAAATCCATTGGTCGGCTTTTTCGGCAACTTGATCGCCGTCGTGGTACCGAACCTGAACATTTTTAACGTACAAAGTGCGATGGATAGCGGAAACCAAGTCCCCTGGATCTACTTGGCCGGCGCTTTCAACTATCTTGTATGTTTCGCGGTGGCGATTTGGATGCTGGCAATGCTCCTTTTCGAGGACCGCGACTTAGCCTAGTCATCGAATAATATCGGGGAGCGGTTGCTTTGAATCGATTTCGCACTCTTTCGGCGGCCCGTCACGAACCGGAATCCGACCCCGGCCGGTTATTCTCGCTGCTCTGGGCATTCCTTGCCGGGGCATTGGTGCCGGCGATGGTGCTGGTGGTCGGTTTAATTTCCGTGCTGCTGGAAGCCGGTGAACTTGAACGATCACCCGCGCGGCTGGGGGCTCATCTAGCGCTGCCGTTACCGGCATCGTTCATCGACCAACCGCCGCTGACGCAGTTGACCCAACTGACCGCATTGGCATTTGCGATCGCAATTGCGTTTTGCTTCGCGGTCTGGCGTCATCGCCGACTGGCCGATCAACGGGCCTCGGCGATCGTAAAATCACTTCACGAAAAAGTGCTCCGGCAAAGCGTGCGGCGCGCCGAGATCGAAGGCGCTGCCGCTCAATCGGTCAGCGCGCAAAAGTTGATCGGACGACAACTGCCGTTGCTGCAAAAAGGACTGTCCCTGTGGTATCGATCGCTACCGCGCAGCGTGATCCTGTTGGTCGGTTGCATGGCCGTGGCGCTCTTGGTCCATGTCTGGTTGGCCATCTTGGCAGTGATCAGTGGCGCGATGGTCTGGCGGCTGCACCGCAGCGTTCGTGGCGTTGATATCGATGAAACCGGCAAATGGGAACTGCCGCAGATGCGGACCCAAATGTCTCAATTGGTGGGCAAGGCACCGAAAATGGCGCGGCTGCAAGCGGCGGGAATCGCCGAACAGTCGTTCCGCCATGAATTGGACGCGATGTACCACAAACTCGATGACGACGACGCCCGTCGCGGTCGGGTTTGGCCGATCCTGTTCCTGGCCGCTGCGGCTGCCACGGCGGTGATGATCCTGGGGCTCGGGCTGAACCTGTTCGAAAGCGATACCGGGCTCAGCCTCTCCTCGGCCGTGGTGCTGGGGCTGTCCCTGGCGGGCGCCGTCTCGGCAGTCTGGCGTTTACAACAACTCAGCCGAATGCTGCGAAACAGTGGTCCGGCCTGCGATGCGGTGTATAGCTACCTACGCCAAAGCGACGAATCCACGCCATCGGAACAGCGGGTCGGATTCGCGGGACTGCGCGAAGGCGTCGATTTTCGCGATGTAACGTTGCTGGATTCTCACGGCCAAGCAATCCTGAATCACATCACCACCGAATTCACGCCACGTTCACTGGTCACCCTGCTGGGCACAGATTCGGTATCACCGCAGGCAATGGTCGAGTTACTGATGGGTTTCGGCCGACCGGCCAGTGGCGAGGTCCGGATCGACGGCTTGAAGCTGCTGGATGTGCACCCCGCGTCGCTCTCGAAAAACGTGATGTGGATCGAACCCTCGGGACCGTTGTGGGACGGCACGATCGAAGAAAACCTCTCTGGCACCGACAGTGCGATCGGAAACGCAGACATCGTCGACGCACTGCGCGAAGTCGACGTCTACGATCAAATCCAGCGACTGCCCGATGGGTTGGCCACCTATGCATCGGTCGGTGAGACCACACTGTCGGTGGAGGCCACGTATTCGATCGGACTCGCCCGTGCGTTATTGCATCGTCCGCCCATCTTGTTGGTCGGTGAACCACCGGCACCCAGTGCCCATCTGGCCGACGACCCTTGCTTGCGGGCGATCAAGAAACTGGTCGACAGCGGATCACTCGTCGTGATGCTGCCGCGGCGACTGCAAACCTTGCGCGCGGCGGATCGCGTGATCCTGCTAAACGGTCCCAACCTGGCCGGCGAAGGCAAACATGCCGATCTGCTAACCGACAGCGATCTGTACCGTCACCTGAACTACCTGCTGTTCAATCCCTACCGCCCCGGCCGCTAGGTGGCTGAATCGAATCCGCGGGCGTGAGGGTTGGTGTGGAGGATTTATCCGACCGGCTTTCTGCTTTGCAGAAGTCCCTCACCGCAGTCGGATAAATCCTCCACACCAGCGCCGTTGAAGTTGCCCGTCATTCACGCAGTGACAACAGATAGGCGACCAAGTCCATCAGATCTTGCTGTTTGATCGTCGTGGAAAAATTAGTGGGCATCGGTGACAGCATGCCTTCTTTGCGTCGTTGGATTTCATCTTTGGCGATAGCCACTTCGGTGCCTTCACTGGTGACGACAACGATTTGTGCCCCTTCGTCGCGTTTGACCAGTCCCGAAACGACTTGTCCATCGATCGTCAGGATGACGCTGGAACGAAAGGCGATGTCAACGTTTTGATTGGGCATCAGCACGTCTTCCATGATCCGCTCAAGTCCGCGAATGCCGATCCCGTCTAAGTTCGGACCGACCGATTTCCCCACGCCTGCGACTTGATGGCAGGCTGCGCATTGGGTTTTAAAAACCGCTTGTCCGGCCACAGAATCTCCTGGCCGTTGCTGAGACTCGGCCGTGAACAGCGAAACCACTTCCAGCAGCGACCGGTCGACCGGCGCGGCATTCTCTGCGAGCGACTGTAGCCGAGACCGCTGGTCCGCGCTGGCGATCAATTCCCATTGTTGACGGATCGACGCATCGGTCAAAACTCCAGCCGGTAACTTGCCTCCCTCGACCAAACCGGCCAACACCTCCACACCGTCGCCATCGCGACTAAGCAGGTTGGCGAACAACCGTTGTTGATCCGCTGGAATCGCCTGGACCACTTCACCTAGTAATCCGGCTGCGTCGGCCAACCACTCGGTCGGCGGTGCTGAATCAACAAGCGGCTTAGTTGATGTTGCGTCCACTCCAGCGGACAACCAAACGCTGATCCGATTGCGTAAGTCGCCCGCCAAGTTGCTCAGCCCCAATGATTCGGCTAGCGCTTTTCGCGGAGCCGTCGCATCCGATGTCAATGTCGCCCGTGCGAACGCTTTGGCTTGTGGCGGATGCTCGGCGGACGATTGCAGCAATTCCGCAAATAACGCTCGCGTCGCGGTCACAGAGAATTCACTCGCCAATTCGGCGGCTTTGATCCGTCGGTCGATCTCGCGATTGGAGTTCAGCGCCGGAATCGAAAATTCACCCGCTGCGATCCAGGCATAAGCCTTGCCGTCATCTGCATCGACGATTTCAACAGACGCCTGCCTACCCCCATGTTCCGCCGATTGCCACTGGACCAATTGAGCGATATCGCTGCGTGGGGCCGGCCACTGTGCCAATGTTTCGCCAGTGTCGACGGCAACAACACGAACCAAGTTGTTCCCGCCCGCCGGCTGATCGGGAAACCCGTCGTGCCCTGCAAGGTAAAACTGAAACTGCTGTGGCAATGCAAACGCACCGCTGCGATAGACCCCGGTGAGTCCCTCGCCCAATGGCAAACTGCTGATCAGCGTCAACGGATCGGATCCTCCGGCCGTGGTTCTGCGACGGGTCACTTGAAAAAGATTCTTAGGACCACTGGTTGATCCGATCGGATCGAATGTCCAAGCGATGATTGGCGTGTTGCGATCGGGAAGGTTACCGTTTGCATCAAGTTGCAAGTTGTCTCGCACCAATTGCTCGGCCCAACGATTCCAACTGGAAAGCGGTTGGCTTGCGCCGCGCTGCTGTTGCCCGCTCGCGATCGCGCGCAACAGTTCTGCTTGCAGCCCTCGGCGGTCCTGGCTGGATCGTTGACAATGCTCGATCAACGAAGCCACGTTCTGCTGATCGGCGTACCGGGATGCGAAACCGGCCAACGTGACAAACTCTGGTTCTGTCATTTGGGGCAATTGATCCAGGTGCTGGACGACATAATTGGCGGCAAACGTCTCGGGGATTGCCAGACAAATTGCCGCAATGATTGCTTGGTCTTGTGAGTCAATGGATTCGGTGGCCTGTTGGAATCGATCCGCTTGGTTCAGTTGGCTTCGCAAAGCCAGTCGCAGCGCATGTTGAAGGTGGCTGTGATCCGAATCAACATCATGCAGCCGCGCCAACAGTGGCGCGACGTAGGCCGCGTCGGGGTGCTGACACATTGCCATCGCGGCAACCCGAACCACGGTCATTGATGGGTCGTTTAGCCCCACCAAGAACCACCGCTGAACCGGATCAGCGGAAACGTCCTTGCGTTCCCCCAGGATCCGAAAGGCATGAACTCGCAGGATTTCCTGGTCGGCGTCCAATGCAAGTTGCAGATCGTCCGTGGTCAGTTCACCGGTGCGATGCAGAAACCACAGTGCTTGGATTGTTGCCGTTGGCGAATCCGTGGTTTCCATCATCCGCCGAACTTCCCGGCTGGCAGATTGACCAAAACGATCCACCAATGCGTCGGTCGCCATCATCCGGCGAACCAAATTCGGACTTTTCAATTGGCCGACAAAATCAGCGATCGTCGTCGAAACCGGTGATTGATCTGCAGCTTGTTCTGCGTGGTCACCGTGGTAGGTGATTCTCCAAATTCGGCCTCGCCGTCGGTCGCGTCCGGGGTGATCCAATGGGACTTCGTAGTGACCGATGATGCGGTTGTAAAAATCGGCAACATACAGTGCTCCGTCTGGTCCGAATTGCAGATCAACCGGTCGAAACCAGGGGTCGCTGGCGACCAAGAAATCAGGCTGCTGTTTGGCGATCACCCGTTCGTCGTGGGTGATCAGATTGCGGTTGATGCGGCCGGTCATCACGTTGCCGCCAAATGCATTGCTATTGAATTCAGTCGGAAACTGGCTGCCCTGATCAATCGCCAATCCGCCGATCGCTGTTGAACCGTGCAAATGTTCCATCACAGGCGGCACAAACCCCAGGCCGTCGTGAGCGGCGCCAAAACTGGGGCTGTATCCGCCACGCATTAGCAACGTCACCGGCTTGGTATGGCAATCCGCCGAGAACAGATCACCGAGTGAGTCAAACGCCATGCCGAACGGGTTGACCTGGCCAAAGGAAAAATTCTCGATTCGTGACCCGTCCAGTCGCATTCGAAAGGTGTTGCCCGACGACATGCTGATGACATGACCGTCCGAGCCACTGACGGTACTTTGATTGTTAAAGCCATGACAGGCATACAGCCAGCCGTCAAATCCGCGTGTGAACGCATTGCACATCCCGTGTGTGTCGCGACTGGTATCGAACGGCCCATACAGGACCTCACGCTGGTCGGCTTTGCCGTCGCCGTCGGTGTCACGCAAAAACAGAATGTTGGGAATACTGAAACAGATCACACCATCGCGGTAGGGATACAAGCCGATCGGAATGTTCAGTCCATCGGCAAAGGTTGTGACACTGTCGGCGCGACCGTCACCGTTGGTGTCCTCTAAAATCTTGATCGTATCACGCGGTGGATCCGGTCCATCTGCCGGCAACGGATACTCTTCGCTACTGGTCACCCACAATCGGCCTGACATGTCAAACGCCATGTTCATCGGCTTGGCGATGTCTGGCTCTGCAGCAAACAACTGGATCTCGAATCCGGGCGGCAATCGAAATCCCGAACGTTCGGCGTCGGGACTTAGTGGCAACGTGCTCCGGACATGCTTCGCAAATTCGTCCGCAAGCGGCGTCTGTTCTGGCGGCGATTGGGCAAACGAAGGTTCTGCGACGGTGCAGCCCAGCATTAGTAAGGGGATCAGCAATCGCGGAATCAGATCACAGGACATACGTCACATTCCGATCAGAGGCGGGGAACAGGGCACGGGCAGGAGGATCCGGCGAGAATTGACCGGACAACCTAATCTAGCCGACCTGCAATCCGGAATCGAGGTTTGACCGCCTGCCTGCGAGAGCGCACCTGTAGCTGACCTCTGTGAGGTCGGTCGGATGGACGCTTGACGACACACCGTGGGAGTTCAACCCTCAGGTTGTTCCGCATCGGTATCGAGAATTGGATTTGAACACGCTGAAGCGTGAACTCCAACGGTGACTGGCGCGGGGAATCCGTGTTAGACGCAAAGTGCCTTGCGGCGTTTGCGACGCAGACCTAGCCCCGCAACAGTCAACAGGCCCAAAGCCAAACAGGAGGGCTCTGGGATCGCCGACGGCGCCATGATGGCAGTGGATCCACCCAACCAAATGTGTTCAATCTGTTGGTCGCTGAGAGCTTCGTCAAAGACGAACAAGTTATCGACGCTGCCGACGAACTGATCATTGGAAAGGGGGCTGCCGCCGACTCTCAGCATCACCGGGCGGTTGGGATTGATCGCTGTGTTGTCAAACATGCTGAACGAACTTCCGTCGACAAACAGCGTCACGTTGGATCCGTCGTAGCGGGCGGCGACAAACGACCAGTCGTCTTCGACCGGGCCGCCGACACCAAACGATTGGTTGCCCGTTCCGGTGGTTGCGCTGTATTGCCAACCATTCCCATCGCTATTGCGAATACCGATCGATCGTTCCGGCGTGGTGCTATCAAAGTCGTCGATCGCAAAGATGTCTTGATTTCCGGTCGCGTTGCTGGCGCGTGTCCAACCGCCAAAGGTAACCGAGGGCGTGTTCGACGTCCCCAAGTCGATCGGGATGTACATGAAATCGAACGGCCCTGCAAAGTTGGTTGCTTGGCCTTCGAAACCACCGGAATATCCAGCCGTACTGCCAAATCCGTTTGAACCGCCGGCAACGGTGTTGGTGTTGTTGCCGTCGAAGTTAAACAGACCCACGAGTTCCGCACGAGCAATGTCGGTCTGAACACAGACTAGGAGTACAAGCAGAAGAGAGAACTTCCGGGACATGGCTTCATTGCTTTTGAAGAGGTGGTAACGATGTTTCCAAGCGGCGAAGCTAAGAATGCGGCGTGCACTCACCCCTACTTCACCCGTGCAATCGAAACCTACAACCCAGATAAGAAAGTGCACGCAACCGGCAAAAACTTTTCCGGATTCGCCCCTGCAGTGCGTGTGGTCGATCAGGTGCAAATGCCAACTACGGCACGAACTCAGGTGGCAAGACATAGTTGCCCGCCGTCGCCGCCGCTCGGGTCGTGATCAGGATTTCGGTTTCCGCAGGCGACTTGCCTTGCGGATGCACCACCCAGATCAAAACCTGTTTTTCATCGGCCGGCCCGGTCGCTGTTTTGTCCGAGTTTGCCCCCAGAACCAAATCGGTCAGCACCTTGCGCAGCGGCTGGTTCTCATATTCGAAGTTTCGAATTTGCTGGTTTTGAGTGATCCCTGCCTTCTCCAGATCGGCCCCGACGATCCGCAACTTGGGCATCGAGGAGGAAGGTGGCAACGATTGTTCGAATTCCTCCACCACCGCATCGACGGCGAACTGCAGCGACAACTGCAAAAACGAGATCGACATTGGCCGGTCCAACATCTGATCAACCGTCAGTGGTTTGACCTCCGGAGCCTGGGCCAGGTCAACGCCGCCACCGGACGGCGTGTTCATCGCCAACAGAGTCGCCAATGTGACCTGGGCACCGGCATCGATCGGCAAATAGGTTGATGCAACCACGGTTTCCCCATCGATCGTACTGCGTGTTTGCTGAGCGACGAATCGCAGCATCAGTGGCAAGCGCGTCGCCAACAGTCGCCAGGACGGATCGGGAACACTGTTCAAGATAAAACTGTCGGCCCAGTCCGGCCACCGCGCCAAGGTGTCGCGAAACGATCGCAGCAGTGTCGGACCGGTCGCACCGCCGCTGGGGATCTCACGCATTTCCACATACAACGCGGCGTCGCGAGCCGTCGCGGTCAACGAAACCGCGGCGACGTCGGGAATCAACCATTGCTTCAGCGGAGCACGAAACTCGGGCACCGCAGCGGCCAGCATCTCGCGGCCATCGGCAAACAAAAAGTTCGGCGTCATCAATGCCACCAAATCACTTTGCTCACTGGTCTGGTCCCACAATGTTTGCATGCTGCGGACCAACGGAATCGAACCGCCGTTGTTCTCAGCGACTTCACGGATCCGATCAAGCGAGCCGACCGCGAACCGTTTGACGAGAGCGTCCGCGGCAAGTTTTCCTTTTTCACCATCGCCGATGAAATACGCATCACTCTTTAAATCTTCGCCGGCGTACAACGTGACTCCCTCCGGAGTCCTTGATTCCGCGGCGCCCCATTTGTCGACCAAGTCCGACAATGCCATGGGCTCTGTCAATTCGATCGTCAACGCGACTTCCGGCCAACCACCCACCCCGGGAAACAAGCCGGCGGTGCAACGCTGGATCTGCTGGATGGACACGCCGCTGCGTTTGGATGCCATCGATTGGATGCTCTCCAGTTCAGGCGCCAACGAATCCGTCAACGGTCGCATGTCGGCACTCGACACGACACGCGCTAGCGGGATCGAAATGATTCCCGCCGGTCCAGGTGGCAATAATTCCAACGAGGGCGGTGGCGAATCAGCGGGATAGGGCGGCACCCACAACAATCGATCGCTGTCAACGATTTCATAGCCGTTGACCAGCGCCGGTTGATCCGGTGTGGCGACGACGCGACGCGAGTCACGGACCTCGGGCACACGGTTGGCAACACCCGGACGAGGCCGAGGTCGCGGCGGTGGTTCCTCCGGCCCACGACCGCGCAGCACAATCGCCAAGCCCAACATCAACAGCGGCAACACCATCATCCCCATCAATAACGGGATCCGATTCTTGTTGCGACGCCGACGCCGACGCAGCGGCGGCTGGCTGGCTGGCGGAGCGGTCGACTCGGCCGACGAAACAAGTTGATCGGGCGATTGCGTTTCGACAGGCACCGAATCGGTGGTCTGGATCTGCGGCGTTTCCCCAGCCACCTCGGCTGCCGACTGCGGCAGATCCTGCTCCGACTGCGGGACCATCGGCGCAGCGGCTGGCGGCGCAGCGGTTGGCGGCGCAGCGGTTGGCGGCGAGACAGTCGGCGGTCGTTGCGGCGGTGGCGTTTCGGTTGTCGACGCCCCAGCCTGTTCGCCCACCGGTGCAATTGTTTCCGGTGCGCTCGTTTCCGGTGCGCTCGTTGCCGGTGCGCTCGTTTCCGGTGCAGGGGTTTCTTTTACCGCAGCGGTGGTTTTCGGTTTTCCGCTGCGTTTTTTGCTCGCCGCCAACTCACCGGCTCGCGAAAGTGCATCGGCCAGCGCCGTCGCCGATGCGAATCGAGCTGCGGGGTCTTTGGCCATCGCATAGGCCAAGACGCGCAGCAGGGGATCGGCCGCGGCCCCCTGCTCCATCGCTTGCTCGAGTTCCGCTGGAGTTTCGTTGGCATGGGCGGCCAACAATTGTTGATTGTCGTCACCGGCACACGCCGGCCGTCCCACATACAGAGAAAACAGCAGACATCCTAGCGAATAAATGTCGCTGGCCGGTGTCGGCACGGCGTTCGCGGCGGCCAATTCCGGTGCCGAATACCGCGCGGCGGGTTCGATTCGATCGATCCAACTGGTCGACATGTCGGCCAGCGGTGGTCGTGGCGGTGACGACGGATCGCGCAGCAAAACCGCGTGCCCTTTGGGCGTGACCCAGACATGATCGGCGCCGACGGCGCCATGAGCGATGCCCGTTTTGGAATCGCCGGGGTGATGCATTGCTTGGAGCGCGGCGGCCAGATCGATCCCGATTCGGACGGTTTTACGGGAGCTGAGCCGGGGGTTGGTCTGCAGCACCTTGCACAGTGAACCGCCTTCGGGAAGTGGCGAAAAAACCAGCACGGTCTGTTCGGCATCCTGTGCCTGGGCGCCACCGGACAATTCGATCGGCTGCAACGTCGCGGCCCCCAGTTCGCCGTGGACGGCCAACCAGTGACGACGTGTTTCATCCAAACCGGCCAGGGGAATGCGGAGCAGAAAACCGTTGCGCAAACCGTCCGCCGGGGCGCTGGCATCACGCTGCACCGGCAACCAGTGGCTAAACGGCTGGATGGGTTGGTCACTGGTGATCACAAACGAACCGATCCGCAGCATGGGAGGTTGTTCGCCCAGCAATTGGCCGGCTTGGAATTTTGTCAGCAGGCCGGCACGCACCAGAAACGCCGCCAACGCGCCGGCGTCGCTGCTGGGATCGGCGTCACCCTGTTTCGCAAACGCCGCCGAATAGCGTTGTGTGTCGTCGCCGGACAATACGCCGGATTGAACCAATCGTGACCAAAATTCGCTTTGTGCGATCGACATGCAGGCAACACACTGACAGTTTCGGGACTAGAAGAGACGCTCAATTGGAAAGTTTAGCCGATTCGATCGAATTCTGAGACAAACGAAACCAGAACCCTGTCATTGAAAGCCTATTTGCGACCAATAATTACTAGCCGGCGGGTGAAAATGGGAAAGATTGGACGCCCGCGGTTTAGACTAGTCGACCAAGTTTGTTCCGAGCCGGGTGCTGTGTGTTGAATATCGTTTACTTGACGACCGAAGCGGTCCCGTTTGCCAAAACCGGCGGACTGGCCGATGTCTGTGGGACGTTACCCCGCGAAGTCGCCGCATTGGGGCACCGCTGTGCCGTGATCATGCCGGCGTTTCGCAGTGTCTTTCGAGCCGGGATGGAGATCGAAAGCACCGATATCAGCTTTGCGATTCCGATGTCGCCCAAAAAGCTGATCGGGGGCCGGTTATTAAAAAGCCGACTGCCCGATAGCAACGTTTCCGTTTGGTTCATCGATCAGCCACAGTATTTTGACCGGGAGTCACTGTATGGGGATTCCAGCGGTGACTATCCCGACAATGCCGAGCGATTTGCATTTTTTTGCCGCGCCGCCTTGGCGGCCATTGCGCGAATCGACATGCCGGTCGATGTGGTGCACTGCAACGATTGGCAATCCGGTTTGGTCCCGGCCCTGATCCGCGCTGCGCCGGACGCCAATCCACAGCTCAAAGGCGCCGCCACGCTGATGACCATTCACAACATGGCCTATCAAGGCAATTTCGCCGCCGGCTCGTTCCCTTGGACCGGATTGGATTGGAGCTTTTTCAATCACGAGTCATTCGAGTTCTATGGGCAGCTGAACTTTCTCAAAACAGGCATTGCGACCGCCGATCATGTGACCACCGTCAGCCCTCGTTATGCGATGGAAATCTGCACGCCGCAGCACGGTTGCGGTCTCAACGGTGTGTTGGAATCCAAAGGCAGTCGGGTCACGGGAATCACCAACGGCATCGACACGACCATCTGGAATCCGGCAACCGATGTAAAAATCCCGGTCCCCTTTGACCCATCCAATTGGCAACTCGGCAAAGCCGGCAACAAGCAAGCGCTGCAAGCTGAATTCGGATTGGAATCCTCGGCCGACGTCCCGATGATCGGTCTGGTCGGTCGATTGGCGGATCAAAAAGGCTGGGATTTGATTCTGCCGGTGATCGAAACCCATGTCCGCGAGGGCCGTCCGACACAGTGGATGATTCTGGGCAGCGGTGACAAACGGATCGAACAGGATCTGCAACGACTGGCCGCCGAAGCACCGCAGCAGGTCGCTGCCCACATCGGATTTGATGATGCGCTGGCGCATCGGATCGAAGCCGGTTCGGACCTGTTTGTGATGCCCAGCCACTATGAACCCTGCGGGCTGAACCAACTGTACAGCCTGCGATATGGCACAATTCCGGTCGTCACGGCGACCGGCGGTCTGGCCGACACCGTGGTCGACACCAACCCCGAAACGCTGGCCAATCAGACAGCGACGGGTTTTTACGTTTACGATTTTTCACCGCGGGGACTGGACCAGGCGATCGGCCGGGCGCTGCATTTACGCTACCACGAGAAAAAAAACTGGGAAAATCTGGTCGGCCGAGCGATGGCCGCTGACTGGTCGTGGAGGAAAAGTGCTTCCCAGTATTTGGAACTTTACGACAACGCAGTTTCCCTTAAACAAGGCAAACACGGCAGGGCGGGGTAGAGGCAAACACCGCTTTTCAAATTTCCTGTGGAGAAGCGCCTTTTAATTGCTGAGAAAACGTTAGAGTTGTAGGGAGTCGGTC
This sequence comes from Stieleria tagensis, assembly GCF_024129865.1. Lineage (GTDB taxonomy): Bacteria > Planctomycetota > Planctomycetia > Pirellulales > Pirellulaceae > Stieleria > Stieleria tagensis. The sequence goes on along the minus strand of NZ_JAMYFE010000102.1, from coordinate 80,710 downwards.
CCCCGTCAGTTGTGATAGGACGCCAGCACGGGGACGAAAGGACGATGCACTGAAAATCGAGGTGGGTTCTTCGGTCAGGCGTCCTTCCATCCCAACCTAACCCACTTGCTATCCGAATGTCGTCTGAAAATGACTCACGATTGAAGGTACAACCGGCCGTCGCGTCTGCGGCCCAGCAAATCAAAGAAGCCGTATCGGAGTACCGATCGGCCACGCCCGCCGCAGAGAACGACACGTTGATGTCGTCGGCCGGCGAAACAGAAGCGATCTGGCCGAACCGAGCGTCCGATCAGCCCGGCAATCAGACCGCTGTCGGAATTCACGCTCGCCGTGTCCGACGCAATCGCCCCCAGCGAAACCGGGCCGCGATCGACGCCAATCAAAATCAAGAACTGACGGCCTATCGCGGTGACGCCACAACGTCTCACTCGCGACGCGACCTGTTGACCGGTGACTGGACGATTTTCGCCTCGCTGCGTGAACAACGCCCCAACGAGTACGCTCCGCTGGAGACTCAACTCGAATCCCGTCTGGAATCGCAACGCACCGCATGCACCGCCGATCATTTGGCAATCGATCCGGCCTGTCCGTTTTGTTGCGGATCGGAACAGCAAACCCCCGATGCCGTCTGGTCGGCTCGACTGGGCGAATTGACCGCTGAGACCTCCGGTGATTCGATGGCCCGGTTCGCACGCCCCGCAGCCGAGATCGTCCACGGCGGACAAGACAACTGGGACGTTCGCGTCGTCCCCAATAAATTCCCCGCCGTCAGCCCCTGCAGCGACCGCAACGAAACCCGCGACAATCGGCAGACATTGTTTCCCATCGCCGACGTGGTCGGAGGTCACGAAGTGGTGATCGAATCGTCCCACCACGCCGAATCGATGCTGCAACTGGATTCGTCATCAATCTTCTTAGCGTTACTGGCCTATCGCGATCGCATTCGACACTGGCGTGACATCCCCGGAATTGAATACATCAGCGTGTTCAAAAATTCGGGACTCGAAGCCGGCGCGTCGCTGCGTCATAGCCATAGCCAATTGGTTGCAACCAGCATCATGCCGCATCGCGTCGCCAGCCTGTTGGCGCGAACCGAAGCACACCGTGCTCGAACCGGTTGTTCATTGGGCTGTGACCTACTGCGTGCTGAATTGGCGGAAAAGAAGCGGATCATTGGTCAAACCGATTCCCTGGTTGCATTCTGCCCCTTTGCCAGTCGCTTTGCCGGCCTGATTCGAATCACGTCGATCGCCCATCAACCCCACTTTGAACGGCTCTCCGATGCTTCACTGGACCACTTGTCCAGCCTGTTGTGGCGCGTGCTTAGCTGGGTTAATCGCGCGTTTCCCGGCAAAGCATTCAACTACATGCTGCACACCTGCCCGCCGGGCAGCAAGCAACCCGAATCATTCCAATGGTCGCTGGACGTATTCCCGCGCTTGAACAAAGTCGCCGGATTCGAATGGAGCAGCGACTGTATGATCAATTCCATGCTGCCAGAGGTTGCGGCGGAACAGTATCGCCAAGTCGCTCGGCAATCCGATCCTCGCAACGTTCTGGCGATTCGCTGATCCCCCCGCAGTTGCGGTCGTGGAATCAACGTCTTGCAAAGCGGGGCCGCGACTGAAAACAAGAATCTGGTTTTCGGTAAAATGACTTAGGTTTTGCCCCCGGCGGTCGCCGATACTGGATCCTGGGCGGCTTTTGACGGTTAGGCGAAAAAGTCGGCGTCGGGAAACCTTGCGACATCTCACCGGCTGATTTTCCGACATCCGAAATATTCGTGCCAAGCCGGCCATACGGAATTTGTTGGCGGTTCCCTACAATCCAGTTCGCTTGCGCGGGGGCCGGGCCATGAATTGTCGATTCGTAGTTTCCGTGTCCTGCTTTTTGCCTTCTATCCACGCTTTCAGCACCACCGAACATGCCTGCACACGTCCATCTCTGCTTGGTTCTGCACAACCACCAACCGATCGGCAACTTTGACGGTGTGTTTGAACAGGCTTACCAGGATAGCTACCTGCCTTTCCTGGACGTTTTCGAGCCCTACGATCAGCTGCAAATCTCGCTGCACACGTCCGGTCCGCTGATGATGTGGATCGCCGAGCGGCATCCCGAATACTTGGATCGGTTGCGATTGCTGGTCGAATCCGGTCGCATCGAGATCGTTGGTGGTCCCCAATACGAACCGATCATGACGATGCTGCCGTCGCGCGATCGTGTCGGCCAAATTGAAACCTACGGCCAATGGCTGGAACGCAACTTGGGCGTGCGTCCTCGCGGGATGTGGACACCGGAACGCGTTTGGGAATCGGGGCTGACCAGTGACGTTGCCGATGCCGGCATCAGTTACACGGTGTTGGATGATTATCACTTCCGTGCTGCCGGTGTGCCCGAAGACGAATTGACCGGGTACTTCATCACCGAAGACCAAGGCCGATTGCTGCGGATTTTCCCCGGCTCGGAACACCTGCGTTACACGATTCCGTTCCAGCCCGTCGCGGCAACCATCGACCACTGTCGCTCCATCGCTGAAAAACATCCCGGCGCTGTGCTGACTTTCGGTGATGATGGCGAAAAATTTGGAACTTGGCCGGATACCAAACAACACGTCTACGATGACGGTTGGCTGAAATCACTGTTCGATGCGCTGACCGAGAATGCGTCTTGGTTGCACTGCGTCACGTTGGGCGATGCGATCAATCGCACCGCGCCGGCTGGCAAGGTCTACTTGCCCGATTGCAGCTATCGTGAAATGACCGAGTGGTCACTACCGACCGAAGCTCAAATCAAGCTGGACGACCTGACGCACGAACTAGAATCAGAGCCTTACTGGGACGATCTAAAGACGTTCTTACGTGGCGGATATTGGCGTAACTTCAAAACGAAGTACGAAGAAACCAACGAGATGTACGCGCGGATGATGCATGTCAGTCGCCGCCTGGCCGATGCCGAATCGGCTGGCGTCGACCCTGGCCAATTGGCCGTCATTCGCGACCATCTGTATCGTGGACAGTGCAACTGCCCCTACTGGCATGGCGCTTTTGGCGGGATCTATCTGCCGCATTTGCGAAACGCCGTCTACCAACATTTGATCACGGCCGACAATTTGTTGAGCGGGTTGACCGGCGAACTGTCCGAAGCCGTGCAAGCGACCGCCGACGACTATGACTTTGACGGACTGCAAGAAGTCCGTTTAAGCAATGAGAAACTCTGTGCCTGGGTCGCCCCCGGGCGCGGCGGTCGCATCTATGAACTGGATGTCCGCGACATCAGTCACAACCTGCTTGCGACCTTGCAGCGACGCCCCGAAAGCTATCACCAAAAAGTCCTCTCCGGCCCCAGTGCCGCCGGCGAATCAGTCGCCAGCATTCATGACCGTGTCGTGTTCAAACAAGCCGATTTGGACAAGCGATTGCAGTATGATCGCTATGCTCGCAAGAGCTTGATGGATCACTTCTATGACAACGATGCAACGCTGGAAACGGTTTCACGTGGCGAGGCAATGGAACGTGGCGATTTCGTCGAACTACCCTTCGAAGCCAAACTGCGACGTGGAAGCGATCGTGTCCAAGTGCAAATGCGACGCGAAGGCAATGCCTGGGGCATCCCGATCGTGTTGACCAAAGCGGTGACGATGGTCGCTGGCAGTCAATCGTTGGAGATCACTTACTTGCTGGAAAATCTGCCGACCGATCGAGAGCTACACTTCGGTATCGAAATGAATTTCGCCGGTCTGCCCTCCGGTGCCGACGATCGCTACTTCACCGACCAGAACGACCAGCGTCTGGGACAGTTGGGCGAAAAACTGGATCTGCATGACGCCAAACAACTCTCGCTATCCGATCGCTGGTTGGGGATCGACGTGGTGCTCTCACTCGATCGTCCGAGCGGTATTTGGGCCTTCCCGATCGAAACGGTCAGCCAGAGCGAAGCCGGTTTCGAACTGGTGCATCAAAGCGTATGCGTGCATCCCCACTGGTTGGTCCGCGGCGATGCCGAAGGCCGCTGGCACGTGACCATCGAACTGGCCGCCAACTGTGAACAGAACGCCGAAACCATCAACGAGCAACAAGTGATCCAGCTCTAGGAATCGATTCCTAGCGCGACATCGGCAACTGGTTGAACGATGCAAGCCCGGCCCGATCGGTGCTCCAGACATCGTTCCCATCCAGGTATCCGGTTACCGGCAGCGTGGTTCTGCGGATAAACGTGTATTGCCATCGCAACTCACCATCCGCCGGGACCGCTTCCAGCAGCACCAGTGCTTCAGGATCGGTCGTGTGGGCGAAACAAAATACAGCGCCGTCAGTGATTTGTTCGGATGCCTTTTCGTATCGATACAAAGGCGTTGGCAAAAGTCGTAATTGCTCACGCGTCGCCTCGCCTTTTCGACTGAGAGTTTCGACGGCTGTGAAGCGACGAATCAAGTCCTTCATTTGCAGCAAGCGACGGCGTCGATCGGTGCTAGGGGGATCGCTTTCGGGAACCGGGTGGAACTGGATTAAATCCACGCCCATTTCCCACGACGGCTTGCCATCCAATTTTCCGACAATCGGCGATCGCGTCAGCGTCCCGAATTCGTGGTACAGCTTCTTATTCGGTCCAGGCCAGATACAGCATACTGCTTTGGGTTGACCGTCTTTGAGATACAGCACCGTGCGAAACTTGCCAACTCCGCCCGCCAATGGATTGTTCCAGGTCAATACCTTCACCGGCTTCATCGCCTGGGTGTCGCCATCAACGTAAACCGAATAGCGCTCCAAACTACGATCAATGTCCACCTCCAGTTTGGTTTTCCCCTGCGGTTTCGCAGCCGAGTCGGATTGCTGGGCATTGCAGACCGATGCCCCCAGTATAAAGACGATCACCACCGAGCCAAGCAGCCGGCTTCCAAAGCCAGATGGGGTACCTCGTAAACCAATTCGAATCGACATCATGAGTTCTCTGTAGAGAATAGAACGAGTGGTGTCGAGTACCCGCAAGGAAACTCGGTGAATCGCAACGAACCCAATCCCATTCACGGCCGTCGTTCTTCCAGCCACGTCTGGCGGGGGACTTTGTCGGGCTGGTCGATCGCCCATTGTGGGATCGGGAACCACCGCAGTCCACTGACACGGGGATAGGTTTCCCAGACGTCTGCATTGGCCGGATCGGTGACCCGAACATCCTCTGTTTGACGCAGATAGGACTGCAACTGCGAATCCAGCTGATCACATAGCGAACGGGAACCTGGATCGTCGGCCAAGTTATTGAGACAGGCCGGGTCGACGCGGATGTCATACAACTCTTGCGCCGGTCGCATCCCGACAGCCAACTCCAGCAATCGATTGATCTGTGGATCCGCTTTGTTTTCGATCATCCAGTCAAGCGTCGGACAGGCATCGATATCGTGATAGCCACCGTCAACCGGACCGAGTGTTGATTCGACAAGTTGGGCGGAGTCGTCGAAATCGGCCGAGTCGTATTTCTGCGGTGCACCGGCCGGGTAACGCTCGGGAGCAAAATTGCGAATATACAAATGTGTGTCGGTACGAATGCATCGGCCGGGATAACCGAGTGTGTGGTAGCGTGACGACGAGTGTCGCTCGCGCCCGCTGTAGACAGCCTGACGCACCGGCGGTGTCTTGCCGGCCTGATCGCTCAGACGTGGCAGCAAGTTGTGCCCTGGCATTTGGTCGGCCTGCTGCGGCTGGACCGCGGCGGCGGCAAAAATCGTTTTCGTCACGTCGATCAGGCTGACCAAGTCATCGCTCTGTTTGCCGCCAGGAATTCGCTGCGGCCAGGCAATTGCCAGTGGCATGTGAACCCCATATTCATACAAGTTGGCTTTGGCTCGTGGGAAAGACATCCCGTTGTCACTGGTCACGACCACCAATGTATTTTCCAGTTCACCCTCGCGTTGCAGGCGATCGAGCATCCGCCCCAGATGATTGTCAAACCACTCGATTTCAAACAGATAGTCCGCGATATCGCTGCGTACGGTGGGCGAATCGGGCAGGAATTCTGGGACGCTGACTTGATCGGGGTCGATTCCGTTTTTCGCCCCCAATCCGCGACCAAACACACGGTGCGGCTCCGAGGCGCCGAACCAGAAACAAAACGGTTGGTCGTCATCACGAGCGTCTAGGAAATCATCAAAGTTGGCAGCATAGTCGTTGGACGAAATGCCTGGGGGCGATTTCTGTTTGCGTTTGCCATAGTCCTGACCGGCCGGATTGTGTGGCCAACCCTCGGCCTTGCCCGGCGCCCATCCCTTGCCGGTCATCCCGACGTGGTAACCCGCCGCATCCAACTGTTGGGTGTAGACCGGCAAGTCCGTTGGAAAGTAACTCGCATGCGTCCCGGCTTCACGCAGCTGCCAAATTTCGCGGCCAGTCAAAAACGCTGCTCGCATCGGGCTACAACCGGGTGCCGGCGTGAACGCGTTGTGAAACAAGACGCCGGACTTTGCCACACGATCAAAATTCGGTGTGCGACTTGCCGCATCCCCATAGGCCGATGCGTGTGGGTAAGACTGGTCGTCTGAGATCGCGATCAGAATGTTTGGTCGCTTCAGCGATCCAGATTGTGCGACCGCGGTGGACAAGGTTGCCGAAGAAAGCCAGACGCAACAAAACACCAACACGACTCGACGGAAATGACAATACGTTGGCACGGTGGCAGGCCTTAGTGGTTGGGAGAGACAAAAATCAACGCGCAGTTTAAAGCAGAACAATTGGCACAGTCGTTGTTAGATGCGTGGCAGGATGCGGTGCCGCTTGCGGAATTTGAGTGGTGTTTCACCGAGGTGTTTTTTGAACTGCTGTGTGAACGCGCTCTGGTCACAAAACCCGAACTTGATCGAGATATCACCAACGCTCAATTCGGTATTGACCAGAGCATCACTGGCCGCTTTGATCCGCGTCTTGGCCAAAAACTCTTGCACATTCATCCCGAATAGTTCGACAAATCGGCGGTGCAATTGCCGTGGCGAAACACCGGCGATGGTCGCCAATTCACTGACGCCAATTTTCCGATCGAGATGGTCGTGAATGTGTTTCAAGATGTCGTCGATCTGCGAGTACGCTTGGATCTCGGCGCGGGCACCGTTGTAATCGCGGACCGTCCCCATCAACCCAATCACCTCGCCCTGCAAATTGCGGATCGGCAGCTTGGTGGTGACAAACCAATCCAGCAGTCGATGTTCGGTGTACCAAATCTCGACACGATTGATCAGCGGCCGACCAGAGTCCATCACGGCTTTGTCGTCACGTACAAATTCATCGGCCAATTGAGACGGGAAGTGATCGTAGTCGGTTGAGCCAACAATCTCTTCCTCGCTGGAGGCACCGAGCCGCTTGAGGATCGCGACGCTGACCCCCATCATTCGACTTTCGCGGTCTTTGAAAAAAAAGTACACGTCGGGAATGTGCGCGAACAGCTGCTGGAATTGTTGACGACCGCCCATCTCTTGGAAAAAATCATTTTGCAGCTGCCACGCCTTACCAGAGGGACTCAGAATCATCGTATTGAACCGACACTATTCGCTATGAACGGAGAGGGGGGGAATCTAATATCGTCGGCCAATCTGTCGATCAATGCAACCAAACTGGGCGAATAATGCTGCGGCCGACGTTGCCGTCCTGTCGCGACCGCTCCCACAGTGACCGCGTTTCGATGTAAACTTTCTGCCCCGCCGATTCTAAATCGTGACCCCCTCCCTTTCACAATGTTGAGCTGCTTTCAATGCGAATTCTCACCGCCACATTGGCCCTGACCTGTCTAGTCGCAATTGGACTGAAAGTCGCCGACGGGCCGGGCGCGCATGCCGCCCTGTTCGCCAACAGTTTTCTGGATCAATTGGATGAAAAACAGAAAGCCGTCGCGATGATGCCTTTCGACAGCGAGAAACGCGTCGATTGGCACTTCATCCCCAAAAAAACCCGCAAGGGATTGGTGCTGCGGGAAATGAACCCCGCTCAGCGTGTTGCTGCGCTGCGATTGTTGCGTTCGGCCCTTAGCGAAGCCGGCTATAGCAAAGCCAGCCGAATCATGCTGCTCGAAGGCGTTCTGCGTCAGCTGGAAGGCGATGGCCGGACCTGGGAACGCGACCCCCACAAGTACTTTGTGACGATTTTTGGAACCCCGGGTGACGAAGGCCGGTGGGGCCTGAGTTTCGAAGGGCACCACCTGTCGATGAATTTCAGTTTCCGCGACGGCGAATTGGTCGACAGCACGCCGCAATTTTTCGCCGCCAACCCGGCCATTGTCAAAGCCGACGTCTCGGGGCCGCTCGGCAAAGGCACTCGCGTGTTGCGTGACGAAGAACAGCTGGCGTTTGAATTGATCGATGCAATGACCGACGACCAACGCAAGCAAGCCATTTTTGCCGACGAAGCGTTAGAAGAAATTCGCTTTGCCGGGACTCCCCAAGTCGAAACCGAAGACCCCGTCGGCATCGCTCTGAGTGATCTAAGTGAAGACGGGCAAGCGCTGCTGAAGAAACTGGTCAACACCTACATCGATGCGGTTGCCACCCCGGTTGCTGAAAGCCGACGTCAAATCGTCGACAACGATGGTTGGGACAGCATCCAATTCGGCTGGGCCGGTGCGACCAAACCGGGTATCGGACACTACTACCGTGTCCGTGGCAAAAGTTTCCTGATCGAATTCGTCAACACGCAAGCCGACGCGGCTGGCAACCCCGCCAACCACATCCATTGCGTCTGGCGAGACCTGACCGGGGACTTCGACCTAGAACCCTAATCGCGGAAACGGGGTTCTATGCGGACGTTAAAAATGCGTACAGCCCCACCAAGGTTTTGGCGTCGCGGATTTTTCCACTGCCGATCCACTGAACGATCTCCTGGCGAGTGGCAATGCGATTGATGATCGCTTCGGTTGCTTCGCGTTGGGGGTCGCCGGCGACCAATCCCGTCGCTCGGTACAGGTGCATCAGTTCGTCACAGATACCGGGTGCCGAGTAGAACTGGTGCATCAACTCGAATGAGCTGGCGCTGTATCCGGTTTCTTCGATCAATTCACGCGACGCCGTCACCGCGGCGTCTTCGTTGGGTTCGCGTGTCCCGGCAGGCAATTCCAGCAGCGTCTCGCCGACCGTCGGCCGCGTGTTTTCGATCATCACCACGCGGCCGTCGTCTAAAATCGGCAGCAAAACCACTGCCCCGGGGTGACGGATCACTTCACGCTGGTATTGTTGGCCATCGTCACCGGTCAACGTCATTCGGTGAACGTTGAACCGGGCTCCCTGCAACAACAGTGGTTCATTCGGATCACTTTCGGGGCTCATCAATACTCGCTCGCTGGAAACATGTTCGGATTCCTTAACTGTCACAAACCAATTGGATTCTCCTCTCGAGATGTCGTCAATGTCATCCAAGGTCAGCTGCGCGGGCAACGTGTCAAAATCGGACACTGCGGGACCTTGGACCCGCTGGCCGACGGCGTGCTGTTGGTCGGTGTCGGCCCGGCGGCGAAACTGGTCCCCTATGTCCACGAAGCGGACAAGTGTTATCGCGGCAATTTTCGATTGGCAGCGGAAAGTCCCACCGGCGACATGGAATTCGAGCCAACGGTGTATTCGGATCACCCGATCCCCACCACAGAACAACTCGCCGCCGCCTGTCAAACTTTGATCGGTTCGATCGAACAGGTGCCGCCGGCCTACTCGGCAATCAAAGTGGATGGGAAACGGGCGTATCGAATGGCCCGCCAAGGCCAGACGGTCGAAATGCCGGCGCGGCAGGTCCAGATCGATTCGATCAAGGTGCTGGAATACCAGTACCCGGATCTATCGTTGGAAATCGTCTGTGGAACCGGCACCTACATCCGTACCTTGGGAATGGATTTGGCCCAGGCGGTGGGCACGGTCGCAGTCATGACGGCGTTGACGCGAACGCGCGTGGGTGAATTTGAGTTAGCCGATTCGATTACAATCGACCAGATTCGCGAAAACGAGATTGAATCGATGTTGATGCCGGCGGCACTGGGCGTGTCTCACATGACCTCGCTCTCTGTCGATGCGGAAGAATGCGTTCGCTTGACCAATGGACTGGGGCTGTCCCCATCGCGGCAGCCGACGCCAGGTCCGGATCCGCAGCCGCTTGAGATCGCAGCGCTGACCCCGCAGGGAAATTTGAAAGCGATCCTGGTTCAAAAAAACGGCTGCTGGTACCCCAAGCGGGTCTTTCCTGATGCAGGCGGAAACCCTGCTTCATCAATCAATCAGACGTAGCCACTTGCTGGGGCTGCTCGACAAACGGGTCGGAGTACTTCGGATCGGTCAACAAGCTTTCGTCAGTCAACGTGGACAAGAATTTTGCCAAGGCAACCTTGGGCACTTCCGGCAACGCCAAACCATTGGCGGCAAAATCGCGTAACCGCTCATCCAGATTCTCTTGCGGGCGCACACTCCAATTGTAGTGCTCAATGACTTGATCGATCGTCTCGAATCGACCGTCATGCATGTAGGGTCCCGTCAAATCGATGTTGCGCAGCGTCGATGCTTTGAACAACCCTCGGTCGCGCGCGTTACCCGAATGGGTAGCGACACCAAAATCATCGTCTGCCGCACCGCTATCGATGCCGTTGTTGGTGGGCTGACGCAATTGAAAGACCAGCCATTGGGACGAGGGAAAATTTGTCCTGTCTGAACTGAACGGTTCATTTCGATAGCCTGGAAGATGACACTCGGCGCACAGGGCGCGGCCAAAGAATTGTTGCTTTCCCAAATTTTCCTGCTCGGTGAAATTGGGAAACGGTTCCAGTGGCGATTGGGTTTGCGCCAGCCCGATGTCGTAGCGAGAATTGAATGAGACGATCGAACGCACAAATTGAGCCAGCGCTTTGGCGATCCGTTGCTCGGTGACTTTCGGATCGTTGAACGCGTTGCGAAACAGGGGTGGGTAGATCGGATCCTGTTGCAGCTGCGGCACCAATTGATCCAGGTCATGCCCCATTTCGAGTCGGTTTTCAATCGGCATTAAAACCTGGTCTTCCAAGCTGGCGGCGCGTTCATCCCAAAAGAATCGACCGCGGCGATAAAAACGCAGGTTCACCAGACTCATTGAATTTCGGGCCAACGACTGGCCATCAAATCCAAGGCTGCTGGCGCGGGGATCGCTAAAGGCGTGTTTCTGGTCGTGGCAGCTGGCACACGATACCGTGCCATTGACCGACAACGACCGGTCGTAAAACAAGACGCGTCCCAGGGTTGCGCCGTGGTCGGTGATCGGATTGTCACTGGGCGTGTTGTCCAGTGCTGTCATCACAGCGGTGACAGTGACGGGAAACGATTCCAAACGGTAGCGGAAGGGTTCGTCCGGCAATTGAATCTGGCGGGGGCCACTTTCCGGCGTTCGTACACTGGAATTGGCCAAACTGACATCGGTCTGAGCATGGGAAAGGCCGCTCACGCCCCAAAAAACGGCCAAAATCAAGCTAAAAATAGAGTTTTGATTGAAATCCATCAAATCTTCTTCCGAATGCCGCGGAGTCGTGTAGGCGACAACGCATTTAACTGTAGAGGGGATCGGCATCCAGAGTGCCGATCAAACAACCCGTCAGTTTGACGGGTGTCCGCTGGCGAACGGATTGCCTGATGGCCGTGCATTGTATGGCATCCCTGATTCAAAATTTATTTGGAGACCGTCAAGTGACGCTTGATTCAACACTGGATCTGCCACGGGCAACCGACTTCGTCGATCCGTATTTTTTCTTTTCCAACCGAGACGCCAGCGAAGTGACATTCGTTAGCCCATCGATCCAAAAGATCCTGGGCTACGACCCGAGTACGGTCACTGGTTTGTCTTATCACCATTTTCTGTGCGAAGGCGACCCATTAAACGATGATATTCCAGAGTGCCAACAGGCTGACCTAAGCGACGGCCGCTCGATTACAGCACTGCGTAGTGTAAAAGACAGCAGCGGCGAGCGCCGCATTCTGTTGGTTCACACCGTCGGCGTGGCCGACACCGAAGGTGGTCCGGTCGTACGACGTCATAACATTGCACGCGATGTCACCGAAAGCGTGCAAACGCATACCCATCTGATGGAGCGGTTGCAACAACTAGATCATGCCGCACGTCAAATGACCAGCCAGGAGCGTGAAATCGCCAATCGCATTCTGGAAGGTAAAATGAATCGTGACATCGCTCAAGAATTAGACATCTCAGATCGTACGGTCGAGCGTCGTCGCGCTTCGATCATGAAACATCTGGATGCGGCAACCACGCCTGAACTGGTTTCCAAATTGGTGGAACGTCGAATGTTACACACCTGGACCCTTTCAGCCGCCGATGCACAGTGGCAATCCGCGCGCAACTCGCACTTGGCCGTCGCCGCCGCGGCAATGTAACAGTAGGCCAGGTGAAACCTGGCGGCAGCAGTAGGCCAGGTGAAACCTGGCGTGCCCTTCCACCGGTCACAACCAAAACCCACCAACAGCCCTCCGCAACTCTTCTTCCCCGATCAAGTAAGACTGCTTGCGTTTCCCGCTCCAACGATCCGAAACACCTTTGACCTCCACACGGATCGCTCTCTGCAACTCGGCCTGCTCGGCGAGTGCAAGGGCCAGTTCCAGCTGATAGCGGGCTTGCGGATAGATCGGCGCCAGTCGCCATTGCAACGACCACTGTTCCGCATCCAATGCGTGCCAGCGGTCGGCATCCGCATCTTCGCCTAGGAACGGCTTGGCCTGTGGCGGTAAACGGTCGATCGCCGACTGATGGATTTCGATTTCGGCCCGACTATTGTGCGGTGAATAGAGCGCCCAGGATGTCCAGTGATCCCAATAGCCAAATCGTTCGCCCAGCGGCGCGAGCAACGCAAACAACACAGTCGCTGCAATGGCCCAGCGAAACCCCGCCGGCCGCACGGTCGGACCCGCCGTCGACGGTGCTGTCGGTGCGTTGATTGACGCAACATCGGGTCGGACGAATAGCACCCAACTCTGGGCCGCCAACAATATGTTCCAGGCCAGCACACCCCAACTGTGGTCGAGCGCCCACGGTCCCAAAATCGCGACCAGAGTGACATGCATCGCAATCGCGCCACAACCGGCCAGTTTCCGGGTCAGCGGCAGCATCAACAACAGCGCAACCAACAGTTCGCTGATCGGCAACACAAATGCCAATCGGGTCGCCAGCGCATCGCTGACGCCGCCCACCGGGACGGCCAGTGCATGGATCATTTGATTGCCAACGGTGTGGACAAACTGGAAATCAATCTTCCCACTGGCACTATAAAAATAGACGCTGATCGCGATCGCCATGATCCACGGTCGCGCCGAGCGCCAGCCCAGCCCACCCATCACGATGCCGTACAGAATCGTTTGATAGGCCCAGGGCTGTAGGCGGTGTTGGTCCAACAGCACCGACGCGGCCAGTCCAGCGGCCACCAACCACCACAACCAGCGGCGCTGCACCCCGATTGCGATCGCAGCGAGCGACGCCAGGCTGACGATCAACGCCATGCTGTCAGCGACCAGAGCGACGCCCGCGACCGGCGACCAAGGCAACCAGCTGACGCGCGGGTACCCCACGTCCCATGCCGGTAACGTCACCCACAACGGCAGGGTGACCAGTACCAACACGCCAGCGCCAATGGACCAGACCCGCGCAAACCGCGATCCACTGCTGCGATCCAACGGATCAGATATTTCCGATTCCATTAGCGGGCCAGCAAATCATTTGGCAATTCCGACGGCCAATCACCGGTCAACTTGATCCAACGGATCTTGGCGCTCTGATTCTGCTTTCGCGAGAACCCGGGGCGGGCCGATTCGGTGACGGGAATTTCGGTCAATGGATTGTCGTTGAGCGTCACGACGACCTGATCTCCGTTGCGTGTCATCCGAATCAGATTCCAAGCGTCGACGATCGGCACATTGTCCGTGGCGATCGGAGTCACCGGCGGCTCGAGTTGCGTTGCGGCAACGTATCCCACCGACGCCATGTCATTCGGCAGAACGCTCCAAATAGGAGTCATACCAAGCTCGCTGAGTTCCAACACCGTGCGTCCCAGCGTCGGATGGATGGCGGATGTATCGTCCCACCAAAACGAAAGTTCAATCGACTCGCCATCCAACAACGGACGCAAGTATTGCAACTGTGTGCCCGAGTCGTAGTGATTACTCGATTGGGAATGACGATAGATCAATTCGCCGTCTTTGACATACCACGCATTGTTGAGCGAGCCCTCGGCAGCCTGCTGAAGGTGTTTCTCACGGTTTGCTTTGACCTGTTCGGCATTCTCTTGCTTTGGTCCGATCGGCAACAGTGGATCGATGGCGGCATTGCTGTACGAAAACGAAGCCCAACCGCGCATCGTCGGATCGATCAAATTCAATTCGTCGGGAATCGTCAGTTCACCCTTCAGGATCAACTCACGGACCTCCACGGTGTGTTGTGCCAGGTAGGCAACGGCAACCCAAGGAAAGGACCCTACGGTCTTGTCGGTCGCATAGACCACGCCATTGCAACTGGCTTCGGTTTGCTGAGGCGAAATCTGAAGCGACTCCAGATTGCTTTCGCCGCGTTTGATATTCGAGAGCGGGAATTCACTGTTGTAGTTACTGCCGAGCGCGTTGAGTTTTGCTTTTTGTGTCCATCCCAGGGCAGAGTACATCACACCGCCGTAGGACACATCGACATCGCTGTTGCCTTTTTCGCCCGTCTGAATCGAGAACGTAAAGTCACCTGTCACGGGGTACCGAAACATCAACAGCGAGGTGTCGTCGCCGCTAGTGCCAGTGATCACGCCCTCGGAATTGATCGCGTAGAGCGGCGCCAGATTCGCAGAGTCAGGTTTCAACCGGGACGGAATCGAAACAGAAAGGAAATGCCGCAGCGGCGAATCGCTGCTTGCACCAGCCAGGTTGCCGATCTCGGCGGCCGCGCGAACACGTGAAACCAACGATGCCATTTCATTGTATTGGCCACGCAGGGCATGCATTCGCAATTCCTGTAGCAGCCAATTGACGTTCGCTTTGGGAATGCCCGCGTCGACCGCGCGTGCGGCCAAGAACAAGGCTAGATCCGGAAACACCAGCTTGGGATCCTGTTTATCCGGTTTGGTTGCTGCCAGATGCTTGGCGAGGGCACCGAGTGTTGGGTACAGCCATTTTAGACCACTCTCTTTGCCTTCGATGGCGGCCAAACGGACGATCGACGCAACCACATCCGCTTCATCCCCCTTGCCTGTGCTGCGATCGGAAAAGAACTTGGCCAAGGTCTCCGTTTCACCCAATTCAGCGGCCACGTCAGCCAGCATCAAAATCGTATCGGCCACCGGCACCGCAGCGCTGCAAGTCGGCAACGATTGGATCTCGGTCAGACGCGGCACTTGTCGCGACACCATTGCTGGGACGTCGCTGTAGCGAACCAGTCGGCTCCAGTGCGCGATCGGATCGTCGGCCGATTCGCCCAACGTCAAACGCTTTAGATAGTCGAATCGCTCTTGGGGCGAAAGTTTGGCTGTCTCCAAACAAACCAGCCCTTGAACATTCGATTCATAGCTCGGTCGTTCTTCCTCCAACATCATTTTGCGAAGGAAACCGGTCGAATTTTCCATCAGCCCATCGGTGATCAACTGCGTCAACAGTCGTTCACGGGCTTGGCGGCTATAGCGATCGCGATGTTCGCTGTCGTAGCTCATGTATTGCTGTTTGATCGATTCAAGCTCGGTGGAAATCAAGCTTTTAAAAATGTCTTGATTGCCGTTGGTCGCCGCGGATTTCAGCCGTCGATTGCGAATCCGCGACAACACCTCACGGTGACGATTGGCGGTGTAGCTATCGGTTTGGATCAGACGCCCGGTTCGCGAGAGAATAGTGATTGCCCTATTCTGTGCGGGTTTCAACGATTCGTCATCTGATTCCACCAGCGGCCAAATCGTGCGGACGACCAAATCAATGGTTTCGCTTTTACGATACGAATCCTGCTGCATCTGTGACGTGATACTCTGCAACGATTCGGGTGTCGTCTCGGGGCCCTCGTCGGCTGGCAGCACGCCGTCCAGCGCGGTTGCGAATTGCTCCACGGCACTTTCAATGGCGGCAGGTTGGTTCGCCGCCAGTGCGACATCCACAAGTGCCCCGGCAACGGTCGCTTTGTCGGCCGCGGATTCCAACCGCGATCGCAATGCATCGATCACTTCGTCGCTCCCACCAGCTAGGGCTGCGATTCGTCCCAGCGCCACCGACGCCGACTCGATTTCGAACTGTGTGGCGTTGGAAAAGTTGTCATAGTTTTGACGCGACACGATTTGCTTGGCATAGGGATAGACCGACGTCGGTTGATTGGCGGGCATCACAATCGCGGCCAGGCTGTCCTGAATTTGCAGCAAGGTTTCTTGATCGACAGTGGCCTTTGGGGCTGCATCCGGTGTGTCCTGGGGTGGGGTCGGTTCATTGGCGCCCAGTTTCTGGCCGATCGCATTGGAGTAGTCATTGATGATCTTCAACACGTCCTCTGTCAATTCTTCCAAGCCATCGTCCATGTCCGCGGGCGAACTGGATCGATTTTGGTTGATCGCAAACGCGTCGCCACCGGTGCTGATCTGTCGTAGCGGCGGTCCGTTTTGCAGTGCCAGTTTCAAGGCTCGTGTCGACACGGCGAGCTGACCATTTTGGGCTGCGATGCCGGCGATGTGCAGACAGGCATCGATCTGTGCCGCAGGCAGCAATGCATCTGGCGTGATCAATTTCTCGATTCGATCCAAGAAGGCCTGCAGCGATTCGCCACCTTGGTTGCTAAGTGACGCCGCAGCCAGGTCCAGTGCCGGATCGTTCAACGATTTAGCCACTGCCTGCAAGTAGCTCGCCAGATCCTGGGCGATCGCTTTCGCCGCTTCCAAATCGCTATTGGCAGCCACACTTGCGGTCGTGAATAATCCGGTCAGTGGTCGATACATTTCCGCGGCAGCCACATCAGCAGCCGCGATTTTGGACACATCGGGAAGCCGCGTTTTCAGTTCCTTGGCCAGCGCCGCCAAGTCACCTTGCTCGGTATGCATTGCCAACAAAATTTGCGTCGCGGGGATCGACCAATCATCACTGCGTTTTTCAGATTCGGTTTGCAATTGCTGGGCAAACGTCTGCAGCGATTCTCGCCCGGATTCGGTTTCGGCAGCGGAACGCAGCGCCATTTCGATGCCGGGTTCGGTCTGCGAATCGAACAGCATTTCGACCGGAATCTCTAGCAATTTGATCGCCGGATTGTCGTCACTGCTGGCAACATGGGCGGCCAAGATCTTGATGTACTCGGCCGACGATTTTGAATCGATCTTCTTTGCCACCTGTTCAATTTTCTTGATCGTCTCGGCCGGCGTCATCCGTTGTCCGCCCCACCGTTTTGCTTTGGCAAACTTGCCGGGGTCAGCGGCCAACCGTTGCAAGATCAATAGCGAATCGATGTGAAAACCCATTTCGTCCAACATCGCTGCGATGGATTGGCTGACCTGGATTTCTTGATAGTCTCCATAGCCTGGGTTGTATTGATTGTCGGCTGAGTGATCATTTTGGTTGTACTGATCCATCAGGAACGCGCGGGCCTCTGATTTTTGATCATTGTTGGACAGGGCTTGGACCAACCGATAGCCGACGGTGTACTGTAAATTGTTGTTGGTTTGCCCTTCGCTTTGCTGGGACGTTCGATAGATAGACACCAGCAGCGGATAGCGGTCATCGATGGTGCGAATTTCTTCCAGTATTTGACCGCCCTGCCACAGCAGTCCGCTACTGATTTGCACGGTGTCAGAGTCAGACGATTCTTGCGTGCTAGCTTCGTTTGCCGATGGCAACAATTCGCGGATACGTTCGACCGCTGCGGGCCGTTTCTCGTCGTCGCTGACGTCCATCATCGCGGTCAGAAACGTCGCCGTCTGAGCCAGTTCCTTTTTCTCTTTCACTCGCTCGACAGCTTTCAGAAAACGTTCGCGTCCCTTGGTATCCGTTTTCAGTAATTCCAACGTTCCTTTCAGCGGTCCCATTGCGGTTCCGTTGCTGGAGTAGCTGGTCACATTCCAAAGTCTGGAAGTTTTCGAAAACGCATCGTTACTACAGATCGCATCCAGAATCAGCTTGCGAATCTCGGGAATCTTCTTGCGTTCGGCAGCGGGGATGTCGTCGATGTAGCGGTAGTAGTCTTGTTGCAATTGCGTGTTCTTGAGCGCATGCTTGACGAACTTTCGCTTGGCATCGGAATAGTCTGTTTGGCTGCCGATGCGAAACAGTTCGTCCATGCGGTAGCCGGGGATGGCATCCGGACTGATTTTCACCAGTCTTTCGAACATCGCGTCGCTGTCCTTGCTTTGCTGAACCGCGCGTGTCATTTCGTAGAAATGCTGATTGAACAGTTGCGGGTCTTGGGCAAAGGCATCCAAGTACATCACTGCCGCTTCGTCGTACTTGTTCGCTTTATTGAGCGCCGTGGCTCGGGCGATCAATTGTCGCGGGTCATTGGGCTTGGATTTTGCAATGACCTGCCACAATTGTTCCGCATCCTCCTGTTGGCCGGCTGCGGTGTACAGTTCCGCTAGCTCGATACGTGCCCGAACGGACGATGGTGACGATTCGATACGCCGCTTGGCACGCTCGATCAACGGGTCCAATCGACCGGCGCTGCGCAAGATCGACACGGCTTGTCGGCGGTAGTAGTCGGAATTACTGGCGCTACCGCGACCACTGTTTAACCGCCGCAAAACCGTGTAGGCAACTTCGGCAGCGGCCTCTTTGTCCTCGGCACTCATGAACGACTGCGCGATTTGCAAATCGGTGCGTTCATCACGCGCTCGCCCGCCACGCAATCGCCGTAGCACAGCGGCCGATTTGGAATTCATTCCCAACCGCCGCAATTGGTCGGCCAGCGCCAATTGAGTCGCGGTGTCCATCCGCAACCCGAACAGTCGCTCGGCCGCCTGTTTGGCGCGTTCGACGTCGCCGATCTGTGACGCCAAATTCATCGCCGCCATCTCTTTGCGAACCAGCATCCGACTGTCCAGCGGATCAAACGAGTCGAGTTTCTCCAACGCCACGCGCGGCTGGGCCAATTCGCTGGCAAGCCGGGCTTGTTCAATTTTCAGATCAACGTCGTCTGGATACAGCTCGCAAAGTTGATTGATTCGCTGATAGGTTTTTTGAGGCAGTTTGTTCCACCAGTAGGCGAACGCCGCCAAGATGGCACGCGTTTTCTGTTCATAGGCCGGAGCACCCTCGAGCGGTTGATCCAGGTGCGCGATCACATCGTCGGGGATACTCAATTCACGCGGTGATCGGGTGCCGCTGGCAACCGGCATCAGGCTGGACAATTCTGTCACGACCTGACGCGTCAACAAATCGGATGACAGGGGCGCTTTCACAGTCACCGAATAGAACGAACCGTTCTCGTTTTGCACGTAAGTATTGAGTGTGCCGTCGGACAGGCCACCACTGCGCGACTTGGGGTTGGCACTGGCTCGAATCGCTTCGGCCAAGACCGCATCTAGAATTGCAAAACGATGCTGCTCGACAAACGATTCCCCCTGTTTCCCTGTTCGCAACCAACCGCCAGCCATCCCGGAGGCGCTGTTGGAGACCGCGGCATTGCCGTCGGTATCGCTGCGAACCGCCGGCAGCAAACGAGGCACCAACGCATCACACTGCTCAATTTGATTCAGGCTCAGGTAGAAACTGATCGCGGAAACCAGTTCACGCAGGGAAGCGTCCTCGCCAGGTGGAACCAATTCAAATTCCGCTGCCCGTTCGGTTTGCCCCGTCGATTGAAAGTGGTGGCCCAGAATGGCTCGATAGGTCGTCAGGTTCGACCACGACGCCGCGTTTCGCTGGCTCTTGTCGGCCTTGGCGTCCACCTCCGCTTGTTCATACAGCGACAGCAGCAGTTTGACTTGGTCGTCCGTCAACGTCATTGCATCATCGTCGGACGACTTTTCATCATCCGCTTTGTCGTCGGACGGCGGCGGATCGCTTTTTGCGACTGCAGCCTTGCGGACCTTTTGCATCAACATCGACTTGAGTGATGCCGACCCGTTTTCCGGATCCAATTCGGCTAGACGCCAATTGAGTTGCTCATTTTGTTCACGATTCTGTTGACTGACCGTGTTGTTTGTCCCGTACTGGGCCAATGAGCTGGCGGTCGATTGGAGCGCGCGATATTCCCAAATCTGATTGGCGTCCTGAATTTGGTCGACCTCCGGCAGCTTCGCCTTTTGTTCGATCACAGTTTGAATCTTTTCATTCGCTTCATCCTGCGAATAGGCCTTGCAGATGGCGACCATATCCAATGCGACCGCGATCACGCGTGCATGTCCAAACGACCGTGGCTGGATCAGCCCTCCCTGCGAGGATGAATAACCATAGTTGGCGCTGGCGTAGCGGCCGACTCGGTAGTTGCGAGCAAGTTCGTAACCACTGACCGACCAATACCGGGGACTGGTGTAGTAGTTTGGCGGTCGAGAATTGCTGGACGTGGAAGACACCGTCGGTTTTTTTGCCGTCGGTGGCAACGCGTCCAGTGCAACATCCATCGAGCGGACTTCATCGGCCAGCTCCATCGCTCGACGATGCGGCGCGGGAATCGGGTTGTCATCCTTCGCTGCCGGTTCGCCGTCGGTTTCGGCTTCGCTATCAGTTTCCGTTTGGTACAACAGCAACTCAGCCAGAGTCAGTTTGATGTCCCACAAACTGGGGTCGCGGCGCAGAACTTCTTCACAGATCGCGATACCTGCTTCGTGATCACCGCGGGCGGTGGCGGATCGGATCATCAACCCCAATCGCTGCGGATCGCTGGCCAGGGCGATCCGTTGATTGAGCGCCGTTTTGATGTCGATCAGGTCGGCATCGAGTTGCAATTGGACCAGTTTGAAACGGTTTTCCGGGGTGTCGGCAAGCCCGACAATCCGCTCCTGAAACTCCGCAGCCAACAACACTTCGTCCGACAGATCGCTCAAGCGGACCATGCTCTCGAGCAACGTCACGTCGCGCGGCTGATTGGCCAGCAGGCGGTCGATGGCCGAGCGTGCCGCCCCATAGTCTTGCACCGCCTCATAGGCCGCGGCGGTCATCAATTGCGTGGTTCGTGTGTCCACATCTTCGCGTCCCATTTCGTCGATCCGACGAATCAATTCATCGATTTCAGCCTTGCGCTCATACAGCGGCGCCAGACGCTTGATCATCCCGATGCGGCCATCCGTTTCGTTTTCATAGCGCATCGCTTGCCAGTACAACTCAATCGCCTCTTCGGTTCGGTAGCGATCGGCAAACGTAGATGCCAACATCTTGCGCGGGCCGTTATCACGTGGCGCGACATTCATTGCCCGCCGCAGCGCTGTGAAGCCTTGGTCATCGCGTCCAGCCCGAAACGCCAGACGCGCTAGAAACTGATAGGATTCGGGGCTGGCGGGATTGGCGTCGATCAATGAATCACAAGTCAACAGGGCTTCATCGACCTGCCCCAATCGCATTTGCAGGTCGGCGACGCGTTCCAGATAGTTGGTGCGGAATCGCGTGTCGACCGCCGCCAGTTTCTCAAAGGTTTCCGCAGCATCGGCGAACCGGTTTTGCCGTTCCTGGATTTCCGCAGCGATGATCAAGACATCCACATCTTCAGGCGACAGCTGCTGTGCCTTGGCGATCGACTCGGCGGCTTCGGTCAACTGACCGGCGGCCGAATGCATCATCGCTAGCTGCCGCAAATTTTCGGTTGTCGGTTCAGCGGCCTGTCGCGCGGCGATTTGCTCGGCCAGCGTACCGGCCTGCTGATACGTGACAATGCGGTCTTTGAGCAGTTGTTCTTGTTCGTCCGGTGTTTCCGCGATCGAGCCTGCCGCATCGAGACGCACAAACGCTTGATCAAACTGTTTGGCTTCGCGAAGCACTTTGGCGTAGCGCAATTCCTGGGCAAAGGTCAGATCCAATTCCGAGGCGTCTTTCCAAGCCTGCAACGCCATTTGATTTTCGTCAAACGTGCCAAACACCTCGGCCAACCGGACCAGCGAATCTCGACTGCGCCGGTCTCCTTCGGCCATGGATCGCCAAACTTCGATCGCATCGTCTTTGCGATCAAGCTGGTGCAGGTATTCACCTAAGTACTCGCGGTACTGAGGCGATTCGGGGTCGACGTCAATGGCTTGGCGATACAAGGCAATCGCGTCTTCCTTGCGGTCGATCCCACGCATCCGATCGGCGATTTGCGACAGCGTGACCGCGTCTTCGGATCGATTTTTTGCCAACCGTTTCCAGATATCGACCGCGGCTTGGCGGCGATTCTCCAGCGGTTGTTTTTCGTCCTCCAGCAAGATCTGGCCCCACCGCAGCAGATAGTCTGGGTTGCTCGGGTCGTTAGCGGCCAATTGTTTGTATTGCTCCGCCGCACCAGCCATCTCACCTTTGCTGACCAACACATCGACCAGCGCCAATCGAACCTCGGGGTCATCCGGTGCTTTTTCGACGGCACCCTGCAACGTCTTGGCGGCTTCGTCCAAGCGTCGCGCCGAAACCAAGATGCGGCCCAGCCGGACTTGCAACGCCAAATCGTCCGGGGAATCCGCCAGCTTCTGTTTGTAGTAGTCGGCCAGTGCGTCGTAGTCACCCGATTTAAGAAAGCCGTCTTCGATACGATTGCGAACATCGCTGTACAACCAACTGCCGGGACGCAAGCGCGAAAGGATTTTTTCCAGCGCCGCGGTGGCTTGTTCGGTTTGCCCCAATCGCCGCTGCATCTCGGCGGCTTGCACGGCAAAGGCAATCTTTTCATCATCCTTCCGCGCGGTCGTGGCCAACGCTTCGAAACGTCGCAGCGCTTCATCCAAATTGCCTTCTTCTGCCAATGTGGTCGCGATCTGGCCGCCCACACGCGAGTCACCTGGGAACAGCGATTCGAGTTGTTTCCAAACCGCCAGCGCTTTTTCAGCTTGCCCGGCACGGCCGTAGATGCGACCGAGTTCGGTGAACACCGGCAAGGCTTCGTTGCGTGGCGGTTTGCGGTCGACGGCCCGCTGGATCGCAGCGGCCGCTTTTTCAGTTTGACCGATGGCCAGCAAACTGCGGCCCAAGTAATAGCTGGCGGCAAAATCGTCTGGCAGCAACTGTTCGGCTTTGGCAAACGCCTCGGCCGCCAGCGCCTGTTGCCCACGCTGGGTTTGCAACAGTCCCAGAATCATTCGCTGTTGGCCGGCGTCTTCGGCATCGTCGGGGACATCCAACGAATCAATGAATTCGTCCAAGGAACCGTTCTGAACATGGAACCCATAGACGCGGTCCAGTGACGTTCCTGGTCGAGGACGCCGCTGCAAGACTTGCAGAAAACGATCCGCCATCACCCGTTCACGCTCGATCGCCGCTGATTCGTCAGCAGCGGAATCCTGGCCCCAGGCCGGCAACGGGACGCCGTACAACTGGGCCAGTAACAGTGTGACGAGACAAATCTGTGCCAGTCGTGAAGACTTCTGTGAAAGAAACACGTTTCTTTCCCCTTATGGTCCAAGGTGGACGGTTCCAAAAGACAACATTCAGCGGGCAATCCCAGTTCGACTCAGGTCGCCGGCCTACTTTTCGGCTGGCTAGTATGACGCCAACCACAACCGCGCCGCAAATGTTTGCTGGAAAATACGGTCCGACAACCTAAAATTGGTGCCCCACAGTGAAGTGGGTGTGTTTTCTTCGCCGCGGCGGCAAGCTAAAACAGTCGGCTGTCAAAGTGCACCCATCGCGCGTCTCCAATCGCTCCCGTAGCTCAGCTGGATAGAGCAGCTCATTCCTAAGGGCATCTAAGCTTTGTGCTTTCTCTCGGGATTTACCGTGTTTTGCCGTGTGAATCTCATTTTCTCAGGCAGCGGCAATCAACCAAAAACAACGGTTTTCAACGCTTAGAGGTATACCGGGTATACCGAATGATCTGGGCAGGTAATTCTGCCAAGACTCTAAGAACGAAATTGCTGCGCAGTAAACTCGGTTGCGAACTTCTTTATCAACTCGAATCCAATGGCCGTGAGCCCCGAGGACCTCATTTTTCCATGCACACGATTCCAAACTGAATCGTTGGCGATGTTGCTGGCAAGATCTTGGCCAGTCCACGTTAGAACGATGTCGAAAAACTCATCAAAGCAATCTACTGCCCCGTGGCTACACTGAATAAGGTTCTCGGCAATCATGATCTCCATGTGATAATGAAACGAATCGTCCATGAATCGGATCGGATCTGGGTCGTGATCTTCCGCGGCAAGATTTTTGACCGAAGCGTAGACTTGGTAAATGTCTGGCCTGCCCTCCCAGTTTCGGATTGTCAGCAGTATCCGGCGAACCAAGTCCATGTCACGAATCATTTTCATTGTTCTCGCACTCGCACAGGCAACTGAGTTTGTGCCTTATCTTGGCTTGGTTCGTAACCTGTATCAACCTCCAGGGCTGATTCGCTAAATGATCACTTCATCCGCACCCACCGAAGCCCGTTGTGCATTTGAACGAAATCCGGCTTGACCCGCATCATCCAGCGGCCGGATCGGAAAAGCACCGTCGATCGGGTTCGGCTGATCGGTTCATTGAATCGGTTTTCTTTGGTGGTCTTGAACGATCGCCAGTTCCGCTGGTTCACTTCGCAGACCTCGACAAACACTCCCGCGGCCACCTTAAACGATTGCATCTGATTCCCTCCCTGATCGGTGATGATGCGATTCAGGATTGCAGGGATCGCTGTCACGTCCGGTCAGTTCGTTGTCAGTCGCCGGGTCGTCGGCAGTGACGGTGATGGCAATAGTCCAAATTTTACCTGCCACCAAAAGCTCTTCGAGCGGATACCCCCGCAATGCCCTCTGGAAAGGACCCGGATCGTGCAATCCGACACCCCTCGGCATGGCGGGGTCGACTACACTCTTGTGAGATTTCTACACAGCTTGTTTTCGAACACTCAGACGGACCCGCAATGAGACTTAAAGCAGAATTGGCAGCTTGTAAATCGTCAGACACTCCCGAGCAATTCAAGAAACGCCTGCTTGGACTCTTTGCTGAGCACATGCCCGGCAAAACGCTAGATGACTTGGTGTGCGAGCCAAGCCAGGCAAGGGAGTACTGCGAGATCGTCCGCAAAGATACCGACCTTGAATGGATGCCTGATGTGGTCCCACTGAAGACGTTGTTGAACATTCGAAAGAAAAAGGACTGCCCCAAAGGACTAAAGCGAGAGCGAACAAACCGAAGGCTTGATAAACGCCTGAAGGACGCAGGTTGCAAAATGAAGCCTGACGCCTTTCGCGATCTGTTGGTGAATGCTCATGTGGACATGTACAAAAATCAGACGGTCGACAACTTGGTTTGTCACCCTCGCGAAGCGAGGCAACTCTGCCAGTTCGTACGAAATAAAGCCAAGTGCCCAGACTTGTCAGACGAAATGATTTTGTCAACGTTGATGAACGTTCGAAAGGCTCAGTAGTTGGTCCAAACTGACTCGACCTTTTTCGGCTTCGTCTTCTGACTTGACGCTTTGTTGTCGATTTCAATGTCCGTTCGTTGCCATCCGTGCTTTGACGCAACGCTGTCGTAGAGATCGCATCGGTAGCCGCTCAACGCGAACTTCCCCTGAAGCTTCGCGAGTGTTGACAAAAGCCCCGCATGATCCTCGTCGTTCATCTCGCATGTGTAGGCTTGCTTCACAACCCGAGTCGACGATAGGTATGGCGGATCGCAGTAGAAAAACGTATGCGCTGAATCTTCCCGCTCAATCACTTGGCGGGCATCCTCGCAGTAGATCACAACTCGCTGCAGCCGTTCGTGTGCTTCATCCAATCCCTCGATGGCAGACAGCCAAGACGAAACTTGTTCGTTCATGCCCCGGCGTGTGCGACTGCGGGACATGGTCGCAAAGTCTCGTCCAAGGCCCTGTCGTGACTGTCGGTACCGAATGAAGAACGCAATCGCTCTGTCGGTGCTAGTGCCGTCAACAACATTACAAGCACGCTCAAACTCAACTTTCGAAAACGGTGTCAAGCTGACGCGTTTTTTAAACTCTTCAAAATCGGCGGCCGACTGCAAAACACGCCAAAAGTTTGTCAACTCACCGTAGCGATCGTTGATCACTTCGGAGTGTCGATCAATCATTAACCCGGGCTTGCGGAACAAGACAGCTCCGCCACCGAAAAACGGCTCCACGTAGTGCACATGCTTCGGCATCAACCCGACAATGCGTTCTGCAAGGTAGTGCTTCCCACCATGCCATTTGATAGGTGCGGATCTGCGTTTGGTTGTTGCTTTCATGGTGATCTCTGACGTGTTGGATGACCGTCTTTTTAGCGCCGCGGAGTGGATGGCGCAATACCCAATCGCTGCGTTTTTCAATGATTCGGAGCAAAAGCATGGTCGACACCAACAATCGGCAAGTGTTCGTTAATACCGATTCATCCAGCGCGGACTTCGTCCCCTTGGGTGACACTCATCACCGCCAGCGGAATCTGGTCCTGTGGTTCGCGGACGGCCGATGCGGCCTGTCCTGCATTCATCTTGCCGGCGGATTGCCAGCTATCGTGTGGGCGTCCCTGACGCCTGCTTCAGCGGCCCGTAATACAGCCGACTGGGGATCTCAACCCAGTTTCGCCAGGTCGCATCTGGACCTTGCTGCACGCTGTGACGTGACTGCTCTTCGTCGGTGACACCTGCTGCCATCGCCAACAGCTGCACCATGACGGTGACAACTGCGTTTTCCTTGGCGGTCGACGCCTGGACTCGCACGCCGCAAGTGGTGGTCGTGACTTTCATTGCAGCACTGACTCCGGATCAGATGCCAGCCAGACCAGCAACGCGCGGGAGCATTCCAGCAGGTTCGACGCGGACGTTTCTTTTTTGATTGCGTGGTTCAGTCGCCGCATAGCGTCCTTGGTGACCGCCTGTCGCAGGAACAGCTTGTGCGGCACTTCGGTTGCTGCGGGGTTGGTCAGCCTCTTGCCAGACACCCTGGCCCACGACAGACGCAACAGGGACGCCAGCAGGGCACGAGCGATCGGCAACGCATCGAGCGGTTGGTCAACTGCCATTCGTTCAACGGTGCCGTGAATGGTGTCGTATCGCTCTAGCGTCTCCATCGTGAAGACGATCTTGATCTTTGGTGGCTTGGTTGCCTCAGCAACTTTGACGGCCAGCGGGGCGACGGGTTTCTTTGCGTCCGCGAATGACTGCTTCCGACTTCGGTGCATTTCGAAGCGACGTTGACGGATTTCGTCCAGTGATCGCAGCTGGGTCAACTCGCCTTCGGTTTTGTCGATCTGGTTTGATGTTGTGATCATTGCAGTTTGATTTGAGAGTTTGGTTCGAGAGTGATCAGGAAGACGCTCAGCCGGCCATTGCCAGCGGGCGACGGGCTCGGTTGACGTGTGCAACGGCGTGGTCTCTGAAACGCTTCAGGATCGCGTCGGCGGACTCCATGCGTTCTGCATCGATGTCAACGCCGGCGACTGAATAGCCGACCGGATAGCTGCCCTCCCTGGCTTCGACCATGCCGCGGGCTATTAGATCAGCCAGATACTTGGCCACCGTTTGCGGAGTCGTTCGCAACTCGCTGGTGATTTCGGCAACGGTCGTCCCTGGGCGTCGTCTCAGCAGACGAATCAACGCCTGCTTTCGATTGCTGATCGGTTCAACGATGGATCGCCGCAGTCGAAGCTTGGAGCACTCTCGGCTGATCTGCTTCGGGGTTGGGTCGCCTGGTTCTCGATCCAGCTGGACGGCTGATAGATAACTCATGGGAAAAATCCCCTTGCGCACCGATTCGGCACGCGCACGCCCAAGCGAATCGACACGCTTCAAAAATCGGGCGTTGACTCCCGACCGAATAGGGCATTGCTCCCCGGACTTTTCCGGATCAAAACTTCGCGCACCATTCACGCATCGATTCGCTAGGGCATTTCCTTTGTCAAGAAGTCAACGATTTGGCGTCGTCACCGCTCGGATGAACAACCGAGTCGGTCAAGTCATGATCGTTTTGAAGCAACCACAACAGCCAGACAGAAACCAGAGTTTGCCCGATCCCAACCACCGTTGTCAACAACATTCACAAGAAAAGTTGTTTCGGGTCGCCGCTCGATGTTGACATGGTCAACAGTTGGCTTAACGAAATGTCCCGACGTCGGGACATTTCAAACTCACGGCGATCAACTTCGGCTGGTGCAATCTCGTGTTTATCAAGTTGATAAACAGGTTGCCCCGTTTCGTTCCTGACCGACTTCGCCTCTCCCGCCTCAATCGCCTCATCGATCGCATTGGCAGCGGTCAACTTCTGCACCGTGGATCGAGTGGCTACCAAGTTGGTAGCCACGGCACTGTTGATTTCGTGCCTACCAACTTAGTAGGCACCGGCAAGCCCCGTCTTTTCCAGTTGCGGTCATCATGACCGCAACTGCCCAGTGAGATCACCAATTCACTTATGGGGATTCCCATGTGTGCCGACAAATCGCTTGCCTGAATCGACCGGTTCAATTTTTTGACTCGACCGCTTTCGGAAATTCGGTGCAATTTTTTGTACCGAATTTCAGCCGAGTGCATGATGCACTCAACTGCCTGCATGATAAAGGCAACTGGAGAATGTCTCGCCGGCGAGACATTTCAACCGCTCACTGGGCAACCGAGTGCATGATGCACTCAGTTGGAAAAGACGCCGAATTTCAACTGTGGTCATCATGACCATAGTTGCCCATCGGTCCCCGTCGCAGCTCTGCCGCTGCCGCTGCAATCTCTGCCGGCGTCGGTAGAAACTCAGTGAACCGGCGGCTGGTCCGAACGCGGAATAGCTTTCGTGGCAATCCAGTCTGCCGGCAGGCTTCATCGATCGACAGCCCACGGTGAACCAACTGATTCGCTTCCTGCAGCGCCGTGCCGTAGTCGAAATCTATTCGCATCGGCCTGCTACACCGCACCTCCGATTTCCATTTCTCGAATCGCTTCGGCAACGGCTGCGGTTTCGTTCGCAGTGTCTCGTGACGCCTTGGCTGCTTCCTGTGCTGCAATCCGCTGCGCGGTTCGTTCGGCCATTGCTTCTCGGTGCATTCGTGACGCCTGGTTGGTCGCACGACTGCGAGCCTCTGCAATCGCTTTGTATTCCTCACGGCTGCCCTTCATGAGCGTCGGCGGCAGTTCCACCTTGACCGGCTTGTTTTCATTGCGGAACTTCTCAGTCGCTTCTTGCCGTGCTTGCTGGAATGTCTTTGGGTTGATCAGCCCGTCGACCCTCAGCCGATTGATCTTGATCAGTTCGTCGGTCAGCACTTGAAACGGCGTTCGGAACTTCTCTTGCAGTCGCTCAGCTTCGGTGGCTAGTGCGTTAGCATCGGTCGACAGCTTTTGTTGACGCTCGTTCATGCGGTCAATCTGCAATCGATTACGCTGTTCCTCCAACTCCTTCGATTTGGTCAGCATTCGGTTTCGCTTTTGCAGGTTCGCCAGTTCGGTCTGCTGAATCTGCGTCGCGCCGCTCATCATTGCGTTGTATCGCTCGGCAGCTTCGCGACCATGAATGATTTCGTAGTTTCGCTGCCGGTACTGCTCGATCTGGCTGGCGACTTCTGCCGAAACAGGTGGCAGTTCGGGCACCGCCTTCACAGCCGAGTCGAGTTTTTTGATCGTCTCAACCAGCCCGTTGACTTCCCCTTCACTGGCGTCGGCGTCTTTCCCGAGCTGCAGAACGTAGCCAGGAATCACGCCAACCCCGGTCGCGTTGAAAGCGACCTGATACTTCTTGGCGAATGCGGCCAAGTCCGATCCGATCATGTTCCGGCCCTTCTCGATGCCGTAGCCGATCCAATCGGCGGCTTCTGCGATGTCCTCCGAGAAAATGCCAGCCAGGTCACGTTTCAGGCGTCGAAGTGACTCAGAGGCACGATTGACGCTCCCCTCGGTAGTGTCGGCCATTTTGGACAACATGCCATTGAAATCACCGCCGGCACTGGTCGCATCGGTCAACGCCTGGGCGATCTCACCGGACGAAATTCTGCCTTGCTCCATCCGTTTGACCAGTTCGCCCATTGTCTCGCCAGTGCGATTGCTGATCAGCATCAGCGGACGAAAACCTGCCTCACGCAACTGGTTCGCCTCTTGCCCCATCAGCCGGCCCTTGGCGATCACCTGCCCATAGGCGAGCGACAGACGGTTCATCTGATCGGAGTTGCCCATCGAGACGTCACCGAGTCGCTGTAGGCGATCCATCACCGTATCAATCTCAACACCAAACCCAGCGAGACGCGATCCACTTTGAATCACCGACTCAAACGACAGCGGTGTTCGGCCTGCAAAACGATCCATCTGGGCGACAATGGTCTTTCCACGCTCAAGACTGCCCGTGAAGACAGCCATTTGCCGTGACGCCCGATCCATTGAGAATCCATCCTGTAGCCCGCTCTGGATCGCATTGAACGCCGTGTAGGCGGCAATCGCTCCGCCGATGTGGCCGCGGAGGAACATAAACGAACTGCCCGCTGCACGGTTGCCCGACACAGTGCTGGCTGTCTTAGACTTCAGCGCGGTCATGGTCGTCGCATACTCTTTGGCGGTGATGTTGTTTGCTCGAAACTCCATCCGCAATTCACGCATCTGGTTTTCCAGTCGTGCCGCCTGTGGAATCGTTGACGTGATGACACTCCGCACCCGAGTGAGCCTTTCGGCGTTCTTTCGTGCTGCCTCAGCGGTTCCGTTCGATTCAGCCTTTGCAGCTCGGTAGGACGCCCGTAGGGAGTTGTTCGCACGCGTGAATTGGTCGGCGGTGACTTGGCCGGCGGCATAGGCAGACCGCAGTTCACGAATCTGGATGGCCAGGCGGGTTGTCTCCGGTGTCATCTGCTGGACGGTCGACTTCGCCCGTTCCATTCGCTGCTGGTGCTGTCGAGTCTGTTCGGCCAACCCGCTTTCGGCGTTCCTCAGTTCGACCATCCGCCCTTTGATCCGTGTCAGAGCAGATTGGTATTCGTCCGAAGTGATCGCTCCTCGGTTCATCGCAACCCTCAGGTCGCGAAACGACTGCATTAGCCGATGCTTCTCAGGGACGGTCTGTTTAACGATAGCCTGGGCGCGGGAGATCGCGTCGGTGAACTTGTCGGTTCCACTCTTGGCAGTGCCATAGTTTTTGATCAGTGCACTGGTTGCCGCCGATAACTCTCCCGCGTTGAGTGCCCCGGTCTGTTGCACCCGTGACAGTGACCGCGACGCCTCCCGCAGCCGATCGCTTGCGGTTGCAGCCGTGCGGAACTCACGGTTGATGCGGCTGACGTCGGAGCGAACCGCACGAACGGCTTTCGTGACGCCCGAAGTGTCGGCACCGACGCGAAGAACGAGAGCGTTAAGACTGATTGCCACTAGAAAACCTCGGTTTTTGT
Source organism: Stieleria tagensis (assembly GCF_024129865.1). Lineage (GTDB taxonomy): Bacteria > Planctomycetota > Planctomycetia > Pirellulales > Pirellulaceae > Stieleria > Stieleria tagensis. The sequence continues at coordinate 49,372 of NZ_JAMYFE010000102.1, read as the reverse complement.
TGCTATTTGCACGTTACTGGGCGGTTCGTGCGAAATTCATTTTGATGCACACGCACGCAGAGAAGGGCAACGGGTAGTCGTGCCCGGTCGGCCCCCAGAAAAAAGGCACCCCCCGGGGTGCGGGTGCGGGTGGAGACCGCGAGGCAGGCTGGACACTGAACCAGCCCACCTCGGGCCGTCCCAACCAAGGCACCGATGCACGTCGGTGATTCGCTAGATACTTGGGTGGCTATGCTCCGGCCCTCGATCTTAGGAGTTGCATCTTCGCTCGATTCATCACCGACATTGAGTTGGTGCCCTTGCTCGAATTGCCGATGATTTCATCGCAGAAACCAATTTGCTTGGCCTGGGCAGCACTGAAGACGGTGCCATCACTCACACCGTCAATCCAACCGACGATTTCCTTTCGAGGGCGACCGGACTTTGCCTGGTAGATGTCGATCAGATGCTCGTCAATCGTCGCCAGCCACTCACGTGATGCTTGGTGGTCCTTCTGGTTCCCGATTGTGATGACTGACGCACGGTGGATGCCGATGTCGCTAGCGGGATACATACGCACGTGATCACCTGCCATTGCGATAAATGACGCTGCCGAGTATGCCAGCCCCTCAATCGTCACCGTGACACGCCCAGAGTGTGACGCCATCGCGTTGTAGATCGTCAGGCCGTCGTAAACGAATCCACCCGGTGAGTTGATCCTGACTTCAACAGGCTTTTGCCGGTTGGCGTTTAGGAAATCGACAACCGACCGAGCGGAAATCCCATCGCCCCAATAGTCCTCGCCGATTTGTTCGTAGATCAAAATCTCGGCACCGTTATCGCCGTTCTGAATCTTGATTTGCAACTGTTTGCCGGCGTCACGCTTTGCCGACTTTGGGGCAGCGGCAAGATTAAAGAATCGTGTTGATTTGCTCATGCCTACACCTCAGCGAGCTGCAGGCCGACAATCGCACCTGCTGGGTCGTTGGGGTCGGTTGACCCTTGGTCCCAGCAAACAAAGTCGCTCATCTTCCGAATGCTCACCGCCGTTTGGCAGGTGGAGAAAATCTCGTGCTCTGTCACTCTTAAATCACCGTAATCGCCTAGAACCGTTGCTTGGTCCAGGTGACCGAACAGAGCGACCGTCGATCCCGCGGCGGCGTCTGCACTGGGCATTCCGGGGATGAAGTGAACGCGATGATTTAGCAGCCATCCATCAGCGTCATCAGGAGATGATTGCGTGAGAGCGTCGGCTCCAGCCAGTCGCAAAACTGATTTCGTGTATGCCGATCGACTCATGAACCAGCGAGGCTTTTCAGCGTCAAGCTCCGGCAGCTTCTCGGATACATTCAGAAAGTCGTCGATGTCGAGGGTGTCGACCGATGTGTTTCCGGTGGCCGCAGATTGCAGGCTGGATGCTTGCAGGGCATCGACGATACCGACAACAAAACCGGACGATTCGGAGCCATCGCCTATAAAAGCATTTCGGTCTTCGTCCGATGCAATAGCGTTGCCGGCCCCTTTTGCCATTGCGTTCAGTAGGGCAACAGAATCCTCTAGAAGTTCGTCCGAGAAAATGTATCGGACGTAGGTCTTTGATGGATTGGGATCCACCAGCTTTAGCCGGGGTGTCGTGTCGCCGGGATCTTTCGTTTCCAAACGCGCGACATGCGATACCTCGAGCGAATTGGAGTCCACAATTGGAATTGCGTTCATGCTTGGCGTGATGTTCGCGACGTTTCCAAAGCGACGCACGACACCGTTCTGTGCAGCGTAGTGAATCACAATCCCTGAGAGCGTTCTTGCCGCGAGCTCTACCATCTCGTTCTTTGCTTGGCTGGTCAGCAAGCTGATCAACTTGGCCCCGCTGATCGCCTGGATCTCACGTGGAATCTTAAAAGCGTTCTGTGTCATGTTCCGTCCCTGTTTGGTTATTTTGTCCCGCCAACACGCACATCATTGCAGGCGGCATTGCGATTCCAATGCTCCCGTTTAGCAGGTCTGCTAAAAAACTCATGCTGATCTGAAGAAACCAAGTTCGCGTGTCAGTTGCTCGATGAGCAGTTGCTGCCGACTGATCGTCTCTCGCATCTGGTCAACCTCCAAGATCCGCCGGCCTGCATCATCGACGATGAAAGAATCTTTTGATGTGAAGTTACAATCCTTGTTCTGGCAGGCGAGATACTGCGTCCTGCGGTTTCCGCTGGTGACCGTGTTGGAAACCCGCAGAATGCCGTTCTCGCATCCGCTGCATTTGTCGCCCGATCGCATTCGCTGGCCTCCTTGATGTTGGTGTGGCTTACGGGCCGGCCAGGATGCTGATCACGTAGACAGCGAACTGAACGTCACAATACTGAAGCAACTCGATCGCGAGACGCTTAGTGATCCAAATGTCACCATCACAATCGGTTGCCATCGCGCGGTGACGGTCGGTCGAATGGGCCTCAACGGGGTCATAGCTTCGGAATCCCACCCGAAAGCCCTCGATGTCTTTGCCATAGTCGGCCAGCATTCGGCTGGCGTTGATCGGTCGGCCGATGTCGGTTGCCTTGCCGATCCGGTCGGCGTGTCGCTGGGTCTGTTCTGAGAGCTCGGTGAGTCGCATTGGTTGGGTCCTGGGTTGGTAGTTGTCTGGGCAAGCGAGGCGTGAGTGCGAAGCAAACGAAACGCCCGCTTGCTGTTTCTGTTTCTGTGAGGAGGACATGGGTGACCTACTTTCGTGTCGCAGATGTCCTACTTTCGTGCGCCGTATGTCCTACTTTTGAAATAAAGGGGGTCACTGGTGTCCGCCTTTATTCAGCATCGTTTTGCCAGTGATCTTGCGTGTTGACGGGATTCCTCTGCCGTCACCGACGCGGATAGTTTGGATAACTCCACCGGCCTCCAATTGGCTGAAAATTCGCCTCACCTGTCGGCTAGAAAGGTTCAGTGAATCGCCTACCTGCTTTGATGTCGCGTTGAACGTGCAGTGTTGCCCTCTGGCATGAAACCAGCAGAACATCAACACAGACGCCTGTGAGTTGGTCTCAAGCGATGGCAACACGATGTCGTGAATGTGTCGGCCCGACTCCCATCTCATGTCGGATTTGCGTTTTGTCATTTGCCTGCCATCCATGCTGGTTCGTCGGCCTCGGTGCCGGCGTTGTACGAATCAAATGCGCCCTCGTATTCGCTCACTGGTTCCCTGGGACTGAACAGCATTTGCGGCCCGTTGAATAGCAAGTCCAAGCTTTGCAAGGGTCCGTTGCGATTCTTGATGCACCGCAGTTTCATTTCACGGATCGATGGCCTGTCGCCGGTGTGGTCCTCGGCTTCTTCAAGCAGGTAGGCCGACGTTCCGCTGTACTCGATGCCTGACGTGTCTCTGAACGCTCCCATGCCGCCAGCGGCGTAGGACGCCCGATTGACCGCAGATACTGCGATCACCGCCCAACCGGCCTCACAGAACCGCCTAGCGGTCGCCATCGTTTGAGCGCCACGGTCCTGGGCGTTCGCGTCGGCGGATCCGAACAGTTGGACATAATCAAGCAGCAACAGTCCCGGTCGCTGAGAGTTCGCCAGCATGGCTTCCAGGTCGCCTAGTCCGCTGTGATCCTGCTTCAGGAACCCGATGCGTTTTAGGCTGTCGCGGAACCCGTGCTGGTTTTTGACCTGTTGCCGCTGGTAATCGGTCAGATTGTTGAACCTGACTGCGTTGAACCCACAGCCCAGCAGTGCCGCCAGTTTGCGTTTGATGAGGGTCGCCGCGCCCATCTCGAGCGATGCAACAACAGCGTGCAGTTGGGTATGATTCGCGATTGCGTCATACAACACTTGCATTGCCATCGCTGATTTTCCAGCTCCCGGTGGTGCACCGATGATCGTCAGCAGCCCGGGTCCAACCTCGAGCATCGGGAACGCATCACCACAGTCGAAAAGGTTGTCGGCTTTGCCCTCGAGCAAGTCGTCGGCCACCCGATCAAAAACATCGGCACCGTTGTCTAGAACTTCAACCTGGTCAGGTCGGTCATCCTTCGAGGGCTTCGGCTGGGCCGTTCTTTCGCCTGACGGTTCCCACGGCGGCGAGTCGTTGCACGCTTCCCCCGGTTTAACTTTCGCATCGGCGATTCGCTTTGCAATCTCGTCCTTCGTCCAATCCTTGCCAAGCGGATAGTTGACAAGATGATTCTGAACAAACCGAACCCCGTCGTCGCCATCAAATCCGAATCGCTTTACCTGGCGGCAGAGCTTCACCAACACGCTCGATCCGTCGCCGTTAGATTCACCTTGGCAACCTTCCGACACTTTCTCCATCGCGCGGCGTGCCGCTGATTCATAGTCGCCGTCTTTCATCGGTTTTGGCATTCGCAGCCCGCCCGATGGCTTTTCTGGCTTTGTCGGCGGTTGCTCGGGAACCCATTCTGCCGCCACAGCTTGCAGTTGATCCAATCCGGCTGTGTCGATCTCGCCAGCGGGAGATTTAAACCAGCTCTGCCGGTGTGGTCGGTGCTCTGCCTGCGGTCGGCTTTCGGGCTGAAAGTCCGCCCCCTTTCGGGCCACGGTGCCTAACAGTTTGATGATGCGGCTAGGGTTCGCTGTCCCTGTGTCGACGTGAGCGTCATCTGTGTCGAATCTCGCCGCAAGTGCCCGCAGGACGGTATGAATCAGTCCTGTCGATTCGTCGTCGTTTGGTAGATCAATTCTGTACAACAGATAAGAACCGTTTCCGCTCATGCCTGACAGCGGGGCGGGCCAGCCGAGACCACTCAGGTAGTCGGCTAGCTCGAAACTCAACAACTGAGTCGCATAAAGTTCGGCGTCAGTAGATGAGATGCCTGAGCGTCTCTGGGCGTCGATGTCAATGAACAGCCAACTGCGGCAGGCAATGTCAGCATCCTTGGCCGTCGATTTAGCCGACCAATCGAGTGCGTTGTCGGTTACAGCCAGCAGCGAATCGTCGATCGGATTCAATGAAACATAAATGCCCGCCGGCTGGCAGCCCTCGATTTGCTGCACGCATTTTGCCGCTGCATCGTGATCATCGAAGTATCCAGCAACAGTTCGCTTGTACGTACCGTCTGGCCGATCTGGGCACTGCGGAGCGCGAATCTCGAACACACCATCAGGGTGCAAAGCCCGCAGGAACTCGGCAACGTCTGTTGATTGCTGTTCACTCATTGCTCAACCCTCCAATTCTGTTGGAAAGAAAGCACCGGTCACCAATCGGCGGGCAGCGGTCGCCCGTGACGCGAACCACAATTAGGTCATCGTGACCAACCTCTGACGCTGCGTAGCGTCGGATCCGCTGGGCGTCATCCAGGGAGAAGTAGTAGCCATCGATGCCACCATTGCGGACGTCTACGATCAGGTAGGTTTCGTTCATTGAACGGCCCTCCATCGCAGGATCCAGTGCAGACCGAACTCACTGACGGCGGCGATGAACGCCAAAACAAGGGGCTCGAATCCATTCATCGATTTGCCCTCCGCACACGTTCCCAGTCGGCTTTGGTATAGCCGGTGTCTTGATCGATGGCCGTCAAGACAAAGCGTCGTTCTGCGGGCGTCAGTGAGTTGAGATAACGCCCGGCCCCTGATTCAATGTCGATTCGAGTTGCGGCGATACTGAGAGACGTTCTTTCCGCCAGTTCCAGCAGCAAGGATAGCTCGTCAATCGTTTCCGCAGAGTCGATTTTCGAATCAAGCTCATCCGCGAATTGCTGGGCTTCGGCAAAGAGTTTGTCAGTGCGGTAAACCTGATCCTGGTCGGCAGCTGGTGCATGCCGGATCGACTGATCAATTGTCAAAAACGACGCCGCGTCGCATTTGCTGATCCGTTCCCAGTTGGCGGCAACCTTCATGTATCGCTGTGCCTGTCGGCCCGATACAGAACAATTTTTCCTAAGCCATTCCAGCCATTGGCCATGAGGGACGCTCGCCTTGGCCTCGATCAGTAGCTCACCGGCGTGCCTGGCATGCTCAATCGCCGTCCTGGCGTGGTTGGTCGCTTGGGAGTGCTGCTCATTGATTTGAACAGCGAGCGTTTCGAGTGATAGCTGTTGGTTCATTGGCCCGCCCCCAGTTCATCGCGACCGGCCGGCGTGATCACAAACACTGCAGCGGGTTTCCCCATCGGTGTCAGCCGTTTTTCACCGGTCTCAACCGCCAATTGGGCCCGCAAGATTTGCAGTGCGAGCGGGCAGGCCGATGACAACGGAATGTCCATTTCGTCGGCTAGCTGGTGACGGGTCAGCCCGTCATCGCCGGCGTTGGCCAGTAGCTCGAGTGCCTGCTGCCTACGTTCTGGCATCTTCGGTTTGGCGTCGGCGTAGGCCGCAGCCTTGGTGGCTTTTGCCGCGCCCCCGGAATCAAATAGATTTGGCTGGTCTGCTTGATGGGAATTCGCTAACATAGAAGTGCTCCGTGTCCGTGGAGTTGTAAAAAGAAAGTCGCGACGCCCAGCCATTTCGCCATGGTTGGGCGTTGTGCATTTAGACCCATTGCTTGCCGGACGCCTGGGGTGCCGGCTTTCGCTTCGGTCCCGGCTGTGCCGCCTCGGTGCGATACTGGACGAACTTCCGCAGTGCTTCGTCGCTCACAAGCCACTTGCGACGAACCTTGCCGCGTCCCATTGGCGTACCCTCCAGTTCGCCGGCGACAATCCATTGGCGGACGGTTTCGCGATGGGTCCGAAGGATGTCGGCCACCTCATCGACGGTGTGCAATTGCAGATCACGCATAAGAAAACCTCTCGAAAGTTTGCGGTTGATTACCACTGGCTTTCGTCAGGTTATCGATTGCGATTCGCGGTTCCAGCGTGTTTTTCAAACCGTGAAACGAGTGAAACTAACTAGTCGTTCGAGGTTTCACGGATGGCCCGAATCCGCTCGATGTCATCGCGTTTCCAGCATCCCCGGCTGACAGATTGCACGCCTGCCGCCTTGGCCCATCGCTGTAAAGATGCGTTTGATTTCGTACCCAACAAGGCTTTTGCCGTGTAGGTGTCGATCGTTTCGCTAGTCGCTGCCGTTAGTGAAGTTTCCAGGTGTCGAAGGAACTTTAGTAGCTCGGTTGCAAGTTGGTGGATCTCCGCGTACCAACGGTGCATTGGTTGACCCAGCAACCATTCAAGATTACCTCGGATGTTGGGTGCGTTAATCTTGTCGGTTTCAAGAGTCGCTAGTTTTGTTCGTGCCTCATCTTCCCAAAGAAATACAGCTTGTCGCAGCTCCGAAAAATCAGTTCGCAACTGGCGAGCAACCTCGGCACGATGGTTGAACATCAGCCACTCAATCAAAAGGTCAAAGAGGTTGCGGCTCTGGTCAAATGCTGAACCTCCATTGATGTCGTACCGAATAAAAGAATGGGTGGTCGCTGAGCATGTAAGCCTGCTGCAAAGACCGTCATAGCGTTCCGAGCGGCATAGCTCGATAATCTCAATACCGTCTAAATTAGCGAAATGTTCTAGATCTCCGGCGATCGGTTTCACGCCGTTTCTGACTGGGCAGTACTCGCTCATTTCGCACCCCGTTTCTTGGCGGTGCTTTTGGCTTTCGGCTTGCCGGCTTGGAACCACTTGCGGACACGTTGACAGACTTGCTTAATTCGCTTGCCGTCAACCGATTCACGATAGGTGCCGGCCATCGACGGATCAATGTGCCCCATGACGTGATTGATCGCCACTTGATCGGTGCCGCCTTCCGTCTCGAGAACATGCCGCATTGCATAGATGCCGACACCCTTTCGATAAACCCCAGCGGTCTCAGCGGCTTTTTTGAATGCCTGCTGAATGGGGTAGCTTTTATCGCCATCAAGATGCCATGGCTTGCGGTTTCGAGTGACGAAAACCAAGTCGGACCACTCGTCGCGACGAGGCGATGGGCGTGATTGAATTGCTTTGTTGATGGCCGACATCGTCTCAGGCCAGAGCCACGCCGCGCGAGCGATGGCGGTTTTTTCACGTAAGCCGGAAATCCAGTTTCGTTTGAAGTCGATGTCACTGATCCGAAGCCTGCCACAATCCGCCGGACCATAACCAGCATTTAGGCAAAGCAAGATCATTGCTTTGAGCTGAACTGGAGACGCATCGATCAGCTGGTGAACTTCGGCAGCGGTGAAATACTTCGATGGCTTTTCCGCAGCATGAAGTCGCAATCGTTTTTGGCTTACCCGTTTGAAGTTCAAGCCGAGATTGATTCGATTCGGCACAGCGCCGCTGTCGTAGGCATACTTAAAAACAGCGGAAACAGATGTGATCCGAGTGTTGACTGAGACAGGGCCCCAGTTCTTGGGGAATTTTGCTCGCATGTTCGCGAAGTCCGCCGGCCCCAGCGTGTTGAGCGGTCGCCCTTTTCCGAAGTGTGCCGCAATTGCCTTGCAGGCTAAGTGGTAGTTGTTCAGCGTTCGCTGGGACAAATCGCCATCTTTTACCTGTTGCTCCTTGGCGTTCATGAACGTATTACAGAGCCAGCCAACAGTTCCGGTGCCGTTCGCCTTCGTCGGCTGCACGCCGGCTAGGAGCGAATCTTTTTCGGCCAAGTATCGCCGCAGTGCCGCGTCAGGGTCATCCCACGCGCCGAAGTAGTAAACCTTGCCCTTGATCTTCTTCGACCATTGGCCGCAGCCGTTCGGCGTTAGGGGAAAGTCAGCGTGCGGCTTCTTGGGTTTGGTGGTTCCTCTCTTGACGCTCATCGCAGAACCTCACGCCGGCGTGAGGTTTCGGTATACCCGGTATACCCGTGCGATCGCGGACATTGCCGACAGAGAGCCAGCCAGATAAACTTCGGGAGCATTGCTCGAACCTTACTTTCGAGTGATGTGCGGGCTTTGCCGGTCCCCACGACCGGCGAAGTCCTTTCATGCTACCTGTTTTCCGGGTGGCGGGTCTACCGGACGGGTATACCAATGAAAAAAATAACGTCGCTCCCGTAGCTCAGCTGGATAGAGCAGCTCATTCCTAACGAGCAGGTCGCAGGTTCGAATCCTGCCGGGGGTGCTGGGTGACGGTGTGTCCTCCAGTCGGATCAATCCTCCACACCAACTTGCGACCGCTTGAGGGGGGACTTTGAATTCGGTCACTTCGGTGGCGCGGTGATGCCGACATCCACCCCATCGATGACGTTTCCTCCGTCGTCTACTCCATCGTTGCCGACGGAATAGACACTGATGGTTTCATTGATCGGGCGGGTCTTCATCGATTCGCCGTTGAAAGGGTCGGTTGTGATCGCTGGCGGAAGCCCCATCTGTAGGACGTCTTGGTCTTGCTCGCCACCTTGGTCTTGCCAGGCGGCTAGGATCTGCAGGGCTCGGGATCTTGCTTGTTGGCTGCGGACCGCGCTCAAACTGGATTCCAACGCCGGAACGACCAGCGCGGCCATTCCCAGCGGCGGCCGGGTGGAGTGGGGTGCGATTCCACTGGGCTCGCCAGCTAAGGTCTGAAAGTTCTCAATCGCCGCGAGGTACTGTTGCTGGTCCTCCATCATGCGTTGACCGCGCCGGAGCAGGCTATCAATTGCTTGGTACGAAGCAATCCCGAACGCGCGTTCGCCATCGAGTGTTTTGATGTAACCCGATAACAGGCCCGATTCATCACCGATTTGGTTGATCATCTGCTGTCGCAGCTCCATTTCGCTGCCGCCGGCATACAGCACTTCGGCAGCCAACTCTGCGGCAATGCCTCGCACCGCCAAGCCGACCAAACCGGAGACCAGCAACGGCTGATTGCCGACGTGCCGACTCCACTGATTGATTGCGATGGCGTCGCGTGCCGCATCATCCGGCTTGCCATCGGCCAGCGACATCAAGGCATGGTTGTACAGCACCCGGGCGATCAATCGCGGCTGACCAAGATGCGGCAGAAGTTGCGATTGGAACGCGGTGGGTGAGACGTTGTAGTCAAGCGGCAGTTGATAGTGAGTCAGGCTGGCCGATTCCCGCAGCTGATCAACCAAGTTCGGGAACTTTTTTGACATCTCTCTGGCCACACTGATCTTGGCGGCTCGCAGCTCGGATTCATCTTCTATGTTGTTGGTCGACTGCGCCAACAGACTCTCATATTGCTGCAACGCATCTTGCCGGCCTTGAAGAGCGGCAAAGGCATTTTGATCGTCGGCGACAGCTGGCGGTTGAAGTTCAAGAATCGTCAGCGGCTTACCAGCACTGCGCAGCGGTTCCAATTGGGCTGCCAACGCTTGAGCGGCTTGCCAACGGACGTAGGCAACTGCAATGCAAACGAAAACCAGGACGGCCAGGCAACTGATGACGATGCGTTTAAAAAACGACTTCTTCCGGGTGGGTTTTGGCATTTGAGAATCGTTCTGTTTGACAAAGATTAAGTTCGCTGGCCCGTGAGCAGGCAACGCGTACGATTCTTGGCACAAAGGCCGCCGAGGGAGGGCGCGGGGTCTGAGAAGAAAGCTGTATCACCAGCGCTGCGAGTCTCAGCGAGCCCCAGCCGTTTGAGGGCGTTGCTGGTCGAGAAATTCGATCAGCGATTTTAGGGGCTGGCCGCGAAAAAAGACGCCGCCGCCGTGACCTGCAGCTTCAAGCACCACCAATTGGCTGGGTAAACCGGCGTCGTCGTAACATTGCTTGATCCGTTCGCTTTGATCCATCAGAACGACTTGATCTTGCTGGCCGTGAAAGATCAACAGCGGCGGATCATCAGCAGAAACATAGTGGGATGGACTGGCATCACGTTCGATTTTGGAATCAAGCTTGCTTCCGGATTGTCCGCCCAGCAGCGCAAAACTGCCGGACACGTCGGTGTAGGCCCGCGACGGTTGGGTCTTGCCGCGGAGCACAAAATCCGAGGGGCCAAAGTAGTCGATGATCGCTTGGACTCGCGACGATTGGTCCAAGTTTCCGCCCACAGTTCCCTCCAGTGAACCGACATCACCACTGACACCCGCCAGCAACGCCAAATGGCCACCAGCGGAACTGCCGGCAACCGCGATCCAGTCCGCGGAGTATCCATAGCGATCGGCATTGGCTCGCAGCCAGCGAATCGCGGCTTTGCAATCGAAGATCTGAGCCGGAAAGATCGCCTTGTCGGTGAAGCGGTAGCTGATACTCGCCAACGCATAGCCCTGCGGCACAATCGCTTTGATCGATGCCTTGTTTTTCGAACCGGCGCGCCATCCGCCGCCGTGAATCCAGACCACCAACGGCGGTCGCTTGTGTTCGGTTGGCAGGTACAGATCCAACTTTAGTTTCTGCCCGTCGACTTCGGCAAAGACCAAGTCACGCTGAACTTGGATCTCCGCCGCATCGGCAGCCAACAGGTCTTGATTCAAACCAAAGATCAGCACCAGGATCGGCACAAGACACAGCCGGGAACTCAGAATTCGTTGATTTCGCATGTCGGGGAAAGCCAGCGAGGGAGGTGGGAATCGCGAAAAGCATCGTTCACCGTTTGCGGGTGACAGTTGCAGCAAGGCGATTCATCAGTGTATCGACGCTCGCCGGCGGACGGACTTCTAGGCAAATCGGGGCAAATAACAGAGATAGGGCGATTCCGTGTCGTGGACTTCTGTTCAGCTCCATTGAGAGGGTGTATCCTTCCTCCCTCCCCCGGGCAAGCCGTGCTGTTGTAGACGGTTTGACAGTCTGGGAACCGTTTTGCAACCAGTTTATTGGAATGGAGAAGGTAGTGAAGAAACTAGTTCTTGCGATCGTTTTTCTGGCGTTTGGCGCGACCGCCACGTCACTTTGCGCTGGCGAAGTGACCAACGCTGTGATTTTTGGGGATGGTGTGAGCAACGGCAGTTGGACCCTCGACCGAAGCAACGGAATTGAATTGGGACTGCGTGGCAAAGTCCGATTCGACGCCACCGGTCAGCCGCAAAACACGTTCAACTACGACGGCATCGATACTTACACGTTCCAGTCCGGTCAGCCGGAAGTTGGCGGATTTGGATTCGCTCCCGGTTCATCGAGCACCGCGAAGTGGAGTTTCGAATGGTCGATCAATTCGAGCTTTGATGGCAGCGGTGGAAATCTGAATGCGTACGACTACCTGCTCGATATCGATTTTGATCCCAGTGCAGGAACAAACTTTCAGAGTTTCGACCCAATCAATGTATCCCTTGCCGACCATGCCATTGGCAATAACTCAACAGCCAACGGCGATGGTGATATCGCCGACGATGATGATGATTACAAAGATTTAATCGCTGACAACAACCTGGCGCAAAACTCCTGGAACATGGAGTTCTTTGACGACGGCAGTTTCCCATTCAACGCCAACCAAAATGGAACTTACACGTTCCAACTGACGGCCTATGAGAAAGGCACCTCCAATGTCTTGGCATCAACCTCAATGATCGTGAACACGGTTCCCGAACCCACGACCATACTAAGTTTCGCCTGCATCGCATTGTTGCCGTTGGTTCGTCGTCGCTCACGTCGCTAGTCGCCGCGCTGGTCGACGGCGTGTGGGACTCAACCTTGTGCTTCCACCGTCTGTGATTCGCGTCCCGGCCAGTCTTTGTACCAAGCTTGAAACAGCTGTAACTGGTCGAGCGCGAAGCGGTGTTGTGATGGGCTTAGCCGATCGGTTTCCAAAGCCGGGCGGGCATAGATCGGATCGATCGTTTGGGCGGCGATCAACCGATAGTACAAGGTCAGATCGGGGCCTTCGTCATACTTTGACAACACCGCTAGCGCTTCGTCCAACTCTTGCGCATACTGCCTGGCCTGGCAATCTCCTGCGGCGGCGCGGCGACACAGCGAAACCAACTGCAGCACTTCGCGCGGCAGACAGTTTCCAATTCCGGTGATCGCTCCCTGGGCGCCGCAACGAACAAATCCGTAGTAGACCTGTGTGTCGACACCGACCAGCAACATGCCGCCGTCGGCTGCCGAAGTGATGTGTTCGGCGGCATAGCTCAGTGAGGCTGCGCCACCAAATTCTTTGAAACCGACTAAGTTGGAATGGGACTGCCGCAGTCGCTGGTACAAGCCGGCTTTGGTTTGATAGCCGTAATAGGGGCTGTTGTAGATCACTGATGGCAATCCAGGTGCGGCGGCCAGCACTGCGGCAAAGTGATCGGCTTGGGCGGCTTCGGAGATTCCACGTGACAGCAAGCGTGGGATGATCATCAATCCGGCGGCGCCAATTTCCGCGGCATGCGAAGCATGTTCGACCGCGGTGCGTGGACTTTGCGATCCGGTTCCGACCACCACTTTGATCCCTGCGTCGACCAAACGCCCCACACCTTCCCGACGCTGCGCATCGCTCAACAACGGCCAGTCGCCCATCGATCCACAATACACCACACCGGTCATACCGACCTGGACCAAATCCGTTGCGTGACGCACCATGGCGTCAAAATCGGGGCGTCCGTCGTCACCGATCGGAGTCATGATCGCGGGCAAACAGCCACGAAAAACGCGGTCGTCAATACGGGTGTTGGATTCGGTCGTTGCAGTCATGGTTTGCTGTAGGACGGGGTTTCAGAAGATGAAATGAAAACGTGTGGCCGCTGCCGGCGGTCAGCGATCAAAGCGATCGACTCGATAGGGTGTCGGATCCAAATGCGGGGTCAGTCCCAACGCCAATTCGCATGTCAGTTGGCCGGTGGCTGGACCGGATGCCATGCCGATCATGCCATTTCCAGCAGCAATCATCGCATTGCCGGCACGCGGTGCCGGTCCGATGCAGGGGATGTCGTCGGGCATCATCGGCCGCCATCCGGACCACCGTTTTTCTTGGCAATCTTGTTGCGGGGGTGAACCCGATTGCGATGGTTTCAGATGCTCCCGTGCCGATCGTTTCAACAACTCGATGCGTTTGGCTGGGATACTGCGACTGAAACCGGTCAATTGCATCGTCGAACCAATCCGCAACGAACTCCCCAGCGGGGTCACGGCAACATGATCCGATTCAAAGATCATTGGAATCTTGGGCACCACCGGCGCGTGGTCGATGGTCACCGAATAGCCTTTGCCGGGGATCACGGGCAGACGACATCCAAGTTGATCGGCAAAGTATCCGGCTTCGGCACCGGTGGTGAATACAAATCCGTCCGCGCTAAAACGTTCTCCGGTCGCGGATTGCACGGCCGTCAATGTCGAAGCGTTGAATTCCAATTTTGTGATTTCTGTTTGCGGGCGAATCTGTCCACCCATTTGCTCGATCTGTCGACACAGTTCGTCCAACAGGCCCTGCGGCGACAGGTGGGCATCGTTGGGAAAGTGCCAACCACCGGCAAGCCCGTCGCGCAAACTGGGTTCAAGTTGGCTGACTTCGTCGCCATCGTATCGGTCGACTTCGACATCAAAATCCTGGGCCAGTTCACTCGCATGGCGTTCATACGATTCAAAATCTTGCTTGGATTGATAGACCAACAACAATCCTTGGAATTGCCACTGAAACGCGGAACCATGCTGCGATGCGAACTGTCGGTACTGCGTCCGCGAGGAGTGCAGCAGCGCGTGGCGAGCCCGTGAGGCGTGAACAAAATCCTGTTGATTGCAGTGGCGAGAAAACTGGACCAGCCAGCGCCACAGCGTTGGATCCCAGCGGGGCGGGATCGACAGGGCGCCACCCCATCTGGCCATCGTCCGCATGCCACTGGAGATTGCCCCCGGGGCACACAGTGGATGAACGTGACCGGGACAGATAAATCCGCAGTTACCGGATGATGCACCGCTGCCGATTTGGTCGCGTTCCAGCACAGTGACTTGGCAGCCACGCTTGGCTAAATGCCAGGCGGTCCAACAACCGACAATCCCGCCGCCGACAACGATCTGACTGGAAGAATGCCCCATCACGTCGACTCCGTAAAACCATGTCGTAGCGGATCTGTTGGATCAAAGTATTGCATCGTTTCTGCGATCACATGGGCGCGTCCACGAATCGTGACCCGCACACCGCCGGCGACCGGTTGATACGACGCGATGAATTGGCTGCCGGTGACCGACTGTTGGATCCATTTTTCACCGGGCGCCAATTCACCCCGCGCAGCGAGGCAAGCCAGTTTGGCCGATGTGCCGGTGCCACAGGGAGATCGATCATAGTGGCCGCCGGGACAAAGCACAAAGTTCCGCGAACCTTGTGGCAGTTCGTCGGCGGGCGATAGATCGTTGTCGGTCGGATGCAGGGGGCAATAAAGTTCGACATGATCAATGACCGCGCCGTCGGCACCTCCAATGCCACTGCGATCCAGACTGTCACGAATCATCTGAGTGCGGGCCGTCAATTGACCAAGACTGGTTTGACCAACGCCGGGATCAGCCGTCAAGAAAAACCAGTTGCCACCATAAGCGATGTCGCCACGGACCCGCGATCCATCGTCACAGTCCACCGTCACATCGCGTCGATAACAATAGCTGGTCACACCATTGAATTGGGCACTGTGGTTGGGGAACAACGACGCGGTGACGGGGCCTGCGGGTGTGATGAACTGGGTGGTCCCGGTGTTGATCAACCCTTGATACCGAAGCGCTTCGATCACACCAAACAATCCGTGCCCACACATTCCCAGGTATCCGACGTTGTTGAAAAACACGATCCCCCAATCGTCCTCGGGGGCGACCGGCGAGGTCACGATCGCTCCGACGGCATAAGCCGAACCACGTGGTTCACTGGTCAACGCAATTCGCACCCAATCAAGTTCCCCGCGCAGCCGGACCAGTTGCCGTGCCGGCGAGTCGGCATCCAGGCCGATCTCGGCTGCCGAGACGATGCGAGTGATCTCGCCGCCGGTATGCGTGTCTAAGACGGGAAACGATTTCATTTTCGCAGCGAGTCGTCAAAAAGCGGAGAAGGCCAACGAATCAGTCCGGCGACGATTCGAGTGACGGCTGGTATTATGCTTGGCGGTAGGCATGTTTGATTGACATCGTGAGCCCAGCGGGATCTCAATTTGCGCACAAATGATGAATTCAATCCGGTGGATTTGCGGTCGGCGTTCGCCGCCCGACTGACCGATCCGTTTCTCAGTGAATCGCTATTCGATCACCTCTCGGACATCGTCTATTTTGTCAAAGACGATGCGGGTCGGTACGTGGTCGTCAACGAAACGTTGGTCAAACGTTGTGGAAAAAAAAAGAAATCGGAACTGATCGGAAAAAACGCCAGCGACCTATTCGACGATGCGACCGGCGCCCGTTTTTTGGAACAGGACCTGGCCCTGATCCGTTCCCGGGCCCCCTTGGTCAATGAACTCGAGCGCCATCCCTACACCGCGCACAGCAGCGGATGGTGTTTGACGACAAAACTACCCTTGTCGGATCCACAGGGAAACGTGATCGGCCTAGTCGGGATGTCGCGGGATCTTCAATCCCCCGGCGATGATGCCAGCGATTTGAATCGATTGGCACAACTGATCGAACACGCCAAGACGCATTTGGACCAACCGCTG
Source organism: Stieleria tagensis (assembly GCF_024129865.1). Lineage (GTDB taxonomy): Bacteria > Planctomycetota > Planctomycetia > Pirellulales > Pirellulaceae > Stieleria > Stieleria tagensis. Next base: position 33,050 of record NZ_JAMYFE010000102.1, on the reverse strand, counting down.
CGAGTGAATGCGTTCGCCAAACAGGTTGGCATGTCGAACTATCAACTCGACCGCCGATGTCGTGAAGTGTACGGCGTGTCGCCTTCCCAACTGATTCTGCAGTTGCGAATGGGCGCCGCAGCGACCAAGCTACGACAGACGCGGGATCCCATCCTGTCGATCGCCCTGGATGTCGGCTACTCGGACCAAAGCGCGTTCACGCGTCAATTCCGTCGCACCTTTGGTGTCTCGCCGGGAAAATATCGGGGATAGACCAGTCTCAATCCATCATTCGAAGTGCCCCTGCCAGTCATGCTCCCACGAATCCTTGCCATTGTCGTTGCCGTCTCGATTTCTGGGTCTGCCCCCGCGGTTGCTATCGCGGCGACCAACCCGGCGACCACGCAACCATCGGATCCCGCACTGCGTGAGCTGATGGACCAGGTTTGGGAATTTGAACTCAATGAGTTCCCGTTGCTGGCGACCGATGTCGGCGATCCGCGCGGACAAGATCGCTTGTCACACAATTCGCTAAGCGACCTTGAGCGGCGTGACAAACAACGTGGTCAATTCCTCGATGCGCTCGACAAAATCGATGTGGATCAACTCGATAGGGAGGACCAAGTCGATGCCGATCTGCTGCGACGCAAACTGGAAACCGATCGCAGCGACTATCAATTGTCGATGCACCTGATGCCGATAAACAATCGCGAAGGCTTTCACATCAGTTTTCCCGAATTGCCTCGATTGATGAACCCGAGTTCGGTGGGCGGGTTTGAAAACTACATTGCGCGGCTGAATGATTTCCCTCGCTTTGTCGATGAACAAATCGCATTGCTACAAGGCGGCATCGACGCCGGGCTGGTGCAACCGGCGATCATTATGCGCGACAGTGTCAGCCAGGCCGAAGCCCATGTGGTCGAGGACCCAGAGCAGTCGCTGCTGATGAAGAATCTCGCGGAAGAATCGATCGCCAAACTGGACGAAAACGATTGGAAACGGATTCGCCCCGAGTTGATTCAGGCGATTGAAACGAGTGTCGTACCGGCCTATCAAAAGTTCGCCAATTATTTGCGCCAAACCTACGTGCCGGCCTGTCGTGGCAGCATTGCGGCGCGCGCGCTGCCCAATGGCCGTGAACTGTATCAGCAGCAGATCCTCAAGTTCACGACACTGGAAATGACGCCGGAAGAACTGCATCAAACCGGTATCCAAGAGAACGCAAGGATCCGTAAACAGATGGACGCGATTCGCCAGCGAGTGGAATTCGACGGCGATCTAAAAGCGTTCTTACAGCACCTGCGGACGGATCCCAAATTCTATGCAGAGACTCCGGAACAATTGCTCAAAGAAGCTTCCTATATCCTCAAACGCGTTGACGGACGACTACCGACGCTGTTCGGCAAACTGCCACGCACGCCCTACGGAATCCGTGAAGTCCCCGCCTACGTCGCGCCGCAAACCACGTCGGCCTACTATTGGCCGCCCGCAACCGATGGTTCACGCGGCGGTTTTTATTACATCAACACCTACAACCTTTCTGCCAGACCACTGTACCAATTGCAGGCGCTTTCGTTTCACGAAGCCGTTCCCGGACACCATTTGCAATTGGCTCTGCAAGCCGAACTGGAGGGACTGCATCCGATTCGAAAGCAAAGCAACTTCACAGCCTTTATCGAAGGCTGGGCGTTGTACAGCGAAAAATTGGGCGGCGAATTGGGGTTCTACAAAGACCCCTACCAGGAATTCGGCCGGTTGAGCATGGAAGCCTGGCGCGCAAGTCGCCTGGTTGTCGACACCGGAATTCATGCTAAAGGCTGGACCCGCCAACAAGCGATCGACTACATGAATGAAAACACGGCGCTGTCGCAGCACAACATTGTGGCCGAAGTCGATCGCTACATCGGCTGGCCCGGACAAGCACTGGGCTACAAGGTGGGCGAATTGTTCATCAGCAAACTGCGTGCCCGTGCCGAACAAGAACTCGGGGATGAATTTGACATCCGCCAATTTCACGACTGTGTTCTCAGTTCCGGATCGATTCCATTGCCAGTCCTAGAGGCCAAGGTGGATCAATACATCAGCGACGCCCGCAAGTAACGCTCATTTTTTGCTGGTCACCAGACTGACGCCAATGATTGCGATGAACATCCCCAGAAAATGGTAAACGGATGAAGGCTCGCGCAGGATCGTGATCGCGAGCACCATCGTCAGCACCGGGCCGACCGATCCAATCACCACCGTTCGCGTGGCTCCGATTCGCATGATTGCCTCGTTGATCATAAAACTGGGCAGTAGCGTGCAAACCAACGCCAATATGATTCCGTACAGATAAACGATCGAAGGGGTATCAGCCAATTGATCAACACCCCCTGTCGCAGCGAAATGAATGCCCACGAACACCGTTGATCCGATCATCGCCAGGCTCGTGAAACGGGCACTGCCGATCACCTGCATCGTCGGTTTGGCCAGGATGATGTACATCGAGTAACTGATCGCAGACGCAAGCACCAGAAAGACGCCCCACGCCACATGCGTGCCACCGGTCATCGATCGTTCTTGGCTGTACATCAATATCACGCCGCAGTAGCACAACACGATCGCAGCGATGATCCGTCGATTCAGTCGTTCTCCCAAAAACAACCACGCCAGAACTGCGACGATTGCCGGATAAGTAAACAGGGTCAATCGTTCGAGCTGCGCGGTGATGTACTGTAACCCCGTCAGGTCCAAGTACGACGCCAGGTAATATCCGAGCAGCCCCAGTCCAAACGCTCGGGCGATCATCGTCCACCGCATCGGCGACTTGTTCTGGCCTCTTTGGATCTTCCACAGCACCGCAATGTAAAACGGCAATGCAAAATACAATCGCAAAGTCAGCAACAATGTCGGCTCGGCCCCAGCGGCAAAGGCCAGCTTGATAAAGATCGACTTGAGTGCAAACAGAAACGTTCCCACAATCGCCAGCACCACGCCCGACGTAAACTGACTGACCGGAGCAGTCGTCGATTCAACCGCAACGGCGGGAGCATGGTCGGAATGATTCAACGGAAATCTGGCTGCGTTTCTGGCGGGGCGGTGACAAGACGCGGGAATGCAGTTCATTCCAATACCCCGACATCCGCCCCGGCTATGGGGTTCGCGAGGGACCGGCGAGATGGTGCTGCAGAAAAGCGTAGATCATTGCGTTCGAATCTGGATTCGGCGAGTGGTCGGGACGATTTGTCATCAGCACACGCCCCTCGTTCCCTAGCAACCGGTTGACAGCCACACTGTGATTAAGGGCTTTCCAGCGTTCGATCGGATCCTCCGAACCGCCGGAGACCAAAAACGGTCGTGGAGCCATCAGCGCGTGCAACTCATGCAAGTCGCGACCGCTGGAAATCAATTGCGGGTACAGACCTTGGGCCGGATTCTCAGCGGTCACCAATCCGCGCCGGCGCCAGGGCCTGGGGTGATAGCCCAGATACCACGGTTCCCAATAATTCACACTCGGGCGGTTGGCATCGAACACGATGCCCGGGTCCGACCAAGCCGCACAAGCGAAACGATCAAACAAACACGCCGCAAACATCGCCCATTTTCCACCGAACGAATGCCCCACAATTCCAATCCGTTGCTGGTCGACCTCGGGACGCCCCGCTAGCGCGTGCCAGGCATTGGCGGCGGCATAGGCCAGCATGGACAGTGGCTCGACGGTGGCGTCATCGATCGAGGGGTAATACAGTGAATAGGTCTTGTTCAAGCTGGCTTCGGTCGTGCCGATCGAAAGCGTCACAAATCCTCGACGTGCCAATTGCAGGGCAAAATCTCGCTCAGGCTTGCCTAAACCGATTGCCGTTTCGGGTTCGTAAAAAACAGTCACCACCGCCGGATGCGGTCCACTGCCCGCCGGCACCAGCAGGTACCCGATCGTTTGTTGATCGGGCATCCATTGGAATCGAACGCGATGCTGCGTGAAATTTTCACGCCGCTGCGAATCTAAAATTTCCAGTTTTGCATCGCTCACCAGCGGCGGCCACTCGCCGAGTAAACGCTGCCAATCCTCCAGGATTTCGCTACGTCGCCGCTGCCAGTCCTGATGCGTTTTGGCGACCGATCCATCGGCGAATTGCAGCGGCGATCGATACTCACCCAGATCATCGCGCAGGCCTGCCGGCGGCATGCTGTAGGGCTGCAGTTTTGCGTCCAGTGTGGCGCCGCGGTCGGGGCTGATCGGTGAATGCTGCGTCGAAGCCGCCAGTGATTCGTTGGGCCGATTCCAGCGTAATTTGGCAATGAACACGCTATTGTCACTGCCGTGACGACTGACCCCGCTGGGTTGCATCCACTCGGCTGCCGTGACCCATGTTTCATCGGGCGAGACATCGACCACACCAAAGTTGCCCAGCCGAGCGCCACGCTGAGGCACAAGCACTGTTTCACTCTCACGTTGGACTTGCAACGTTTCAGGATTGACCTGGGCCATGAACAATGGAGCGCGGTGACGCATGACGTGATCGTTATTAGCACCGCGTCGGGTATAGACCAAAAACAATCCATCACTGTGGGTGACCCAATGCTGTTGGGTGTTGTAGCTACCCAAGTCACTACCGTCGTCGAATGTCCATCGACGCGGCGTGTCAAAGTTCAATCCATCGTCACTGGTACTGACATACGCATGATCATCGTTCCGCATCGTCAGATAAAACCGCCCCTTGAACTGAGTCAATGAGGGTTCATAGAGCCCGCGTTTGACCGGCACCGTGAGCGGTTCACCATGTTCCACATAGTGCAGCGTCTGGCCATCGAATCGGCAGCGACAGACGACCGTGGAATACTGTTTTTCGGTCGGCACTTTGCAGTAGAACGGTACAAGAACATCACCACCGGGCAGGTCGACTCGCTGCACGCTGCCCGACCCGGCATCTTGAAACCGCGGTTCAGACGGAAGCCGAACCGTTTTCCAGGGCAGCCATTGACCCTTCGGTGCATCATAAACGGCGTATGCGATGCCGCGGGGGCGAACGTGCATCACACGGTTTTCGTGATACCACACCGTTTGCCCGATGCCCAATAGTCGTTGACTAGCTGCATGCCATTGCGGTGCAAAATCACAGACCGTCGTTTCATCACCGGGTTGCACCAACTGCGGCGCAATCGATGCTCCGGTCGGCAGCGTCGCCGGATCATCACCAACGATTTGACGGGCGAACGAGTCGTAGGGTTTCGGCGTCGTCCAAGATTCTCCATCGTCGCTGGAGAGAGTTCCGTGCAGACGATAGAAGACATCGGACCCGGTCAGCAGAAGCTTTTGCATCGTCATCACCACCAGCGGCGTGTCCGCATCGTTGCCGCTGACGCCAGCCGGAATCGCGCCGGCACGGGCATGGACCCAGCAGGTCTGGCCATCAAATCCCGAATGGGCCTGCGTCCGCTCGACGGTGTACGTCAATGGTGCGGGTTCGTCGGCGCAGGCTGGCGAAATCACAACACTGGCGATGGCGATTAGCAACCCCAGCATCGAATGACTGCGGATCATTGACGCCCAGTGGTTGTCGAGAATGTGAAAGGACATGCGGTAGGCTCAAGGCGGGAAAATTGGCGGGCTGATCGGTGTTGTCGCAGCTCAACATCCGAGACTTTGTCGCATCGCTGCGGCTCACACTGTATCCTGGTTTGCAAACCGCCGATTCGGATTCCCCCTCATTCCCTCCGATTCAACAACGAAAAAATGCCCTCGTCCAAAATGCCTCCATCGATTGTCCGGTACAAAAATCCGATCATTGTTTTGGCTTTGTTGACGGTCGGTATCCTCTGTGCCGGCCGATCGGATGCGGCGTCGAATCAGCCCCCCGACGGCATCCGTTTTGACGGGCTGGTGTCGGAAAGCGAACTCCAGAACATGACTGGCCAACCGTTGGCAATTAAATTGCGTTCGGGACGGTTCATTGTAAAAGTCACGGTCGATGAATTGCAGTTTGATCGAAAACAGAATGGCCTGAAATTCCTGAAGTACCTGTCCGAAACGGGACGCACGAGCACGGTCAAGGTCTCGGACCTGTATGCATTCTGGGTCAAAAACCAACGCTACCAGCTGCGTTATTTTCCGCCCACACAGCAATTGTTTGTGATCAATGCTGCCGCGGCCGATGCAACGGCGGAATCACGCTTGGCGGCCGAGGGCAACACGATCCGTGAATCACTGGACGATAAAGAACAAGTCGAAGCGACAACCGAACATCGGCAATTTCTCGAAGAAGCCGCAAACAAACTAAAAGACGTCGCCTCCTTTCGAATCGAAGAAACCGAATCCACCTTGATTTTCACAGACTATCCGCCCGCTGCGACAACTGGGTTGCGTCGCTTCGTCGATACGATGAACGAACAGTTGAACCATTTGTTTGGCATCCCAATGGGCGACTCGGTTTGGCGAGGCAAAGCGATTTTAGCCGTCTTTAGTTCCCCGGCTCTGTTCGGCCAATTCGAAGAACGGGTGATGAACAATCCAAACCATGGCGGACGCGCCGGAGTGCGTTCGGGACCGAAACGATTTCTCCAAACGGCGATCGCAAAAAAGTTAGATCAAAATGTCGCCCGGGGACTGTGTTGGGGATACAGCCTGGGTTTTGCAAACCGACTGCATTCAACTGCCCGCGGCGTTCCTTGGATCAACATGGGAATCGCCAATACGATTCAATTCGCGATCGTCCCGGACCAGAGGCGACAGAAATCGCAGCGTGCCGACGTGATCCGACAAATCAAGAACGCCGGTTCGCTGCTAGGGTTGCTCGACGCGACAAAACTGGAACAGGAGCGTTGGCCGCTGAGCGGGCAACTGGTCAATTTCTTAGTCACGTCAGATTCCATTGCATTCAGCCAACTGTTTCGCGATGTCAAATTGGGAGTTCCGCTCGAAGAAGCCTTGGAACAAAACTTCGGCGCATCAAAAGCAGAATTGGCCGATCGATTCGGCAGGTCGCTCGGTGTTGCAGGGGTGCAACCGTAGAGGCGGCAGATCGCGTCTCCCTTTTCATATTTTGAAGTTGCGCTTTTGCGATTCACTCGCCCGCCCCGCGGGAGAGTGAAGAGATCGAAGTGGCAATTTGCCGGTCCGCTTAGTTTTGAAAGTAGTTTAGCGCAACCCGACGCGTCAGCGAGGGATTTAGCCGGTTGACGGAATCCCTCGCTGACGCGTTTTGAAGTTGCGCTTTTACGGTAACCCGAAGCGTGAGCGAGGGATTTAGGGTGTTAACGGGATCCCTCGCTCACGCTTCGGGTTACCAAAAACCAATGCCCCACGCAAAAACGCAACTTCAAAACTGACGCGTCGGGTTACCAAAAACCAATGCCTGACGCGAAAGCGCTGGCTTCAAAACTCACGCGTCGCGTTTACCATTGCCACGCTAATTTATCTGCGAAGATTGGATCAACGGCCCGTGACGCGTCGGGTTGTGATAAAACCGCAACTCCCTCCCTTCCAACTAGCCCACCTAAACCATGTCAACGATCGATTACGTCGTTCTGTTTTTGTACTTTGCCACGATGATTGCGATCGGCATTTGGGCGATGCGGCGTGTGCAAAAACAGGAAGACTATTTCCTAGGTGGCCGCGGGTTTGGCAAGTTGTTGCAAACCTTTGCGGCGTTTGGAGCCGGCACCGGCGCTCATGAACCGGGAACGGTCGGCCGAACGGTTTGGACCAGCGGGTTAAGCGGTGTCTGGTCGGCGTTGATGTGGTTGTTCGTCACCCCGATCTACTGGATCACGGCGGTCTGGTATCGGCGGATGCGTCATCTGACGCTCGGCGATTGGTTCGTCGAACGCTACGAATCTCGCGCTCTGGGCGCGGCCTACACCGTGTTTGCGTTGACGTTCTACATGTTTTACTTGTCAACGATGTTCTCGGCGATCGCCAAATTTGCCGCACCGTTGATGGGTTTCAATGAAATCTGGGGAATGGAATTACAAACGGTGTTGATTCCCACCATCGCAGCGGTCGTCATTGCTTATGGAGTGTTAGGCGGATTGACCGCGGCGTATTGGACCGATTTGATTCAAGGCATCTTCATCATCGTGTTGTCCGTGTTGCTAATCCCCTATGGATTGTGGGCATTGGTGACCGAGTTCGGCGATCCGGCGACGCAGGGTATCAGCGATGGTTTTACGATCCTTCACCAGCGAGTTTCGGCAGATTATTTTGGACTGTTTGATGGGCCCGCCGCCGGTGAATTCCCGATCCAGTACATCATCTCGCTGACGCTATTGGCAATCATTGGAATCGTTGTCCAGCCTCACTTTATCGCCACCGGCGGTGGTTCGGCCAAAGACGAAAACGATGCCCGTATCGGACTGGTCGTCGGCAATTTTCTGAAACGATTGTGCACCGTCGGCTGGGCGCTGACGGCATTGATCGCGTTAGCGTTGCTGGCGGGGAACCCAGAAATCATCAAAGACCCCGATCAAGTTTGGGGCGTCGCCGCACGTGAAATTCTAGGACCACTCAACATGGGGCTGGTCGGTCTGATGCTGGCCTGTTTGCTGGCTGCGATGATGAGTTCGGCTGACACGTACATGATTGTGTCTTCGGGTTTGGTCGTGAGAAACGTTTTTGCAGCCTACATCAGCCCCGACGCCAGCGAGCAAACCTGTTTGCGGGTGGCCAGAGTAACCGGCTTGGTGATCATCGTCGGCGCCAGCGTGGTCGCGATGAAGATGTCAGACGTGTTTGGCCAATTCAAACTGGCGATGGAGTTGCCGATTCTCTTTGCGGCCCCGTTTTGGATCGGAATGTATTGGCGACGTGCAAACCGCACTGCAGTATGGATCACGATCGCAACATCGGCCCTGTTGTTTTTTGTGTTGCCGATCGGGCTGACCAATATCGAAAGCTTGCGCACCAGTCCCGCATGGACCCAAACCACAAACATCGAAACCCGGACGACGACTCGTCCAGCAACCGCGGCCGATGTGGCCCGCTATGAAGCCTGGACTCGGTTGGCCGCGGAGGAACCGGACGATGCCGGGGCGGCACCCCCTAACGCTGTCTTGGGAGAGCCCATCGAAGTCGTCACGAAGACCGGTGGCAATGCGATCTTTTGGAAAGAGGGCGTGGAAGTGATCGGCACGCCGACCTATGAAACCCTCTCGGAATCGACGACCGGAAACACGCATCTGTTGGTGCAGCGTCATACCGGCCCGCTGGCGGGAAAAGGTTGGTTCAATATCGACTTCATCGTCTACCACTGGCTGGGCATCGATCTGGCGTCGGCTAGCAAGGCGACGTTGGAAACACTGCGACTGCCGCCGCGATTGCTGTTTCCATTTGTCGTGTTGATGCTGGCCAGTTTGATCACACCGCGCAACAGCAAACTGGCGCTCGACCGTTACTATGCCAAAATGAACACCGAGGTGGATGCGGACCCCAGCGCCGACCAAGCCAAGTTACAAGCCGCCTTTGCTGATCCGACGCAATACGATTCGATTCGTTTGTTCCCGCGATCCGATTGGGAATTCACCCGGCCACGGCCGAAGGACTGGATCGGATTCCTGGTGTCCGTGGCCGTCTGCTTTGTGATCGTCGGGTTGCTCGCCTGGCTCGCTGGGATCGGATCCTAGACGCGGATGATCATGACATTTCCAGCAATCGACGCAAATTCATCGGTGGTCAGTGCTACAAGAACCTGTCAGAAAACATTCTCCGCAAATCAGCCGGCACGCGCTAGCGTCCGGTTCCGCGGACGTTGCAATGGGACTTGTAAGGAACCGTGAGCTAGCGTTCGACGGCTGATGAATCATCCGCTGCGAATACTGACCGGTCTGCCAGTAATTCATCCGCTTTCGATTCGGCGGCTTGCATCACTTCGGCGATCGTCACGGGTGTGCCGCCGCGTTGCTTGCTCTCCCAGGCGGCTTGCATGAATGCATACAGCTCGATCGTCTCTTGAGGATCAATCGGAACCTCGCCAGTGCGAAAGAACTTGGCGATCTGAATGACCAGTGGCTTGTAACCACCGTAGGTGCCGATGGGTTCAATGCCTTTCTCACCAAACGCTGTGCCGCCATATCCTTTTTTGCCATTGCGCATCCCATGAAAGGTCCCGATGCGACCGCCGGACCAGGTTCCGACCGCCAATTCGCGATTCTCAGTCGCCGTGTGCTGCACGGTTTCACAACCGCGTCCCATGCACGTGTACAACGATTCGACACCGTGAATCCCGTACCAAAAGAGATCCACATGCGACGGTTCGGTTGCGGCGGGACTGAAGGCATTGCACCCCAGCACCGCGCCGACTTTGCCGGCGCGAATGGCTTGGGCACCGGCTGAATACCGCAGCGATGAACTGGAAAACATCGGCACGTCCGCCTGATTTGCGGCGCGAAAGATCGCCACCACCTCGGCCAAATTTGCGCCCGTTGGTTTATCGATGAAGACCGGTTTCCCGGCCAGCAACACCTGCAAGGCTTGGTCCAAATGCAATGTGCCGTCATTGGTTTCCAGCAACACACTATCCACCCGCGGTAGCAGGTCGTCGATCGAATCAACGATCTCAACCCCCATCGCTTTGACTTTCTCGGTGTAGTCCGGGATACGGCTGTAGCTCGATTCGATGCTCCGGCTGCCGTAGGGATAGGCTGCGACCACTCGGCAGTTCATCATTTCCGGGTCGGCCGGTTCTTGATTGAAGGCCTGAGTGAACGCAGTGGCATGGGACGTGTCCAATCCGATCAGCCCAATCCGCAGCGGAGTATCCGTAGCGGATTGGGACGGGGCATCGGTTGTCTCCGGGACTTGCGCGGCAGTGGGTCGCCCGACCATCAGAGTGGCTAGGGTCACCAACACGATTTGATTGAACAGCGCCGTCGGTTTGGCGATGGCAAAACATTTGTATGCCAGCCGATTCAGTTTAGAAAGTTGAATGCTCATTAGATGACGGGCTCCCAGCCGTTGGCATAGTCCTGCGACCACAGTGCAGTGGCCGCGTCATTTTCGATGATGTGTCCGTTCGCAGGATCCGTGTTCAATACGCTAGAGGTTCGATAGGCGATGTTGCCCAGATGGCAAAGCAGGGTGCTCCGATGGCCGCCTTCGATATCGGAATTGGGACGACGGTGCTCGCGAATACAGTCGATGAAGTTGGCAAAGTGATCCTGGTCACCTCCAGCCCCCGTGCCGGTCGCGACCTGTTTTCGTTTCATGTCATATTGGGTGTACCCGGGACCACGGATCACGATGGTACCGTCGGTGCCGTGAATGCTGATCCCAAATCCGTCTTCATAGGGCCCCAGCGGTGACCAGCTAAGGCCTTCCCAGGTGATTGTTTTTTTATCGGGGAAGTCGTAGGTGACCATCATCGTGTCCGGGGTCTCCTGGTCATCTTCATGGCGATACTTGCCACCGCCGGCTGTGACTCGTGTCGGGAAATCGACTTGCAATCCCCACCGCGCGACGTCGATGCCATGGATGCCGTTGTTGCCCAATTCGCCATTTCCCCAGTGCCAGTGCCAATGCCAGTTGTAGGGGACCAGGTTGTCCTTGAAGGGGCGTCGGGTCACCGGGCCTTGCCACAGGTCCCAATCGAATTCCGCTGGGGAATCGACCTGTTTTCCGAAACCGATCGAAGCGCGGCGATTGTTGTACCAAGTACGTGCGTAGTGCACGTCGCCGATCTCGCCGGCATGCACTTTGCCGATCGCTTCGACAAGCCCCGGCCAGCTTCGGCGTTGGTTACCCATCTGCACGATTCGGTCGTGCTTGCGAGCCGCAGCGACCGCCATCTCACCTTCGGCCGCGGTGTGGCTGCAGGGTTTCTCGACATACACGTGCTTGCCCGCGGCACATCCCAAGATGGTTGCCGGCGCATGCCAGTGATTGGGAGCGGCACAAACCAACGCGTCGACCGCGGGGTCATCCAGGATGCGGCGGAAATCAGTGACCGTTTTCGTTTCCAAGGATTGTTGATCAGCAATCGATTTGGCGGCCCGTGCGCTGGCACGCTGATCAACGTCGCAGGCATACGCGATATCGACTCGACCGCTGGCGAGCATCCCTTTGATAATCGCCCCGCCGCGCCCGCCGGTGCCCATGATGCCGATCGTTAGCTTTTCCGACGGCGCGGTCGCAGAGGGGGCAACCGCCGCATCCGTTTCATCGGCCGACGACGACTGTGCCAGGCCATAGGCCGCGAGCGCTGCCGCACCACTTTGCAAAAACAGGCGTCGATCGCGTTGTGAGTTGTCTATCGGATTCATGGGAATGTTTCCTGAGGTCAATGAAAGTGCAAACGGTTTTGATGACTGGGCCGCATCGTGAGATGCTGGTGAGTCATGGTTGTTTTTGCGTGGGTGTTGGCTGGGGCGGAATGGTCAGCCAAAAGGTGTCCAGTGAGATTGCCGGACGCAGTGCAAACACGCTGTTCTGAGGATCGCCCTTGGTTTTTTCGTCAGCATCCAATGCACTGCCAACGATGTGGAACGGGTAGTGCCCCGGGGCTGCATCTGTGGCAACCAAATTCAGTTTGACTGATTTCGCTGTTTCCCCTTTGGGCTCGGAAACGACCGCTGCGGAGGTAACGCCGGCGGGCAATTCAGTGGCTTCGATGGAGAGTTGGCCACTGAATCCAGAATCTCGCTCGATTGTGATCGGGATCTCCAGTGGCGTTGCTGGTTGAATCACAAATCGGTCGGCAGCAGCCGACAACTGAAACCCTGGTGTGACAGCGCGAATCAGCAGTTGGTAGAAATGCCTGGGACCGGAATCGTTCACCGTGTCCGAAAGTCGGACTTCAACCCGCCCCTCTTGCTCGGCAGTGAATTCGACTCCGGCGTCATACCCACCACGTTTGATGTCATCATTGCTGGCGATCTGTTTCCCAGATTCTGAATCCACGACGACCAATTTCGAATCCAACAAAAATCCATCCGGTCGCGAGCGGACTTCGGCGCGGTAGCGAATCCCCGCAGCCACGGGCATGTGATAGCTGTCGGTTTGGTTCGGTTTTAAAATGTGACCACAGACAACGACCGGCAAAGATTCGATTTCAGATTGCCCCATGGCTAGTCGCGTCGCAGTCGGTGCCACGGCCGACACCCAGTCGTCCGATAGCCATGCCCACCCGATGCTCGCATCAGCGTAAACCGTTGGCGGTGAATGCTGCGAAACATTGCTCAACTGCACATCGAATTCATCGGACAAGTTGTGCCCAAACGCGATCGCCCGGTCAGAACCCGAGTGTTTCTCGCTCACCGCGTGGTCGATGAACGGCCCCGTCGTGACATCAATCGCATAGACCATCGCCTGCGAACCGGCAAAACCGATGGTTTGATTGGGGGTTTCAGGAAAGGCAAAGATCCGCAGGATTAATTCCGTCTCCCTTTCACTGGTGTACACGATTTGTGGATCAAAACCGCGAACATCTTCCGATTGAATCAAGACGTTGCCGTCGACGTCGGACAGTTGAAGCACTGCATCCATTGGCGAACGCAGCACTTGATGGGCAGTGACAGATGCGACCAAACGTTGCCCCGCTTTGACGCTGACCCGATAGGCATCACTGTCACCGGATTTTTCCAGTCGACCGGCAACGACAGTCGGCAACGTCAACTGGTCAGCCTCGGAACGCTTGGCATTGGGTTCCGTTTCCAATGTCACGCTCGCCGTCGACACGATCAGTGGGACCAAATCGGATAGGGAATGTTGGTCACGCAAGCGAATCCAAACGGCACCGGGCGGTGCGTCAGCGTTGACCGAAACCGATAGCTTGCCGGACTCTTTATCAACCTTCACCGAAACATCATCGCGATCCGCTTCGACCTCGGGCGGCCACACCGGAAACTTGCCTTCGGCAGTGACCGTCGTCGCATCTCCACGGGCGATCACCGGTGGGTAGAAACGGTCCAACTGCAGAGTCTCGGCCGAGAGAGACGTCGCGACACAGGCCAGCATCGTCCAGCAAACCCAGCGTGTCGTGTCTTGCATCAATCGGCGTGGTCGGCGGGCGAGACTCTCGGCACCAACCAACAACTTGTGGTGTGATCGGCGCACTACGACATCAACTCATCAATGGGGGTCGCGTTGCTGACCAGGTGAACCGGCCGGCCTTCGGGCGTGTACATGAATTGTCCCGGGTCGATGCCTAGCTTCCGATAGATCGTGGAAACAAAGTTCTCCGGCGCGAGAACTCGCTCGACCGCGGCGTAGCCCTGACGGTCGGTCGCTCCGATCACTTGGCCACCGCGAGTGCCTCCACCGGCAAACATCACACTCATCGCATTGGACCAGTGATCTCGCCCACCATCTTTATTGATTTTGGGTGTCCGACCGAATTCGCCGAGCACGACAACCAAGGTGCGCTCGAGCATTCCCTGTTGTTTCAAGTCAGAAATCAAGGCCGCAATGGTGGCCTCGAACGGTGGCAATTTTTTGTCGAGGGATTCGAAGATTTTGGTGTGATGATCCCAGCCGCCATGGTAGAGCGTGACGAACGGAACGCCGGCCCCCACCAACCGTCTGGCCAGCAGCGCCCGTTGGCCGAACGAGTCACGACCATAAGCGTCGCGGATCACGTCAGGTTCTTGATGGATGTCAAAGGCCGACTGGGCTTGGGGGCTGCCAATGATTTGCATCCCCTGCTCGTAAAACTCATCCACGGCGATGGCCGGATCGGCAACCGCAGCATCTTGATACCGCAGCAGCGTGTCGATCTCGTCACGGATCTTTTGGCGAGAATCAAAGCGTTGGTCGGTCAAACCGCTGGGCAACGTCACATCGCGGACACGAAAGCTGGAACTATTCGGGCTGTCGGGAACAACAAAGGGGGCGTATTGGCTGCCTAAGAAATTCGGGCCGCCAGACCGCGACATATTGGGAATCGAAAAATAGGCGGGAATGCCGTCCGGCGCTCCGACCTGTTGCGAGACCACGCTTCCCATACTGGGATGAAAACTAACGAAGGCACCACAGCCAACGGGAATCCGAGGCGGTGCACCTGTCATCATGTAATGATTGCCAGCACCGTGATTGCCCTGGTCATGTCGAATCGACCGAACAATCGCCAACTCATTGCTGATCGCCGCCAATTTTTGCATCGGTTTGGCGAATTGAATCCCCGGCGTCTGTGTTTGTATCGGGTGATACTGCCCGCGGATCTCGACGGGAGCCAGTGGTTTTGGATCGAAGGTTTCGTAGTGGCTGGGCCCGCCATCCTGCCAGACCAGGATGCAAGCGTCGGCCTGTCGCCCCACGGCCTGGCCCTCCGACGATTCGGACGCCTGCGCGCGACTGCGTAGCGCACCGCTTAGCCCGCCGGCAACCAGTCCGCCCAGTCCCAGTCGCAAGCAATCACGCCGGGAAACGCCGTCACAGTTTTTCCAATCGTGGATCATCGTGTTATCTGCTAGTTCTGAAGTATGAACTCGGGGGAATTCAGCATTGCCCACATGATGTCTTCGATCACATTCCGTCGATCATCACCCGATTTTTCAATCAGGGATGCAGCGTAGCGTCTTTCTTCGATCGAGGGCTGGCGTGAAAACGTGGCTAGATACAATTCGTCCACGATTTCAGTGGCTGGGATTTCCGCAGCGGACAAGCGAGCCGCGCGAGACGAGTCACTGCGAATGCGTCGATCGATGTCGCGAGAATTCATCAGGTGCAACGTCTGGGTGACAGATGAATCACTGATTCGTTCACAGGGCGGATCTTGGTTTTCGTTGGGCCGGCCGAAGGTGTCTAAAAACATCGAATCGACGCGGTGAGTCCAGATTTGATTGGCACGTGACTCGGGTGGTAACGCTGTGAATGTCTCCGACGTTTCCGTCACCGCGGTCACCGCATCGACCAGGATCTCGGCGCGCAGTCGCTGGCGATAGTGACGGGAATAGTTCAACCGGTCAGTCTTGTTGGTCGCGTTGGGCTGCGAACCGGTTGCGTAAGCATTGGACAAGACGATCAACCGAATCAGCTCTTTTTGGTCATACCCGGAATCTTGAAAGTGCTGTGCCAAAGCATCCAGCAATGCCGGATTGCTAGGCGGATTGGTGCTGCGCAGGTCATCGACGGGATCGACCAGCCCACGCCCCATCAGCAACGCCCAAATCCGATTGACGTGGACTTTGGCAAAGTACTCGTTCTCGGTGGATGTCATCCACTGTGAAAGTGCTTGACGTGGATTGTTCTCGATGGATTCATCAACGCTGCCAAACAAAGGCCGGGGATCAAGCACTTGCCCGGTCACCGGATGTTTAACTTCGCCGCGTTCGGAGTTGAACACGATTTCCTCGCCGCCGGAAATCGGCGGTGAAAGCCCCACCCCCTTGCGATCCACTTTGGCAAAGAAAGCCGCAAACGAATAAAAGTCCCGTTGACTCCATTTTTCAAACGGGTGGTGATGACATTTCGCACATTCCAAACGGATGCCCAAGAACAACTGGCTGATCAAGGTCGCAATTTCGTCGGGGCTGCGTCGATCGCGGTAAAGTGTCACCGCACCGTTGCGCCAGGTGCTGCCCTGGGCGGTGATCAATCCGCTGGCAAATTGGTCGTAGGGAACATTGTCGCGAAACTGTTGACGGATCCAATTGTCATAGTTCAGGACGGCTTTGATACCGACGCGATAGGGGTTCGGACGCAGCAGATCCGCCCAAAGGTTCGCCCAATGGTCGGCGTACTCAGGCTGGTTCAAGATTTCATCGACCAGTTCGGCGCGTTTGTCAGCAGCGTTTGATTCAAGGAATCGTTTGGCTCGTTCCGACGTCGGCAACCGACCAATCACATCGGTGTAAACACGTCGTAAAAAGACGGCGTCGCTGGCGGGCGGCGAGATCTGAATCTCCAGGGCATCTAGTTTTTGGAAAACCAGATCGTCAATGAAATTGGCACGTGGACGTTCTTCGTAAAACCCATCGGGCAAGGGATCGGTCCGGGGGATATTGACGTTGGCCACACTGATGTGATTCATGTAGCGAACCATCACCGCGGTTTCACCCGGCAGGGGCCCCGCAGTCAAATGCCCACTTGCATCGGCTTGAACCACGGCCGCATCGTTTGCCAGATAGGTGGCCAATTCGGTGACGTCGCGTGAACTGCCGTCACTGTAGTGCGCGATCACGGACAGTTCCGCCTGCTGGTTTGGTGCCAGCGAAAATTCACTCTCCGCGAGAACCACTCGATCCAGCGAGGGTTCGTCGGCGATACGACGTGGCACGCCTTGCGCGATCCAGTCCACCAACGTGTGATAGGCGTTTGAGTCGGGCTCAATCCGACGGCCACCGCCATGTGGCATTTGGGCAGTGGCTTTCTGAACCAGCAAACTGGACGACGGTGCCGTGATCGTGACGCGGCGGCCACGAGATTGTTGGGCCAAGGCACTAAAATCAAAATCGGAATCGAAACCAAGCAGTGACAATTGGAATCCGTTTTGCCCCCGCTGCTTGCCGTGACAGGCCCCGGAATTGCAGCCATGGGCGGTCAAAATCGGTTGCACGTCCAATTCAAAGCTGACCGGATGCGACGGCGCCAGCGAAGCGGCGCGGACCGGAACAACGAACGTCAGGGTCAGCATCATCGATGCAAACACGACGAACAGGATCGATAACCTTGGTGCAAGGCAACCGGACATGGCGGGCGGGGAGGCGGGAGGTGGGAAAGGTAGGGAGTCGCAGTATAACCGCATTGCCAGTGAGTTTGGGCAATCCCCGCAAAGTTATTTCCCCCCGCCGATGTCAATCGACGTACAGAAATTCATTGGAATTCAACATCGCCCGGCACAGGTCGCTCAATGCAATTCCATCGGATTGCACAAACGCGGTGGCCGCCTGCAATTCAGCGGTGTCCGCTGGCCGCGAATACAATCGCAGGTACAGTTCGTTGACTTGGTCACCCAGGTCGGCTTGGCTGGCTGTGACCACGGTGGCCAAACGACGGGCCGCGTCCATGATGATGTCCGAATTCAACAACGTCAGCGACTGGACCGCGGTGGTCGATTCGTTTCGTCGGGAACAAGGACCATCTGCGGACGGTCGGTCAAACGTGGCAAAAAAGGGGTAACGCAGATTTCGCCGGGCAAATAGATAGATGCTGCGGCGATAATAGTCGGTCGTGTCATCGGTCAGTGTCCACTGACCAGTTCGCAGTGTCTTGACCATCTCCGGTGGTAGCGGCGGCCGAACCCCAGGGCCCTCCATTTCGCCATTGATCGATTCGCTAACCGCATACAGACCATCCCGGATCGCTTCGGCGTCCAATCGCTGTCGAGGGAAATGACTGAGCAATCGATTCTCCGGATCAACCTCAGCGGCTCGCTGCCAGTCCAGACGCAACCCGTCGTCAGCCGGTGGCGCGCTGCGGGTGCGATAGACATTCGATGAGACAATCATCCGATGGATTCGTTTGGTGCTCCAATCGGATTGAATCAGTTCGGTCGCCAGATAGTCCAGCAACTGTGGATGGCTGGGAGAGTCGCCCATCACACCAAAGTCACTGGGGGTGGACGACAGTCCTGTGCCGAAATGATGTTGCCAAATCCGATTCACGATGACCCGCGCGGTCAATGGATGTGAAGGGGATGTCAACCACTCGGCCAACGCCCTGCGAGGACTGACGGAATCGGGCAATGACTGCCCGCTGGCGTTCAACACGCGGGGAAAGGCGGGGGCGACCAAGGGGCCCTTGCTGCGCCAATCACCGCGTTCCATCAGATGCGTGCGGGGAAATTCTTTGTAGGATGCCAGCACGTTGACCGATCGATTCTTGACCAGTTCAATCGACGAGTCAAAGAACGATCTCAGTCGATAAAAGTCGGCTTGACTGATCGCGTCATACTTGTGGTCATGACATTGCGCGCAACCGAATTGCAAACTCAACAAAACCGACCCCACGGTCGATGTGATTTCGTTTAGCAGCACATGACGTCGTTCGTCCATCGAGTTGATGTCCGGCATGTCTGGCCCCGACAAACAAAACGCAGTGGCCAGCACGGCATCGTCGTTGTCGGGCGCGATTTGATCCCCGGCCAGTTGCCAGCGGACAAATTCGTCATACGGAAAATCTTGGTTCATCGCCCGGATCACCCAGTCACGATATCGCCATGCTTGGTCACGGAATTTGTCGTGTTCAAAGCCATCGGTTTCGGCAAATCTTGCCAAATCCAACCAACGCTGTGACAAATGCTTGCCGTATTCAGGCGACGCCATCAACGAATCAACCAACCGTTGATAGGAATCGGGGTGTGAATCAGCCAAATAGCGATTGACCTGATCCAAACTTGGCGGCAATCCCGTCAGATCCCAACAGACACGTCGCAGCAACGTCGACTTGTCTGCTTCACTCGTCGGCCGCAGCGACTGGTCCTCGAGCTCTGCCAAAATAAATCGATCGATCGGATTTTGTGACCACCCGGCGTCGCTGGTCGCCGGCAAGGGCGGGCGTTGGATCGGTTCATAGGCCCAATGATCGCGATCAAACGCAGAGAGTTCGTCATCGATGATTTGGTCTTGCGCGTAGCCAAAGGGGTGAACCACCAGAAAATATATCCAGACCCAATGCCACCGGTGCTGTCCAATGATGCGACTCATGAAATCAATTCCTCAATCACATCCACCTCGGCTGGCCCGGTCAAGCGTTCATCCAGACCGTTATGAAAATAGGTCAGGTCGCGATGATCCATCCCCATCAAATGCAACAAACTGGCATGGAACTGGTTGACATGAACGGTGTCCACGGCGGCCCGCAGCCCGACTTCGTCGGTTTCGCCATGGGCCCGACCGCCACGTGTGCCGGCGCCGGCGATCCAACCGGAGTAGCCCCAGGGATTGTGGTCACGCCCTTTGCCTTTCTCACTCATCGGCATGCGACCGAATTCGCCGCACCAAACGACAAGCGTGTCATCTAACAATCCGGTGCGTTTGAGATCCTTTAGCAGCGCGGCGACCGGTTGGTCGGTTTTGGCGCAGTACTCGGTATGGTTTTTCGCGACATCTTCATGCGCATCCCAACCGTTGGTGTCGCCGGAATAGACCTGGACGACGCGGACGCCTCGTTCGATCAACCGCCGCGCCAATAAACAACGCTGCCCGTAGTCACGCGTGGTCGGATGATCGATTCCGTACATCGATAGGGTCTGCGCGGTTTCCTGTGAAAAATCGACCGCTTCGGGCGCAGCCGACTGCATTCGAAAGGCGAGTTCATAGGAATGAATCCGGGCCTCCAGTTCATCGTCAACGCCTCGTGCCGCCAAGTGTCGACGATTGAGTTGTTCGATGAAATCCAGCGTTGATCGCTGCCGCGGATTGGAGATGCCCGCCGGTGCGGCCAAGTTCAAGATTGGGGTGCTACCCGGACGCATCGTGGTGCCCTGATAGGTTGCCGGCAAAAATCCGTTTCCCCAAGCCGACGGCCCGCCTTTGAGTCCGCCGCCCGGATCGGGCAAGACGACAAACGCCGGCATGTTTTCATTTTCGCTTCCCAGTCCGTAGGACAGCCAAGAACCAAAACTGGGGTGCCCCATCAGAATGCTGCCGGTGTTCATCTGATACACCGACTGGGGATGGTTCACACTGTCACCGTGCAGCGATCGAATCACACACAGTTCGTCCGCAACGGTGGATAGATGCGGCAGGAAATCGGAGATCTCTAGCCCCGACTGGCCCCGCGGTCGGAACGGCCGAATCGGACCAAGTAACGGGTTGTTCGCGACTTTGCGGCGTGTCATCACCGTTCCAAAGCTTTCCGGCAGCGACTTTCCGGCATATTTCACCAAGTCCGGTTTGGGATCAAACAGATCGACATGACTGGGACCGCCATGCATGAACAACCAGATGATTCGCTTGGCGCGAGGCGGGAAGTGGGTTTTGGGAAGCGGATTCGGACCGCCAGCGAGCCCGTTTTCCGTAGACAACAAACTCTGTAAACCGATCAATCCGGCACCGCCACCGGCGTGTCGCAAAAAGTGACGTCGACTGATCGAACTTGGTAGTTGCTGGTTCATAGGCGTCATCGTAACCGAACCTCGTTCCGAGTGCCAAAAACATGCGGCACCGTCAGATACAGCGGTGAGTTTTGGTCGTAGCTGGGCCCGCCAGGGTTTAGACGGGGCGGACGTTCAGATTCTGAACCGTGGCCGGTCCAGCTACACATTGCCCCCTGACTCGTCCAGCGAGTGAATTTGATTTTGCGGCGGCCATTCTCGTTATACTGAACGTCCTCACCTCGCCCTCCCACCTTTTTCGGGCTCCACGTGCGTCATTCTTTTCACCTCGCTGCCGTCGCCGCGCTCTCGCTAGGCCATTTGATGTGTGCCAGGACTGTGGCGCAAGACATCGATTATCTAACCGAGATTAAACCCCTGTTGTCGGAGAAGTGCTACGCGTGCCATGGCGTGTTGAAACAGGAATCCGATCTGCGAGTCGAGACTCTGGCGTTGATGTTGGAAAATGACGTCGTCACTCCAGGCGATCCCGACGCCAGTCTATTGTTGCAGCGAATCACCGCTGAAGGCGACCAGCGAATGCCGCCGCCCGACGAAGGGTCCGCATTACAACCGGATCAAATCGAACTGGTTCGACGCTGGATTTTGCAAGGTGCAGTAGCCCCCGAGGAAGCCCCACCACCGGCACCTCGCGAACACTGGTCGTTTCAACCAATCGTTCGCCCCGACGTGGACGACATCGGCGGGGACACACTCGCAGAACATCCGATCGATCAACTGTTGGCCCGGCAACGCGACGCCCAAGGGATCCAACCGCTCGGTCGTGCGAGTCGGCCGATCGCACTGCGGCGTCTGTATTTGGATCTGGTCGGTTTGCCGCCCACGCGTAATCAACTGCAAGACGAACGTCCCTGGCATGAAATTGTTGACGCTCTATTGGCCAGTCCCCACCACGGTGAGCGCTGGGCACGGCACTGGATGGACGTTTGGCGTTATAGCGAAGGCTATGGACTGGGACAGCAATTGCGGTTTAGCCAACCACACATGTGGCATTGGCGTGATTGGATCATCCAATCATTGAACGATGACAAACCCTATGACCGCATGATCCAAGAGATGCTGGCGGGCGATGAACTGGCACCCGGCGATCCCCAGGCAATCTCTGCCACGGGTTTTTTAGCGCGCAACTATTACCTGTTCAATCGCACGACTTGGCTGGATTCGACGATCGAACACACCGGGAAAGCGTTCTTGGGGCTGACACTGAATTGTGCCAAATGTCACGATCACAAATATGACCCGATCACTCATCTCGATTACTACCGCTATCGCGCGATCTTTGAACCGCACCAGGTTCGATTGGATCCGGTCCCTGGCGTGATCGATTTCGAACAAGACGGCATCCCCCGCGTCTTTGACGACCACGTCGACCAACCGACCTACCTACACCGTCGCGGAGACCCCAACGATCCGGATACCGATCATCAACTGACCGCGGGTGTGCCGGAGATCTTCAGTGAATTTGAACCTCTGACGAAACCTGTTTCGCTGCCACCGAGTGCGTATGCACCTGGAACACGCGACTACTCACAACGCGATCAAATTGCGGCTGCCAAACGCAAGGTTTCCGACGCATTCAAAAATCTCCGCCAAGCCGAACAGGATCACGACCAAGCACTGCAAAACGCCAAACAACCAAGTCCCAGCTATGCAATGATCGACACGTTTGATGCGGCCAATCCCGACCGCTGGAAAATGGTCGGCGACGGCTGGCAGTACCAAGACGGCAAACTGTCCCAAACGGTTGCGACGACGGATCCACCATTCGTTCGGCTGCTTGATCCGCTACCACACGATTTCCAAGTTGAATGTTGGTACACAACCACTGGCGGTGCAAAGTATCGCTCGGTGACATTTCGTTTTGATCAGTCCGAGAACTTGGACGAGGCAAATTTTGTTTACACCAGTGCGCAGTCGCCAGGATCGAAAGTCCAGGCGGCGATCACCCGCGGTGGAAAATCGAGCTATCCGGGCGAAGGTCGCGCGGCTCAGTCGATCGAGATTGGCAATCCGATCCACCTGCGGTTTGCCCTTCGTGGCACGCTCTGCAACGTGTGGTTGAATGATGAATTCGTTCTGGCGTATCAATTTCCCGATCGCCCCATTGGAGGTTTCTCGTTTGGCGGATTTGACGCAAGTGTTGCCTTCGACAAAATCGCCATCGAATCCCTGGCCGATGATGTCGAACTCACAGCAGCCAAGAACAAGCCTGGGACAGCTGATTCCACGACCGAATCCGCCGTCAAATTGGCCCGGTTGAAACTCGATGCGGCACAGCGACGCCTGGCCGCGACAGAGTCGACGATCCGTGCCGACAACGCCCAATTCCAGTCATCGCATGGTGATGCATCTGCCATGTCACTGGCTTTCCAAGCGGCTCGATCGCAAGCCGATGCTGAAATCGCAGAGGCTAACTACCAATTGGCGGCGGCGACAAGCGACAAAGCACGGCAAACAGCCGAGCAGCAACGACAGGCGGCGACCAACCAACGCGAGCAGATCGATCCTGATCAACCCGTGTATCAATCGTTGCGAGGGGCTCAAAAAGCGTTGGAGTCGCCTGCCGACAAAGAATCGGATTACCCGCCAACCTACACACCCACCAGCACCGGGCGACGACTCGCGTTGGCACAGTGGATCACCTCCACCGAGAATCCGTTGACCGCCCGCGTCGCAGTCAACCAGGTTTGGATGCGGCATTTCGGAACACCGCTGGTCGAATCGGTCTTTGATTTTGGGCTGCGTGCGAAACAACCCCTGCAGCACGAGCTGCTGGACTTTTTGGCGGCCGAATTCATGGCTTCCGGCTGGAGCTTTAAACACTTGCACCGATTGATCGTGACCAGTGACGCCTATCGCAGAACGTCTTCACAAGCGGATGCCAATGCCGCGACGCTGGCCGCCGACCCGACCAACCAGTTTTACTGGCGCGGAAATTCACATCGAATGGAATCCCAATTGGTTCGCGACACGTTGCTGCTGCACGCCGGACAATTGGACGCAACCATCGGTGGTCCTTCGGTAGACCCGAATCAATCCTCGCGTCGGCGCAGCTTGTATCTCAAACACTCTCGCGACCAACAAGACAAGTTTCTGTCAATGTTCGACGATGCCGATATCATGCAGTGCTATCGCCGCAGTGAAAGCATCGTTCCTCAACAGGCGTTGGCGCTGTCCAACAGTGAAGTGGCGATTGAGATGTCGGACCAAATTGCACGACGAATCACACGCGAGCGTCAATCGAGTCGGTTTGAATCGTTCGTGCAGGCTTGTTTTGCGGAACTGCTCGGCCGAGACGTCACGGCAACGGAATTGGCCGAGTGCGAGCAGTTTTGGTTGACGATGAATCAACTAGACGAAGTCAAATCGCTGGTGCCCGATGCACGCGAGCATCGGATTCGATCGCGACTGGTGCAAGCGATGATCAACCACAACGACTTTGTCACCATTCGCTAGGGATCATCGAAACGGATCAGCGCGCAGCTAGACCCGCCAGGATTCAGACGGTCTGAACCCTGGCGGGATCAGCTACGGGAAACATTTCGAATGACATTGAATCTTGTGAAAGATCCCTCACAGACACCTACTGTGGCGTCACCCGGTAGGGGTTTCCGCCAAGTCGGTCGGCGATTTTCTCGATCGCTTTTTGGCTGCGGACGCTATTGCCTGCGGCATCAAGCGGAGGCGAAAAGGCAGCGATACCGTACTTGCCGGGCGCCACGGCGATGATGCCGCCGCCGACACCGCTCTTGGCCGGCAAGCCGACGTTGTACAACCAAATACCGGAATCATCGTACAGCCCGGCGGTCGCCATCACCGCCAAGACCTTTGGCACATGGTGGGCATCCAACGCCACGACGCCGGTCACCGGATTGAGACCACCGTTGGCGAGTGTGGCCGCCATCGTTGCCAAGTCTTTGGCGTTCACATTGATCGAGCACTGGCGGGTGTATACCGTGGTCACCATTTTCGGATCGTCTTTGATATGCCCATAGGCGGCCATCAATTCGGCGATCGCTTGGTTACGCTGGTTGGTGGCAGCCTCGCTTTTGAACACCGGTTCATTCACCGACAGCGTTCGACCGGCGAACAGGTTGTGACGGTTTAAGATCTTGGTCCATTTCTCATTGTCGCTGCTACCCAACACCATGCCGCTGGTGGTGATCGCGCCGGCGTTGACGAACGGGTTCTGCTGGAAACCATGATCTTGTTCAATTGCCACGATCGAGTTGAAAACTTGACCGGTTGCATCGACCCCGATGTTGTCTTCAACGATCTGTTCGCCCGATTCCTGTAGCACCTGTGCGAGCGTAAAGACTTTCGAGATCGATTCGATTGCAAACAACGCGTCACAATCGCCGATCTGAAACACTTTGCCGTCGACCGTCACCAACGCGATCCCAAATAACTTGGGATCCACCGCAGCGAGTGCGGGGATGTAGTCGGCGTTTTTGCCCTCGTCCAGTGCTGCAAACTCGGTGTGAGCCGCCTGGAGCGCAGCGGTGATGACCTGAGCGGCTTGGTCGGCCGGAGCGATGGCAGTGTTTGCCGGTGGCGCGATCACCTGCTGAGACACAGCCGGCTGTGCTGCGGCGAAACAAGAGAGCGTGACGGCCAATACGCAGCCGAATGACGAGCGTATGAACTGCAAATGATTCGTGACGGATGACATGGCGTCTGCCCGAGAGGGGGATCAAGAGGGGTGAAGCGTGATCGCCGGCCGCATCCTGTCTCGGCCGTTTAGAAACTATACTTGGCGCTGATCTGGATGCGATTGTCCTGTCCAGAATCGCCATCTTTATCGGTCCGTTGTCCCCACAAGTATTCGATTCCATACAGCAGTGAATCGGTGGGGGAATGCAACAGGTTGACCGATGCATACTGTCCGCGTTTGAAAGCGTCCGCGGTTTGCCCACCCAAATTATCGACCTCCGTCGCACTGTATCCGATGGCGCTGCTCCAGGTGTCGTTCCACTGTAAATCATAATAAACGACCATCCCACGCAGCGGTACAGTCGCCGGATCAGCAGCCATCGGAAACGATGCCGACGGTGCCAGGTCGACACCGCCATCGTTCATGTAGCTAGCGATCCCCTCGCCGGTGACGTAGGACAGGATGATTCGATCGGAATCACGAACGTTGATCGTGCTCGACAGGTTGACGCCCCAACCGGTGAACTCGGCTTCGGGGCGATTGCCCGGCGTTGGGGGCGAGCGAACAGTTTCGTAGGCGATGTTGCGCAAAATGCTGCCCACCTGAAAATGCCCCCAGTCTTGTTGATAGCGATATCGGGCACTGAAATCCGGTATTCGATTGACGCCGCGGACCTCGGCTCCCAGCCCTTGGATGACACGATCATAGGTGCCAGTGTCAATGTCTGACGATGGCTGCTCCACGGCGACTGCCAACGTGTGATCGCCACGAATTGGCGTCCAACGCAGTTGTGGGTTACGCAGAAACACCATTCCGCCGGGCCCCCAATAATCGATCACGTTGGGAAATACGTCGATGTCCATGAATAGGCTGTGCGTCTGGCCGGCCAGCCAATGCCCCCATTCGCCATAGGCATGCCGCAGCCGCATCGTCGTTTCGCCTGCGTCGGGCCCAACCCCATACATGTCAAATTCGAATACGGTGCGGACATCGCCAGCAGAGGTGGGCAGCAGTGCTTTCACACCCAAACGACTCTGGCGGACACTCAGAATGGATTGTCCATCGGCCCCGAATTCCCCCGCCTCGGTTGGAATGCGGCTCGCTCGCAGGGTCGCGGCCCAATCCGGATCAACGCGATTGAAATCCTGGATGTAATCCAGCTGGGCGAACCCATAGACGTCAAAATAGAACCGGTCCTCGGCGGCAGCGGCCGGCGATTCCAAACACGTCTCGCAATCCGCCACCCCCTCCGCGGCACGGCCGACTCCGGTCGCAGCCCATGCCGCCAGCAGGGCCAGACAAACACCTTGGATCCAGCGAAAACCTCCATTCCCGCCAAAATGCAGCGCAGTGGTGAATGACATCTCGAATCCCTCGACGATCGATCATGAAAGTCGTAGCCGTCAATCGAATTAGACCAATCCGTATGATCGTCATCGGTTAATCCATCGCATCAAACCACAAAAACCGCGATGGCGATAATCCAGGCAAATGGGCTAAGCTGGCGTGGGGGCGACTGAGTTTGTGGTTCCCCGTACCAATTGATGCTTTCAAAGGACTCCTGCGTCATGTTTCTGAACACTCGCCAGATCGCCTTTTTCAGTGCCTTGAGTTTCCTGCTCCTGCCGACGTCGCTGATCCGAGCGCAGTCGATGGACGATCAGATCGTGGCTGCATCGGCGCTGGTTTTGAACGAGGCCATGACGACGCGTCTAAACCATATTCCCCAGGCGATGCTGAAAGACTGTCATGGCGTGGCCATCATCCCCAATGTGATCAAGGGCAGCTTTATTGTTGGCGCGCGACACGGCCGCGGATTGTTGTTCGTACGTGAGTCCGATGGTGTTTGGCATGCACCGGTGTTCATCACGTTAACCGGGGGCAACGTCGGTTGGCAGGTCGGCGTGCAGTCGTCTGACATCGTCTTGGTGTTCAAAACAGAAAAGAGTATTCAAGGCATCTTGTCTGGCAAGTTGACGGTGGGTGCGGACGCAGCCGCTGCCGCCGGGCCGGTCGGCCGCGAAACGTCGGTGGCGACCGATGGACAACTCCAAGCAGAAATCTATTCCTATTCTCGCAGCCGTGGCTTATTTGCCGGCGTGTCGATCGATGGATCAGTCCTGCAAATCGACCGTTTGGCAACCGGAACCTACTATGGCAATCCGGTCCCTGGTCAACCGGTCGTGATTCCACCCGCGGCCGAGCAACTGACGCATACGATCGCAGGCTATGCCGGTGCATTGCCGTTGCCCAATGGAACGGCACCGAGCACGCTTGCTCCCTCATCCACACCCGCACTGCAACCGATGCCACCGCTGACCGGAGCCCCGGACCTGGTGCAACAGCACAGCGCCACCGAAACGGCTGTCCTACAAAGCCAGCTCGTGCAATTGGCGCCACGGTTGTACGGAATGCTCGACGAAAATTGGAAACAATACCTGGCCCTGCCGTCGTCGCTGTTTTTAAACGGCACGCCGACAAGCGCCGCCGAAATGCAAACGACACTGGATCATTTCAATGTCGCCGCGAGTGACCCGAGATTCCAATCACTGGCCGGACGCCCCGAATTTCAATCCGTTTACGGTTTGCTAAAACACTACCAGCAATCACTCAGCAGCACCTCGGGCGCGCTACAACTGCCGCCGCCACCGACCCAGTGAGACAGCGCTGGGCTGGATCGAGCATCCGGGCGATCGCCGACTGCAACGCCGACCGCAGCAGGGGCATCTGGATACCCTGTATTCGTACCAATGGCATTGATTTAGGATATCGGTTTAAGATTGACTGAGGTCGACTCGTTATTGGGTAGGTCGTCTACCGGCTCCGAAAATTCACGCCCATGGACATTCCCACAATTCCGCCTGGCAGGCACCACAGCATTGCAGTGGAAACCGCAACGCCTGGGATCGTTGTCCGCCAGGTTGAAACGAAGCGCGATCGGGATCAATTCATCCAGTTGGCATGGTCGCTGTATCAAGACGATCCGAATTGGGTACCGCCGCTAATTGCCGAAATGCGAACGCGACTGACGCCCGGCAAGAACCCCTACTTTGAACATGCCGAGGCGGCGTTGTTTGTCGCCGAGCGTGACGGCAAGATAGTCGGTCGAATATCGGCCCAGGTTTGCCAATTGGCCCAACAGCACCAAGGGCCGGGCACCGGTCACTTCGGTTTTTTTGAAGCAGAAAATTCGCAGCCCACCGCCGACGCGTTGTTCTCCGCTGCAGAACAATGGTTATTGCAGCGCGACATGAAAACGATGGTCGGGCCCTTCAATCTTTCAATCAATGAAGAGGCCGGAATGTTGGTCGCGGGATTCCACAGCCCGCCCTACATTTTCATGGGGCATCATCTGCCCTACTACGACAGTTTGGTCGCTGGCGCCGGACTGCAAAAACAGATTGATCTATTGGCCTACGAGTTGGACATCGTCAAAGCCCACTCGCCGCGTTTTGATCGCCTCCTGCGGGCAACAGCACGTGGCACCAACATCACCATGCGGACCGTCGACAAGAAACGTTTGCACACCGAACTGGCAATGGTGTTGGACGTGTTCAACGAGGCCTGGTCGGACAACTGGGGGCATATCCCGATGACCGATGCCGAGGTCAATGAATTGGCGATGCTGCTGCGACGTGTGTTTGACACCGACGCTGTGATTCTGGCGGAAATCGATGGGGAACTGGCCGGGTTCATCGTCGCGATCCCCAATCTGAACGAACTGACCGCTGACCTGGACGGCAAACTCTTTCCGCTGAATTGGCTGCGACTGTTGTATCGGTTGAAATTCGGCAGTTGTCGCAGTGTCCGCGTACCTTTAATGGGCATTCGAAAACAGTATCAAAGCACGCGCACAGGTGCCGCATTGGCGCTTTCATTGATCGAGCGTTGCCGCCAATCCAATGTAAAAAAAGGTGTTCGGTTTAGCGAACTGTCGTGGATCTTGGAATCGAACACCGCGATGCGCGGCATTCTTGATGCGATGGAGTCACCGATCACCAAAACCTATCGAATGTATTCCAAACCGCTCTCGCCGGATCACGGCTGATTCACCGCAGCCCTCATTTCTCCGCCGGGGCGCGATCCTGTTTTTTGAATCGGTTCTTAATCAGGCTGACCATTCGCCAGCCCGTCAGCATGCCCAGCACGTAGGTCCCCAAAATCACGGCGATCTTCGAAACACTGGTCGACCAGCCGAGAAAGGAAAACTCGACCGGTTCCAGATTCTGTAATGCAAAGACGGCGATGATCGCTAACACAAAAAATGCCAAACCGCCGGTGATCTTGTGCCACATGTTATTTCCTACTTTTTCGTTTCAAATGGGTGGTGCGACGGATGTCATGGCTCAATTGTTTCCGCTAACGACGCCGCATTCGGCTGGAAAACTCGGCTATTCTGCTGATGATCCGATTTCAGCGCCGCTATCCTACCGGACAGTGTTCTGGAGTCCGACCGTGGGGAATGGAGTTCATTGGGCAGCGCCACCGCGAATCAGCGGATTTGTGTTTGAATAGAGTCGTTCGCCGCCGTCCAATTGTGTCTGCTTCATCGGACACGTGCGGGACAGGGATCCAGAATCATGGCAAAGGTTCTGCCATCTTTATACCCCTGTGCTGTATCGCTGGCTTCACAAATCTCCGCGACAGCCCGCCGATGCCAACGAAGTGATCCAAGACGTTTTCGTAGCGATTGCTCAAGCGGCCGGTGATTGTGATCGGAGAGAACGGCGGGTTCTCGTCGGCTGCTGTACAATTCGTTTCGGTCTGCTGCGGTTGCAGACACCCAACGACAAATCCCCGCTTTAGGAAACGTTCCATGGACATCACCGATATTTTGGGAAGCTTGCTAGGTAGTCAAACCCGTCGCGGCGGAAAGGGAGGCGACGCGTTAAACGATATCTTCAAGCGTCGCTCTAGCCCGGCCAAACCCTCCGGTTCGACCTCCACCGCCCCGACCGACATCGACCGCCAAGCCAAGGAATTGGAAGACATCCTGAATGTCGCCAAAGATCGGAATTCCGGATCCCCGGCCCCGACAACAACGTCAACACGCAGCCCGTCGGCGCCTGCATCCCGTTCCAGCCAATCCGGTGCCGGGCAATCCAGTGTCGATCAAGAGCGGGCCACAATCTTGGTCCGCGCGATGGTCAATGCCGCCAAGGCCGACGGACAAATCGATCAAACCGAGCAACAAAACATTATCAAGCAATTGCACAACCCTTCGCGTGAGGCGTTGCAATTTTTGCAAGACGAATTTGATCGCCCGCTGGATGTGCGCGGGTTTGCGATGTCGGTGCCGGTCGGGATGGAACAACAGGTTTACACGATGTCGCTCATTGCGATCAATTTGGACACCGGTGCGGAAGCCAAGTATCTGAAAGAACTCGGTGACACGTTGCGTCTGTCACAGGAAGTTCGCGAACAAATTCACCAACGGATGGGAGCCCCCAGCGTTTACTAGGCGCTCCCGGCCGAGTGTTCTGTTTGTCTTGCTGAATTGCTATCGAGTCTCCCACTTTCCTTTCCATGAGTCCGGAACCATGACTTCTCTACTGAATCGGAATTCTTGTGCACTGACCCTGTTCGTCATGACGCTGTCCTTCACAGCTACAGCAACCTATCCATCGGCGTGGGGACAAGACACGCCAAGCGTGCAGTCGACCGATTTGATTGTGGACGGCAACGTCGAAAATGTATTTCAGTCCGGTGATGAATCTCTGGTTCAAATCCTTGTGCAGCGCTCCGAAGTGCCGCGTTTAGACGCGCTCACCGACGCGACCTATCCCGCACCCGGACAATTTGTGTACGCCCACGCCGGCGACGCCCGATCAGGTCTCAGCCGACTCGGCCGCAATCGCGCCTTGCCAAAACCAAACGCACGCATTCGCGCGTACCTGTCGGTCGGACGATCTGGCCAGTGGCAAGCCAGCGGCGACGATTGGTACCAAGAAAACCCCAGTGACGAAATCCAGGCCGCTGGCGGTTCGCCTCAACCCGGGGCAGCAGGGATTGGAATCACGGCACAACGCGTCAACATCGGGCGACAAACGGCATTGAAGGTCACTGGAGTGACCCCCGGCAGTCCGGCGGCCAACGCGGGAATCGAAACGGGTGACATCTTGGTCGAAGCCAATCGGGTCGCATTGGAAAGCGAAAGCCAATTGGCCACCGCCTATCGCGACAGCCGAGGCGAATTTTCGCTGACCGTGCGCGACGTGCGAACCGGACGTGACGTGTTGGTCCAGGTCGCTGCCGGTTCGCCTGGAACCGCACCCAGCAATCGTGAGATGCAACCGCTGGGGGCGACCACCGAGCTGGCATTTTACGATGGCCAAGCGGTCGTGAAAGTGACCGAGGTCACACCCAACAGCCCCGCCGCCCGCAGCGGACTGAAAGCGGGATTATTGATCTTGAAAGCCAATGGAACACTCATTGAAAGCCCCAAAGACCTGACCGCCGCAGAACAGGCATCGCGTGGCCGGATGGAGTTGGTGGTGGTTGACCCCAAAGAGAAACGCGAACGAACGGTCCGCGTTTCTCTTTAGAACGCACAAGTACCGATCAGCCCGCTTCGCCTTGATCTTCCAAGCGAACCATCAGCCAGGTTTCAGAATCGTCGGCACCGAAGTGAACCATCGCGTTCGCTTCGTCTTCGGTTAGATTGGAGATCCCGGCCTCCATCATCACGTCTTCGTTCTTGCCGTCGGCAAATTTCCATACCGCTCGTTGGCTTTTCTTATCCACGCTGCCTTCGACCGGTCGATCGATGTCCGCGGTGTCATTGTAGAAGGTGCCTGCAATGATTCCGTCTCTGGTCACGGCCAACTGAAGCATCATCCCGGAATCCGCACCACCCTCTTGCGCAATCGCAAACACACCCAACGGCATCCAATCCTCTTCTTTCGGGGCTGCATCCTCGGGAATGCTTGACGCGATCGTTTCCGCTTGCTCGTAATACTCCGAGGCCGACGCGTATTGTTGGTTGTTGATGTAAACGTTGTTGTCGCGGTAAACGACGTTGGTGCCGTAATTGTAAGGATACGGTTTGGACCAATTCCAGCTGGCGAACCAAGCGCCGCAGGTAGCCCAAGTCGCAGTTTGCCAATACCAACTGCTGGGGCGCGAACTCCAACCAGCATGCCATCCCCAGCCTGGGCCGTTATGGTACGCGCCGTGACGATCCCAATAGTTGCGGTCAAAGGGCCGCTGGTTAACGTTGTTGTACTTGTTGCGAATCGAGTTGATGTTCTGTTCGCGATTGACACCGACTTTGTTGCCAACATTGATATCGCCGGTATTGATATCGATGTTGTTCCTTTGATCTCGGTCGATCAAACTGGTTCGATCACCATCATCGCCGGGCAGACGATCGCGAATGGGCCCCTTGTCACCGCCATCACCGGGCAGGCGATCGCGAATGGGACCCTTGTCACCGCCATCACCGGGCAGACGAT
>NZ_JAMYFE010000101.1 GCF_024129865.1 Stieleria tagensis | reverse complement strand
GCGCAACTTCAAAACTCACGTGTCGGGTTACGATAAACCCATACCCCCCAGGCAAAACCGCAACTCCAACAGTCCGAAACGGGGGGAGAGACCGATCCTACGAGGCATTCAGCACGGGGTTCCTGCCCCCCGCTGCGTGGAACTCCAGCGATTTTTCTGAGCATCTTTGGCACGTCTGACGCGTTCTCTATGACGTAAGAAAGTCTTGCGCGCCCTTAAGCCAGAATCGTCCCCTCGTTTCGCTGCCCTTCATGCCATACTGTCGAACGCCCTCGGTCCTGTTGCTGGTCGCCTTGCTGGCGGCCATCCTGTCAGCGACCACTCTGCCGGTGACCACTGCGTCGGCCGACTCGGCGACTCGCGAAACGAATTTCAAAACGCATTTGCTGCCCCTGCTGCGGAACTATTGTTACGACTGTCACGATAGTAGCAGCGAAATCGACTTGGAAAGCGACGATCGCGCCGCCAGCCTGCAATCCAATCGGTCACGTTGGTCCCAAGCCATCGCGCACCTCCGCCTTGGGTCGATGCCACCGGAGGACGGCCCGGAAATGGACGCGGCGACCCGCGATCGCATGATGCGAATGATCGATGCCCTGGCCAACGCAGTTGATTGTGTGCAAAACCCCAACGCCGGCCGAGTGGCGCTGCGACGACTTAACCGCACCGAATATCAAAACACGATTCGCGATTTGACCGGCGTCGATTACCAACCGGCCGCGGACTTTCCCGGCGACGACGTCGGTTATGGATTCGACAACATCGGCGATGTACTTTCGCTGCCACCGCTGTTGATGGAAAAGTACTTGGACGCTGCGTTGCAGATCGCTGGCAAAGCCATCTACACGCCACCGCCGCCACAGTTGTACGAAGTCGAGCGCGGTGCGACGTCACTGATCGGTGCCGAAAAATTCGGCAACCGCACACCCTTGGTGATGCCATCTAATGGCACCGTTGCGTTGCAAGTCGATCTTCCGTTCGGCGGAATGTACACCCTGACCGTGACCGCCAGCGGTGATCAGGGCGGTGACGAACCGGTCAAGATCGATGTCACATGCGGACAGCGCAGCAAAGTGATTGAGGTGCCCGGTAGCGACGCGGCTGAATTCGAGATCCCATTGCGATTGGGCAAAGGCGAACGAAAGATTGAATTCAGTTTCATCAACGACTACTACGAAAAAGACGTCGCCGATCGAAATCTGCGCCTCCACCACGTCAAACTCGTTGGCACGGAAAACAAGGTGACGCGAGTCGATGCGTCACTGTTCCCACCCAGCCATCGGCAGATTCTGTTTGTCACGCCGTCCAAAGACGTCGATGCCTCGCAAGCCACCCGCGCCGTGCTCGCTCGATTTGCCAGTCGCGCGTTCCGCCGCCCGGCCAGCCCCTCGCAAGTCGACCGGTTGGTCGCGTTGGCCGATCAAGTCCGCAGTGACGGTGGAACGTTTGAAGAGAGCATTCAAGTCGCCATCGGCGCTGTGCTGGTGTCACCGTCGTTTCTGTTCAAAGTCGAAACACCACAAACACCGGATACCGATGGTGTGATGCCATCGATCGATGACTACGAACTGGCGACTCGAATCTCGTACTTTTTGTGGAGCAGTATGCCGGACGACGAACTGTTGTTGATGGCGCATCGGGGAACGTTGCGTGACCGCAGATTGCTGTTGGGCAAGATTGCATCGATGATGAAAGACCGTCGTGCCAACCAGTTCGTCGAGAATTTTGCGTCGCAGTGGCTGCAGATTCGCAACCTGGACACCGTCGACCCGGACCGCCGCATGTACCGTGGGTTTGATGACCAGATCCGCGAACTGATGAAACGCGAAACGTTGACGTTCTTTGCCGGTGTGATGCGTGAAAACCTGCCGGTGACAACGCTGCTGGATGCGGATTTCACGTACCTGAACCAACCGTTGGCGCAGTTCTATGGAATCGCGGGGGTCGAGGGCGACGCCTTCCGCAAGGTTTCGTTGGCCGGCACCCAGCGCGGCGGATTGTTGACGCACGCCAGTGTGTTGACCGTCACCAGCAATCCGACTCGCACCAGCCCGGTCAAACGTGGCAAATGGGTCTTGGAAAACTTGCTGAACACCCCACCACCGCCCGCGCCCCCCAACGTTCCGGAATTGGACCGCGGCCAACTGGTCGGCAGTTTGCGTCAGCGAATGGAACAGCATCGCAGCAACCCGGCCTGTGCGACATGCCATAACATGATGGACCCGCTGGGGTTTGCACTGGAGAATTTTGACGCGGTCGGTCGCTGGCGAACCACCGACGGCGCGGACGAAATCGATGCCTCCGGCAAGTTCCCCGACGGCACCGCATTCAGCGGCGTGGACGATCTGCGACGTCTGCTGGCCGGTCCCCGCAAAGAACAATTCATTCGTTGTTTGGCAGAAAAACTGCTGATCTATGCGACCGGCCGCGGCACCGAATACTACGACAAATGTGCGATCGACAAAATCGTTAGCCAGTGCCGTGCGCACGAGGACCGATTTGCCTATCTGATCGTCGCTATCATCGAAAGTGATCCCTTTCAAAAACAAGGTTTCCGAGAGTAACCCGATGCCCAAATCCATTTCACGTCGAACGGTTCTGCGCGGCGCCGGTGTTTCGTTGGCACTGCCGCTACTGGATGTGATGTCACCGTCACGCTTGTTATCAGCCGCCGGCGGATCCGATCGGACGCCGCTGCGGATGGCATTTTTCTATGTGCCCAACGGTGCGCACATGCCGGACTGGAAACCCCAACAGGAAGGTTTCAAATACGACTTGCCACCGACACTGCAGCGGCTGGCCGATTACCGAGACGACATCAATGTGTTGTCCGGTTTAACACTCGACGGAGCCCGTGCGCATGGTGACGGCGGCGGCGATCATGCCCGCAGTGTGGCTGCATTTTTGACCGGGGCTCATCCCCGCAAGACCAACGGGGCGGATATTCAAAACGGCATCTCGGTCGATCAAGCCACGGCGCAATACGTGGGTGACAAAACCCGTTTTGCTTCGCTGGAATTGGGACTCGAATCCAGCGCCCAAGCCGGCAACTGTGACAGCGGTTACAGTTGTGCCTATGCATCCAACATGTCGTGGCGCGGGCCGACCAACCCGATGTCCAAAGAAATCGATCCGGGAGCGTTGTTCGACCGCCTGTTCGCTGGGCAAACCGTCAAAGAAACCAAACGTGCCAAATCGGCTCGCGAAACCTATCGCAAGAGCGTATTGGACTTTGCACTCGAAGACGCCAAACAGTTGCACAAGACACTGCCGACTGTTGATCAACGCAAATTGGACGAATACTTGTATGCCGTCCGTGATGTTGAAAAACGTCTTGCCGGTGCCGATCGATTGCGGCTGGATGAAAGTGGCGTGCCGGATTATCCGCGGCCCAGCGGTGTGCCGCGCGAATTGGAAAAACACAGCGATCTGATGATGGACATGATCACGCTGGCGATGCAGACCGACAGCACCCGAATCCTGTCATTCATGTTCACCAACGCCGGCAGCAATCGCAGCTACAAAGAGATCGGCGTTACCGAAGGCCACCACGAGCTTTCACACCACGGCAAGAGCGAACACAAGCAGGCTGAGATCGCCAAGATCAATCGATTCCACATCGAACGCTTCGCATACCTGCTGAATCGGCTGCGGTCGGTCCGCGAAGGCGAGCGGACGCTACTGGAAAACAGCATGATCGTATACGGCAGTGGGATCAGCGACGGCGACCGGCACAACCACGATGACCTGCCGATCCTGTTGGCCGGATCGGCCGCCGGTCGGATCAAAACCGGACGCCACATCCAGTACGAAAACGGCACCCCGCTGTGCAATCTTTACCTGTGGATGATGCAGCAAATGGGCGCCGACGCGAAACAATTTGGCGACAGCAACGGAGTTCTAAAGGTCTAAAGCGTCGCTAGAATGGAAACGGGTGATATTTCCCCGAAGCAGAGCTCGCACGATGCCCGTAACCGGCGGCATTGCAGGAAGTTCTCGGGAATCCGCGCGATTTGCATCGCGACTCTTTTTCCGGCTTGTGGTAGGTTCAGAGATTCGTTCAACCTGTTCTGGTTCGCGTTCGTGGAAGGGATTCTCCAAGGCTGGCAAACGCGGACAGCTAACGTCTCATTAGAAACCCTGTTTCTTGAGCCCCCCCTTCTAACTTTCCTGCACCACGATGCCCAGTCTGTCTTCCTCCGGCGAACAACTCGTTCAGTCACTCGCCTCCCGCTACGGCCTTTCGACCGACGCGGTGACCCACATGTTGGTTGCCGTCAGCAATGGCAACGGATCGATGGCCCAGTTCAACCATCCCGAATTCTGCGGTGCCGGCCAGTGGATGCGTGGCGGCATGACGATGGTCAGCGATCTGTTCAACAACAACTTGAAATGCCTGGTCAACAACCTGTGCAGCGACATTTCCAGCGAGTTGGCCAATCATCAAACCAGCCCCTTCAGTGGCTCGTTTCAATCGCAAAGCCAAAACGGCAACACCGCCCAATCCCAGGCGAGCGGCCAAATGGGATCGGCAAACAGTTTGTTCGTCCCCGACCCGAGTTCGAATTGGTGGCCGTCGGAACTCGGTTCGCCTTCTTCACTCGGATCCCAGAACAGCTTGCGGTACGCCTATTTCGCTAATTCCCACCGCTTGGCCGTCACCACCGGCGGCACGCCATGGGTCTATGATACGCTCGATCACCAGATCAACGGCTTCAGCCAACAGCAAGGCGGCGGTCAGTCGATCACATTCACCAGCCAATACGGAACCGTTGACCTGTCCACGTTGCCGGTGGTGTCACGCGATGGGACGGCCCCGCTGGACCCGCCAGCGCAACCCGCGCCTCAGACGAATCAGCCCGCGGTGAATCAGCCCGCGGTGAATCAACCCGAATCCCCTTCGGGCAACGACTCGCAACCGTCCAATATCCCATCCGCGGCGTCTGTCAGCGAGGGCGGCGAAGATATCATCGCGACACTCGAACGGTTGGGATCGCTGAAAGACAAGGGCTACATCACCGAAGAAGAATTCGCCAGCAAGAAAAGCGAACTTCTGGGTCGACTGTAGACCCACGCCCCGCGGCAAAGTCCGCTAAGCCATTTTTGTTGCATTACGAACATCACACCGATAGATTGAAATTGGTGGTCCGGTTGATGTCGTGGCAACAGGTGGAGAAAGCGATGATCAGTGCGTTGAACATGCAGTCTGTGGGTCTAGCCGCCGCCCTGTGCGTCGCAGGTCTGCTTGTCTGTGGGCCAGACGTTTTTGGGCAGGGGGCTGATCCGTTTCTCAAATCGGACCCGCTATCCCAACCTGCGAGCAACCGCCGGGCCGCCGATCCGATCGAGATCCAATTCAAAGTCACCGATCCATCTGGTTCGCCCTTGGCCGGAATGCAGATCCGTGGACCGGGGATCTCTCATCTGTACACCGGCCAAGACGGAACCGTGACCTGGGACGCGGACCAGAATGTGCTCCGCGATTGGGCCGCACGACTGCGAGGCAGACTTCGCTACCACGCCATCCCACCGGACGATTTAGTACTGCTAAGTGTGTCGACAGCAACGACCTTCCGGGAACTGCTGCAAACGAAATCGGTGAGCTTTCAAACCGCACCCGGCGTCAAACTGACCGGGCGTGTGATCGGTCAAGACGACCGGCAACCGATCCAAGGGGTGACTGTCACCGTGAGATCCGAGCAGGTCTTCCAGGCGAAACGAGAATGGAACACTTCCACCGACGCCGGCGGCAATTGGGACATCGTCGTTCCCCACGCCGATGCCAAGATCACGCTTAGCGGCCATCGAGACGGCTATCGTTTAAACGACTCGGCACCAACCACCCACGACGATGCACAACTGGTTTCCATTCCTCAGGGACGCAGTGAGTTTCAAGTCGCCGATCTGGAAGTCGAACAGATCCAACCGCTACAGGTCATCGTGACGGACACGGCCGGAAAACCGATTCCCAGGGCAACGGTGGGCGTTTATTGCCAACGCTGGCTGGACGATCAAATTGTGGTGTGGGACTCGCTTGCGACTGGACAACAGACCGGTGTTCAAGGGACCTGTGCACTGTACCTGCGTGAAGCGTCGCCACAAGAGTCTGACCAACAGGCCACCCCTGTTTCTGCCACCACAGTGTTTGCCTCGACGACCGAGGGTGACACCCAACTCAGCGGTCGAGCATTGGTCAACACCATGGATGAGACCCCGGTTCGCGTCGTCGTGCAACCACTTGCCAAGATCGGCGGCGTCCTGCGAAACAATAATCGCCCGCTGCAAAATGCCGAACTGGTGCTCTATGAGGCGACACCAAAGACCGACACGGACTGTAAAACGATCGGGCTGCGCGACGAAACCACCACCAACGATCAAGGGCACTATGTGTTCAACGCGCCGGTGGGACTGCACTACATCGTCGCCACAAAAGCGAGAGACAAGAACGGCATTCAGCAGGTCCTGCACCGAACCAGCAAGCCCACCAGCGAAGAAAACTATCGCATTCCTGACCTGGACGTCGCCACCCTGTCCCGGCCTTAGTTGCACTCACAGGCCTCTTTCCTGATTCACAATCCCGCTTGATAGCCACCGCCCCCTTCACCCGAATCTAAACGACCGAGTCGACGATACAAACCGGTTTTCCCTGTCGTGATGGCGATCCCCACACCCAAACACATCAACCCCGACGCGATCGGCCAATTCACACGCCGCAGTTTGCCGGTTCGATGACTTTGGATGCCCAACAACACACAGAACACCAGTCCTTGTACCAGGCCGACCGTTAACCAACCGCGACGTTTGACGATCACGCCGTAGACGATGGCAACCGTTGCTGCACCGAGTGCCAAATAGACCCAAGCATCATCGGGGAACCGCAACGAGCGAAATGCCACGACACCCACGGCAATCGACATCAGTAGCGCCGCCAGATGGCGCAGACAAACGGCCAACAGCGTCGGATACAACGCCCCGATCAACAACATCGACAGCGTGGCATACAACACCGCAGCGACCATGCCTTCGATTCGATAGCCCAGCGAGTCACCGATCATCGCAATCATTCCGGTTGCGATACCGGCCAGCGACGTCCACAACCAATCCGGATGATTGCGACGGATCGTGATCCACAACAGAATCACGCCCGCCAATGCCAACAGCATCCAGGACTGAAACCCGATTTGCGCGATAGTTGGCGGAACGGGCGCAAACACCGCGGCCACAATCAACGTCAGTGGCAAACCGAACACGGCATCACGAACACCGCGTACGGTCATCCACCCATAGACGACCAACAGAACCAGACAGGCAACCGTCAGCCCCGAACCAAACGTGTACTGCAACTCCGACTGGATCGGCAACCACGTCGAACCATGATTAGACAACCCGCACAACAACAGCAAGGGTGCGCCGTACAGGGCAACGTGCTGCAGGCTGCGTTTCCCCAACCCCAGTCCGGTTTCGGCGATCAAAATCGCAACCGCAGCCGCCATTGGCAGCAACAAAAACGGTTCAAATCGCCCGGCAGTTCCGTAGAACCCAAACGCCATCCAAATCGCGTGCGCACGGATACCGGCCAACACCAACAACACAATGAACGCGGACAGTGGATACAGCGGCCAACTCCACGGCGTACCGTTGCCTTCGATCGAAGCCGTCCCGCGCCGGAGGGCGGGGATCAGCAACAACGCACCACCGCCGACGGCGATCGAGAACAAGACCGATCCCCATCCGGCCAATGAATCATTGCGATTTGCCACCGCCCGACCCAGGATCAGGGGAAATCCGATCAAGAGGGCAAAGTGAAAATACAACGTGACGCGATACCAAAAACTCAGTCGAATTCGGCTGCACCACAACACCGATTCGATAACGATCAACACCAACCCCGCGACCGCTGCCCCCAAAACCAAGGCCGCCGATTGATCACCGATGCATAGTTCATCAAACCCCGTCGTCGCGGCAACCAGACTGAGCAAGACCACGATAAAGATCGATCGTGCATCATCCCAGACGTTGGCCAGTCGCACGACTGCGATACAGACCACGGCCATCAACACCGTGTAGGCCGCGATGCCACCGGTCATCCACAGCGACTTGTCCAACAGCGTGCCACCGGAAACCGCCAGGCTTTGACAACCATAGATGACCAGCAAACAGCTGATCAGATAAAACGGATTGTGGTTGTACAAGAATTTTGTAAACGAATCGTCCGAATTCTCCGTCGTCTCCATCACACCGACCCCTGTTCTTGAGAAAAGACCCAAGCCGACCCGCAGGTGACTCAGGCGAAACAGTTTCGTTCGGTTGAGACTGAAACCTATGGCCTAGGATCTCAGTCCTTGTGTGTAGGTGTTGCGACCACGGACCGGTATTACTCAGTTCGCAGAGCGTCTCCATTGATGGAGTGACAAGAACGTTTACGTGAGCGGACGCCAAAGGGTTCGAACCGGCAGCCAACCGCGATCGGATTGGCGGGGTTGAGACGCTGGTTCTGGATCAGTCGTCAAGACGTCCCAGGCGCAGGACACCGTCCAGTTCAGCGGCACCTTCACCGTTGTCTTTGGATTCGACGTCCCGCAGGGTTAGCAAACCGAAACCGGCGCCCTCCTGCTCGGCGACGATGCCAACGTCCTCGTTGTCATTGAACTTCGATTTCGAGATTTGCCCGAACAGCAGGCCATCATCGGATTCCAAGATCTCGACACCATCACCTTCGTTGGCATTGGATTCGACACGGTTCAGGCGTGCCAACAAGGCACCGTCACCGGCCTCTTCGATCTTGATTCCGGAACCGCCATTGCCCGTGGATTCGACACGATCCAGGAAGGCCGTCAAAAGTCCCTCGTCATCTTCTTCGATCTTGATTCCCTGCGATCCATTGCCGATCGCATTGACGCGACTGAGATTGGCGACAAAGTTGCCTTCGTCGACCTCGCTGACCTGAATGCCTTCGCCTCCGCCGACTTCGACCGATTTGTCATCGTCGCCATTGCCGATCAGATCCACTCGGCTGAGTGAGAGGTGAATACCGCCCTGATCTTCTTCGTCGGCCTTGATCCCTTCGTCGCTGTTGTCACGTGCTACGACACGGTCAAAGCTCATGACGATCCCCCCTTCACCGGCTTCGTCGAAATCGAAACCCTCGTCAAAATTATTGATGGCTTCGGAGCGCCGGACAGACGCCCAGATCCCGCCTTCGTCGGCTTCATCAATATCGAAACCGTCGTCTAAGTCTTGTTCCAGACCGGCGTTCTCGGGCGCATTCGGGTCAAAGAATTCATCGAAGAATCCGTTGTCATTGAACGACGTGTGTGAAACGTTTGCATAGACACTGCCCACGCCGCGTTCGTCCAACTCCAGGCCATCACCGCCATTGCCGTCGATCTGGCTTTCACTGATATCGGCGTGCAAATCGCCCCGTCCGCCCTCGTCGACCCGGATGCCGTCGTAATCAATTTGCCCGATACCGTTGTTGACGATCGTGCTGCGTCGCACATGCAGGTGGACGCTGGCATCGGAGTCGTTGATCTGATCCGCGATGTGCAGCCCGTGCAGACCGACATTGCGGATCGTGACTTGATCCAATTTGACCGAAATTTCACCCTGAGCCTCCGCCGGGACGGGGATGTAGATTCCATTGGCTGGTGTTTCCCCCTCGTCGAAATCCCCATCGATCGTCAACTTGGATAACACCAAGTCGGCCGCGGCGCTGGATACCAACAGTCCCAAACCGACAAATTGTTCCGATGCTCGCAGCACCACATTTTCGCCTTGGATCTTCAGATCTTGACGACCGGTATACTCGACCGCCGAATCAAGCGAGACGACGTCGACGTTTTTAGCAAAAACAATTCGATCGATGCCGGGATTATCATTGGCAATTTGAATGGCTTCCCGAAGCGATCCGGATCCGGAATCCGTTTCGCCAGTGACACGCAGCGTCCCGGCAACCGGAAAGACCGTGTCGGCGCGATAAGAGAGATTCTGGATCCGTTGATCCAAGGATCGTCCCGTGTCCATCGCCGTGAAAGCTTGGTCAACGGTTGCGAAACGGTCCTTCAAGTATTCGGCCAACGCATCTTGTTCGGTCCCGTCGTCAGCAAAGACGGCGTCACCGGTCTGCACGCCGGCTTGATCCAGAGACTGCAAATCGGCTCGCGCGATAACATCGGGATCACCCAAATCACCGACTGCCGGATCGGCATTGGTGTTGGGGAAGGGATAACCATCGCCGCCGCCGATATAGGCTCCCGTGTCATCAAATCGGGGTGCAGCCAGGAATCCCAGCGTGACCAACCGGAACGTTTGCTCAGGATCACCGGCGATCGCCCCCCGCTCGACCAATTTGGCGATCAAGTCACCATTTTCGGCAAAGACACCGGCGCTCTGAATGCGATCTCCCGCCGGCAAGGTGTCATCGTAGGAAAACTTCAGGCCG
The DNA here is from genome assembly GCF_024129865.1 of Stieleria tagensis. GTDB lineage: Bacteria > Planctomycetota > Planctomycetia > Pirellulales > Pirellulaceae > Stieleria > Stieleria tagensis. The sequence goes on along the minus strand of NZ_JAMYFE010000101.1, from coordinate 17,185 downwards.
GCGATCTGTGGAAACCGGCCAGACACGCCCGGCAGTGCACTGACGCCATGTTCCAACAAACCAACCAATTCCGTTTTGGTCAGGGTGATCAATGCCAATCCATTGTTGAATGCCAACGAAGTTTGGATATCGTTCTGCGAAATACCGCCGGCCGGTTTGATCAGGTTGTTATTGCTATCGACGACCGCTTCATTGGAGAATCGTACTTCTTCGCTGCCACCGGAAGGCACAATGGTCTGCCCGATCGATGCGCGGATACCGCCTCCGTTCTTAATCGAAACAACAACGGAGGAATCCAATTTCAAAGCTTCGGCCAAGTTCGCATCGGCTGTCAGGTTGCCCAAATTTGTTTCTTGGGTCCGCACGCCATCGGGATCATCGGCAGTTTCGGTGCCGGATCGGTTTCCGTTCAAGAAGACATCGGAGACGCCAAACACATTGGATTCGGTGGCGATGATCTGTGATTGGATTGCGTCGACGATCGATTGAATTTCAGCATCAACCAAACCCGCTGCGCCCAATTCCTCGACACCCTGTTGATCGGTGGCGTAGGCACCGGAGACGGTTTCGTCATAGGTGTCTGGCAGGAGATTGCCATCGGCATCAAACCCGATCACCAACCGTCCGACGTACTTGTAACTACCATCGGTATTCACCACGGCGGTAAAGGTTCCACCGGCGTTGGTGACAATTCGTGGATAGTCGCCCTGGCCGCTGTCTCCGGCACGGGCGCGATCGTTGCCGTCGAACAGGCGTCGATTGGATCCTCCGGCGACGATGATATCCACATTCTCCAACCGCGCCGCGAGTCCTAATTCGATGTCGAATTGTTGCATGTGCGCGAGCAAGATCACTTTGTCGATCTGCCCGTTTTCACTCAACAATAAATCGACTTCGTTTTGGATCTCCAGCGCCAACGCATCAAGCTGCTGCGAACTGGGATTGGAATCGAAGGGTGAGGGGCGAACACCAACCCCGTCTGGCGACGAAATCGTCGCCAGCGTCGGCGTGGTTGCACCCACCACGGCAATGTCTTCACCATTGACGTTCAGCACGACTGACGAGGTGACCGATCGTGGAACAGGTGATCGACCACCGACGACTTCCAAGGCCGCCAGATTCGCATCCGTTGCAAACTGCAAATTGGTCGACAGGTAGGGGAAATTGGCCCCTGCGAAATCGCTGCCCAAAATCGAACCCGGTGCCGAACCATCGATCAAACCGGCCAGATTGGCGGTGCCAAAATCGAACTCATGGTTGCCCAAAGCGATGGCTTGGATACCCAGTTCGTTTTGGATTTGGATATCGGCAATTCCGCCTGAACCAAACGCTGCGGCCGATGCATCGTAGAACAGACCGGGAATAAACGCATCACCGGAGCTGAGTGTCAGCGTGTTGTCGATTTGACCATCGTTGCCCAAGTCTTGGTTGCGAAGCGAAGTCAGGACGGCGGACATGCGGGGGGCATCTTGGATGGCCGCGACGGCAGCCTCTTGATCGGCGATGTGCAACAATTCCAGGGTGAAATCTGCCGCCATCAGCTGACGTTTTTCCAGTGATTCCAACCGCATCGGTGCGCATCGCAGCTTGGCAAGACTCGCCGACCGTTGAGCTTTCAGATTGCGATTTCTAAACAACCGATTCCAAAGCATCCTTCTTTTGTAACTCATCCAGCACGACTCCCGGCGAACATGATTCTATGGAGGAAACGCGGTCGCTCGATCGACCGTCGAGACGCACAATGTCCCCGAACAGGATGTCTGTCCGGCGAAGCCGAAAGGAAGAATTGATGAGAGTTTGTACGGCGGCAGGATGATGCAAATCATCCCACGCTCGCAACTCGAGGGTCGCCGTGCTGTGAAAAACACACGGCAAGAAAATCACCTGCTACTCGGACGATGCCTGCACACTGCTGCCGCCGTTAGCCGGGTTGCGATCGAGTTGCTGGTGAAAGAAGTCCAGCATCGTGGTTGTCAGCTGGGGGCTAATGAACGCCAGCAAGTGGCCTCGCTTGGGGAGCGTTTCGAAAGCCGACTGCACGTTGGCATCGACAAGTGCTTGGTGGAAGGCTTGGGCTTGGTCGATCGACACCAATCCATCGGCGGCGCCATGAATGATTTGGAACGGCGGATCAGTGGGGGACACAAAGCAAACTGGCGAGGCGGCCGCGTAGACCTGCGGTTTCTCGCGACGCGAACCGCCTAAGAAGTAGGCCAACGTGGTGTTGTCTAGTGGCAATTGGCGAAAGTCGGTGGGCGGACCGCCGATGCAGACCGCCGCGATCTTTGGCAACTTGCCCCAGCGAGGGTCGTCGCGCGGCCAATCGGTCGTCGGCGCCACACGGTTCCAAGACTCGTCGGCCAAGGTTGCGATCAGCGACACCAAATGCCCGCCGGCGGAATAGCCATACAGACCGACATGTTCCAGATCGAATCCATATTGCGACGCCTGTTCGTTGGTCCAAACCAACGCCGTTCGCAGATCATCGACCTGGGTGGGGAACTTTGCCGCAGGTGCCAATCGGTAGTTGATGGCAATTGCGGCGAACCCGTGCTGGGCCAGTTGGCGTGCGTGCCGCCCCATCGACCACTTGTCCCCGGTCGCCCAGCCGCCACCGTGAACGACCAAAACCACCGGCCACCGCGGCTGGGAATCAGACTCAGCCGGCTCGATCGGCTGCGGCAGATAAATGTCACACAACCCCGACGACTCCGGCAGATCGCCAAAACGAACATCAGCGGTCCGTTCGACCTCGTAGAGTGCAGCCGGCGGGTCCGCAAACACGCGGAAATTTGTCGCCGCAACACCCATCGATATCAACAACCCGACGGCGCAGGCACGAATCCAAGCATTCGACGGTGGGAACATCTGTCAGCCGGCTCATTGGGTAACTGGACTTTGCACGTATAATACCCCGACGTCCAACCCGGACGCAGGACCAATTCACACGCCCCCCGTTCTCCATCACTGTAAAGCCACAACATGTCGCAAGACGATTCGCTAGACGGCGAAGACCTTTCTTTGAATTCGATCCCGGAAGCGGTCGAGGCGGTGCGGCGTGGCGAGGTGGTGATCGTCGTCGATGCCGAAGACCGTGAAAACGAGGGGGATTTCATCTGCGCTGCGGAGAAAGCGACCCCCGAAACGATCAATTTCATGCTCGGCGGACGCGGCCAACTGTGCGTTTCGATTCTGCCCGAAGTCGGCAAACGATTGGAACTGACCCCGGTCGTACCCGACAACAACGCGCCGCTGCGGACCGCGTTTGTGACCCCCATCGACATCGCCAGTGCCCGCACCGGGATCACGGCAGCCGAACGTAGCACCACGATCCAGCGCATCGCCGCGCCCGATTGCAGCGTCGACGAATTTGTCCGCCCCGGGCATGTGTATCCTTTGATCGCCAAAAAAGGCGGCGTGCTGCGACGTGCCGGGCACACCGAAGCAGCGGTCGATTTGGCCCGGATGGCCGGACTGCAACCGGCCGGCGTGCTCTGCGAAATTTTGAACGATTCCGGCGACCGCGCCTCTCGAGAGCAATTGATCGAACTGGCCCAATCCAACTCGCTGAAAATCATCAGCATCGAACAGTTGATCGCGCACCGCCGTGTCAGCGAGAAATTGGTCAGTCGCGCCGCCCAGTCAAAACTACCGACCAGATACGGCGATTTTGAAGTCATCGTGTATGCAGTGGATTTTGAATCCCAACAACCGATCGCGTTGACCCTGGGCGATCTGGCCACCGATGCTGACGACGATAAACCGCCGTTGGTGCGGATGCACAGCAGTTGCTTTACCGGTGATTTGATTTCATCCCTGCGCTGTGATTGTGGTGACCAACTGCACATGGCACTGCAGATGATCGCCGACGAAGGCCGCGGGGCGCTGGTGTATCTGCCGCAAGAAGGCCGGGGGATCGGACTGGCGGAAAAAATCAAAGCCTATGCATTGCAAGATCAAGGCATGGACACCGTCGAAGCCAACCACGCGCTTGGATTCAAAGCCGACATGCGAGACTACGGTGTGGGGCTGCAAATCCTAAAGGACCTGGGCATCAGTGAAGTTCGCTTGTTGACCAACAACCCGAAAAAGAAACAAGCATTCAATCTGCGTGGCTACGATTTAAAACTGGTCGACCAAGTTCCGATCGTGCCGCCGGTCAACAAACACAACAAGCACTACCTGGAAACCAAACGCGCTAAAATGGGCCACCAACTGCCCGATCTGGGTTGATCTCGGTAATGCACTCTCTTCCTGATAAACCCGCGTGGCTCAGTCGTGTCGCGATTCTAGGTGTCGGGCTGCTCGGTGGCAGCGTCGGCATGTCGCTCCGGCGCAGCGGAATCCATGTCCGCGGTTACAGCCGCCGCCAATCGAGTTGCCAAGACGCGATCGCAGCGGCAGCGGTCGATGATGCATTCACCGACTTGGCCACCGCTTGCGAAGGTTGCCAGGTCGTCGTGATTGCCGCACCGGTTGATAAAATTGCTGAATTGGCAATCGCCGCCAATGACTGTTTGGCGGCCGACGCGTTGATCACCGACGTCGGTAGCACCAAAGCCCGGATCGTCGCTGAAATTGAATCGCTATCGCCCGCGACGTCACAAAAGTTTGTCGCCGCACACCCGATCGCCGGCAGCGAAAAAACCGGAGTGCAAAATGCCTGTCCGGATCTATTGGATGGGAAAGCGGTGATCCTGACACCGGGCGCCGACACGGCCACCGCCTCGCTCGATCGTGCCAAGGCGTTTTGGCGGCAAACCGGCGGTCGCATCCTGACCATGACACCCCAGCAACACGACGATCGTTTGGCCGCGGTCAGTCATCTGCCACACCTGGTGTCGTCGCTGCTGGCCAGTCTATTGGATGAACCCAGTATGCCGCTGATCGGCAGCGGTTGGAAAGACATGACCCGCGTCGCATCGGGTGATCCGACGATGTGGACGGCCATTTGCCAACACAATCGTGACGCCATCCTGGCGCAAATCGACCGCCTGTCGGCCGAATTGGCGGTGATGCGGGAGAAACTGGCCGACCCCGACACGACGTCGCTGATGCAGTGGTTGCAGGACGCCAAGGCACGTAAAGATGCAACGCAGTGATGACCTGATTCATCCGCACGACGATCCCTCCCCCTGGGCTCCGCTGCGCAATCCGATCTACCGCTCGTTTTGGATCGCATCGCTGGTTTCCAACCTGGGGACCTGGATGCACGAGATCGGCGCTGGATGGCTGATGACGGATCTGGATGCATCGCCTCAAATGGTCGCCGCGGTGCGGACCGCGATGGCCGCACCGATCGTGCTGTTGGCGATTCCGGCCGGCGTGTTGGCCGATCGAACGGACCGCCGCAAGTTATTGCTGGCGACCCAGACGATGCTGCTGTTGACGACCGCGACGTTGGCCGTGCTGACGTATTCCGGTGCGGTGACCAGTTGGATTCTATTGGCGTTGACCTTTGTCATCGGATTGGGAATGACGTTGCACGTTCCCACCTGGCAAGCGTCGATCCCGGAACTGGTCCCACGCATCCAACTTTCACGTGCGATCGCGCTGGGCAGCATCAGCTTCAACCTGGCGCGTGCACTGGGACCTGCACTGGCTGGCATCCTGGTCGCGCTGACTGGATCCTGGATTGCGTTTTCATTCAACGCCCTTTCGTTCGCCGGCGTGATCGTCGTGCTTCTCTGCTGGAAACGCACACGCAGTGAATCGACGCGGGGACTGTCGTTTGCACTGTCCTTGTATCAAGGATTGCGCTACGTCGCCCGCACCGTGCAAATGCGGAACGTGTTGATTCGTGTGATGCTGTTTGTCATTCCGGCCAGCGCACTGTGGGGCCTGCTGCCGCTAGTTGCGCGTGAACGCCTGCAATGGGGCGCCGAAGGTTTTGGCATCTTGGTGACCTGTGTCGGCGCCGGCGCCATCATCGGAGCACGCTTTTTGCCGAAAGTGCAAACTCGACTCGGCAGCCACTTCACCGTGCTCACCGCCATGCTGTTGTTCGGAACCGGATTGGCAGTGATGGGAACATCATTGCAACGCCCGGTGGTGGTGGTGGCATCGCTGCTGATGGGTTGCGGTTGGATGCTGACGTTGACGACACTGAACACCACGGCGCAAATCACACTGCCCAACCGTATGCGGGCGCGGGGAATGAGTTGTTACCTGACCGCGATGGCGATTTCGATGTCATCGGGTTCCTTTCTGTGGGGATCAGTCGCCGAATCGATCGGGCAGGGTGACGAATCGATCGGCATCGGCCATGCACAAAAAATCGCCGCGGCAACGATTTTCGTCACCGCGGCGATCGGAATGTGCTTTCGCCTTTCGGCGTCCACCGAGCGGCATGGCCGCTAGGCAAAGCGTTGGCTAGGCCATCATGTAACCTTCTTCACCGTGGTCAGTGATGTCCAAACCACGCTGTTCGCTTTCGGCCGGTACACGCAGCCCGATCACGACATCGATCAGCTTCAACAGGACCAAACTGCCGATCCCGGCAAAGGCAAAGGTGATCAAAACGGCGACCAGTTGGCCGATCAACAACGTGGGATTTCCCGATTCCAGCAACCCGATTTTCGTGCCGGCCCCAGTGACATCCCAACAGGCGCGACTGGCAAAAACGCCCGTCAGTAGTGCGCCGACGGTACCGCCGACGCCATGCACGCCGAAGGCATCCAACGCATCGTCATAGCGGAACGAGTGCTTGAGCTTACTGCAGGCCCAGTAGCAGACGATTCCGGCAACCAAGCCCATCACCAGTGCCGGCATGGGCAACACGAAACCGGCCGCCGGTGTGATACAAACCAGCCCCGCGACCGCGCCGCTGCTGGCGCCCAGAACCGTCGGTTTCCCCAGCACGACCCATTCGGTCACGGCCCAAGCCACCGCGCCCGCAGCGGCCGAAAAGTGCGTCGCCGCAAAGGCGCTGCTGGTGATCCCATCGGAAACCAATTCGCTGCCCGCGTTGAATCCAAACCAACCGACCCACAACATCGCAGCGCCCAGCGCCGTGTAAGTCAGGTTGTGCGGCTGAATCGGTTCGTTGGGATAACCCATTCGCGGACCGATCACGATCGCCGCAATCAGAGCCGAGATCCCGCTGGAAATGTGCACGACCGTACCGCCGGCAAAGTCCAATGCGCCCCCCATGATGCTGGATTCACCGTAGGACAACGGCCCGCCGTCCCAAACCCAATGGCACAGCGGACAGTAGATCAACGTGCCCCACAGAATCGAGTACAGCACCATCGCGCCAAATTTCATTCGTTCGGCAAATGCACCACAGATCAACGCGGGCGTGATGATAAAGAACATGCCTTGGAACAACATGTGTGTCAGCCGCGGAATGCTACCTTCCATCGGTGTGATCGGCTCGTTGGCGATGTCGCTCCATTCGCGTTGCACACCATTCATGAACAAGTAGTCACCGTTGCCGATCCAGCCACCGCTGCCACCGAACGCGAGGGAATACCCGTACAGGGCCCAGATCACGGTCATCAACCCCATCAGAAAGATGCACTGCATCATCACACTCAGCACGTTCTTGCGACGGACCAAACCGCCGTAGAACATTGCCAGCCCCGGTGCGGTCATGAACAGCACCAACGCGCAACAGACCAGCATCCAGGCATTGTGCGCGCCCAGAGCGGTGTCGGCGATCTGCGAATCGGTCAAACCATTGACGGATTCAACGGGCTGCTCGTCGGCCACTTCGACAATGACTTCTGCTGACGTTGCAGCGGTCTCCGGCGGCGTCTCCTGTGCCGACAACCGCCCCATCGGGACCAAGACGACCAGCGACAATAACATCGCGATCCCACAACATCGTTTCCATTGTTTCACAACAATCACCTCATTAGGAAAAGGACTTGTCAGGCGACCGAATTCAGCAGGGGGCATGGAGAAGACCAGGTAAAAATCTTCGAAATTCCGGCCGCCTTTCTTGGTGAACAGATCGAATCAGGCGTCGCCCGCTGGCGGGGCGCCGTCCCAATCATCGGGGAACACCAAGAACCGGTTCGTCAATTTGCGTGCTCTCTCTCACTGCGGTGGCTCCGGTCGCGTGGCCGATAGGATACGTTGAATGCCCCCACCTCGCTATCGGCGGGGTGCCCAGCGCGCAAAAAGAAACGCAGGTGGCAATGATCACCTGCGTTTCAAAAATAACTGGTAGACTGGCAAGCAATCGCAAGCCTGATGAGCCGCGCCGGAAGAATCCGTAAGAGCAACCGTGACGCGAATCCGCGTCGTCTTAATGGCGATGAAACCGCTCTTCGCGACAGCCAGAGAGTATCCAGGTCGCCATCGATCGACAAGGCCATTTTTTATGAACTCCGACAGCAAACCCCAGTTCAACCCTCCTGAGCTCCTCCGTCTGGGGGATTCAATTGCGGTCTTGCCCGTCATTCACGGCAGCGGACAGTTCGCACTGACCGTTCGGCGATGGATGCTGGAACAGGATTTTGATTGCGTCGCTGTGCCGCTTCCAGAATCGTTTCGCGAATGCACCGAAGCGGCGATTCTGGATCTGCCGCGGCCCTCAATCGTGATCCAGAAACCGGGGCAGCGATTCCCCCGCCCCAATTTTGAACCTTCGTTCCGACCGTTCGATCTGAACGACGAGGGTGAACAGGACCTGGACGTCGAACCGGCTAGCTACGTGCCGATCGATCCCTGCCAACCGGTGATCATGGCCATCCGCGCGGCGATGGGAGAACACATTCCCCGCGCCTATGTGGATTTGGAAACCGATCCGTTCCTGCCGTTTTCGTCGGTGATGCCCGACCCGTTTGCCCTCCGCCAAGTCTCGCCGGAACGTTTTGCGGCCGCAGTCTTACCCAGTTTACCACGCCCACCCGACCGCCAATCCCGGTCGCGAATCATCCACATGGCCTCCCGCCTGGCCGAACTGGAAACCCGCTACGATCGCATCCTGTATGTCACCAGCATTCTGCACTGGCCCTGGATTCGCGAGGCCTACACGCAATCCTTTTCGCCCCAGGCGGCCGCGCGCAGTGAATCTGCCGTGCCAACCGATCTACCGCAGCACGATGACGTCCAAGCCCCCCAGCGATTCTCCGTCGACCCTCGAACATTGATGTTCCTGTTCGGCGAATTGCCATTCATCACCGCCCTGTACGAACGGGCCCGCAGCGAACTAGAAGACGACGAGGATTTGCAGCTGGACGGAGTCAAAGAATTGTTGATCGCTGCGAGAACCAGTTATCTCGCGGAACTGAAACAATTTGCCCGCCGCATCACGCCGCTGCACCTGTCAAAATGTTTGCAGTACATCCGCAACCTGTCGCTGATGTCACGGCGAATGACACCCGACCTGATCACCATCGTCACCGCCGCCCAACAAATCATGGGTGACCAGTACGCGCTGCACGTCGCACAACTGGCCAACCAGTACTCCTATGCCAACGTGCCCGAAGACGATTGGGAGCCGACCGAGCTGAGCGAAATTAAATTGGGGATCGATCAAGCTCGACTGCCCGACGACGATGTGATTTCCACAGTCAACCGGTTGCCCGGACCACCGATCAGTTGGCGCACGCTGCAACTCAAACGCAAACCCTCGTCTCCCGACACCAGTCGCTGGAAATACCAGTGGAACCCGTACACCCAGTGCAGCTATCCGCCGGAAGACGAACGCATCGAAAATTTTCGCACCCGTGTGTTCGATCGCGCCCGCGCGATCATTGGCAACGATCTGGCTCGCACCGAAAAATTCACCACCAGTGTCAAAGACGGCATTGATATCCGCGACACCCTGCGGCATTGGTATGACAAACAGATTTATGTCAAAGTCATTCCGCCCAGCCGTGGAACACTTGATGCCTGTGTGATGCTGTTCGATTCCCCCTCGGATCCACGTAACTATCCGTGGCGAACGACGTGGTTTGCCGAGCACAAAGACGAATCGACGTTGGCGTTTTACGCGACCAATTTTGCCGACGAAATGGTTGGCCCCGGCATCGGACTCAGCCGCTACGGCGGCGCGATGTTCTTGTACCCACCGGTGATGATCCCCGACATTTGGTCAGACCCTCGGCTGGACTACACCGAAACGCTGGAGGAACGCTTGATCGCCGCCGCCTGCATGCATGCCGGCGGCCGGCAAGTCGCCTTGCTGAGCGCCCTGCCCCCGGGCGGCGGTTGGCGAAAACTGGCAAGACATCATCGCAAGACGTTGGTGCACGTCCCACTCAGTTCATTCAGTGACGAACAAGTCCAACAGTTGCGGATGGTGCATGTCCTGAACGGCCGCGAAGTCCGCTCCTATGCCGAAGAATTCATCCGCCGCGTCTAGTGGTTGGTGTGGAAACCGGTCGGCTAAAGCCTCCACACCAGCGCAACCGTATGGCCCAACACGACCTTTCCCCACCGTTGGAGTTCACGCTTTAGCGTGTCAGTACTCAATCTCTACGGCAACAACCCAATGACCGACCGACTACGGTGACTGATCCAGGGCGATCAATTGCGCTCGCAGTTGTGCGATCCGCTGCTCGGTCGAATTGATGGACTGAAACTGCAACGCCCAATTCAACATTGGTGGATCATGACGGATAAATTCGGTCTGCTCGATCAGTTCGCGAGCCTGCTGTTGTGCCGCGGCCAACTGAAAGTTGCCACCGTTGAAAAACTGCTGGTACATCAAATGCATGATCTCCGCGACCTCTCGATCGTATCGCAACCGCTCCACCGCTAACCAACGTTGCGCCGGCAATGGCCGCTTCGGTTTCCATGGCGGTTCCACATTGCCTTGCTGCAATTGTTTCCACGAGGTCGCCAGACTGACCAATCGAGCCTGACGTGCGAGTTCGGGATCGGGAAGTATGTCGACCAACTCTGCCAATTCTGGCGATTTGTCTGCGTCCGCCAACAGACGCTCCAGAGACTCCACAAGCCATTGGTCGGCGATATCGGCCAAATGGGCTTCCCGCAGAGTGACCTGGCCGGCCAGCGCCTTCTCCCGCATCACCCGCGACCACTTGGCCAACACCTTGGCAACCAACATCTCCGCAGAATCATCGCCCATGGAACCGGACCATTCGATCAATTCCGCCATGGTCACATAGGACCCCAGGAATGTTGTCTCAGCGAGCTCCCGTTGCAAACGTCCCATCGCGGGCTCGCTGCGGCGTCGCATACGATCCGTGATTTGCATTGACTGCATCTGAGCGACGGAGAGCGTGACAGGCGGGGTGGACAACTGAAACGGCGGGGCATTTTGACGGGCTTCCGGCACCACACTTGCCAACATTTGCGCCCGCCACTGCGGGCGTTCAGCGGGCATCGTCACCCAGCGGAATCCCAACACCAGCACGTACGGCAGGACCGTCGCCAGCACCAGATAGCTGAAAAACTTGGCGTGGAAAATGCGTCCGATCGATCCCGACATCCAGTCCGGCGTCAGCCGCCATGAGGCAAACAACAGCAGCGGTACCATCAGCCATAACACCCCCACCGCTCGGGAATAGTATTCCAACAACGGCATCAAACCGAACCCGATCAGCAGGGCCAGCACGGGGGCGGCAAAGAACACCAGGATCGGGCGCGGCGACCACAGCGAAACAAGTTGACAGAGCGCATAGGTTGCCAACAACACGCCACTGATGGCAAGCAAATCCCCCCTCCCCGCCCCATCCATCCAAGCCGCGAACATTGCGATCGCGGCAATCACCAACGTTGCGATCAACGTCGGCGTGACCCGTGTCAACCAAACCCGACTCGGTGAGACGCCACGGTCGGACAGAAACATACAGCGGCGATGAACGGAATCACCGTAGAACGTCACGCCACCGATCACTAACAAAGCGGTCGGCAGCAGGACTGCGGCGATTATCGCCAACCCATCCAATCCAAGCCCCAGGATCAACAGGCTAAGCATCGCTGCCGCCACAGCCGATCCGATCAGCCAGCCCGATTGACGCATTGTCTGCCAGATCAGCGCTACGCTTGGTCGCAGTGGACGGCGGATCAGCGCCGTGCTGTACCAAGAATTCCCGGACAGTGCATTGCGGTAGGGTGAATGGCCGAACGGCGAATTTGCGGGTAGTGAACTTGACGGTGGACGAAAGGCATCGGATGCAAGTTGGTCGCTGATCCGCGTGCGGATGTCAGACTGTGGCTTGGTCAGTCTGCGTCTGGCCACCCAACCGTGAATCATAAACAACACACACAAAACCGCTGCACCGCCGGTCAGCAACAACCACGGACGTTGCGACGCGAGATCACTCCACAACACCAGACTCGATCCGTTGCCGGCTAGCAGATCCGCGACGGCGAGATAGAACATCATCAACCCAGACATCACGGGCACCACAGCGACCAGCGCCGTCACTGGCGATCGGAACAGATAGGCCATCGTGAAACTGGTCAACAGCAGCACGCTGCTGAAATACGCTTGGCCGACAAACTGCAGATCAAAGCGATCGATATTCTGGCCGCTGGATTCTAGTTGCTGAAGCAAATGACTTGGAAATAGACTCAGCTGAAACCGAAAACTGATCGTGCTCAATACGAAAACAAACAGCAATCCCGCCGCGGCGACCACGAATTTGGACAGCACGATCCAGCGGTAATCAATCGGCAGCGTTCGCAACCAAGCCAGCGATCCACTTTCCTGCTCACCACCGACCAGCAGCGCCGGTGCGCCCAATGCAAACAGATTGGGCAACAGAATCCAGATCCCGTAAGTGACCCACAAACGATCATTCGCGTTCAACCGCATCGTCGGCAGCATCATGCATTGCAAAAAACCGACCATCACCACACCGGCAATGATCGCAATTGCCAGTGGCGCAAGCGTTCGCGAATCTTTCCACAACAGTCGTTGCATGATTTTTTGATTCATCGTCACTCTCGTTTGCGATCAAAGGAATTTCTGTTTGCCATCGAATCGATCATTTCGCCACTTGCCGCAACGTTTTCATTTGCCGATCGGTTTCAGCAATCCGCAGCAGCTGATCGGGGACACTCACATAGGCGTTGTACGGAGCGGGATCATATGAGCTGAGTTCCATGTAAGCGCCGTTGATGTATTCCCCCACTTTTTCCATCTCATCGTTGGATTCGATCGTCTGCCCGTTCTTCCAATGATCCAAGGTGAAATGAACCAAATCGTCGAGATAGCGTTTGCCCCGTTCGCGTTCGACAAACAGCCAAGATTGAAACGGCATCTCGGGATACACGCCGAAGACACTGCCGCCGATGGCTTGATAGTTTCGCCAATCATGAATCAAACTTTGCTGGCGTGACCGACGAACCAATTCGCTATCCGGCAACTGCTGCAACAACTCGCGAACGTCGGGCGTCACACCCTCGCGATCGACGTAAGCTTTGAGGGTCTTGCTCGTTAGCCAGTCGGCTGTCTCGGCGACACCGAACAAGGTCCGGAAATTCAAATTTCCATTGACCGCTTGTCGGCGTGATTGACGCGACCATTTCAGCAACACTTCCAGAGCTGAAAATTGCATCTCTCTGTCGGCCCGATCCTGTTTGCCAAGTGAGTAGACCGGCGGATTCAGATACAGCGACAAATTGTTTTTTGTCGACCAGTGATGTCGCGTGAGAACGGAAGTCGCCACCGGCGATACGATTTGCAACAGTTCGCGAAACGAAATGTGTTCACCGATCGCATCGTCATCAGCCAACTCGGCATCGATTCTCTGCTGCACGCCTTCTTCATCGACCCAAGGCTTATTTGCAAGTGCGCCCAACAAACCGCCATAGGCTGAACCTTGGATCGGCATGTTCGGAACCTGTTGATCACCAATCGATAGCGGTGTCGCTAACATTTCCTGGCGCCATGCCGTTCGTTCGGCCGGCATGGTGACCCATCGCGTGCCCAGCACCAACACATACGGCAACACCACTGCCAGCGCGATGTAGCCGATGAACGGACCGACATATCCACGCCCGGTGTTGCCGGCCATCCACTGTGGCATCAGACGCCAGGATGCATAAAACAACACCGCCGCAGACAGCAACAAAATCGGAAGACTGTTGACATAAAACGAGAATAGTCCACCAAGCGCCATCGCCGCAAAACAGACGAACACCGGTGCTGCAAAAAAGGACAATGTCGGTCGCGGCGACCACTGTGACACCAGTTGGGACAACGCATACGTGGCCAGCGCGATCGACAATCCTGCCACCGATAACTTCAACCAATCACGAAAATGGACGCTGTCCCAGGGAGGCCCCAATCCGATCAGTGTGACTGCTGCGACCAACGCCAGGACGCCCAGCACCACGATCAACGTGGGCGCCAGTCGTGTTGCCCAAACCAAGGTCGGGGACACTCCGCGGTCGGACAGAAAGACGACGCGCTGATGCACCGAATCCCCGTAAAATGTGAACGCAGCGATCAACAGCAGCGAGACGGTGCAGAGACAGATTCCCCACGGCACCAGATAGCTGGAGTTGGTGATCATGAACAGCACCCCGATCACGGCGATTGCGGTAAGCAGCCCCAGATGCCAACGCATCGAACGAAGCTGTTGCCACAACAACGCAGTGACCGGTTTCGGGCGGACCCGTGCCATCGAACTGCCGTACCAAGTCGCGGGGAATCCCGATGGCGGTCGAAACGCCCCCTCCGAACTGCTACTCGCCAGACGCTCAGCAAACGACGATTCGGGTTTCGTCAATCGATGCTTCGCCGCCCAGGACATGATCGCCAGCAATAGCCCGAAACAGGCCAGGGTCCAAATCGATAATATTGCGATGACGGAATTGTCGATGGGATCCCTCGCCGAACTTCGCGGCGTGAACGGAGCGATCCAATTGAAAACATAAAAATAGCCAAACATCACGACGCCCAGCAACGGCACGACGGATAGCAACGCGGTGATCGGCGACCGAATCCAATAGGCCGTGATAAAACTGAGCGTCAGCAACGCGATACTTCCGACGACCGCAGCGGCAAGCGGCAACCAGAATGGATCGGGAAGTCCACCGGATTGGACAATGCCCTGAACCAGACGCTCTGGAAGCGAACTCCAATAGGCCAGGAAACTAAACAGTGCGCAAAGCCAAACCAGAAGCACACTGCCACAGGCGACCAAAAATTTGCTGAGCGCGATCGAACGCCAACCCGCCGGCAACGTCCGCAACCAGGCCAGCGATCCACTTTCCTCTTCACCTCCGATCAAGACCGCCGGTGCCCCATAAGCGACCAACATCGGCAGTAAAAACAAAATCGCATAGGACATCGACACTCGACTTGGACCGTTCAGGCCGACGAAACTTGCCATCATGCTGAGCAAGAGAAAAAATGCCAGCACGGCAATCGGAGTCGCCAGCGCGAGCGGCGCAAGCGTGCGGCCGTCTTTCCATATCAATCGTTGCAGTCGTTTTGCATTCATGGTACTTGTCACTCCGCCGGCATGTGGGTCGAACGATGACAGGCTCGATGCCTATCCCACGGTTAAACTGCGAGGGGCTGATCACTGGGGCGCACCGCATGGGTATCGCACACCGCAACAAAAATCTCCTCCAGTGTCGGTACTTCTGCGTCGATTTTGATCACGCCTGAATCGGTGCCGAAATCCGACTGCCAATCCTCCGCAAGATCGCGGACCACCCAACGGACTTGGCGTCCATTTTTTGCTTCGGTCAACACTTCCCCACGCGGCATGGCCGCACTGGCATCACCGTGTTCCAAGGTCGCGGTGACCACTCGCGTCGATTCTCGCAGCACGTCCAAGGGTTGAACCAGTTTCAATTGCCCTTGATGAATGATGCCAACCCAATCAGCGACCCGTTCGACTTCGTTGATATGGTGACTGGACAACAACACCGTGCGTCCCAACGAAGCCCGATCGACCATCGATTCAAGAAATTGACGGCGGACCATCGGATCCAAACCGCTGGTCGGTTCATCCAAGATCAATAGCTCGGGGTCATGTGCGGTGGCCAGCGCCAACGCGACTTTCGCACGCTGCCCCTTGCTCATATTCTTCAGCCGCACATTGGGCGGCACATCAAACCCCATCAGGGTTTCGGTGTAGCGTCCCAGGAATGCGTCGTCATAAAACGCGGCGGTAAACCAACCGATCTCATCGGCGGTCATCCATTCATACATCGCCGGTGAATCGGAGACATAACCGGTCTGCTGACGAATTTTTTGACCCTCGTTTAAACAGGACAGCCCCAGCACCGTCGCCATGCCAACGTCCGGTTTGACCGCGCCGGTCAAGATCCGAATCAGCGTGGTTTTGCCGGCTCCGTTTTCCCCAAGCAACGCAAACACCACACCCTGGGGGATATCCAAACTGACGTCGATCAAGGCGCGATTGCGACCAAAGGACTTGCTGATTTTCTGCAGCGAAATGACGGCGTTCATATCACAAATTTCCCAATGAAAAGACTAGACAAAATGGACTAGGACGCCCCATTACCAGACGCGAGTTTGGATTGCTCGGCCATCGCCGATTGCCGTTCCAATTCGGCCTCGAATAGCTCCCGCAGTTCCTCTGCAGTCATCCCGCCGGACAACGCATCGGCCAGCGCGCGGCGGACGCCATCGGCGACCAACGAGTTGCGGGCTTTGGTGCAACGCTTGATCGCGTCGCGACGAACGATCATGCCGCGGCCGCGGAGCGACTCGAGAACACGATCCGATTGCAGTTCCTGATAGGCCCGCGCGATGGTGTTGGAGTTAATCGCCAACTCGCCAGCCAACTGCCGCACGCTCGGTACCATTTGCCCGCCGACCAAGATTCCGTCGGCCACGGCTAATTTGACCTGCCGCACGATCTGTTCATAGATCGGCACATCGCCATCAGCATCAATTGAAAAAAACATCCCAGCCATCCCCTGAAAGCGGCCATCGGTGTACCCGTGTCATGGTACACCACTCCAGGCAGGTGTCAAGTGTTTTTTGCAGACATTCGCCGGCGTTGTCCCCCGCACCAGCCGTAGCTGGACCGGCCACGGTTCAGACCGACTGAACCCTGGCGTGCCTGGCGATTACCCACACATGGCAACCCGACGCGTGAGTTCACCCGGGGTTCCTGCCGAACCTGCCTCCAGCAGGTTCGACAGTGACCCCGGGCTAAGCGATTGAACGCCGTTGGCGTAGAGATGGGATTGAGTGCATGCGACTCTCCCAATCGGTGGCACGCGAAGCTGCACGACTTCCTTGCGGGAGAGTGAATCGCAATGACGC
>NZ_JAMYFE010000100.1 GCF_024129865.1 Stieleria tagensis | reverse complement strand
GTTGATCTCAGATCGTAGCGGATCCTGCCGGGGTTCCGTCGGGCTGGGGCGTGCGTTTTGAAGTTGCGATTCTATCCCATCCCGACTGCGTGTTTTGAAGTTGCGGTTTTATCCAACCCGACGCGTGAGCGAGAGATTTAGCCGGTCGCAAGTTGGTGTGGAGGATTTATCCGACCGGCTTAATTCTTCACAGGAAACTCTCAACGGAGTCGGATAAATCCTCCACGCCAGCGCCCTCGAAGCTGCGCGTCAAATGGATTTGGCAGCGTTTTAAGCGTTTGCGAGTCAGCCGTTTTTCATCCCAAGAACAAAGTGCGGGGAGCGTGACAATGTTTAGGTTCAGATCATTGTTGGTTGTTGCGGCGTTCGTCTTCATCATCGGTCCGGCGGCGGCGCAAGACCGCGCGACGGTGCCCGAGATCACCGAAGTAGAAACATTGTTTTTGAAAACCAACCCACCGGGTTTGGTGGTGGTCGCCGAAGGAGAGGTGACCAGTGGAGGTCACACCGATGTCCGGCTTGACCGCGTCCTGATGGTGATGCCACCGGCGGACGGATATCAGATCTATCGACTCTCGACGATTCCACCGACTGGCCCGGCGACGGCGCAGATTTCAGCCGTCTCAGCCAACAATGCCTGGCCAAACTTTGAATTGGAGGCGCCGTGGATTCGAGGCGTCCGCGTGCTTGGTGTTGATCACTGTGGGATGATGGAGAAACCGCTGCAGCGACGGGTGCGGCGAAACATTCGTGACCTGAGCGATGACGAGATTGAATCGCTGCGACAGGGAATCGCGGTGATGAAATCTCGACCGGCCAGCGATCGAACCAGTTGGACTTTCCAAGCCAACATGCACGGGACCTTCACCGGTTCCGACCCGCTGTTCAATCAATGCCAGCACGGCACGCTGCACTTTCTGTCTTGGCACCGGATTTACCTGTATCACTTTGAACAGATATTGGCCGAAGCGGCTGGCGATCCGGATCTAACGCTTCCCTATTGGGATTGGACCAATGACCGGGCGCTGCCCTTGGAATTTCGAGAACCCGCCGACGCTTCGAATTCATTGTTTGATGATTCTCGATCGATCAACCAAGGGGCATTGTTGCCGACGTCGGTCGTCGGTGACGACTTGGCTGATGCGATGGCTCGCAATTCGTTCTCAGGTTTCTCTGGTTTCAACAATCAACTCGAAGGCAGTCCGCATGGGGCTGTTCATGTGTTGATCGGTGGCCGCATGGGATCCGTGCCGACGGCGGCCAACGATCCAATTTTCTGGCTTCATCATTGCAACATCGATCGGCTGTGGGACCATTGGCTCAACTCCAGTTCGGTTCGGCAAAATCCAGACTCAACTGGTTTCCTGAACCAGATGTTCCCGTTTGCCGCAGCCGATGGAACGGTCGTCAGTAGTCGTGTTGGTGACCATCTTTACTCGCGACAGCTGGGATACTCCTACGACACTACTCCGGCACCCACAGTGTCATCGGTCGAATCGATGATGGTTGCGATGGGCGGCGCACCGGCGATGCACGGTGATGAATCGCATGGTGATGATTCGGAAACCCCGTCAGCCGGTGCAGCACACGGTCATCAGATGAACAGCAATCAACGCGATCCCTATCACGTCGTGGCATCCAGCAAGCCGACTGGCGAACCCGGCGAGAACGAGACGCCAGGTTCGCGTGGAAACGAATTGAAGCTGCAACCCCATCGCGTGACGCTTGAAAAATCCAACGATGCGGAACTTCCCTTTGCAGCGGTCACCGCGGCCAGCCGTCAATCGGAAGACGTGCTGATTGAACTGGTCGGGCTGAAGTTCGATCACGCGCCGGCGGTCGGCTACACGGCTTACTTGAATCTGCCCCAAGACGTGGATTCCGACGAGCGCCGCAAGCTGTACCGGTTGGGTGTCGTCAATTTGTTTGGCGCCCCGTTGAAATCACCATCGGGCGAAGCGCGTTCGACCGAACATGACCACGGACTGAACCAGCGTTTTGATGCCACCAAAACCATCGCGCGTTTGAAAAGCATGGGGCTTTGGAAAGGCGACGAAATGGTGATCACGCTGTTGCCGATTACCGCGACAGCACCGCCAGAACAGGAACAGGCCTACCTGCAATCGCTACAGCAGCAAGTCGAAAAGGCCAACGTTCGCTACGACGAAATCCGGCTATTGGCCAAGTAACCCTGGAGGTCACGGACATGTATCGAAATCAGGCTGTTGGAACCGCATGGGCGTTGTTGGTCGCGTTGGTTTGCGGCTGCATTCCCGCCTCGACAGAAGAGCCCCCCTCCCGGCCGGCTTTGCCGTCAGATCGCTACGCGGTGTCTGCACTTCCGGTGCGTTACCTGTCGCAGAATTGGACTCCGGCACAGTCGTTGGAATTCTACGCAATCCGCCAGGGATCTCCGATCATGCGGAAACAGTTCTTTGATGCCTTGGAACAACCCGCTGCGAACTCCGACGAGAGGCCGCTGTTTCGCGAATCAAGTTATTTAGCATCCTTCGGATTTCTGCCTCAGGGCAAACACTCTCTCAATCCCGATGGCTATCCGATCGGATTTGTCGCGAGCGCCGCGATCGAGCTCAACTGCGCTGCCTGCCACACCTCGCGGCTGGTTTTCAATGATGTCGAATACCGCATCGACGGCAGTCAAGCCAAAACGGACGTCGACAGTTGGTTGGCTGCGCTGGTCACTGCCTTGGCGCAAACCGTCAAGGACGCTCCACGGCTTGACGATCTACAGCAGTTGCCGGCTTCCAAAGTCATTCCGCTGGATGCCTCGACCCGTTTCGGTCGCTTCGCCAGCCGGATTCTCGGTGACAATGCCTCGCAGGTTTCGCAAATTTATCCGATCGTAGTCCTGCTGCGTCGAGACTACGAGCGACGGCAACGCTACGAAGATTACAACCACCACGGTCGCTTGCTGACAGAATCCGAGCGTGAGTCGGCGGAGGGTCACCCGCCCTATGGTTTCTATCGCCTGGACGCGCTCAATGCGATCTTGAATCAAGCCTGTGCCGAAGACTTGAATCGTCCCGACAACGCTGCCGTTGCCGATGCGCCTGTCAATTATCCGATGATCTGGGACGCGCCGCAGCATGCCCGCGTTCAGTGGAACGGTGCAGTGGACAATCGAAAGTTGCTGGGGCCGCTCGGCCGCAACGCCGGTCAAGTGATCGGCGTGTTTGGGTTGGCCGATGTCGATGGCGATGCCTGGGTGGGCTATGATTCGTCGATCCGTTTTAGTGCGATTCGCCGCGCCGAGCAGTTAATCACGACGCTGTGGTCGCCGCAATGGCCCCAGGAATTTGGGATCGATCGCGATCTGGCAGCAACCGGCCAAGCCGTGTACCGCAAGTCGTGTGTAGCCTGCCACGCCATCATCAAACGCGACGATCCGAACCGAGATCCAAAGGACATGCTGATTCCAGTCGGCAGGGAATGGCTGGAGTATCCCAAGCTGGACACCGACCCCCGGACGGCAAATCAATTCGCGACGCGTCTAGCCGCCGTCGGACCACTGGCGGGGCGTTACTCGGGCAAACCACTCGGTCCCCGTTTCCCCGCCGGCGCCGATCAACAGGTCTTGGCACAGGATATCCTCAGTCACATCGTGGCCAGAACCATCGTCCGGTCGTTCGTACCCTGGCGCAAAGAGCTAACGTTGGATGATGAAGGAAGCTCCGACATCATGCTGACCGAAGGGCCACAGCAGCAGGAAGCGAAGTATAAGTCCAGACCGCTCAACGGCGTTTGGAGCACAGCACCTTACCTGCACAATGGTTCGGTGCTGAACATGCAAGAATTGCTGAAACCGCCCGCTGAACGACTCAAGACATTTCAGTTGGGCGCTGACCAGTTTGATCCCAAAACCCTTGGGTACATCAACGAGGGTTCGTTCGAGTTCAACACCGATCTCGACGGCAACCACAACACCGGTCACGAATACGGAACCGATTTGACCGATGGCGAGAAAGCGGCACTGATCGAATTCATCAAGACCCTTTGATCAGCTTCGCGCTCTCTACCATTTCTGTCACGGTTTGCCGCAGCAAATCTTCACCGCCAAATCGCATTCCGAGTGACTTGATTTTGTCCGTCGAAATTTGGTGTTTCGGTTGTTTGGGTTCACCGATGATCTTTGCCGAACTGCCGGAGATCTGTTTGGCTAGTGTGGCGACGTCAAGCTGCGAGATATATCGGTCATAGCAGTTGAACGCCTGGCCATTGATTCCATCCGCTGTCAGTAAAATTCCGATCGCCTTTGCCACGTCCGCCGCGTGGACTTCTTTTCCGCCGCGCTCGCAGTCGACACTTTCTCCTCGCACGACGGCGGACACCAGATCGTACCACTTGCTTTGCTCCGCCGGACGCGCTACCCCGTAGACGCCGGTGGGGCGTACCGCACAGATCGGGTAGTCCTGGCCCAGACCATAGCTATGGACGAATTTTTCGATGGCCGCTTTGTGTGCTCCATAGTGACTGGTTGCCCACAGCGGATGCGTTTCATCCAGCGGACGATCCTCGAGAATTTTTTCATGTACGGAACAGCTCGACACGAAAACGAACCGTCCGACACCAGCGGCACGTGCGGCTTCGATTAACTTGATACTGCCCACCACATTTTTTTCCACGAAGGGGACGAGATCGCCTTCGGAGCCGCGGAAACCGGTGCCTTCGCGAAACAAGGCCGCATGAACCACAGCGTCGCAATCGGCGACCAATTCCTCCGCCTCGGATGGGTCGCCCAGGTCACCTTGTACCCAGGCCAGATTTTCAAACTGGTCAAAACCGTCACGGTTACTCGATTCACGATGCCAGCACCGTAGCGAATGTCCTTGGCGATGCAGATGTTCCACGATGTATCGGCCAATGAAACCCGTCGCGCCGGTCAGTGCAATTTTCATATGTGTCCTTGGCATTGTCGTTCAAGAAATGAAGCGGTCTGAATCCCGATTTTAGAGAAGAACCGGGGCTGTCGGTCAATGGCGGCCGCGAACTGAATTCATGCAGTGGACAGGGAAAGCACGAGTTGACGGAAGGCCCGTTGGTGTTCGGGTTCGCGACGATGGCGCCCCCGCAAAATCACGATTTCTTCGACACCAAAGGTTTTTGACAGGTTGCGAAATTCCAATTGGCGAACATCACCATAGGGCGCCCCGGCTCGTAGGTTGTAGCGCGGACTGAGTGGTACGATCGTGATACCAAACCCAGCGGCGACGTATTGCAGCAACAGATCTTTACTGCTGGTTTCGAACACGATTCGTCTCTTGTCCAGTACATCGGCTTTGCTGAACACCGCATCCAGTCGCGTTCGCGTGTTTGTGCCTTGACTGGACATCACCAGTGGATACCGAACCAAGGATTTGACGGTGATCCGTTTTTTGGCCAGGATCGCATGATCAACTGGACAGACCAGCATGAATGGAAATGTGGTGACCTGATCGGCGATCAGCGTTTTGGATAGGGTGGAATCGATTTGTCCGACCACCGCCAGATCGACTTCGCCAGCTTCGACCAACTTTCGAGCGGAGTTAGATGACAAATCCAGCAGACTCAATTCGACGTCTTGAAATTGTTCATGGTAGCGACGGATCGGCGCCGGCAACTCGTTCACCAAGATGTTTGCTGGGGAAGCGATCGACAGTCGCAATGGGATTGAACCTGCGAGAGTGGTGAACTGTTCGATGATCGAGTCAAATCCAGCAACAACCGGTTGAGCCAATTCGGCGAGCAATTTCCCCTGCTCGGTCAATTCGACGTGCTGTCGGATGACGTTGACCAATGGCACGCCGAACTCCTGCTCCAAAGACCGAACTTGTTGCCAGACTGATGGCGTCGACAGATCGAGCGCCGCGGCCGTAGCGGCAAACCCTTTGCCGCGTGACAGTTCGATAAGCGCACGAAACTGAGCGATTCGGAGTTGTTTGAAGTAACGTCGTTTTTGTGCCATCACAGTTGTCTTGCTGGTCATGGTGTGGAGGGCACGCGTTAGTTTACACCTAACCGCGGTTAGGAAGATTGTCATGATTGAAATTTGTTGTGTGGTGTGTGGTCCCGCATACTGATAGCAAGTTATTTGCATCACCTTACTGCGAGCTATCGACATGCGAATTCAATGGCTGTGTCTGGGTTTGTTTTGTATCGGCCCCATGTTGTTTGCGGTCACGGGATGTGGTCGTGGCAGCGAAGCGACGGTCGCGCCGCGGTCGGCAGAGGAAGTCGAGGCTTACAAACAGCAGGTCTATGGCGCCGAGGAAGAGGATTCTTCAGGCGCGCAATAGTCGCTTCACTCCGCCGTCCAATTGGATTGTCAGAGTTGTATTTTGCTTATTACTTTTTCACCCGTAGAATCGAATCATGAATCGTAAACCGGCTACACGAACCCATTCAGGTTTCACACTAGTGGAACTGTTGGTGGTGATCGCAATCATCGGCATTTTGGTTGGTCTGTTGTTGCCAGCGGTGCAAGCGGCTCGCGAAGCGGCACGGCGAATGAGTTGCAGCAACAATTTCAAACAGTTGGGAGTGGCACTGCACAACTACCATTCGGCGTTCAAGCAATTGCCGCAAAACGGAACGGGGCCGACCAATGAAATGAACGACGACTGCTGTGCAAATGCCGTCGTGGGTAGCGCATCGTTGCCTCCGGTTGCCTTCACAAGACACACGCTTAGCTGGCTGGTCGGCATCACACCGTTCATTGAGCAGCAAGCGATTTGGGACCAGATCTCCCAGCAACATCAGGACCAGAACGGCTTGTGGTGGCCGGCTTTTGGGCCCGCACCCTACACGGTGGATTATCGGCCTTGGAATGTGGACATCCCTAGTTTCCGCTGCCCCAGTGACCCCGGTGTCGGCTTGCCCGCGCTAGGGCGAACCAATTACGGCGCCAGCTTGGGCGATAGCGTCTGGCGAACCCAGTGGGGCGCCAGCTATTTCGGCGGTGGCCGTTGGCACTATCAGAACAATTCCGGGCGGATGCAGCAGGTTCGTGGGTCTTGTCGGGGGATGTTTGTGCAGCGTTCGGGTACCAAGTTTCGCGATGTCCTGGACGGGCTTTCCAACACCATTATGGGCGGCGAACTTGTCACGGATCTCGGCGATCGCGCGATTGTCTCCACCGGGTCGCGCGCCAACGGACGCGATAACGTCTTGTTCAATCCCAAGTATTGTGAAGACCAGAATCAGATCGACCCAGAGCGGCCCAGTTTTTGGGCGACCACCGGAGTCGATTACACGGCGTCGGCAACGATGCGTGGCTATCGTTGGGCTGACATGAGGCCACTGTATTCTTGCATCAACACCGTCTTGCCGCCTAACAGCGAGGTTTGTTTGATCGCCAACCACGGAGGGCCAGGCGTGGTGCCGCCCAGCAGTCGCCATCAAGGCGGAGCGCACGTGTTAATGGGCGATGGTGCAGTGATCTTTATGACCGACTCGGTCGAAGCGGGCGACCCGCGAGCAACCGTTCCACATCACCGCGGCAATGCCAACCAGTACGGCGTTGGCGCTCCCAGCCCCTATGGGCTATGGGGTGCACTGGGCAGTCGAGCGTCTAGCGAAACCATTCAAGAACAATTGAATCAATAGAGCGCCGATTCAATCGGGTAACAAAAACGGGAACCAGCAACCGATCGCGTCAAACGCAACAACGAGATGTTGGTTCCTGTTCTTTCTTTTGGAACGCTAGTTCTGCACATTGAGTTCGTCAATCTGCTCGTTCAGAGTCAGCAGGTCATAGACAAATCCGACTCCCAGCAGACCACCGGTCAGCAGGTACAACACCCCGGTGAAGATTTTGCCCATGTAAAATCGATGCACACCGAACAGTCCCAGAAAGGTGTGCAGCCCCCAGGCGACCGAGTAGTCGATCGATCCACTGCGATAACGCTGCGACGCTTGTTCGGACATCGCAGGGATCAAAAACAGGTCGACGATCCAGCCGACCAAGAACACTCCGCCGGTGAAAAACCAGATTGCGCCTGTGATCGGTCGCCCCAGATAGAATCGGTGCGCGCCGAAGATGCCTAAGATCCAATACAGATAGGCAAACAGGACCGGGTGGGTGGGCGAGCTGTCTTGATACGCAAGTTCGCCGCGGTAGGGATAAGGTTCGCTGATGGAATGCATGGCAGAATCAAGAAATCAAGCAGAAAACAATGTCCAGCCGTCATCCGGCTGACCAATCGGCAGTCGCCGATCGACACTCGGTACAATTCGCAAATCACGTTCCAGACTTGGCGTCCGGCGGCCTAAATCGCCAAAAAAGCTCGCGGAATTCTGCTACGATACGGCTCGCGAAACGACTCACGACTCGGATTGATGGAACAACTTTGATGGCTGGATTTCCTGCTTCGGCAACCTTTGTCATCCCCACGATGGACGAACAGGAAACCGTGGCGACGCTGGTTGAAAAGATTGACCAGGTTTGTCAGCAATTGACGTTGCCGCACACGATCTTGTTCATCGATGACGGTTCGACCGATCAAACTTGGGGCGAGATTGAATCGTTGTCCCAGCGTTTGCCACATGTCCAGGGAATTCGATTCCGGCGGAATTTTGGCAAAGCGGCTGCGTTGGCGGCCGGGTTTGCCGCCGCCGACGGCGACGTGGTGTTCACGATGGATGCCGACCTGCAAGATGATCCGGTCGAAATCCCAGCCTTCATCGAAAAGTTGAACGAGGGGTTCGACGTCGTCAGTGGTTGGAAACAAAAACGCCAAGACGCTTTGGATAAAACGCTGCCCAGCAAAGTGTTTAACTGGCTGGTCAGTTGGATGACAGGCGTCAAACTGAACGATCACAATTGTGGTTTCAAAGCCTATCGGCAAGCCGTCACCAAAGACGTCACGCTGTACGGCGAACGGCATCGTTTCGTACCGGTGTTGGCCGCCGCCCGAGGCTGGCGTGTGGCGGAGATTCCCGTGGTGCACCACGCCCGCCAATTCGGGCAATCCAAGTACGGCGTTTCTCGGTTGGCCAAAGGTTTTCTGGATCTATTGTCGATCTTCTTTTTGACCACGTTCGGAAAACGACCCTTCCACTTCGTCGGTGCGTTTGGACTGCTATGTTTTCTCGCCGGTGGATTTGGCATGCTGTATCTGGCAATGATGTGGGGGATCACACGTTTCAATGTGGACCCCGCCGATGACTTGCATTTGCACGCCTCGGCAATCTTTTTCTTTTGTATCACCGCGACTCTATTGGGGGCGCAAATGTTCTTGGCGGGTTTGGTTGCCGAATTGATCGTGTCCTTGTCCGACCAAAGTCGACGCCCCTATAGCATCTTGGAAACCACCGGCATCGAGGGCGCTGGATGATGCACGCCGAAGATGAATCCGGTTGGATCCGCGGTGTTTATGCCGTGCTGGTCGTGATCGCACTGTCGATCGTGTCGGGACGGATTGCCACCGTGATCAGCCGCGAAGGTGACACGGCATTTCAAAGTGCCAACGATCGCTCACGTTGGTGCACGATTGCGGCCTTGGTGGAAAATGGGACTTATCAAATTGATCCGTTTCTCAACCGTCGCGGCGCTAAACAGAATCGACGTCCCTGGGCGACCATTGACCTGGTGCGACATCTCGGGCGCGACGGAAAAATGCACTACTACAGTAGCAAGCCGCCGCTGTTGCCGACGCTCTACGCAGGCGTCTATTGGTGCGTCTCGCGAACCATGGGAATGTGGCTCAGCGAGCATCCGATCTATTTGGGACGCATCATTTTATGGCTGGTCAACATCCCCACGCTGGCACTGTTGTTGGTCTGTACGATCGCCTCCATCGATCGGGTGACGCGTGACAGTTGGGCCAAGTGCTTTCTGGCCGCTGCGGTGTGTTTCGGCACGATGTTGTTGCCATTTTCGATCGCGCTGAACAATCACTTGCCGGCGGCGGCATCGACTGCGCTGGTGTTGTATGTGTTTGTTCGCTCGATGCAAAAGCCCACTGGTTACGGGTGGTGGTTGTTGGCCGGTCTGGCCGGCGGGTTCACCGCAGCCAATGAATTACCAGCGCTGTCGATGACGGTGTTCTGGGCGGGGTTGCTGTTGTTGATCCAGCGGCGGGCGCTGCCGGCATACGCGGTCGGCGTACTCATCGTCGCTGCGGCATTTTTTGCGACCAACTGGATCGCCCACCAAAGTTTGCGGCCGCCTTACATGCATCGAGGCGATGGAGATTTGATCGCGGCGATGCCAACCGACGATCCGACATCCACACAAATTCAGCGGGCGTTGGTTCTGCAGTCCCTGGCAACCGATGCCTCGTCGATCTCTATTGAGTCGTCGCGAGACGCCAATCGCAAGCGGGTTGTGATCGATGGAGGAACCCAGGTCGGTGTGATTCAAACCCCCGCTGGCACGTCGGAGATTCGTCACTGGGATGACTGGTATGACTACCCATCCAGCTATTGGGTGGACGGTCGCCGTCGCGGTGTCGACATCGGCGAACCGTCGCGGCTGGTCTATTTTGCCAACATGACGGTCGGACATTATGGAATTTTTTCTCTGACCGCCCTTTGGCTGCTAGTCCCCTTTGGCTTGGTCGGCGGAATCCGCAGCGGTGCCCCGCAGCATCGGCTGTTGCTAGCATCGATCGCGTTGGCGACGGTGGTCTGTGGCGTGTTTTATCTGCTGCGGCCGGAAATTGACCGGAATTATGGCGGCGTGAGTGTGTGTTTTCGCTGGATGTTGTGGTTTGCGCCGCTGTGGCTGTTCGCTTGCTGCGGGCCGGTCGAGTGGTTGTCCAGACTCCGCTGGGGGAGATGGCTGGCGATAGCTTTGCTAGCAGCGAGTGTGTTTTCGATGTCAGCCTCGTTGGATGGGCCCTGGCAGTCCCCCTGGCTGTACCGTTTTTGGCAGTTTTTGGGCTGGATTAAGCTTTGAAACCAGGACTAGTATCCCCAGGACTGTTATCCGCAGAACGAGTCGCCACTGCGCGTCGCTAGCACGCGCACCGTTGGCACGTTCCGCAGTCACACTCTTTCTTTTTCATCCGGTATCTCGTTGAGCGGCAAGGAAGCCGAGTCGAAACGCGATGCGTCCTCCGGGAGTTCATCCCGCTGGATGGTTGTTGCGCTGTTGATTGCGGCGACTGTTTTTATCATTCGTTTCATTGCGCCACAGGCGATTGGCGAGCAGGTACGGCGGCACGTCGAGCAATCCCTGCGTGATCACTATCCGCAGCTGGACATTTCGATCGGGCGCGGTCGCGTGGAGCCGAACCTCGGTTTGATCTTGAACGACATTCGGATCGCGGTGCCCGATCAATCAGCGGAGTCAGCATCGCAGACGGCTCGCGGTCTGGCCGCGAGACTGGGGATCAAAATGGGATCGACCCGCGAACTGGTGCGGGTCAACCAAGTCGTGGTGATCGCCAGCGCCAATCTATCCAAACTGATGGAGAAGGAATCTCCGCTTGCGGCGCGTCGAATTTTGGTGACGGGAGTCCACGCCAATACCTGGTTGCAGTCGGACGGGAAACTTTCGTTGCAACAACTGTTTCCGCTGCCACAATTTGGCAAGACCACCTGTCCCCGAATCGAAGTTCGAGGCGCCAAGGTTGTCTTGGACAACAACTTGGCTGGAACGCGACCGATTGAACTGGCGCTCAATCAAGCGTTGATCTTGAAACATGCTCCGCTTGCCGATCCGGCAGCAGATGAAAGCAAGGTACCGGCGACGACGACGATTTCGGTCAGCGGCGACGCATCGTTTCTTGATCAGTTTGGATTGCATTTGACGGCCAAAGGTGATGTCTGGGATTGCCGCGCGGAATGCCGTGGTGCCAAATTTTCGAGCGAATTGATCCAACGCCTGCCCCAACCGTTCCGGGACCAGCTGCAGCCGCTGCGTGGATTGGAGTTGTTGGCCGACACCACTGCGGTTGCCAGGATTCAACCCGGCCAGCCGATCAACTATGCGACGCGCACCAAGATTCATGATGGACGGTTTCGGCATCCACGATCGTCGATGCCGCTACAAAAGATCAGTGGTGTTGTGACTTGTGACCCGTCCGGCGCGACGGTGGAATCCTGTCAAGCATCGTGGGGTGATGCTCACCTGCGTTTAAAGGGCAAGACGGTTGGCTATTCCCAACCGTTGCAAGCGGAACTAAGTGTTTCGGCCAGTAACCTGATGTTGGACCAACGATTGGCCGCAATCATCCCGGCGAAATTGGAAGCCGGTTGGCACAAATTTGAACCGCATGGATTGATTGATGTGCCCAAGGCGAGTTTCAACATTCGTGGAAATGAAATTCAGACCACCGCTCGGATCACCTGCAAAGGCGTCGACATCAACTATGACCGATTTCCCTATCCGATTCGACACGTCACCGGGACGTTGGACATCCGGGACAATCGCGCCAGCAGCGAAATGATGTCGGGCCGAATCGGCGGTCGTTTGATGCAATGTTTGTTTGACGTTCCGACCAAGCCGGGATCTGAACAAGCGCGAGTGTTCTCGGTTGCAATGGATGGTCCGATCGCGATTGATGGGGAACTGTTGCAGGCGTTGACACCACGCGGCGAGCCGACCACGAAGCTGGAAACATTTGTACGTTCGCTGAATCCGTTGGGAGCCATTCATTTGCGACGCGGTACGTTGCGGATGGACGACCAGGGCATCAAGGAACACGATCTGGAATTGAACGTCAGCGATGGGACACTGCGATTTGATAAGTTTCCCTATCCGATCTACAACGTCGCCGGTGAGATTCACGTGGTCAATGATCTGGTGACCATTTCGGGATTCCACGGTGCAAACGCCAACGGCGGGGCGATTACCTGCGATGGCCGCTATCGGATTGCCCCTCAAGCGTCGTCCAGAAACTCTCCCGGTGCGTTTGCGCCGGCAACAAATGCCCTGGTCGATGAACCGTCGCTGCAACTGGATTTCGGTGCTTCGCGAATTTCGTTGGACGAATCGCTGCGTAGTTCACTGCCGGAAGCGTCACAGCAAACCTGGGACAGCCTGTGGCCGAGTGGCGTGTTGGATTCGATGGAAATCCATTTGAGCCAAGCGGATCCTGGCGCCCCGCTCTCGTTGAATGTTGCCGGGCGACAGTTTGATTCGAAACGGATCGGTTCGGATACCTTGCGTTTACAACCCTCGGCCATTCCCTATCGATTGGATATCATCGACGGCGCGGTGCGTTACGAGGGCGGGCGGGTGACGATCGATTCGATCCGCGCAGAACATGGTCAATCGATGGTGTCGGCCGATGGAGGCTGTGAGCGCTTGCCCGACGGACGTTGGTTGTTGACCGTTGATGTCCACAGTGGCAGCCGGCTGATCCCTGATGCCGAATTGACCAATGCGCTACCCGAACAGATGCGTGGTGCGCTGCGGGGACTGAATTTGCGAGGTCCCGTCGGGCTGCGCGGTCTGTGCAAGACGCTGCTTTCCGATCCGCTACACCCGGAACCGGAATTCGAATGGGATATTGCGCTGCAGTTGGAAGGCAACCGAATCGGAGACGTTGGACCGGTTCACGATTTACGTGGCGAGTTGTCGGTCAATGGCCGTAAAGACGCCGCGGGACTGCGGGCACAGGGCGAGGTACGGATCGATTCGATGCATGTCAATGATCTGCAAATCACTCAGCTGCGTGGTCCCTATCAAATCCAAGGCGACCAGTTGCGGCTTGGTAACATCGGTAGCAGTGGTATTGCGGCGCATCCACTGGAAGGTCGATTGTTTGATGGCACGCTACGAATGGATGGGAGCGTAAAATTATCCGACGCCAGTTTTGACGTTCGATTGGGGCTGGACCAAGCCAAGGTGCAAGTGCTGTTGGCGGAACTGGGGCATGCGCAAAACGATCTTTCGGGAACCCTGGTTGCGAACATGACCTTGGAAGGGCTGTTGGGGACAACCGAGCTGTTGCGTGGCCGCGGCAAGGCCACGGTCGACAACGCCAACCTGTATCAATTGCCGGTGTTGATCCAGCTATTGAATGTGCTGTCGATCAGCCCCACAGAAGACGTCGCGTTCACCAACGCGGAAATTGATTACACGTTGATTGAAGATCAGCTGGAGTTTAGCAACCTGAAACTTTGGGGCAGTTTGATCGCGCTGCACGGATCGGGCACATTGGATCGACGCCAAGAGCTGGATTTGACGTTCAATACACGCGTTTCGCCACGCAATATGTTCACTCGGATCATCCGTCCGCTGGGCGACCAACGCTACACGCTGTGGTCGGTCGACGTGAAAGGGCCTCTTAGTTCACCGACGATCGAACGCCGGGCACTTGACAGCGTAGGACAGACTCTGGAACGATTGTTCCCAGGAATGAATCCGACCGTGGAAGCCAACCGCAACGAACGTTCGGCGGGGTTGCGACGGATGTTTCAATAGCCAACAACAGGCACCGCATGATCGCCCGTCGAATCCAGCATGTCCAGGATCCCGTGATTCCGATCGTGGGGCGCTGGACCCGGCAGCATCCCGGGACCATTTCGTTGGGGCAAGGCGTGGTGCATTTTCCACCGCCGCCGCAAGTCTTCCAGGCCGTCTCACAGGCGGCACAGCATGATCGCAGTCTGGATCGTTATGGCGATGTGTCCGGTAGCGATGGGTTGATCGAATTGATCCGTGACAAATTGGTCACCGAGAACGAGATCGATTTGGTCGCACAACAGTCCACCGTTGTCGTCACCGCCGGCGCGAACATGGGATTTCTAAATGCAATCCTAGCGATTGCCGATGTGGACGATGAAATCATCCTTCTGGCTCCCTACTATTTCAATCACCAGATGGCGATTGAAATTGCGGGATGCCGACCGGTTGTGGTGCCGACGCTGGCCGATCATCAACCTGACCTGGACGCCATTGCCGATGCGATGACACCGCGAACCAAGGCGATTGTGACGGTCTCACCCAATAACCCGACCGGTACAGTCTATTCACCGCAAGATTTGAATTCGATCAATCAGCTGTGCGCTCGACAGGGCATCTATCATGTTTGTGACGAAGCCTACGAATACTTTTTGTATGATGGGCTGCAGCACTATTCGCCAGGATCGCGGGCTGGGGCGGGGCGGCACACGATTTCGTTATTCTCGTTGTCCAAGACCTATGGGATGGCGGGATGGCGGGTCGGCTACTGTGTTGTTCCGAATCATCTGGTCGATGCGATCAAGAAAATCCAGGATACCAATTTGATTTGCCCGCCGATCGTTTGCCAGACCGCCGCATCGGCGGCTTTAACCGTCGGTGCTGACTGGTGTCGCGATCAGATCGGTGGTTTGAATGCGGTGCGTGACGCCAGTTTAGAATCGCTGAGCGTACTTGGTGGAAAATGTCATCAGGCGACGCCGCAAGGGGCGTTTTATCTGTTCTTGCACTTACAAACCGACCGCTCGGACATGCAGTTGGTGGAACAGTTGATTCGTGATTTTGGCGTGGCGGTCTTACCCGGCAGCGCGTTCGGTGTGACGCAGGGTTGTTGTTTGCGAGCATCGTATGGTGCGCTTCAGCCCTCGGCGGTGGTCGACGGAGTCGGGCGGTTATGCAAGGGCTTACAAAAGTTGCTTTAGGAAACACAGGATTCGGTCAGAAACATGCAAATCATCGCCGTCCAAATGGACATGGTCTGGGAAGACAAATCCGCAAACCATCAGCGTCTGCGTCAGTTGCTGGCGTCCACAACCATCACGCCCGGTGCGCTGGTGATTGTGCCTGAAATGTTTGAGACTGGTTTCAGTATGAACGTCAAAGTCACCGCGCAGTCCCCGCAGCGAGAGGGCGAAGGCTTGTTGCGTGAATTGGCTGCCCAATATCAAGTCGCCATGATGGGTGGAGTCGCCGGTCCGATCTGTGACGGCAAATCCTGTAACGAAGCCGTGGTGTTTGCGCCCGATGGGACCGAGTTGGTGCGCTACCGAAAAATGCAGCCGTTTTCCGTCTCGGGCGAAGAAAACCATTTTCAGCCGGGTGATTCCCAACAAGTTTTTGAGTGGCAGGGCGTCAAGATCGCGCCGTTCATCTGCTATGACTTGCGATTTCCCGAGTTGTTTCGGCCGGCGGTGAAACAGGGCGCTGAATTGATCACGTTGATCGCCTGTTGGCCGGCCAAGCGTTCGGAACACTGGGTGCGTCTACTTCAGGCCCGTGCGATTGAGAACATGGCGGCGGTCGTGGGGGTCAATCGATGTGGCAATGAACCTGGTTTGGTGTTTGATGGGCGTAGCGCTGGGTTCGACCAGATGGGCAAGCCGCTGTTCGAAGCCACCGATCAAGAACAGGTCATCAAAGCAGAAATTGATGTCGAAGCGCTGCGGCAATGGCGACAGCAATTTCCGGCGCTCCGTGACATTCGCTATTGCTAGCCTGGATCCGTCACGACAGCGGCACCGAACGTCGCAAGAATTTTGCTGGCAAAGTGCTGCGAGAACCTGCCAGATTACCTTCCGCGCTAATCAGCCGCACACGCACTAGCGTCCGATTCTCTGGGCTATGCGACGTTGATCGCGAGGGGCAAGTGAGCTTATCGCTCAACGGCTGATGGCTGATCCGGGCTAGTGATTTGAAGTTGCACCAGCGTCCGCTCCCTCCCTTTCCGATTGCATGGATTATGCGGTTTGATCTGAAATACATTCGGTCGTTGGGGGGCGAGCGTCCAAAGCGGATTGGGAGCGACGGACGACAGAGGATGATGGAGACAGGATGGATTGCCGACGGGATTGGATCGGCGGTTTCGAGGAGAGATCACGATGATCAGCGCAAAACTAAACCAAGTATTACTGGGGCTGGGTGCCGCAGTCCTACTGGCGTCCAGCGGATGTCATGGGCTGTCGCATCGCTCGGCAGGGGGCGGTTGCGATCGGCCGGTTTGCGATGTCGTCGACGGTCATTCGGATGGTGGCGAACCGCTCTGCGATGAACTGAATGATCAGACCGATGGTTGTGATTCGCTCGCCGGTTGGAACTCCCATCAAATCGTTCGTGGTCGTCCGAACCGGTTTTTGGACGAATTTGGATCGGCGTTTGGAGTGGTCAACAAACTTGCGCTTTGGGACCGACGCGCTGACAACCATCAAATCAGCCCGCAAACCGAACGCGAAATCCTGAGCTACCTGCGGCGCAACCAATTGGATTCGGTGTTGGTGCGATCCAACCAATACGATCCGCTGGGGGAATGGCAGCGAATGGTGGACAACAAACGGATCGCAGCGCCGTGGAAATACACCGTCGGAACCTACGATTGGTTGCGATACACGTTGGCGCCGGGACGTTTAGTGGGTGGCGATTGGTATAGCCCGTTCACCGACACGGTGCACCTGTATTCGGACATCCCGTCGATCGGATTGGCCAAAGCCGCGTATGCCAAAGACGTTCATAGCCGCTCGTTGCCCGGCACGTACGCGGCGGGTCAGGGAGCGCCACTGTTGGGGATGTGGCACGAATCACTCGCCAACAAAGAGGTGTTGAACTATTTAAAACAATCGGGATCGCCAGCTAAGTTGAAGGAAGCAGAGCGGATTTTGTATCCGGACTTTGCCGGCGCCCTGGGGGCTCAGGTGTTGGGCTTTCTGCCCTATGGCAGTATCTATGGTCGCGCCGCGGGGGCGCTGACCGGGCACGCCTACCGGGGAATCACTCAAGCGGGATCAACGGTCCAAACCGCTCGTTCTGACACGACGCTAACGCGTTGAACCGGGCACTACTGCTGATCGTCCGACGCGGACTCGGATTCACGTCGTCGGCGCAGGTTCTCGCTCACCCGTTTGAGTAGCGCCTGGTCTTCAGGGCTTAGCCCCTCGGTTCCCTGGCGACCCACAATCGTCAACACGTGATCCAACCTGGCTTCGTCACTTGCCTCTTCGCGTTCGCGCATCAACGCAGCGAGTGCTTTCTTGCGTTTCTGACGCATCCGTACGGAATCGATCATGTCGCTGATCCAAGGGGTTTGCGGAGGATCGGAAACGTTTTCCACGGATGCTTGTTCGTCGCGTGCCGGGTCGTCCTCTGCTGCGATTTCGCGGAAGCGTGCCGTGATCGGGTCGGCGCCGGCGATGTGAACCGACGTGATCCAATCCTCCAGATCGTCAGCGTAGGACGAAATCCACAGCCACATTGAGACCGCGATCAAAACCGTCCAGCGGGGAAGGACCGAGTTTGCGTCTGCCAACAGCAGACCCATTGCGATCACCACTGTGATGACGGCGATCAATTGCAGCATTCGCCGCAACAATTTCAGTTGAAATTCGTCATCGGCTTCGGCGGCGAACAGAGCGACGGAGGACGCGATCGCGCCACGCCCCAAATTGTGTGGTAGCGGATACGCTTGGAAAGCGGCCTGGATCCAAAACAACCAAGCGGCTGTCAGATAGCAATCTCTTAACGAATCAAAGCCCAATCCGGGGGCGGACAATGCCGTGGCCCAGGCCGACCAATGCGACAGATCGGCGGAACGGTTCAGCAGGTGAATGCTTAGGCAACCAATCCCAAACAGGGTCAGAGCGGAAAGTGACAGCACGGTGGAGGTCAGATTGGCAACGGCCGTCCACGGATGACGACGCTGCAACGGGTGTGTGATTTCCACCCCCAACAATCCGATTCTCAGTGATTCCGTTCTGGCGTGGGTGCCAAAGTGCAAGCACAGTTGCACGATCACTTGAACGGCCCAACCGCTGCACCAAAACGCCAGCGCGGTGGCTGTGATCAGTGGCAAATCCTCATTGCCCGGCCGCAGTCGAACCAGGCCGACCAGTCCCGTCAGTACGGCCAGTGCGACAAAAATGGAACAGGAAACAAACAGACGAATGCCAGCCACACTGCCCAGTCGCACAACCCAACCGTCGGACGGATCCGGGTCGAACGAACCTTCAGGACTTTGCGAGTCGATGTCGTAAGCGGGCATGGAGACGGCGGTGTGAAAGCCCAAAATCAAACAGAGGCGGTTTGGGGATTATAAACGTTGGCCACCGATGTCCAATCAGGATTTCGTCCGCAAGGAGGGGAAATTGCCGTGGCAATGGCAACCCGACGCGTGAGTTTCGAAGTCAGCGCTTTCCAAAGCCCAGCGGGCGACATCATGCCTGCCGGCGGCGTGAATCCCTGTGCCGCCCCTCCGGCCGAGGAGCAAAATCCCCCCGGATTCCGGCGGCTCACGCCGCCGTCACTTTGTGTATCGCCCTCTGAGGCTGTTTGGCGCTGGCTTCAAACAACTGGCCCGTCGGGTGGTGTGGTCAATCTGGAGGCCGGGCCGCCGATGGCAACCACGAAAGAAATTCCCTGCAGCGTCCAGGGGGCCGGTTTCAGCGGTATTTGTGGATGAAAAGAGCGTCAATCCAGGGGGCATGATTAGCGGGGACAATTGGCATTGATTTGGTCGTGAAACTGATCTTGACGTGAAAACGCACTGTCGTGAAACTCCTGCCCGCTCGCATGCGAAACAAGCGATTTGTGGCCGCCGTTCAGGTCGCCACAAAATTTGTTACGCTGCAACGGAGTGCGTGTGATCGAAATTTGCTCGAACGACTTTCAGGAGAAAGTCTTTGCCGCAGGTGTCAGTTGATGCTGACGCGGCACGAGTCGACCGATCCGGATGGTTTCGCCCAAAACCTGCGCAAGTTCGGATGGAACTTGTGTGGACTTTCCCAGCGAGTCGCTTTGTCCGTGATGATGGACCTCGACCTGAGAGAACGAGTGCGCGCCGCCGTCGACATTGTCGACGTGATCGGTTCGTCGTTGACGCTGGTCCCCAAGGGACGAGCGCTGGCGGCGTGTTGCCCTTGGCACGATGACCGTTCGCCGTCGTTGACAGTCGATCGCGAGCGCCAGTCCTGGAAATGCTGGGTCTGTGATATCGGTGGCGACGTCTTCAGTTTTGTGATGCGACGTGACGGCGTCGATTTTCCCAGTGCTCTGCGGATGCTGGCCGAGCAAGCCGGAATCGAATACCAAGCCGGTCCCAAGGTCGAAGCCGGTTCCAAGGACGACAAGAGCACCCTGTTGTCGGCCGTGAAATTAGTTGCCGACGCCTATTTCGACCAACTCGATTCGCCACGCAGCGACGACGCCAAAATTGCCCGTGACTATTTGGCCAGTCGTGGCATCGACGACGCACATCGACAATTGTTCCGGATCGGGTTTGCCCCCGACAGTTGGGATTTTGTGATCAACCTGCTGCAGCGTGAAAAGTTTCGACCCGAGATCGCCGCGGCGGCCGGAGTCGCGCTGAATCGCAACAGCGGCAATGGCAGCTACGACTTGTTTCGTGGACGTTTGATGTTTCCGATTCACGACATGCAAAACCGTCCGATTTCAATGGGCGGTCGTGTGATCCCTGCGATCGCCGAGCGGTTGGGCGACAAGGTCGGCGGCAAATACATCAACGGTCCAGAAACAAAACTGTTTCGAAAATCACAACAGTTGTACGGTCTGCAACTCGCTCGCGAGTCCATTCGCAAGGGCGGCCAAGCATTGGTGATGGAGGGCTACACCGATGTGATCGCGGCCCGCCAGTTCGGGATCGATCCCGTCGTCGCCGTCTTGGGAACGGCATTGGGTGACGCGCACGTCAAACTGCTGAAGCGATTGACCGGGCGCGTGGTGTTGATGCTCGACGGCGACGCTGCCGGGCAGCGGCGGGCCGACGAAGTTTTGGAGATTTTTGTCAAAGCCGACGCGGACCTACGCGTTTTGACGCTGCCCGATGGCATGGACCCGGCCGACTATCTGCAGGCCCACGGACGCGAGTCGTTGGAGAAACTGGTCGCCGACGCGCCGGATGCATTGGAACACAAATTGACTTCGTTGACGGCGGGTGTCGATGTCACCAATGACACGCATGCGGTGATGCAGGCGATCGACACGATGATGGGAATCTTGGCCAAAGTGCCCAAACTGGATCCGCTGAAACAAGATCAGATGCTGCTGCGTCTGTCGCGAAAATTCGGCATCGCGGCGAATCGGCTGGAAGACCGTTTGGAACAGAAGCGCGGCGAAGAAAAGAAACGGATCGCCAGCGCCGCACGTTATCGCAGCGGTCGTGATGCGGTCGCGAAGTCCAGCAGCAACGACACGTCACCCGTGAAAACGTCGGCGGATCATCAACGTTCCTCGACCGGGCCGATCGATCCCAATTTAATGTTGTCCGAAGCCGCCGAGTACGATTCCGGTGAGTTCGAGTTTTTTGTTCCGGGTGTTCACGGCGACTATGATTCCCAGGCGACCAACAGCCAGAATCCTGTTTCCGTCCAACGCGGCAACGATCGTGAAGAAACTTTAAGCGGCTATGACCGCGAACTGTTTGAAATCATGATCGAGTCCACTGAAATGGCCGGTCGGGCCGTTGAAAAAATTGATCCGGAATGGTTAGATACGCTGTCGGCGAAAATGATCTTGGCGGCCTATCAAGAATTGGATTTGCAAGGCCGTGATCTGGACGTCGAAACGTTGTTGCTGTTTTTAGAAAACGATTTTCTGAAAAACGAAGTTGTCACGATGCAGTTTCGGATGGCACAGCGCGATGGTCTGACCAAACAGAGCGCCGAGGAACGATTTCAGTTGATACTGGGACAGTTTCATCGACGTGAAAACGTTGCCGAACAACATCGGCAAATCGCAAAAATTGAATCGGCTTCTCTGGAAGAAACCGAACAACTCGAACTGCTCAAACAATTGTTTGACAGTGAAAAAAATCGTCATCAAATCGACCGTTAGGGAGGAACAGGTTCGAAGGATTCTCTATGTGGCGTCCGCAACGCCCAACCCATTTGATTGTCACAGCGGCTGAAGCACCGCTGTGAACGCCAGACCTGACCCGCATGCCCATGATGGGCGACTCAAACATGAGGTTTTGAACAATGCTTTTGATGGATCGAGAACTAGCTGCACTGGTCGAACGTAGTCACGAGCACGGTTGCCTGACATACGAAGACATTAATGCTTACCTGCCCGATGAAGATGGCAGTCCTGAAAAACTAAACAAGTTGATCGAAGCGATCGAACGCTTTCGCATCAAGTTGGTCGACGGCAAAGGACCTGTCGCACGCAGTGGCCGAAAAGCCGAGCCGAACGTTCGCGGATTGCGGGCGATGTCGGCCGATAGCGAAGGCGGCGCCGTTGCAGCCGGCGAAGACGTCGATGACGACGACATGCCCGGTGCCGCAACGGCCGATGAAATGGCCAGCGTCGAAATGCCCAAAGCAAGCGACGACCCGATTCGGATGTACCTGAGCCAAATGGCTGAGATTCCCTTGCTGACGCGCGAAGAAGAAATTTCGCTGGCCAAGAAGATCGAAGTCACCCGTCGACAATTCCGTCGATCGCTACTGGAATCCGACTACGCATTGCGGCACACCGTGGATGTATTGCACCGCGTTCACGAAGGCGAACTGCCGTTTGACCGAACGATCAAAGTCTCGTTGACCGAGCATTTGACCAAAGAGCAGGTGTCGTCGCGAATGCCGCACAACTTGCGAACGTTGGATCAACTGGTCGCGCAGAATCGTGAAGATTTTGAGCTGCTCGCTCGCAAGAGCACGGCACCTCGTTTGAAAGCCGAAGTCCGCCGTCGTTTCATCGCCCGTCGCCGCAAGGCGCTGGAGTTGGTGGAGGAACTGAGTCTGCGTAGCCGTCGCGTGACTCCGATGCTGGAACGCTTGGAAGAAT
Organism: Stieleria tagensis; assembly: GCF_024129865.1. Lineage (GTDB taxonomy): Bacteria > Planctomycetota > Planctomycetia > Pirellulales > Pirellulaceae > Stieleria > Stieleria tagensis. The sequence goes on along the minus strand of NZ_JAMYFE010000100.1, from coordinate 17,249 downwards.
TTTCCCGGCGCATGAACTTCATTCGATCGCGGTTGGCCGAACTGGGTCACGACGCGATCAGCCGAGACGAAGCGGCAGATCTGCGTCAAGAACAACGTGAACTGATGATGTTGACTCAGGAAACCCCTGAGAGTCTGCACAAACGTGTCACCAAGGCTCGCGAGCACTTCGAGCGTTTCGAATCCACCAAGCGTGAGCTCAGTAGCGGTAACTTGCGACTGGTCGTCTCGATCGCCAAGAAGTATCGCAACCGTGGCTTGTCGTTCTTGGACCTGATTCAAGAAGGCAATACCGGATTGATGCGTGCGGTCGACAAGTACGAGTATCGTCGCGGGTTTAAATTCAGCACCTATGCGACCTGGTGGATCCGTCAAGCGATCACCCGTGCCATCGCCGATCAAGCTCGGACGATTCGAATTCCAGTGCACATGATCGATGTGCTTAGCAAGTTGCGTCAGGCACAAAAGAAGCTGACACAACAACTGCGTCGTGAGCCTACCTACGAAGAGATTTCGGTGATGACCGAGATCCCGTTGGAAGAAGTTCAACGCGTGATGGACATCGGCCGGCATCCGGTCAGTTTGGATCGTCCGGTCGGCGAAGGCGAAGACAGCAGCTTTGGCGAGTTCGTCGAAGACAACGATAGCTTGAACCCGGTGCACATGGCATCCAGCGGAATCTTGCGTAGTAAAATCGACGAACTGTTGAAAACGTTGACGTTCCGTGAGCGCGAGATCATTCGTCTGCGTTATGGCTTGGTCGACGGATACAGCTACACGCTGGAAGAATGTGGTCGGATCTTTAAAGTCACTCGCGAACGTGTGCGACAGATCGAAGCCAAGGCGGTGGCCAAACTTCAAAGCCCCAGCCGCGCCGATCGATTGGCTTCGTTCATTAAAGTTGCCGCGTGATAGCGCTTGCCTGAAAGGTCATCGCAATTGGTGCCGTAGCTGATCCCGCCCAGGGTTCCGTCGGATCTGGGCGTTGACGAGTTCTGAACCGTGGCCGGCCCAGCTACGGTTGGGGGCAATGGTCGTAGCTGATCCCGCCAAGGGTTCCGTCGGTTTGAGCGTTTGACGAGTTCTGAACCGTGGCCGGCCCAGCTACGGTTGGATGCGATGGTCGTAGCTGATCCCGCCAAGGGTTCCGTCGGTTTGGGCGTTTGACGAGTTCTGAACCGTGGCCGGTCCAGCTACGGTTGGATGCGATGGTCGTAGCTGATCCCGCCAAGGGTTCAGTCGGTTGGGGCATTTGACGAGTTCTGAACCGTGGCCGGCCCAGCTACGGTTGTGCAATGGTCGTAGCTGATTTCGCCAAGGGTTCAGTCGGTTCGGGGGTTTGACGAATTCTGAACCGTGGCCGGTCCAGCTACGGTTGGATGCAATGGTCGTAGCTGATCCCGCCAAGGGTTCAGTCGGTTGGGGCGTTGACGAATTCTGAACCGTGGCCGGTCCAGCTACGGTTGGGGGCAATGGTCGTAGCTGATCCCGCCAAGAGTTCCGTCGGATCTGGGGTTTGACGAGTTCTGAACCGTGGCCGGCCCAGCTACGGTTGGATGCGATGGTCGTAGCTGATCCCGCCAAGGGTTCAGTCGGATCTGGGGCATTTGACGAGTTCTGAACCGTGGCCGGCCCAGCTACGGTTGGATGCGATGGTCGTAGCTGATCCCGCCAAGGGTTCCGTCGGTTGGGGCATTTGACGAGTTCTGAACCGTGGCCGGCCCAGCTACGGAAGGGGGCGGGGAATATCGCCAGTGAATTGACTCCGGTCGTTTCCCGTCCGGTCAACGATTTCACATTCCGCCCAAGCGGTCTTTGCCAAGGCAGTATCGCAGTGCATCGCCAGCATTGGCGAATCGGAATTCGTATCCCGATTGCGTTAACACTTCGGGCACGGCATGGGCGCTGGACAGCAACAGCGCATCGGCCATTTCGCCGAGGGCCATTCGCAGCACAAATGCGGGGGCGGGAATGAGTGCCACGCGATCGAGGACGTTGGCCAAGGTTTTTGCAAACTCTGTGCCCGTCAAAGCCTGGGGGGCGGTCACGTTCATCGGCCCGTTGATATTGTCACAGCAGATGGCGTGATAGATCGATCCGATCACGTCGTCGACAGCAACCCAGCTGACCCATTGCTTTCCGTCACCGAGCGCTCCCGCACAAAACTTGGCCGGCGTTAACATCTCAGCCAACGCGCCACCGTCGGGATCCAATACCATTCCTAGTCTTGCGTTGACCACACGGATGCCGGCTTGTCGTGCTGGATCGCATGCACTCTCCCACTGCTGCGCGACGTCGGCCAAAAAACCATCGCCAGCGGTGCTGGATTCGGTCAAGACTTCGTCGCCGCGATCACCGTACAGACCGACCGCAGAAGCACAGATCATTACCTTGGGAGGTTGCGGCAGTGAGGCGAGCGAGGTTGCCAGGCGACGCGTGAGGTCAATGCGACTGTCGCGAATTTGTTTCTTGATGGAATCGGTCCAGCGCTTGTCCGCGATCGGTTTGCCCGCGAGGTGAACGACCGCATCGATTCCAGAAAGTCGTTGTGCCTGGTCCGGAGATGACCACGGGGCAACGACATCCATGCCGCCGTCCTTTTCGGCGTCGCCATTGTGCGTGGATTCCGCCGGGGACAGTGAACGCTCGAGTCGGATCACTTTGTGCCCGAGCAGACGCAATAGCGTGCACAATTTTCGACCCACTAAACCGCTTGAGCCGGACACGGCAATCTGCATCGCGCTGGTGGGATGGTTGGCAGCGAGTTGCAAGTCATCTCGAGTGACGCGATGGCGATACGCAAACATCGCCTCGATTTCTTTTCTGGCGATACCACCACCCAGCATCGGTCCTACCGGCGCAGCAGGCAGCTGGTACTCAATTTCATCTCGTAGTAAACAACTCTCTTCGCCGACCGGTTCAAAGCGATGTTGGTGCTGCCAACTGGCAAAGGGCCCCGATCGCTGCACGTCGCCAAACAGGTGCGGTGGATCGTAATCCACATGTTCGGCAACCCAACGCGTTGGAATTGGGCCGATGTTCATCCGCAGGATAACATTGCTGCCGGGTTTCAAGCTGCCGTCGGAGTGTTCAATCGAAACGCTTTTCCAGGGAGGAATCAGTCGTTGCAATGCGCCGGGGCGCTCGTGGTACGCAAATGCTTCGCTGGCACTGACCGGCAGCGAGATCGCCGCGGTATACCGGCTCACTGCGCTTCCATTTCGGCAAGATTAACGTCACCGACCATGCCACGCAGTTTGTCCATCGCGCGGCGTTCCAGCTGGCGGACGCGTTCTTTCGATACACCCAAACGATTGGCAAGCGCTTGTAAGGTGTGGACTTTGCGGTGGGCTCCCAACGAGAATCGTGCGCGAATGATAAATTTTTCGCGGCGGTCCAATTCTTCCAGCATCACGCTCAGCCGGCTTCGCAGTTCATGCCAGCGTTTTTCGCTGATCGCAGACTCTCGACCTTCGTCCGTTAAATCCAGGTCCATGTCTTGCAGGCCACCGACCGTCTTCTGCCGCTCTTGCTGATTCAAGACAACCGTGCGGTAGGAGTTGCGGCGGATGACTTGGGTCGCGTAGGTGCTGAAGCGAAATCCACGATCGAAATCGAATTTTTCCACCGCGCGGATCAACGCAACAATCCCATCGCTTAGCAAGTCGTCAAAGTTGTTGTTCGGATTCACGAACTTTTTGACGATCGAAAAAACCAGCCGAAGATTTGCTTCGACGATTCGGTCGCGATGCCAAGCCGCCAAAGCCAGGAGGCGATCGATCAGTTCCAGTCGCACACGCGAGGGGCGGTTAGGGTTCAGAAAACTACGATGCACCGCAGCCTGCTGCAGCAAGTAATTCATTCGTTGGAACAGCATGCGTTCCTGTTCGGGCTTCAGCAGCGGTGCTTCACACAGTCGCCCCAAGTGAATCGGCATCTCAATGCCACTACGGCGAATCGCAGCAATGCCCAGTTCCGCTTGACGCGGTGCCAAATTGAGCGGATCGGCAAACACCTGTTTACCGAACTGAGAACTGACAAAATCGCTGTTGGAAATAAACGAAATTTCTTCTCGCAAACGGCGTTTGGTGCGAGCCTTCAGGTCACTGCTATCAAGTGCATCAAGCGGTTCAAGGAACGCATCGACCGCTGCATTGGCATCTTCTAGCTCTGGAAACTTGATCCAAGCCGGCGGGCGGGCACGCAGTTTCGTGGGCTGCTCCAGGTCCGCATGAGTCTCAGTTTTCGCCGGTTTCTGGGAGACATCGAATGCGGGGTTCGATCGTTGTAACGGCGTCGCTGGCATCATTTGTTCCTCGAAAGCAGTAAGAGAGAACGCTCGATTCGTCCAAAACGTTCAATACGGTATATCTGTAGGGGCCGGTGGTGACAATGGCCAGTAGCATTTAATGGCGAATTATCATCAAAGTCCGCCAAATAAGTTAAATTTTCGAAAAAGCCGGGGCGAGAGAAGCTTGGCGGGGGCTCTGATTCCGCTACGATTTCCCGCATCGAGTGACTTCTCTAGCGTCCAAAACGTTCACCACTGGAACTCCCCGTGACGAATTTGCGGTCTGAATATTCGCCCAAGCAGGTTGCCACGTCGCTGCAGGTCAGCGAGTCGTCGATCAAACGCTGGTGCGATCAGGGCGTGATTCCAACAGTCCGTACGGTCGGCGGGCACCGAAGGATCACACTTTCCGGATTACGCCAGTTTTTGCGTTCGACCAATCGCACGCTGGCCGATCCACAAGTGCTGGGGATCGATGATTTAGAACTCTCGGTTGCTAGCAAGCCGGCGGTCCGCCACCCTCCGGTGCGGGGCGAGGGCCGCGAGCCGGCACAACAAGCGTTTCGCGCGGCGCTCGCGGTCGGCGACGAAGATCGATGCTTGCAATTGCTAGAGGAGCGTCTATCGCTGGGCTGGACGCGTGCCGAAGCCGCCGAGGATTTGATTGCCGATGCCTTGCGCGGTCAGGGCGATGCCTGGGGCTGCGGCGAGTTGGCAGTGTATCAAGAGCGTCGTAGTTGCACGATTTGCGCGCGTCTGATCCAAGTGCTACGCGCCGGGCTGGACAATTTGCCCGCCGCCGCGCCGGTGGCGATTGGTGCGGCACCCGAGTCGGATCCCTATCAAATCCCAACCGCGCTGGTGGAGTTGGTTTTGCGTGAGTCGGGGTGGAACGCCATCAATTTAGGCAATGACGTGCCTCTTGATTCGCTGGCCGAAGCAGTCATCGATTATTCGCCGAAACTGGTTTGGTTGAGTGTGACGTCGGTGGTGGATCCAGAGCGTTTGATTCGCGAGCAAAACAAGTTGGCAGATTCGCTGGACGACCAGGTGTCGATGATTGTCGGCGGTCGCGCATTGGATGACAGCTTGCGTCCCAAACTGCGGTACACAGCGTATTGCGACAGTCTGCGGCACTTAATCGAGTTAGCGGCAATTCTGAAGCGACAAGATTAAATGAATCGGTTTGTTGGATCCTTTGCTGGCATGTCCCGCTATGACACTGCTGGTTTTGACGGTCCACTTGTTAGCCGGAAAACGTTCATTTGCGGTACTCTCAGGGGCAGTGCCGGCGGGCCGCCAAAGTTTGGTTTTGGTGGACCGAATTGTTTGCTTCAGCGTTGACATGATCTGCGGTCTCGCCATACGTTTGTATCTCAGTCGTGCGAGAGAGTGAAATGCAATCGGGCAGCCTTTCACCGTGACGCGCGGCGAGTCAAAATGCGTCTGTCTAGCTTGTTCCATAACCTTTTGTTGAGCACCGGTTTACTATGAACCGTTTCGATGCTTCTATCGTTTGGGACTCCACGTCGGAAAACGCGGATGATTCAACGGAGCAGGACTTGAGTTCCGACTCTGTTCCGGATGTTTGCCCCTGGGATGACACCGAGACGCCATCGGGATGGTCGACCGCGACACGCGCTCAGACGTTTTTTGTGCCGCTGCACTACGAATCCAATTATCGTTATCCGTTGATCGTGTGGCTGCACAGTGATGGATTCAACGAGAACCAAGTCTGTCATGTGATGCCACATGTCAGCACGCGAAATTATTTGGCGACAGGAATCCGAGCCCCCAAATCGAGTGATGCATCGGGCCACCGATTCGAATGGGGCGGTGGTGTGACGGCACTCGAATCAGCTGAGCGAACGGTGTTGCAGGCGATCAATCGCGCTGCTGACCAATACAGCGTTCACGCCGAACGAATTGTTTTGGCGGGTTATCAACGTGGCGGTGAAATGGCGCTACGAATCGCAATGCAAAACCCTGAACTGTTCGCCGCAGCGATTTCGTTGGGGGGCGAGTTCGGATTGCCGAATGAAAATTTGATCGATCGCGAACGCTTGCGCCAGCGACGCTTGCCGATGTTATGGCAGCGCTCGATTGAAAACCAAGACTTTAGCTCGGAACGATTCTTGGGTGAAATCCAGGCTGCGATTTCGATCAAGGCTCAGTTGGAGATTCGCCAGTATCGCAATTCCGATGAAATGAACAGCGTCGTGTTGGCAGATCTGGATCGATGGGTGATGGACCATGTGGTCAACGGAGCACCCGTGGTGAAAATGAACCCTTGGGACACCAGCCCCACTTCATTTTCTGACAACTGAAAGGGATCGTGATTCGCTAGCGGGTGGGCCCGGCAGAGCTCAGACTGGCAGTTTATCATGCGACCCGCACAGTCATTGTCCGATTCTTTTTGTCGACCTGGCTCAGTTCAGGGCCTACGCTTGCCTGTGGATGGGCTAAACTGCTCTCTCCCTCCGGATATTCTCCCACCCTTTCTACACCTGCCAGGTCGCTTGTTAATGGTCGATGCAGACGCCACCGATGAAGATGTCAAAGGGCAGACCGCAAAAATCTTGATCGTTGACGACGATGTCGAAATCGTCGAATCCGTTCGCTACGCTCTCGAAGGCCACGGTTACGAAGTCGTGGTCGCACGCGACGGCAACCAAGGGTTGGCGTTGGCCGAGCGCGAGTCGCCGAATTTGATCATCTTGGACATGATGATGCCCAAGCGCAGCGGTTTTTTGGTGCTCGAAAAATTGCGGCGCATGTCCGACCAAATGGTGCCGGTGATCATGATCACGGGAAACGAAGGCAGTCGTCACAAGGCCTATGCCGAATTGCTGGGGGTCAGCGAATACATTCGCAAGCCCTTCCAAATGGATAAACTGATTCGCTGTGTCGAAACCCAATTGGCGTCGGCATGACTGCTGTGTCGAATGGTTGGTTGTGGGTTGCCGCAGCAATCGCGGGTGCCAGTGGCGTGGGGATCGGTGCTTTTGGGGCGCATCTGCTGCCGGATTTCTTGGCCGGCCAGTCATCGGATCCGCTCTGGATGGCCAAGCGTTTGGCTCAGTTTGAAACCGCCGCCAAGTATCATCTGATCCACGCGGTCGCTTTGTTGGCGCTTGCTGCAGCGCAGGGCGCCCGGCCTGTTTGGCAACGTCGTGCCGGGATTCTGTTTTGTGCCGGAATCATCTTGTTTAGCGGCAGTCTGTACTTGCTAGTGTTAACCGATACACCTTGGTTGGGTGCGGTCACCCCGCTCGGTGGGCTCAGCTGGATCGTTGCGTGGTCGTTGTTGTTGTGCTGTCGACCGGGTCATTGCGACGGTTCTGGTCAGCACAATTTGTAGTGCACCACCGCTCGCGAATCACGGGGCAATTCATTAGGCTAGCAAACCGCGGATTGCTTCCGGACCGACCGCAGACCTGGCAAAGAGTGGATTGATGACCGAGCCTGATTTGACTCCGTTTGTTCAACGTTGGCATCGACGTCACCTGTTGGATTTGGAGTCGTTATCGGCGGAAGAAATCACGACGCTGTTGGATGTCGCCCAGGTTTTAAAAGAAGCGACTGACGGCTGCCGGCGAAAATTATCGCTGTTGTCCGGCAAGACCTGTGCCAACTTGTTTTTTGAAAACAGCACCCGAACACGCAACAGTTTTTCGCTGGCCGCAAAACGTTTAGGGGCCGACACCGTCGAATTCGGTTCCAGCGGTTCGAGCGTGTCGAAAGGCGAAACGTTCGCCGATACAGCCAAGACCATTGAAGCGATGGGGGTGGATTGGGTCGTCACGCGTCACAGCACCCCGGGCACAGCGAATCTGCTGGCGCGTGAACTGGGTTGTTGTGTACTAAATGCCGGCGATGGTCCACATGAACATCCCACTCAGGGCCTGTTGGATCTGTTGACGATCCGTCAGCATCGCGGCAGCCTGCAAGGATTGACTGTCGCCCTGGTCGGTGACATTGCCCACAGTCGCACCGCCCGTAGTAACATCTGGGGCCTGAAAAAACTGGGCGCACACGTCATCATTTGTGGGCCCCCGACGTTGGTCAGTCCGCGTTGGGAGGAACTCGGTTTCGAAGTCGCCCATCATTTAGACGAGATCCTGCCTCGTTGTGACGTATTGAATCTGTTGCGTGTGCAGTTCGAACGCCAGCACGCCCGCCCGTTTCCCAGTGTCCGAGAATACGCAGCGCTGTACGCGATGAGCGCGTCGCGGATGCAGCGTGCAAAGGACAATATCTTGATCATGGCACCCGGGCCGATCAATCGTGGCGTCGAAATCACGCCTGAAGTTGCCGATGGTCCCCACAGCGTGATTTTGGAACAGGTCACCAACGGAATCGCGGTGCGTATGTCCGCGCTGTACCTGTTGTCTGCTGCCGATAGGTTGAACGCATCATGAACACACCCCTGCTGATCGAAAACGGGGTCCTGGTCGACCCCAGCCAAAATTTGAACCGTCGTGGTCGACTGCTCATTCACAATGGCATCATTGCGGCAATTGATCCGGCTGATGGTGACTTGATCGCCGGATGCCGCGTGATCGATGCCGCGGGGTGTTTGATCGCGCCGGGACTGGTCGATCTGGGGGTCGAACTGCGCGAGCCAGGGTTCGAAGAAGATGAAACGATTCACAGCGTATCGCACGCTGCGTTGGCTGGCGGTTTCACCTCCATTTTGGCGAACTCGGGGACCGATCCCGTGATCGATTCGCATGGCGCCGTCGAATTCGTCCGCCAAAAAGCCGCCCAGGCATTGGGCGCGAAAATTCATGTGGTCGGTTGTTTAAGCAAAGGTGGCGACGGCAAACAGATGGCGGAGCTAGGCTTGCTGACCCGAGCCGGTGCGGTGGCGTTTTCAGACGCGCCGCGGGCGATTCCCAACGATGCGTTGCTCAAGCGTGCACTCGAGTATTGTCGCATGTTAAACCGCCCCATCTTTGACCGCCCCGAAGTTCCCGAGTTGGCGTCGGGCGGTGTGATGCACGAGGGTCAGGTGTCGTTGGTGCTGGGATTAAAAGGGTTGCCGACCGAAGCCGAGGATCTCGCGGTCGCGCGCGACGTGCGGTTGGCCGAAGCCACCGATGGGCGATTGCATGTCGGTCCGGTCAGCACGATGGGGTCGGTCGACATGTTGCGCCGAGTCAAAAGCCGTGGGATCGTAGTCAGTGCATCGGTCTGTCCGCACAATTTGATGCTGAGCGACGCAGAGATGCGGTCGTACGAGTCACGTTTCAAAGTCCACCCGCCGCTGCGTAGTCCGCGGCACGTGGAAACACTTTGCCAAGCGGTCAAAGACAAAACGATCGACGCCATTCAGTCCGGTCATATGCCGCGAAGTCGCGAAAAGATGATGAACGATCTGGACCAGACACCGTTTGGAATTTCTTCGTTGGAAACCGCATTGGCCACGGCGGCGACGGCCTTGGTCAAACCCGGGATCCTGAATTGGATGGAACTGATCGATCGAATGTCGACCCAGCCGGCACAAATCGCCGGGATTGACGGCGGCACACTCGGGATCGGCAAGCCTGCCGACATTGTCTTGATCGATCCCAATCAGAGTTGGGATGTGGATCCGAACCAATTTCGGTCGACTTGTATCAGCACACCCTTTGAAGGCATGCGATTAACAGGGCGCGTCACCGCTGCCATCGTCGACGGCGAAGTTCGCTTCGAAGCAAACTAGCCGCAGCCAAAGACTGTCCAAGTTGGTGTGATCACGCGCCGTTGGAGTTCACGCTTTAGCGTGCCGATCCAGATGAACTCCAACAGACTGCAGGTTGCTGTGAAGAATTTATCCGACCGGAGCAGCAAGCAGTCTGGAGTTGTACTAGGTCGGATAAATCCTCCACACCAGCGATTGACCATCAGGGGCAAGTTCTCGCACCCCCGGCGCATAAAAAAACCGCTTTCCCTTAGAAGGAAAGCGGCATAGGGCTGACAGGAGTCGAACCTGCACTTCCGAAGAAACTGGAACCTAAATCCAGCGCGTCTGCCAGTTCCGCCACAGCCCCGAATGAAATCGGTTCTTTCTCGTTGGCTCGCTTGGTTTGGCGGGCCGTCGAGGCGGCCCGGTCGGTCATTGCGTGCCGGTTGCGTCGATCAGGACGCGGCCATGTCTTCGGTTGCGGTGGGCACAACCCAAACTTTCAGGTTCGCATCGACTTCGCTGTGCAAGTGAACGCGTACGGTGTACAGGCCGAGTTCACGCAGCGGTCCGTCCAGGCGGATCTGGTCGTTGGCCAGTGCGAAACCGGCTTCTTTGAGCGAAGCGGTGATCTCGTGGGCACCGACGCTGCCGTACAAGTGACCTTCGTCGTTGGCATTGGCTTCGATCGTGATCGATTGCTTGCCCAGTTCGTCGGCCAGGTCGCGATAGCTTTTCAGCTTTTCCAGTTCGATCGCACGCAGTTTCTCGCGGTGCTTTTCGACCATTCGCTTGTGGTGTTCGGTGGCGATGGTTGCCATGCCTTGGGGCAGCAAGTAGTTGCGTGCGAATCCAGGTTTGACTTCCACGATGTCACCTTGTTTGCCAAGGTGCTCGATGTTGTGGATCAGCAGCAATTCGATGCCGCCGTTCTCGCCCTTGGGCAGACGTTTGAAGGGTCGTTTGGTGGTTCGGCCGTTGCGTGACATCGTGATGCTCTGGCGATGAATCGGGTGAATGTTGTTGAAAGGGAATATCAGAACGATCGGGCTTAGCAGCCGGAAGTCCTGGATTAAAACGGTATGTTGGGGTCGTCGTAACCGGAACCGCCAGTCGGTTGCGCGTCTCGAGCGGAATGTTCGCTGGAGTCGTAATCGCTGTGGTCTTCCGCGGTTTGTGCGGAACTGGGTTGCGCCGTGCCGGATTGGGTGGAACCGGATTGGCGCGGCGGCGGTGAACCGGATCCACCTCCACCGCCTCCTGGGCGGTTGCTCAGCATTTGCATTTTTTCACAAATGACTCGCAATTTACTTCGTTTTTGGCCGTCGGTTTCCCAGCGATCCAGTTTTAGCCGTCCTTCGATTAAAACGGGAGCCCCTTTGGAGAGGAATTCGCTGGCGACTTCTGCGTTACGTCCCCACAGGGTGACATCCACAAAGGTCGCTTCGTCGACCCATTCTCCGTTGGCCGTTTTTCGTCGATCGTTCACAGCGACAGTGACATCGGAGACGGCTTGTCCACTGGGGATATAGCGTAGTTCGATGTCGCGAGTCAAATTTCCGACCAGAATGACACGGTTGTAGCTAGCCATCTCAGTCCTTGTCGTTGGAGGGAGAGTGAACCGCCTACTGTCTTAGGCGTCGGCGGTTTCTTCTGTGGACGAAGTTTCTTCTTCTCCGCCAGACTCTTCAGCCGATTCAGCACTGGCGACTGGCGAGGCACCTCGGGCGTTGGCCAGAATTGGTTCGACCAATCGTGGGTCCAACTTCAGCGTCATTTGACGCAGCACGGGTTCGCAAAGGTGGAATGCGCGATCGAGCTTGGGCACATCGCTGCCTTCCATTTCAAAGTAGGTCAACCAGTAGGTGCCTTTTTGATGTCCGTCGATCGGATAGGCGAGCTTTTGTTCCATCCAAAGCCGATTGACTTCGACTTTACCACCGGCTTCGGTGATCAACGTCTCAATCTGCTTGCTCACTCCACCCGGGTCGCGGGCGTAGTGGTTGCTGTCCAGGATGGTAAGTGTTTCGTAGGTATTCTTGGCCACGGCGTTTCGTCTGCTTTACGTTTCGCGTCAGCTGTCGTTTCCGCTTTCGGCGGGCAGACTGACGTTAGAGGGAAAGGAGGGACTGTCTGATTATTCGCTATCTTCGGACGATTGTGAACGGGTGGGTTCGCGGACGTCGCGCCGCTGTGTTTTTTTGGATGTCGATGGTTTCGGTTTGGCGTCGGGATCTTGGTTGAACTGGTTCATCGCAGATCCCATTCCCTGTCCGACCCAGCAAATCGCTGCGTGGGCGGCTCTGGTCGTTGCCGCTTCAAACGTTTCTTGTTCGGTTTTAGAGAATTTCCCTAGAACGTAATCTGTCACTGACCATCCCGTTGGCGGGCGGTCGATTCCAACTCGCAGCCGCGGAAACGACTCCGATCCGAGATGTCGGATGATATCCTTGATCCCGTTTTGTCCCCCGGCACTGCCCGAGGGTCTGATTCGCAACCGACCGCTAGCGAGATTCAGATCGTCGCAAACGACCAGCAGGTCACTCAATTCCAACTTGTAAAAATCCAATGCTTTGCGGACGCTTTGCCCGCTGGCGTTCATGAACGTGTGGGGGCAAAGGATCGAAACCTTTTCCCCGGCGATCGATGTTTCCGCCAACTCGCCTTCGAATTTGACCTTGATCGATCCGGCCGCCGACAACACCGCGACCTTCTCGGCAACGATAAAGCCGACGTTGTGTCGAGTCTGTTCGTACTTGCGACCGGGATTTCCCAGGCCAACGATCAACTTCATCGCGATCCCGAGCTGAATTAGGCTTCGTCGCCTTCGGCTTCGGCACCTTCTTCTTCATCTTCTTTCAGCCCCTTGGGCTTCTCGACATGATAGACGATGGTGTCGCCCGGAGTGACCAAGGTGATGTTTTCTGGCAGAACCAGATCCGATGCAAATCGGTTGTCACCCAAGCCAACGGAGGTCACGACCAGACGAAGTGAGTCTGGGATCGCAACCGCGGGGCATTCGATTTCGACTTCGTGAGCGTTTTCGATCGCGATTCCGCCCAGTTTGCCACCGGCCGGTTCGCCTTTGAATTGGATCGGCACGCTAACAACGACTTTCTCGTTCATGTCAACGCGTTGCAAATCGATGTGCAGCACTTCGATACCCAAGGGGTCGAATTGCAGATCGCTGACCAACGCCGTCTCGCTGACTGCACCTTGCAGTTCAACGATCTTGCTGTGGTGGCGAAGAATCGACTCGATCGTTTTTTGCGAAATCGAGAGATGCTCGTTACCCTGTTTGTGACCGTACAAGACAGCTGGGACGTTCCCTGTCTTGCGCAACCGACGTGATGCAGCCGTTCCGAGGCTACCGTCGCGTTTCTGTACCTGTACCACTTCCGCCATCGCGGATCACCCTGACATCATTAATTCTGTGTGTATTGTTCCGCCAAATGCTGCCGAAAAACCATCAAGGCAAAGATTTGGCACGCCGTTACGTGTGCGGCGAAGCGGCTAAGTATGTCAACGCGAACGAACTCTGCAAGCCCAAACAGGCGGGATCAGCACGCCAGCTGCAGAAGTTGATTGCAAAATCTTGCGAAATCTGCTCGCAGGCGTCTCGCCGGGCCATGTGACGGCTCTGATTGTTCCGGCGATCCCGTCATTCGAGGACGCTCGCACGGAATCTATTGCTGGCGTAACATGCCAAGCTCAATTTTATTCCCCGCCGTCTCTTTGTTTGCCTCGTTCCCCCATTTTTCCTGCACACCGTCCTGCTGCTGCCCATGACGCTTGTACTTGAGACGTTTGTCCCTGAATTCAGCGAGCCTAGCCAAGGGTTAGTCACCTTTTTGGGGACCGGTACCAGTGTCGGTGTTCCGGCGATCGGATGTGATTGCGAGGTCTGTCAAAGCGGCGACCCCAAAAACAATCGCACCCGTTGTGCGATCGTCGTCCGCCTGCCCGGTGGGACGCTGTTGGTCGACACACCCCCTGATTTGCGTGTCCAGCTGATTCGGGAACGGATTCGACTGGTGCACGCGGTGGCCTACACCCACGAGCACGCCGACCACATTTTTGGCTTGGACGACTTGCGTCTGTTCCCGTTTCGGCTGGGCCACGCGGTGCCGCTGTACTGTCGCGAACCGGTCGAGAGCCAGATTCGCAGGGCGTACAGTTACGCGTTTTCCGAGCGGCCGGACACCCACACCGGTGCGACGCCCAAATTAGAATTCACGCGGATCGATGAAACCCCATTCGACGTGCTGGGTGCCCGCGTGGTGCCGATCCCCATGAAGCATGGTCCCCATTTCGATGTGCTGGGGTTCCGCATCGGCGATTTTGCCTACTGCACCGACACCAACCACATCCCAGAGGAATCGATTGAGCGATTGGCTGGGGTGAAAACATTTGTGGTTGGCGCGCTGCGGCACGAGCCCCACGCCACTCATTTCAATGTGCGGCAAGCGATCGATGTCGCAGGCCTTGTCGGTGCCCATCAGACGTGGTTGACCCACACCGGGCATCAGTTGGATTATCAGCAAACCAATCAGGAATTGCCGCAAGGCATTGCGATGGCGTTTGATGGGCTGCAGGTGAAGATCAGCCTTTAGCGAGATTGGAATTGGTCGATCGCTTCCATTTCGCCGCGCAACCTGCGGGGGAATGAATCCCCTATACTCCGCGATTCGGATTTCAATCGATTACTTTTCGCGAGGTCATGATGTCGTCGCTTACTGAGGCGCAGCGATCCAATGCTCGGTTGGGGCTTTGGTTGTTTGCGGTCTATTTGGTTTTGTATTTAGTGTTTGTGTTGTTAAGTGCGTTTGCCCCTGCGCTGATGGAACGGCGTGTCCTGGCCGGGTTGAATCTGGCGATTGTGTATGGGTTTGCATTGATCATTGGCGCGCTGTTGATGGCGTTGCTCTATGGCGTGCTCTGCAAAACAGAACCACTGGCTGACAAAACCGTTGATACAACCGCTGACGCACGAGGCGACGAAGTATGATTTACGATCCCTCTTGGATTGCCGTTGTCGTCTTCTTCGGATTTGTCGGCGCCACGGTTGGGCTGAGCTTTTTCTTGGGGCGCAAAGCCAAGTCGTCGGCCGGTTATTTCGCCGCCCACGGCCAGATCCCTTGGGCGGTCAACGGCATTGCCTTTGCCGGCGACTATTTGTCGGCCGCTTCGTTTCTGGGCATCTGCGGCATGATCGCCTCGTACGGATACGATGGCTTTTTGTATTCGATCGGTTTCTTGGCGGGCTGGATTGTGGCCTTGTTCGTGATCGCCGAACCGATGAAGCGTCTGGGCCGATTCACCTTTGCCGATGCCTTGGACGCCAAATTTGATTCGCGTGGAATCAAGGCGGCCGCCGGTATCAGCACGCTGGTCGTCAGCGTGTTTTACTTGATCCCACAAATGGTCGGGGCGGGGTCGCTGATCCAGCCGCTGCTAGGGTTCCCGCACTGGGTGGGAGTGGTGTTGGTCGGCATTGTCGTGATCATCATCGTTGTCACGGCAGGGATGGTTTCAACGACCTGGGTTCAGTTTTTAAAGGGTTCGCTGCTGGTGATCTTTAGCGCCATCCTGGTGGTGTTTCTGTTTGCCCGCGGCTTTCAAGCCCAGCCCGATGCTTTTGAAACCATCGGTCCGATAGCGGCTGTTGATACCGCTGGCGACACGATCGCTGGCCGCGAAGTCATTCCCGCGGTCGATGGTTGGCAGGAGTACGATGACTTGGTTCGTTTGAGGAGTACCGATGGAGTCGGTTTTGATCTGTTCCAAATTCAGCCGGTCGAGAACGATCAAGTCGTGCTGCGTCAGGCACAGTCGATTCGTGATTCTGATTCGGGCGTTCTGGTCGACGGTGCACCACTAGGCCGCGAAGTTGGACAAAAGGTTTTGAAACCGATCGGAACGCTGACAAAGCTGCCCGAGGGGAAAAGCGAAACTGGGCCCCTGGGGCCGGTCAGTTTTTTCACCACGCTGCGTGACAGTGAGATCGTGTTGTGGCGAAATGAAATCGTCAACCACGATGACGGCAGCAAAACCAAGGTGTTCGTTCAAAAGCTGACGCCAGGCGATGAAGTCTTGCGTCCAGGTGAGCATCCCAAGTTTGCTGGGATTCGCAGCGATGCAATCAGTGGCAAATTGAATTTTCTGTCGCTGATGTTGGCGTTGTTTTGTGGCACCGCATCGCTGCCCCACATTCTGATCCGTTACTACACGGTCAAAGACGGCGCGGCGGCGCGAAAAAGTACCATCGTCGGGATCGCCAGCATCGGGTTCTTTTATGTGTTGACGCTGTATTTGGGCTTGGGGGCGATGACCAGTGGTTCGATGGATTTGACCGACAGCAACATGGCGGCGCCGCTGCTGGCACGCAGTATCAGCACGTGGCTGTTTGCGATCATCTCCGCGATCGCGTTCACGACCGTATTGGGAACCGTCAGTGGATTGATCCTGGCCAGCAGTGGTGCGGTGGCGCACGATTTGATGGTCGGCGTGATGGGCATGGACCTATCGGAAGACAAGAAGGTCCGAGTGGCAAAAATCGCCGCGGTCGTGGTCGGTCTAATCGCGATCGTGCTAGGCATTCTGTTCAAAGAGATGAACGTCGGCTACCTGGTCGGCTGGGCGTTTAGTGTGGCGGCCAGCGCCAACCTGCCGGCGCTGGTGATGCTGTTGTTTTGGAAGGGCACCACCAAAGCCGGAATTGTGGCCAGCGTGCTGGTCGGCATGATCAGTTCACTCGGATGGATCCTGTTGTCCAGTGACACCTACAAGAGTGTCTATGGATGGGATCCGGAAACGGCCTGGGCCCCGTTCAGCCAACCCGGCATCGTGACGATTCCACTTGCCTTTGTGACACTGGTGGTCGTCTCGCTGGTGACCCGCGGGCCAGAAGAAGCCACGGCATAGGTGCCTGCTCGGCGCCCCCCGGCCAGCGAAGACGCTGTCATGAAACTCAACGTTTGGCAGCGTCGTCCACCCGGGCTGGTTCCGCGTTTTGAAATTGCACTTTTGCGATTCAATTACCTGCACCAGAGGTCTTGCGGCTTCGCGTGCCACCCATTGGGAGAGTCGCATGCACTCATCCCCATCTCTACGCCAACGGCGTTCAATAGCTTAGCCCGGGGTCACTGTCGAACCTGCTGGAGGCAGGTTCGGCAGGAACCCCGGGTGAACATGCCGCCGAATCCCGCCGGGCAGCGCGTGTTCCCGGTGCTCGCAACCTAGGAACGCATTCATTTTTGTATCTCTTGACCTGACGACCGCCGTTTTGGTA
>NZ_JAMYFE010000010.1 GCF_024129865.1 Stieleria tagensis | reverse complement strand
GTTCCCGCTGAACCAGCACACCGGTATCGAGTGTTGCAGCGGCTGTATAAGACCGGTGGTCGAAGTCAGTCGTTGAAGCGTACAGAGCCAGCACGTACAGAGCGAAAGGTAGTGAGGATGAAGCGATCGTAGGTGGCCCTGCGACGCCCGAATGGAATTAGCCCCGAAATTTGGTAACTGTCGGATTCTGCCCAAGGTTTGTGCATGCCTGAAGGCAACACCGTTTGCAGCGTCACTCGGCGAGCTGCAAGTGGAGACCCGGGGTCGGCGGCCCATTCGCACTACACAACACGTCAATCAGGCAACCAGTGAGACCCTGAAGTTCTTGATCGGTACGAGATTTCCAATCTTGACCGGTCGAGTATGTCCTAGGAGTGGAATAAGCGACGAAGACAAATGACATTAAGGGAGTCGGATGACCGAATAGTACCGCTGAAGCTTGAATTCCAATCAAGTGGAGTGAAGCCGGGTAATGCTGGTGAAGGGAAGGCGGTCAGGGCTTCACGCGATTCGGATCGAGCATCCATCGCACTCAGTGGCGAATGATGGATGATAACTCGAATGGATTGCAGCTTTGCTATTGTCACGGGACAACCGAATGACAGTTGCTCGCACCTCGGTCTGCGGACTCCACCGCGTGTACCCGGGGCGAGGCGTCTGTTTTTCGCCCGCTGGGAATGGCCTTGCCAAGTGAAGTTTGGGAGCCGGATGCTAGAAAGTGGCACGTCCGGATTTGAGAGGGACCGGGGGTCAATGAGGCAAGGCTAGAATCTTGTGACACCACAACGGGAAACCAGTGGCAAACAGGGAATACAAACCCTAACCTAAACCAAAGAGACCCCGGTCTACTCGCCGTGAGTCGCCGAGCTGAGTATTTCGAAGTGGTCAGTTGTTGGCGGCGACCACGTGATCGTTAACGTTCTGTCGCAAAAGGGAGTTAAAACACGCTATGCCGAATGACGCTTCAAAACTGTTGCCGGAAGAACACTTCTGGACCGTCATCTCGTGTTCGCTCGACAACACCCAAAGCGAGGGACTTACTGCGGACAGGCAGATTGATCTACTGGAACACGAGCTTGAGAAACTTTCCCGTGATGAACACACGGGGTTTCTCGGCCACTTTTACCACTGGTACTTCACGGCGTATCGACGTGATCTATGGGCAGTTGCATACACCGTGATGGGTGGATGTAGCGACGATTGTTTCATGGAATTCAGGATGTGGTTGGTCACGCGCGGCAGCGACGTGTTCCACGCGGCCTTGAAGAATCCTGATTCACTTGCCCCCGAATTTGACAAGATTCCGGAGGGCGACATCCCACTCTGGGATTACGATCTGACAGACCATTTTGATTCGCGATTCGGCGACGGAGCGCACAACGTCGCATACGAGCAGTTTGCGTTTCCCGAAGAGAAAATCTCTGATCCTGAAACTCAATGGACGGGCGACGATGAAGAAAGCATAAGGGCGATCTGCCCATTGGTATTCGATCAGTATTGGGGCAACACTCGATTCTAGCAATGACAGCGACAGAACCAATAAGAATTTGACATCGCGTGAAAGCACGGCGGTGTTGGCATTGGTTCTCTATCGATCTTGAAGAGGGGCTGGCAATTTGAGCGGACGAGCTGATGCTCAAATTCTCTGTTCAAGAAGGCCGGAGTCGGCGACGCCCCATTGGGATTTGCACCCGATGCTGCAGTGCGGAGGGCGACCTTTTGTGCCGCGTGTGACTGGATCTGCAGGAACTCGCTTGAGTGAACTCAGTCATGTGGGAAGGGTTGGTGGCGTTTTGAAGCGAGGTGACCGACGCTTGGAAGTCCGTTTCTCGCTGATCGACCAGCGACTGCGCAGACCGGTTGCGTGATGCCGACGGGCGGCAGTTTCGCAGACCTGTTTGCCGCTGCTGGTGTGGAGGATTTATCCGACGGAATCAAAAGCAGAACGCGTCATGCTTGGTCGGATAAATCCTCCACACCAACGAAGCATTCGAAACGAGGGGTGGTCTTCGATCCAGATCCGCGGTCCGTCATGAATTGCATTGTTTGGATCAACTTTGATTCTCCGTGCCTTGGTGTCTCCGTGAGATCGATTGGTCCGGGGTCTCTCACAGAGGCACGAAGGCACAGAGGTGCGATCGCAATCGGTCAACGGTGCGGTAGCCCGCAGGTCGCGTTGCCGAGAAACTCTGGCATGATCGGATCAGTTGGCGGGATTTGGTTCGGCGTGAAGATCAGTGGTATGCGGAGCTTTAGTCGCAGGAGTTCCGACAGCATTGGGACGAGGCAATGGGGGCGGGATAGACCGATTGGTACCTGGAAACGCAGGTAGAAGGTGCAAAGGAATCATTGCCCGCAGCAGCATCGCCTCTGCTGCCGTTGTCTCCTGCGGGAATGACATCACTGCGATCCTTTGCGATAGAATCATTCTGACGCGGATCGCTTCCCCGCCAACCCGACCCACGTGATGGTCAACAAAGTTCAACGCCCGATCGATCCGAGTACCTCCGGTACCTAGATAGATCGCATTTCGTTTATTCGAAAGAGTGTGACGCTGTGAATTCAATGCGAGAACACAACGACAGCGTGATGGATTCGCTGATACCAAAGTTAGAAGTCTCTCACGGCCGAGAAGCCGCGTTTGGGGAAGCTTCGCGTTGGACGCAGGTGCATCATATTGATCGGCTTGTCAAGGATGGAGTGCCAATTGATTGCCGTATCGGCGATCGCCACGTGACACCGCTGATGATGGCTGGCAAAAAGGCTTCGGCAAAACGCTTGCTTGAACTCGGTGCTGATCCCAACGTGACTGACGCTCATGGCCACACTGCACTCATGTGGATTTTTCTCAGCCTTTTCCGCAAAGCTGAGACGATGGCACGGGTCAAGTTGCTACTAAAATACGACGCGGACAAAACGATCGTGGACGACGCCGGAAAGACGGCATTCGATCATGCAGCAAACCGAAACGACACCGCTTGCATGGAATTGCTCGTGATCGAAGCCGACGAAATCGGGTAAGGACACCGGTCTCCCGGCGCCCTCCCCACACCACCGTACGTGCGTTTCCGCACACGGCGGTTCAACGAAGCGGAGCAAGTTCCGCCCACAGAGTCTTTCAGCTCAAGACGCCCTGATCCTGCAACCAATTGTTCGTCATGCCCACGCCGCTGGCGATGGTCTTGGCCATGTGCCAAGGTCCCTTGCGGCTGCGTGCATGGTGAATCGCTTGACGACGTGGAACTCCCAGCCGGATCAAATTTCGACGACACGTTTTCACACGACGTCACTTGTTGGTGTGAAGGATTTATCCGACCGAATCGAAAGCAGAACGCGTCATGCTTGGTCGGATAAATCCTCCACACCAACGAAGCATCCGAAACGAGGGGTGGTCTTCAATCGCTTTGTTTGGATCAACATTAATTCTCCGAGCCTTGGTGCCTCCGTGAGATCGATTGGTCCGCGGTCTCTCACAGAGGCACGAAGACACGGAGACGAGATGGCAATCGGTCGACGGTGCGGTAGTGCGGTAGCCTGCACGTTGCGTTGCTTAGAAACTCTGGCATCATCGGATCCGTTGGCGGGATTTATCGCGGCGTTAAGATCAGCGATGTCCGTCGTGGTATGCGGAGCTTCCGTTGCGGCGTTCCGACAGCATTGGGACGAGGCAATGGGTGCGGGATAGACCGATTGGTACCTGGAAACGCAGGTAGAAGGTGCAAAGGCGCCCCCGCTGCAGTTGTCTCTCGCGGGAATGACATCACTGCGATCCTTTGCGATAGAATCATTCTGACGCGGATCGCTTCCCGCCAACCCGACCCACATGATGGTCGACAAAGTTCAACGCCCGATCTATCCGTGCACCTCCGGTACCCGGATAGATCGCATTTCGTTATGCCGCTTAATCATGCCTGCACTTGACTCGAAACAAATAGCACACGCAATCGACATGCAGCAGCGCAGCTACAGGCTGCTTCAGTGGATGGCCGGCGCTGTAAAAGACGGTTTCATCAGCTTCGGAACCGCACACGATTATTCAAACTTGCCGGATGCCGCGGCCGGCTGGATCGCTGGGCACTACAACAACATCCCTGACAATGCACGTGTAGCACTCGACGATTTGCCAGAATTCACCGCTTTCTTCTCGACCTATCTACAGAATTCCTTCGATCTAATTGCATCACCCGGAAAACAGCTTTACTCACCTGACGCGCATTGCTTTTGCCCAATGTGCAGTTGGCTCGTTGACGCACCAAACCTAAAACCAAAGAAACTAACGACTGCTGACAAACGCCGTGCCAACAAAATGCGCGTGAATGCTGTTTCGCAGCTTGCAATTGACAATTCTATGGTCGTTTCAACCGCCGCGATTTCCGATCTTCTCGACGACGCTGACAACCAATATCAGGCATCACTTTTGGCGTACGGCCATGATTTATTGCAACGCCTGAATGGGATTGCTAATGGCCCTGCTGTGCTGTCTCTGTGGCGAGGGTTTGCGTGGAACGAAAATGGATCACCCAAACCCAAATTCAAATTGAAAACTGATATGATATTGAATGCTGAATCCCAGCTGTTGGCCGAACTTGCAAACGCGGCATAACCAATAAGAATTTGACATCGCGTGAAAGCACGGCGGTGTTGGCATTGGTTCTCTATCGATCCTGAAGAGGGGCTGGCGATTTGAGCGGACGAGCTGATGCTCAAATTCTCTGTTCAAGAAGGCCGGAGTCGGCGACGCCCCATTGGGATTTGCACCCGATGCTGCAGTGCGGAGGGCGACTTTTTGTGCAGGCTCGGTGGATTATCCATTGGCCATCACTGCCAGTTTGAACGTGAAAGTGATTTTAGGCTGTTTGCCGCTGCTGGTGTGGAGGATTCATCCGACCGAATCGAAAGCAGAACGCGTCATGCTTGGTCGGATAAATCCTCCACACCAACGAAGCATCCGAAACGAGGGGGGGGCTTCGATCGCATTGTTTGGATCAACTTTGATTCTCCGTGCCTTGGTGCCTCCGTGAGATCGATTGGTCCGCGGGCTCTCACAGAGGCACGAAGGCACGGAGACGAGATGGCAATCAGTCGACGGTGCCAAACGAGATGGTGGGTGGCACGAATTGTGGCATGATGGCGGGCGTCTGATCCTTCGATTCAACGCTTCTCTCTGATTCAACGCTGGCATCCAGACCTGGATTGCACTTTTTCGCGGCGTAAATGTCGGCGGCAAGAACATCCTGCCAATGGCCAGGCTGCGAGCGCTGCTCGAATTCTGCCGCCTGTTAGAGATGGCGGGTGACGGTTGAAGCTGTTCTGGGGATCGGTTCGGTCTATTTGGCGGGGAGATGCCGAACGGCCAGGACGCCTTCGATGTTGCGAAGCGAGTCGATCGCAGAGTCTTCGATGGTGCCATCCACGTCGATGATGGTGTAGGCGACGTTGCCACGCGATTTGTTCAACAGATCCGCGATGTTCAATCCGGCTTTGGCCAAGATTGTGGAGATCTGGCCGACCATGTTGGGAACGTTATTGTTGGCGATCGTCACGCGAGATCCGCTACTGCCACGCGGCATCACTGCATCGGGAAAATTGACGGAGTTGCGAACGGTTCCGTCTTCGATGAAGTCGCGGACTTGGTCGGCAACCATGATCGCACAGTTCTCCTCGGCTTCGTCGGTCGAGGCTCCCAGGTGCGGAAACGAGATGACTTTGGGGTGTTTCAGCAAGGCGCTGGTGGGGAAATCGATCACATAGGATCCGAGTTTTCCGGAATCCAGGGCTGCCAAAACGGCTTCGTCATCGCAGATCCCGCCCCGGGCCAAGTTCACGATCGTCGCACCGTCGTTCATCATTGCGATCCGTTCCTGGTTGACCAACCCTTTGGTCGCGTCCAGCAACGGAACGTGCACGCTAACGGCATCCGATTGGGAAAACAGGTGATCCAGATTGACAGCCTGTTCGATATTACGGGAGAGTTTCCAAGCGTTTTCGACGGAGATCAATGGATCGTAGCCGACCACTTTCATCCCCAGCGCACTCGCGGCATTGGCGACGCGGATACCGATCGCGCCCAGACCAACCACTCCCAAGGTTTTCGAACGCAATTCGCCGCCAACAAAATTCTTCTTGCCCGCTTCGACCGCCGTTGAGATTTCGGCATCGGTTCCATCCAGGGAATCGGCGAACTTCATCGCCGGCAGAATGTTTCGTGATGCCATTAATAATCCGGCCAAGACCAATTCTTTGACGGCGTTGGCGTTGGCACCCGGGGCGTTGAATACCGGCACGCCCCGCTCGGTCATCTTCTCCACCGGGATGTTGTTGACCCCGGCCCCGGCACGGCCAATCGCCGCGACCGATGCAGGGATGTCCATGTCGTGCATTTTGAACGAGCGAAGCAGAATCGCATCCGGCTGACTGGATTCGGAAGTGACCTCGTAGTGCTCGCGCGGTAGGCGAGAGAGACCTTTGACGGAGATGTTGTTGAGCGTCAGGATCTTGTACATCGCTGGCGGTTTATTCGTTGAAAGAGATGGGGAGTGGAGAAACGGTCGGGCGTGCTGTGGCCCCGGGGAATGGGAACGCCCGGGGGCAGGCAGTGGCCGGGGGAAATCGGCTAGGCGTTCTTGCTAGCGAAATCAGTCATGAAACTGGCGAGTGCTTGCGCGCCTTGCAGAGGCATCGCGTTATAGATGCTCGCCCGGATTCCGCCGACACTGCGGTGTCCTTTCAAACTGATCAAATTGTTTTTTGCCGCGTCGGCCAGGAATGCCGCCTGCAAATCATCGTTGGGCAGGTTGAACGTCGCGTTCATCAACGAACGGCAGTCTGCTTTGGCATGTCCGGTGTAAAAACCGCCGGAATTGTCGATGGCATTGTAAAGCAAGGCTGCTTTCTCGCGGTTCAATTTTTCCATCGCGGCCAATCCGCCGATATCGTTTTGCAGCCACTTGGCGACTTTGCCCAGCACCCAAATGGCGAACGTCGGTGGCGTATTCCACTCCGAATCGGCTTCGGCGTGGTTCTTGTAATTCAGGTATCCGGGCAATGAATCGCTGCCGACATCCAACAAATCTCGACGCATCACAACCACGGTCACGCCAGCCGGTCCGGCGTTCTTTTGAGCACAGGCGTACAGAATTCCGTACTTGTTGATGTCGAGCGGGCGGTGCAGGAAATCGCTCGACGCATCACACACCAGTGGGACGCTTTGGGGGCATTCCGGTTCGCTTTGGAACTGCACGCCCTGAATGGTTTCGTTGTTGCAGAAGTACAGGTAAGCCGCATCATCGGCGACTTGGTAATCGCCGGCGGCGGGGACATGGTTGAAATTCGAATCGGCTGCGTTGTAGACGATGTCGACCTCGCCTTCTTTTTTCGCTTCGGCAATCGCTTTTTTGCCCCAGGTGCCGGTCTGGATGTAGGCGGCACGTTTCCCCGAATCTCGCAACAGGTTGGCGGGGATCATCGAGAATTGCAGCGCCGCACCGCCTTGCAGAAACATCACCGAGTACTGGTCACTGATGCCCAGCAGCGACCGAATCGAGTTTTCCGCGTCGTGCAAAATGTCCACGAATACCTTGTCGCGATGACTCATTTCCAGCAACGAGCTCTGCGCGCCGGGCAGACACATCAGTTCGTCACGAACTTCCTCAAGGACTGGGACCGGCAAAACAGCGGGGCCAGCGGAAAAGTTGTACGCTCGTTGGTCGGTCGCGGATGCTGTCATCGAACGAATTGTCGTCTCGGATGGGGGGGTGGTGAAACGGCGCGGAGGCCTGCGCCGCGGTCGTGGAAAGGGGGATTCTATGTCCCAACGGACGAGTGCGGAAGGAGCAAGCTGTCGCGGGCGACAGACTGCCTCAATCCCGGTCGAACTGGCTCAATCCGGGTCGAAACCGAATTCTCGCATCCACTGGGACACTTCCTCGGAATCTTCGACGCGCGGCTTTTCGTCGCGGGATCGCGGCCGTTCAAGCCGCTGCTGGTCACCGTTGGACCCCGTAGGGTCGGCTGACGATGGGTGACCACCCTGCCCTGAACCGCCCTGCCCTGGCCTGCCCGGGTCTGAGCCGCCCAGATCTGAGCCGCCCGGATCTGAGCCGCCCGGATCAACCGGCGTGGGAACGGCCAACCGCACGTTGCCGTCGGTCAAGGCATCGATCCAGGGTTCGCTGTCAAAGTGCCTGGCCCCGCGGCGGCTGGCCGCAATTTGAATGCGGTGGTCGGAAGAAACGACCATCAATCGTTTGGGGCTGTGATGCGCCCGAATCAATTCCTCCAACAGATCATCGGCGGACGGATAGCCGACGGCAAAACGCACGTCGATCTGCTGGTGAGCGTACTGGTGAGGGCGATCCCGAGGCGGATTGGCAGCGTCGAAAACCACGCAGGTCTGGGCACGAATCGATTCGCTTAGAAAAGTCGTCAGATCGCGCAGCAGAACATTGCGATTCTGTTCCAGCCAGCGCGGGTCTGGGTTTCTGGCGGGAGCAATCGGTTGAGAGAGGTTGTAGCCATCGATTAGCAGCAGCAGCGACATCAAACAAACCGGCAAGGTCTGGACGGGGGTCGCTACTAGTCTAGTGTCCGTCCGGAAATTGCACGAGTGCGAGAAATTGGCGGATTTCGCCTCCATTGAGTGCGCTAAAGAATTCGTAACATGTCAGCTTCGACGGGCAATATGACTCGATTGGCGAGCATTGTTCACGACGCGCGCAGACCGATAGCATTCACGATACCCGTTGCTCCGATTTCAAACTCAAGGTTGGCTACGCCGCTTGCCGACGACTCTGTGCCGAATCGCTGCTGGCATTTTTCTTCGTCAACAACAGCTTGCCGAGCGTATGAATGTTGCGACCAAGTATCGCCAAACCAAAGTAACGCTCAAAGCCGATCTCGCTACGATCACGACAACGCTTTAAGCCATTGCCGCGTTGCAAAGCACCAATCGCTGATTCCACACCGCTGTGACGTAAACGTGTTTGATGAAACTTCACGCTTGCGTTTTTTAAGCGTTCGGCGTACTGAAGTGGAGCACGTGGTAATACGCAAACGTCATCAACGATCTCTTGTAGCGCCGACTCGTTTTCATCGCTATGAAAACCTCGGTCAAACGAGGCCGTTTCGATCTGGCCAGAATGTTTTCGCTGAGCAGCCATAGTCTGCTCGACCACCACGTCTTGGTCTTTGGAATCGCGGTCCATCAAGTGATAGTGACTGATGAATCCGGCGCCGTCTTCAAATACCAAGACCAAACGTCCATACTGGTTCGGTTGCCCAGCCTTGCCGCGACGATACAACTGCGTATGCGTTTCAAAGAGACTAAACAGCTTCTCGCTATTGGGAACACTTTCGCCAAGCAGCACGCGCCGGTGAGCGGTACCGCAGACCTGCCGGGTCAGTTCGATCCATCGCTTAATCGCCGCGATTTGTGCGACAATGGATACCGATCGTGCCCTGGTTTCCACGTTTTCCACCAACTCATCGGCTCGCGAAAGCAACTGCTCGGTTCGTGCCAGCAGGTCACCGTAGAGTGACTCCAGTGCGTCTTTTTTGATAGAGCTCTTGCTCGCCCCGATGCGTCCAATGTTCTGCTTGAGCTTCTTGATCTTCCTTATCAAGTGATCGTATTGACGCCAGCCTTCGATGTCATATGCGCCAGCCAAGTCAGCACACAACGGAACGAACTTGCGCACTCCATCGAAAATCAAGCTGCTTTCAGTGGGATAATGAATGTTGGTTTCAACCACAAATGAGTCGGCTCGGACAGAAGTGGCTGCCTCGGGTACAATCTCGTGTCCGGCCGCAACGACGACTTGGTTAAGCTTCTCGAGCGTTTCAGGCTTGATCTTACATAGCGTGTCGCGAATACGTCGATAAGTGAATTCGTCAGCATCCTGCCAATCGCCAATGCCCATGATGCCTCTGAGAGAGCGATGATTCTCGACTTGGTCTTGCAGTTTGTCGTAATCGAAGTTGCAACCCAACCGAACAGCGGCCAACACAACGACATGCCAATCATCCATTCCAGGCCTGCCGACGTCTCGACGAGAGTCTTCGTTGAGATCGGCTGCGACTAGCTTGACAGCTTTGTGTCGGAGTTTGTTGTTGGTATAAAGGAACTGAAGACCCGCCAGGATCGGAACAATTTCGTCGCGGCATTCCAAGTTGAGTTCTACTTGTGCGACGGGGCTACAGTCGAATCGATGCTGAGACTGATAGTGTTTTCGGACCACGTTCACTCCTCGAAGATTTGTGTTTGAAATTGCTTTTGTTCAACAATTCCAACGCGCGAACCCGCTTGCGGGTTCGATCTTCGGGGAGCTTTTTTCAAAAAACGTCGCGATTTACGCAGTCATTCAATTTCCGGACGGACACTAGTCTAGGTTCCGGCGGATTTGAATGTCAGGCCCGCTGCTGAAGCGGTGGATTTGAAACGCAAACAGTCCGAGCACCGCGACCAAGAAGGTGACGGCGGCCCAGATTTTCCATCGTTCCTCGCCGGCCGAAAGATCACCCCAGGCGGAAAACCGTAGCGTCGGCAGTCGGATTGATTTTTTTGCCGGTCGTTTGTACTCGTTGTGGTCGATCGCTCGCCGCGGTGGCCGCTTGCGCGGTGCCGGATCGACATCGACGGCCTTCTCGTGTTCCGTCTCGGTGACCGTCTCATCCGGCACGTCTCCGACCATGGTGTCGCTGGGTTTCGCAATCCCAATCGCGGAATCGGCGAAGACGCTGGAGTCCTCGGCACCGGGTTCCTCTAAGAATTCCGCGACATCCAAGTTCTGCCACGATTCCGGCGTCGGGTCGTCACCGTCTGAGAGCGCGATCGTTGAACCACCGGTTTGCATTTGACTGGCAACCGACGCGGCTGCCGATGATCCGGCCATCGCGTGTTGATTCACAGTTTCCATCTGGCCGTGACTGGCCGATTGTTTGATCGCGACGTTGAAGACGACTTTACCGAACCGGATCTGATCGCCGTCGGCCAGCACCTGCCAGCGATGTGGTTGCAGGCGATCGCCATTGACGAACGTTCCACGAGTGCTTTTCAGATCCAGCGCACCGAAGCCGTCGTCGTTGTGCAGCAGCAAACAATGTTGCCGACTGACCGAGCGGCTTTTGGGCCGGATCTGGCATTGCTTGTTACGACCGACCAGGTAATAGCCTGGATGGATCGGTGCCACCGATCCGGCATTGCTTCCCTGGGTAATAATCAGTTCGACAGACATTAGTCTCTTAGGATGATCACGTTGCCCCGACCGTCTTCCATTGACTTCAGCCTGGGGCTTGATTTGTCGTCTTTGGTGACTTGATAGAACGTGAGTCCGACCACTACCAACAACGCTACGATCGACAGTGCCAGTCCGACACCCAACAGCACGTTCTGTTGGGCGTTGCCACTTGCGCCACCGCTGCTGGCTCGCTTTGATTTGGTGTTTTGCGGTGGCTGTGAGGGCGCCGAGTGCGGTGGCAAGGGCGTCGCCGCGGGCGACATCGCCGACAGCATCATCGTGTTCATTGGTGGCAAGCTGCCGAAATCAATTTCTGCGACTTCGGCAATCGCCGCAGGCACGGCTTCGCGTAGCGGCCCGCTGTCGTCCAGCGAAGCGAAACTGGACGAGTCAGCGTCAATCGCTGTCGGGCTGTGTCCCGATTGCGGACGGTTGGCCAGTTCATTTCGCGAGGCGTTGGCGCCGGCGATCCGTTTCAATTGTGCCAGTAACTCTGCCGCCGATGCCGGGCGGTCGGCGGCGCGTTTGGCCATCATCCGTTGAATCAAACTGCTGATCGACGCTGGACAATCCTTGCGCAGATTGGCGACCAAAGGCACCGGTGCGGTTTGGTGTTTGGCCAGTCGCTGGGCAACACTGTCACCGCTATAGGGCGGTCGGCCGACCAACAAGAAAAACCAAGTGCAACCGAGTGAGTAAATGTCGGCGCGGGCATCAGCGCTGTGGCTATCAATCGCTTGCTCGGGGGCAATGAAATCGGTGGTGCCGGTCAATCGATTGGGCGCGTCGCCGGTGGCGACGGAGTATCCGATGCGCGCCAGCCCCATGTCGCTGACTTTAATCACGCCGTCACTGCGCAGCAACAGATTCGATGGTTTGATGTCGCGGTGCACGATGCCACGTTGATGGGCGTGCGCCAACGCGTCGGTGGTTTGGATCATCGCATCCAGGGCTTCGGCGGGCGACATCACCCCATCACGAATGATCGCTCGATGTAAATCAATGCCTTCGATGTACTCCATCACAATAAACAGTTTGCCATCGGATTCCGCGAAATCGTAGGCTTGCACGATGTTGGGGTGTTCCATTTTGGCCGACGCTCGCGCCTCCTCCTTGAACCGCTCGATTCGGCGGGCGTCCTTGGACGCTTCGGGCGGCAAGATCTTGAGCGCCATCAATCGATTCATCACCGAGTGTTGGGCCAGAAATACCACCCCCATCCCGCCACGTCCCAGTGGACGCAGCAAGCGATAATTGCCTAAATGAAATCCGCGAGCTTTGCCGGCCAACAACTTACGAGATTGCCAGGGCGTCAACAGGTCCGCGCCGACCAGACCTTCGGCTAAGCGCTCGGGGCTGAAGGCGGCGTTGTCGGCCATCAGCGACACCACGACTTTTTTGATGTCGGCTAGCTCGACCAGACCGGCGTGCATCGCCCGGCGAACGAAGTCGCGAGTTGCTTCATCCAAAACCGGTTCGGACACGGTGGTTTCAACCGACATTGATAGATTGGATCTGCGTTTGCGCGAAGTTTGGCGATGACGCCACGTCAATTCAGGTCGCCCCTATGGTGACGACCATTATTGAACATCGCACCTGCAATCTTGTTAAGGATTGGTTAAAGGCAGGTGTCGATCCGGTGTGATTGTCGGTTCCAGACCCGGTCGATAGTAAACCTCTTTCAAAAACAGCCCTTGTGGCGGTGCGGTGGGGCCGGCGTAGATCCGGTTTTGCTGCGCCAGGACTTCGTCGATCCACTGCGGCGGCTGTTTCCCATAGCCGACTTCGACCAGCGTGCCGACGATGTTGCGGACCATGTTGTAGAGAAACCCGTTGGCTTCGACCTCGATCGCCAAGTGCCCGGTCCGGTCAAAGTCGTCTGCGGGGATGACCTGGCAATCGCGGACATCGCGGACCGAGGACTTGCGCGGCGCACCGGCCGATTCGAAACTGGAAAAGTCATAGTTGCCGATGATCCGCTGTGCGGCCAGCCGCATCGCGTCGAGGTCCACCGTGCGGCGGATGCGCCAGCGATGTCGACGTTCAAACGGATTGCGCTGGTGGCGTGCTTGGATCTGATACCGATACCGTTTTCCGATCGAGTCACGGATCGCATGAAAATCCAGCGGCGCGTCTTGGACGCGAGTGATGACCACGGAATCGGGCAACCGAGAATTGATCGCTTTGCCCAGTGCCTCGGCCGTCGCGGTCCACCACGGGAATCGACAGCTGGCGACTTGGCCATACGCGTGCACACCGGCATCGGTGCGGCCGCTGCCGGTGACCGTGACCACTTGACCGGTCGATTTTTTAATCGCCTGTTGCAGGGTGCCTTGGATCGTGGGCTGCTGCGGTTGCACCTGCCAACCGCAATAGTCCGTCCCGTCGTAAGCGATCGTCAGCGCGAACGTTCGCGGCACGGATCAACTCGCCGGGGCAAGCGATCGTTGCAATAGTTCGGCGATTTGCACGGCGTTCGTCGCGGCGCCCTTGCGCAGGTTGTCACTGACGCACCAGAACGCGATGCCGTGACCGTTGCCGCTGATATCACGACGGATGCGACCGACAAACACGTCGTCTTGGCCGCCACAGTCGCGGGGCATCGGGTAGCGATGGTTTTGCAGATCATCGACTACGGTGATCCCTGACGCTGCCTGAAACAACTCGATGGCCTGGGCAACCGTCAGTGGTTTTTCCGTTTCGACCAGGATCGATTCACTGTGACCGATCGTAACCGGGACGCGAACCGCGGTCGGGCAGACTTGGATGTCGTCGTCGCCCATGATCTTGCGCGTTTCGTACACCATCTTCATTTCTTCGCTGGTGTATCCCTCGAACTTCTCGCCGCCGATTTGAGGGATCAGATTGAACCCGATCGGATGTTGAAAGGTTTCCACCGCTGGGGTTTGGCCGTCCAAGATCGATCGGACGCTGGATTCCAGTTCGACGTTCCCGGCCAGTCCGGCGCCGCTGGTGGCCTGGTACGTGCTGACGATCACGCGTCGAACGCGAGCCGCTTTGTGCAGCGGCGCGAGGGCGACGACCATTTGCGTGGTGCTGCAGTTGGGGCTGGCCACGATGCCCTGGTGGTCGTGGATCGCTTCCGGATTGACTTCCGGGATGATCAACGGAACGGTCGGGTCCATCCGCCAATAGCCGCTTTCGTCGACCACGATCGCACCTTCTTTCACCGCATAGGGGGCGAATTCGGCGGACACTTCGTCCGGCGTGCTGGCAATCACGATATCAACGTCTTCGAAGGCTCCGGGCGCCAACAATTCGATCGTGATCGTTTTGTCTTTGACACGGATTTCACGACCGACCGACCGCTCGGAAGCGAGCAATTTCAGACGTTTGTAAGGGAAATTACGTTGGGCGAGTTGGTCGAGCACAATTCGACCGACGGCGCCGGTGGCACCGACGACAGCAAGGGTTTCGTACACAGCAATGACGTTAAGGTTGGAATGGACTGTATTGGGACGACGCTGGACGGCTATTTCGGCGGCGTTTACTTCTTCGCCGCTTCGATGGCTTCGGGCAGGTCTTTGTCAACCAATCCTAGGCCGCCGCGGCCACCGTCAAGTCGTGATTGCACGTCCAATTTGACATCTTCGGACTGCGCTTCCCAAAATTTAGTGATCGTGTCTTTGGCCAACGGTTTGTAGGACCGGAAGATACGGAACCCGACACCCCGAGCAGGGTCGCTGGTGAACCACCAGGGGCTGCGAGGAAAATTGGGGTCTTCGGATTTCCATTCTTCGTCATCCGATGGCAACCGGGCTGCGCTGCGCAAGTCTTCGGCATCCGATTCCCAGGTACCACCACGCACCACACAGGGCGACGGCAGATCGGGCCAGACCGCCATCTCGGTGGCATTCAGATCGGATTGGTCGGCAAATCTCGCGTACCCGTCTTCGGTGTAGGCGTTGACGGTCCATTCACCCACGTTGCCGTGCATATCGAACAATCCAAACGGATTCGGTTTCTTCTGTCCGCCGGCGACTTGGCCTTCATCAGCGTTATCAAAGTACCATGCGTAATCATCGATGTCGTCGGCGCTGTCACCCCACGAGTAAGCGGTCTGGGTGCCGCCGCGGGCGGCGTATTCCCATTCGGCTTCGGTCGGCAAACGATACTGCTGGCCGGTGACCAGGCTGATCCATTTGGTGAACTGCTGAGCGGAATACTGGGTCATCGTGACGGCCGGTTGCTCGTCTTCTTCGCCGTATTCGTAGGTGAAGGTGGAATCGTACAGTTCGGTCGGCGCGGTGATCGCGTCGACTTTGTTGGCATCGTCGATCGGCCGTTTACCGCTCGCTTCAAAGCTTTTGAAGATCCCATACAGCTCCATGTATTCCTTGTACAAACCCCAGCGGACCTCGTGCTTGGCAACCCACATCGGGTCGACGGTGACTTTGACTTGAGGACCTTCGTCGTCACGCCGATCGGCTTCGCTTTCGGGGCTGCCCATCAGATAGGTGCCACCGGGGACCGGAACCATTTCGACACTTTTGTCGGTGCCGGGAATTCGAAACGTGTAGGGCACCATGTACCCCTCGTCGACTTTGACCGATGGCCCCTCAGCCGGTTTTTCCTTGGCGATTCCAAGCGTGGAGGTCGTCGCCGGCGATTCCGCACGGGCGTGATCAGGGCAGCAAGTCATTGTGCCAGCGTAGGCGCAACCAATCAGAGCCAGGGCTCGAAGCATATTCACGATGAAAGAGTCTCGTAACAGATTGTTGGTTCGTTGAGGGACAAAGGTGCCGCCATTATAGCGCAAGATCGCCAAATTTTCGATTGCCAAGATCGCCAGAAATCCAAACGACCTGTGCAGAGCGAGAACAGCTGCTCAGCGATTGCGGTTCAGATCAGGATGATGGCCGAGCGAAACATTGAAATCCAGCTGTTCGTCGTCGCGGAGGATCGACAGTTGGATCCCGGTTCCGGCCATCGAGTTGCCGATCACTTGCATCAGGTGGTCGACATCGCGGATTTGAATCGTATCGACCGTCTTGACGATGTCGCCGGGCAATAAACCCGCTTTGGCAGCACCGGAGTGGTCGTCGGCAAGTGCGACGATCATGGCGCCGCGGACGCGATGATTGTGGTCGCGCAGTCGTTCCTCTGGGACTTCGGCCAGCGAAACGCCCAGCCAGCCCCGATCGATTTGGCCGCTTTCTCGCAGTTGCAGGTAGATTTTCTTCGCCACAGTACTGGGGATCGAAAAACTGACCCCTTGGTAAGTGTCACCCACAATTGCGGTGTTGATCCCAATCAGGGTGCCACGGGCGTCGACCAGAGGGCCGCCACTGTTGCCGGGATTGACCGCCACGTCGCTTTGCATGAAATCCTGGTAGCGATCGCTGGCACGGACCACGCGGTGTTTGCCGCTGAGGATGCCAAAGGTCACGGTGCGGTCGAGTCCGAACGGGCTGCCGATCGCCCAAACGGGTGAACCGACGCGGATCCGTTCGCTGTCACCCCACGGGATCGGCATTAGATCGCTGGCTTCGATTTTTAGCACCGCCAAATCGGTTAATGAATCTGATCCCACCACCGTCGCCAGCGTTTTCCGCCCATCGCTTAACGTGACAGTGATTTCGTCGCCCCCTGCGATCACATGCCGATTGGTCAACAGGTAGCCCTCGACATCGACGATCACACCACTGCCCTGGTCGGAAATCGGCATCGACGGTGCTCCAGGGATCAGCGGATGGATGACGCTCTGGTGTGCGATGCGGTGGACGTCGATGTGAACAACACTGGGGCCGGCCGCAGCGGTGACCATCTGGTAGGCCTGGCTGAGTGTGTCCAAGGAAACATTCCGCAGGCCTTCGCCGGCGACCTCGAACTCGGCACGCAACTGACCGCGATGTTGCGCATAGCGGATTTCTTCCACAATGCTGGGCAGCACGAATCGTGCCGTGGCAAAAATTGCCATCACGGTAGCCAACAACACCAATCCATTGAGCACCGGATCACCGCGGCGGGCCTGCTGTCGTTGCCGCGTTTGAATTTGCGTGGGGCGGGCGGTGGGAACCGAGCGGTGCGAATTGGCCGGCGTGATTTGAACCAGGCGAGATTCTGAATGTGCTGCGGAGTCGTTGTCTGTGCCGGCTTCCGATTCGTCGGTTGGGCCGCAGGCATCGCCACTGTCGGTTGTTGTAAAGCGGTGGAAGATCAGAGTCCGGGTGGGATCGAGTTGTTCGAATTCAATTGTTTGGCCTTCACCGCTCGAGAGTTCGGCTGCATCTCCGTTGCGGTCGCGATCGGTTTCGCGGGTTGGCTTCTCGGGCGGTGGTTGATCCATTTTGAAAATTCACACCCTCGTCTAAACGAACGGATTCTGAAGAGCCCTATTTTAGCGCGACCGGATCAGTGATCGGCAACTTTTTTTGATCGAATCCCCAGCAAAACCTTCGCTGCTGGCGTTAAAACCAGATTCCGCGGGTCGCCTTTTGCTCGGCGATTGGCGACAATGGGCGCTTCATGAGGTCGCCCGCAGCGCTCACTGCCGCCGATTTGCGGTTGAAATTGCGTTTTGCGGAGTATGTTGTGCGACAAAATCTATGATTGAATCTCTGTTTTTCGGAATCTGACTGCACATGGCTTCTCCAGCGGCACGTGATCTCTCGTCGGCTCGTGAAACGATCTACCAAGCAATTTCCTCGATTCGCTTGATCGATCCCCATACGCATATCAATCCACACCAACCTGCATCGAGCACGTTGGCGGACATCCTCGGCTACCACTACTATACCGAACTAGTCCATTCGGCGGGGATGCCGCGATTGGAAATTGAGCAACCGGGGATCTCGCCGCGTGAGCTGGTCGGCCGGATGGTTCACGGGCTGGGTAATATTACTAACACCGCCAATTACCACTGGTTGCTGCAGATCTGTCGCGAATTCTTTGATTTCACCGACGACGCGATCACGCCGGACAATTGGGAGACGCTGTACGACGCGGCCGAAGCCAAGATGGGCAAAGCCAATTGGGCACAAACGGTGCTCGACCACAGCAATGTCGAAGCGGTCTTTTTGACCAACGACTTCGACGATGCGCTGGAAGGTTTTGATTCCAGCACCTATATCCCTTGCCTGCGAACCGATGACCTGGTTTTCCATCTGGCCCAGCCGAAAGTTCGCCAGCGGCTCGAAGCCTGTAGCGGAATCGCGCTGGATGGTTCGCTGGGATCTTTGCGGGCGGCTCTGGAGCAACGGTTTGAACACTTCGTCGCCAAAGGCGCCCGAGCCTGTGCGATTTCCATTCCACCGGGTTTTTCACCCCAAATGGTCAGCGATGGCCGCGCACAACGCGCTTTGGATCACCTGCTGGAAAATGGGCCTCAGTCCGAGGCCGCTCAGATCGACGCGATGTCGCGGCGAGTGTTCTGGACACTTGCGGAATTGTGCGACCAATATGGGTTGCCGTTTGATTTGATGATCGGCGTCAACCGTGGCGTCTACCCCGGGGGCGTCTACCAAGGCCAAGACTTGTATGACAGTCGCGTGTCCCTGATCCAGTACCGCGAATTGTTCAATGCGTTTCCACAAGTCAAATTCCCGATCT
The DNA here is from genome assembly GCF_024129865.1 of Stieleria tagensis. Classification (GTDB taxonomy): domain Bacteria; phylum Planctomycetota; class Planctomycetia; order Pirellulales; family Pirellulaceae; genus Stieleria; species Stieleria tagensis. The sequence continues at coordinate 7,815 of NZ_JAMYFE010000010.1, read as the reverse complement.
CGGTGCTGGCCAGTGTGACCAACCAAGAACTGGTCAGCTACAGTTGGATCTTCCCCAACGTGTTGACCAACGGACACTGGTGGTACAGCAACACGCCGTCCTTCATCCACCGTGATGCAGCGGCTCGTCTGGAAGCGGTTCCACGCAACAAGCAGATTGCCTACTACAGCGACGCCTACAAGTTGGAATTTGTCTTGCCCAAATTTGACATGTACCGCCGCGTTCTGTCGCGTGTGCTGGCGGACGAATTCGTGGGCGAGAACCGCTGGAGTGAAGAAAAAGCGATTGAGTTGGGACGCCAGGTATTGCGTGGCAACGTCGACGAAGTGTTTCGTTCTCCCTTGATTGTCGATGAATCGGCCAATGCGAGTTCCAGTGGAACGGCAGCGGCACCGGTCGCCGTGTTGCACACCACCACGCCCGGTCAGGCCAACGAGGATCTGGGGTTCGAGGACGACCAGTCAGAGCTTTCCGCGTTCCTGGAATCCGATGGCGACGACGAATCGGACGACGGCTACAAGACGGTCGACGACGACACCGACCAAACCGTTGGTCCAGAAATGGGGACCGTGCGCGATGTCGAAGAAGCAACCGTCGGTTCATTGGACCCACTACCGAGTGCCGAAGAGATTGACGCAGCGGAAATGTTGGATGTCGAACTGATGGAAACTCAAGCCCTCGATGCGACTCCGTTGGACACCGAAATCGACGGTCTGCCACTGGACGTCGGCGATTTGCTAGGCGAGGCAAGCGACAACCCGCTTGGGCCGGACGCGCCAAATTCGACGATTCAAATGCTGTCCGGCGACAGTGCATTCGCCCCCGATGAAGAAAGCATGTTGTTGAGTCCCGATCCGCTAACCGGTGAACTTCAGTTTCCGGTCAGCGACGAGGAAAAGAAGAAAGACGATGAAAGCGACGACGGATTTGGCCAAGGCGTCTTTAAGAAGTAGGTAGAGTGATGATCGTGCGGAGTCATTCGCTCCCACGATTCAGATTCATCTTTCTATCAACAGGAACTGGCACGTGTCCGCTGGAAATCCCTACGAGTCCTCGCTCGCTGCGTCACCGGTAACCGCCGCCCGCCGAACCATGACCCTGAAACAGATCGATGCGATCTCGGTGGGGCGGATGTTGGGTGTCTTTTATGGGATTATTGGACTGCTGTTTGGTGCCTTCGTCTCGCTGTTTGCACTGGTCGGCATTGCGGCCGGTGGCGAGGGCAATGCCCTGGTCGGAGTGATTTTCGGCATCGGCGCCGTGGTGATCATCCCGGTGTTGTACGGTCTGGGTGGTTTTATCGGCGGCATCATTGCAGCGGTGCTCTACAACGCGTGCGCCTCACTGGTGGGCGGAATCAAATTCGAGCTGGAGTGAGCGTTAGACCGTCGTCTTTATTCAAACGGCTCACTGTCGAGCGTCCAGTCCTCCAGTGGCGCGTCACTGTTGGCATCGTCGGGGGCGAGCAGTGATTGATAGACGCGATAGTCAACGGTTTCACTTAAGAAACGGACCGCGCCATCGGCCAAGGTGATGTTCACCCCGCCGGCATGCAGACTGGAGGGGCGTGCCAGGTCCGCAGCATTAGTCGGTGTCATTTGCAAGTCTTCGAGCGCCGTGCCTGGAAACGTGGAATTGATGCGGTGGATGGGCTTCACCGGCGTCCCGAAACTGGACTCTGGGTGCCAGACGACAGCTTGGGTGTAGCGACTGGTAGGTTCGTAGAGGATGGCTTGATCCACATCATTGATTCTCAGATCGTCGGCATCAATGAAACCGGCTCGGTGCCATGGCATGGCTTGCAAGTTTTCAGTGAACATCAACGTCATCGAAACTCCGTCCGTCAGATCATCGAGCGTCAACGTGGGTCCGACCGGGACAGGATCGCCATCGACGTCGACGGCATCGAGTTTGTTATTGAAGATTCCATTGGCGGCCGACATCGATCGAGCGAAATGGGGGCTTCGAACCGATTCATACATCCCAGCGTTGCAGACATAACTATTGGCAGCTTGTAGCATGGAGTCGTGGTGGGCCGAGGGGCAAGTCGCGTAGTACAAATTAGGTGCCGCGTCGGTGTTGAACCCGCGGCCGGCCTTGCCGCTGGTCAGCTGCTGCTCGGTGCCTCCGGTGAACGCAATCGGATAGCGATTGGTTGTCCAGGTTTCGAACACCGCCTGCTGTTCCATATAAGGCAACAAACTAACCGTCCAACTGCCAATTTTTTGGTGCGCGATCAAAGTGTTCGGATCGGCGTTGGGATTGAGTGGATGGGAATTTGATGCACCGGGAATCCATTGGCCAAAATAGGTGACATAGCCCGGCAACCGGCTCCTTTGCGAATGAAAGTTCTGTGCGGCGATTCCGTATTGTCGAAGATTGTTTTTGCAGTTGGGGACACGAGTGTGGCGGTCATGCAAACTGCCACTCCAGATCGCCAGCAAGCAGAGAGTGGCAAACCCGCATAGGAACAAAACAGTCAGGTTGGTAGCGGTGAAACCAGAATCGTCGTTCGACATGTTTCCGCCGGTGAGAGAGGAGGGGATCACTCGCTGAACGGGCTGATCATTGCGTTAGCCGGTCGCAAGTTGGTGTGGAGGATTTATCCGACCAGCTTGATTCTACGCAGGAAATCCTCTCCCGAGTCGGATAAATCCTCCACACCAGCGCTGTTGAAGCCAACGCGTCATGCGTCGTGTTTGTAGGACGGTTAGCCGCCTGAGGCGATGCGGTTGATCGCGTTGAGCATGGCCAGGATCGTGCTTTCCACACTGTCGGTGCTGACGCCCATGCCGCGGTACAGGCGTCCGTTGTGTTCGACTTCCAAGTTGACTTCGCCGATCGCATCGCGACCCAGCGTGGCGCTGCGGACGCGAAAGTCTTTACAAACCAACTTTACACCGGTGATTTGTTCGACCGCCCAAAACGCCGCGTCGATCGGTCCGTCGCCGTCGGTGACTTCAACCGATTTGTTTTCGCCGCCATCGGACAAGGTCAGTTTGACACAAGGCGTTTTGCCTTTGGCGCTGGTGACTTCATAGTCCACCAACTCCCAGGTTTGATCTTCGCTGGTGGTGATTTGTTGTTGCACCAAGGCGACGATGTCACCGTCGTAGATCTCTTTCTTTTTGTCGGCCAAGATTTTGAATTGGTCGAACACTTTTTGCAGTTCTTCGCCGGACAAATCAAATCCCAACGTTTTGGCTCGATCGGCCAATGCCGCGCGGCCGCTGTGTTTGCCCAGTACCAAGTCCGTCTTGGCGAACCCGACTTCCTCGGGCGACATGATTTCATAGGTGCTGCGTTCTTTCAGCATGCCGTCCTGGTGGATGCCGGATTCGTGTGCAAAAGCGTTGCGACCGACGATGGCTTTGTTGCGTTGCACGTTGATCCCGGTGACTTTGCTGACCAAGCGGCTGACAGGCACCAAGCGTTTGGTGTTGATCCGCGTGGTGCAATCATAAAAATCACGCCGCGTTTGCATGGCCATCACCACTTCCTCCAAAGCAGCGTTGCCGGCGCGTTCCCCGATACCATTGATCGTGCATTCGATCTGGCCGGCGCCGGCGGCGACGGCAGCCAAGCTATTCGCTACGGCCATCCCCAAATCGTCGTGACAGTGGGTGCTGAGCACGGCCTTGTCCATATTGGGCACACGGTTGCGCAGCATCTGGAAAATCTTGTAGATCTCTTCCGTTGTCACATAGCCGACGGTGTCAGGGACATTGATGGTGGTCGCGCCGGCGTCGATCGCCGCTTCGACCACACGGCACAAAAAATCGTGTTCGGTGCGACAAGCGTCTTCGGGTGAAAACTCGACGTCACCACATTTGCTGGCGGCCAGTTTCACCCCGGCCACGGCGCGGCTGACGATCTCGTCGGGTGTCATCCGCAACTTGAACTCACGGTGAATGGCGCTGGTGGCCAAGAACACGTGGATGCGAGCACTCTCGGCATTCTCAAGTGCTTCGGCGGCTCGCAAGATGTCTTTGTCGTTGCAGCGGGCCAAACCGCAGATGGTCGAACCTTTGATCGTTTCGGCGATCTGTTTGACCGATTCGAAATCGCCGGGCGACGCGATCGGAAATCCGGCTTCGATGATATCGACGCCCAGTTCGGCCAAGCTATGTGCGACTTCCAACTTTTCAGTCAGATTCATGCTCGCACCGGGCGACTGTTCGCCGTCACGAAGCGTGGTGTCGAAGATACGGATTTGACGCTGATTGGAAGCGGGGTTTTCTGTCACGGCTTTGCCGGTCGCGATTTGAGAATCGGGGGATTCGGTAGTGGAGGATTCCATACTGGGTTCCTTTCTTGATTGGCCTGATAGTATGAGGCGGACAGGGAATCCGAGAAACCCGAGCATGAAAAAACCCGAGTCCTCGGGGACTCGGGTTTGATTGTCTTTTCGTTTGGATTGGCCGTTTTAGCGGCACTTCCAACCATCAGTGCAAACCCTCATCTCCCGCTGCAAAGGCAGCAGTAGTAGGAGAATCAGGGCGAGCAAGCTGGTGTTCATATCCAGAGCGTAAGTCAAATGGGCCGGGTCGGTCAAGTCATTTCATGGCCGGAGAGCAAGTCTCCGCCGGTTTTCAGGTCACCGCCTGGACCGCTTGGGTTCGCGCGGTCGTCGGCGTTTGCCGCGATCTTTCGGCGTCTCGCATTTCGTCACGCAATTCCAGATCGGTCATCATCAGATCCCGCTCGTGCTGCCACCAGGCAAGTGCGTAGTCCACCGCAGCAAAACCCAGCAACGTGAATCCGATCCAACCGCAGCACTCAGTCAACGTGCCGAAAATCAAGGCCGCGATTGCGGCCAATGGCATTCCGGTGGCCGCAATCAGTCCCGGCAAACTGGTTCGCACGACGGTGATCGAGACCGCGATCACGGCCAACAATTTCAACACGGTGATTGCGAATCGTCCCAGCGCTCGCGGCGACCAGATCGTTTGCAGTCGTTTTAGCGGCGACAAGCGATTGGCGTTCGGCAGCAGTTTCGACGGCGTCATCGACCACCCGGCTTGTAGCAAATTGATGGCGACACCACACATCATCATCGCGATCAGGATCGGGACGACCAGCCATCCGGCCGCAGCCATCGCGGTGGCGATCATCTGGAATGCCTGCCAACGATCGGTCGACAACAGCGCCGGTTGGTGCAGCGTGTGGTCCAACGACGCCATCAGGCCTTGGGTCAGCCCCGGGCCGAACCAATGCAGCATCCCTGTGGTCGCCAACAGCAGTCCGGCGGACACCAGATCGCCACTGCGCGGTGCCCTGCCCTGCTCTTTCGCTTGCTGGCGTCGCCGCGGTGTCGGCGGATGAATTTTGTCGGACATCGAGAATCAAAAATAAGTAGGGGGCAGTGCCTGAGAAATCAGCCGCCTGCTACGGCCGGGTTGCCAGGGTTTCGCCCAGCCGCGTCAAAGCACTCGATAGTTCTGTTTCAAACACTAGTCCGGCCGATCCGACGGTGATCGCCATGACGACTAGCCCGGCCATCACATTGATATTCAATCCGATCGCCAGCACGTTCAATTGCGGTGCCATGCGGCTGATCAACGCGACGACCAAATTGGTCAGCAATAAACAGGCAATCACCGGCGCCGCGACTCGCAGTCCCGACTGCACGCCGATCGCCAGATGGTCAATCAGTAGCGTCAGAGTTTCTTGGTTCAGCGTGACCGACATCGGTGGAGTGCGCTGGAAACTATTCAGCAGCGCGTCGATCAGCATGCGATGACCGCCGGCTGCAAACAGGATCGCGGTGACAACCAAACCCAGCAGACGCGACAATTGAGGGACGGCTTGCCCGGTGGAGGGGTCGGCGGTTTGTGCCAGTTGCATCCCGCTGGCGTTGGAGATCAATTCACCGGCCAATTGAATCCCACTGATCAACAACTGAACGACACCGCCAATGATCATTCCCATGATGAACTCGCGCCCGCCGGCGAACAGCAATTCGGCAACTGGGATTTTGGTCGGATCGATCGCTAGCACAGGAACCACGCTAGGAACCAACACGCTGGTCATCGCTGCGATCAGCAACATTCGCATCCGCATCGGCAGACCGTTGGACAGCATCGGCATGGCCATCACCAGTCCAAACAATCGGGCGGCGACCATGGCCGCGACAACCAGATGAGGCAGGATCCACCGCGCGGTCGACTGTGCGGTCAATTGTCCGGCGGTATCCGGCGCGAGCAGATCGGTGATTCCGTTTAACACCCCAAACGCCCTCACATTCCCGGGCTGACAAAAACGGTTTGCGTGAATTCGATGATTCGGGAAAACATCCAAGGCAAGCAGGCTAGCAAGACCAAACTGCTAACAATCAATTTGGGTACAAACGAGATCGATTGGTCTTGGATTTGAAACAAGGTTTGCAGCAATCCAGTCACGATGCCGACGATCGCACCGACGATCAGCACCGGGGCGGCCAGCATCACCGCCAACATCAATGCTTGGCGACACAGGTCAACGGCTTGGCTTGAATCGAGAGTCATTTATCCTACCGGTCCAAAACTGGCCATCAGCATGCCGGCGACTTGGTGCCAGCCATTGACCAATACAAATAACAACAGCTTTAGCGGCAGCGAAATCATTGCCGGCGGCAACATGAACATGCCCATCGACATCGTGACGCTGGCCACTACCAGGTCCACGACCAAAAATGGCAGGTAAATGGTGAATCCCATCAAAAAGGCGACTTTCAATTCGCTGATCACAAACGCAGGCAAGAGCACTCGTATCGGCACATCGGCAAACGAACTGGGGGTCGGACCATCGGGATACGCATGCCGATAAAACAGCATCACATCGGCGCGGTTCTTGGCCGCAACAATTTGTTTCGACATGAACTCACGCACCGGCAATGATCCGGCCTCGTACGCCTGGCCCAATGACATTTCAATCTGTGGGTCGCTGTACGGTTTGATCGCGTCCTCATAAACCCGCGTCCAAACGGGCGTCATCACCAACAGCGTCATGAACAATGACAAACTGGTCAGCACCTGAGTCGGCGGCAACGATTGCAACCCGATCGCTTGGCGCAGCAGTGACAGCACCACGATGATGCGAATGTAACAGGTGGTCATCAACAGAATCGCCGGCGCCAGACTGACCACCGACAACAACAGCATCGTTTGCAGGCTGCCACCAAAGTTATCCGGCGCGGCCCAGGACTCGGGGCCTCCGGCGATCGTCTCCAGGGCTTCTGTCGAGATCGACATCGGCGCACGCGTCACAATCTCAGGGACGGTTTCCGACGTGTCCTCTGCCCTGCCCTGCACCGCAAACGCGGCCAGCACGAACAACAGCGAGAAACGAAGGAAACGTTCAAAGGCCACAGTCAGTTTCGCAGGTCAAAGGAGCGACATGGCGGCCCGTGTTCGACCGCTCGTCGCTCGGACTTTAGAGAAACTGCACTGAAAATCGAAAGATGAGTTTTCGAATTTTTGAATGCTCCGTCGCAGCAAGAGAAAACGAGGGAGGAGAGTGGTAGAGGCTGTGACTGCAGGGTTTTGAAGGGGCGGTTTTTCCGTGATGCGTCGGTTTTTGGTAACCCGACGCGTGACGGGCTGTTGATTTGGTACTCGAAGGTCAATTGGCGTGGGAATGGTAACCCGAAGCGTCAGCGAGGGATCCCGTTAACACCCTAAATCCCTCGCTCACGCGTCGGGTTACCGTAAAAGAGCCCCTTCAAAACTGACGCGTCGGGTTGCGCAACTCTTCGTTGTTTATTAATGGATCGGCAAATGGTCACTTCGATCTCGTCACTCTCTCGTGAGGCACGCAAGTGACTCGCAACAGCCC
>NZ_JAMYFE010000001.1 GCF_024129865.1 Stieleria tagensis | reverse complement strand
TGAGTCTCATCCTCGTAACGGGAGCGATTTCCGAGATCGCGACGATTGATTTGAAACCCAGACAGAAACCAGATCGCGATTCCGGAACATCGCATAGTTCCCGTCTTCTTCGAAGTTCGGAGTGATCATGATATTCGGTTGATGAAGACCGTGCCAATATTCAGCCTGAATTCTGGTACCAGTACCACCGGCTCGGCCAGGGTCCGGTCGGCACCCAAGGCGTCGGACGTCGGCAGCGGATCAACCAGGCCAGACACAGACGATTGGTTCATGCGGTTCGTTTTGCTGGGCAATTGCGATGGGCGTGTCATTGCCCATCAGGAGCGTGTGAAAAACACCAAGCAACAACGGACGTTGCTGGCAGTTTGCAGTTCGGAAATCGATCGCCTCAAATTCACGTTTGCATCGCAACACACGAGCAGCCAAATTCACTACTTCTACGAGAGTCGTCACGGGAACGGCGGCCGTCACCGAGGACGGGCGAAAGACCAACCACTTTAAAGCCGTCGACTCCCGTCCTTCGGTGCACGGCATTGTTACCCGCGATTGTGAACGAAACGGGACAAGTAGAATAGCAACAAGAGGTGGGCGACGCCAAGAATCACGTGATACAGGACAGTCAGTACGCTACCGGTGATCGCAAACGCGAGAATTGGATGCGTCACGAATGCTTGTAGCGCGTCAGCACCGAGGGTGATCAGAGACCAAACGGAGATGATCGCGAGAATAGCGAATGCAGAAAACGAAATCGGCCGATGGTAGTCCGAAGAGAATTGACGGGCCGAGAGTCCCGCCGTGCAAAGCCCCATGAAGACAGCAATCCAAAGTTGGCTGAGCCAGTGGGCGTCGAGTTCCTGGCCTGAAATTGCCCAGGCTATGACGATCACAGTCGTGAACAACGTCGAACCGAAAATGAAGGCACGTCGCGGATCGGACATGAGCCAGTCAGACAACTCTTGACCACTACGATTCATCACAATTGTTCGTACGGGTAACGATTGGGATTAACGAGTCGGCGGCGAATGACATGGACCACAGTTCCAGACCTGATTCCGCCGATCCGTTACATCCCGTGGTTACGAGCTCTCTTTTCAATTTGGTTTGAAGCTCGCGGGCAGTTTGTGCCAGCGTAGCCGTCTGGAATCGCGATCGCAACTTTGGGTGTTGGGTGCGGCAGGGACGGGTATTGGGTTGGGCACTGGGCGGGTGTTGGTTGAATCGGTAAAAGAAGCGTGGGGATCGCCGGCGACAAGGCCATCCGAGGAGTGTCATCGCGCCGTCGACGGCGATCCCGTCGCTTCGCATGTGGTTAATCGATTGAGCTGGAAATTGTTTTTTCGTGGCCGACCACTGGGCGGTCATGCCGGTCGCGCACGAAAGGCGACGACGAGTCGAAGCGTCGGCGACAATCAGTCAGCGTATCCAAAGCAAGTCGCCGGCGGTTCGGCTGGTCGTCGCCGCCGATGCCATTCGATGGGCGTATGCAATTCGCAAGCGTCTCCATCCCCGGCAATCGAGCGTTGCCATTCGCAAATCGTTTGAGCGCGAAGCAGATTCGTTCCGACCGCGAGAGAAGGGCGTTGCCGCCCGGCAAACCGACCGCATGCATCCGATTCACAATTCGTCCACAACTTCAGCTGAGTCTCATCCTCGTAACGATACGCATCA